>JAXDPE010000018.1:0-12545 GCA_034668565.1 Sphingomonadales bacterium | reverse complement strand
AAGCGACGCGGCAATCCAGCGGGCCTCGGAGGCTGCGCTGGATTGCTTCGCTGCGCTCGCAATGACGGACGTTTGCGGAACCTCTCCCTCCCTCCAGCGCTCTTCCCGCGAACCCATTCAAGGAGTTGAGCAATGATCGGGAAAATCGCGGGGGCCATGCTCGGCCGCAAGCTGGCGGGACGGTATAACGGCGGCACCGGCCTCCTTCTCGGGGCCCTGGCCCCGGCCATCGCCCGCCGCGGCCTCGGGCCGCTGAGCCTCGCCGTCGGCGGCGCCTGGGTCGCCAAGAAGATCTGGGACCGCCGCGCCCGCGCCCGTACGGCGACGACCGGACTCTAGGTCCGTCATCCCGGCGAAAGCCGGGACCTCGGCGGGAAAAGGCGCCCCGGCATAGGCCGGTGGCGCCTTTTTATTGCTCGTCCTCCGCCGGCTCGTCGTCCGGCGCGGGCGCGGGCGGCGGTGGCGGGACGCTGGCGGTCGGCCGATCCTCGCCGGGCACGTCCTCCGGCGGCGCCTCGTCCGGCTGGGCCGAGACGGAGACCCCGTTCTCGTCCACCTGCACCCCGACCTCGTAGCCGGTCCCCTCGATCGGCATGGTGACCGAGCCGTTGAGCCCGCTGGCCGGGACCGGCGCCTGGAGCGGCGGCGCCAGCGTCTTGGCGGGGCCGGTGCCGACGGCCTGGGTCATGAAGTCCCTCCAGATCCGGGCCGGAAGACCGCCGCCGGCGATCGCTCCGGGCATCGGGCTGTTGTCGTCGTTGCCGACCCAGACCCCGACCACCAGATCCTGCGCGAAGCCGATGAACAAGGCGTCGCGGCTGTCCTGGGTCGTTCCGGTCTTGCCGTAGGCGGGGACGGCGAGCGCCGCGCCGCGGCCGGTGCCCCGGCTGACGACGGCGCCGAGCATCTCCTTAAGCTCGTCGAAGGCCGGATCGCCGCTCGTGCCCGTCGCCCGGTTCCAGGCGCGCTGCCACCACGGCTTAACCTCATCCTCGAGCCCTTTCGGCCGGACCGGATAGGCCCCGGCGGCCACGGCGGCGTAGGCCGAGGTCAGCTCGAGCAGGGTGACTCCCGAAGTGCCGAGCGCCAGGCTCGGATTGTCGTTGAGCGGGCTTCGGACTCCGAGGTCGTGGGCGGCCCGGATCACGTTCTGGCGGCCGACCCGCTCGGACAGCCGGACCGCGGCGACGTTGCTCGACAGAGCAAGGGCGTCGCGCAAGGTGAGGGTGCCGCGATAGCGGTCGCCGTAATTCTTGGGCTGCCACTTGCCGATCCTGAGCGGCGTGTCGGCGATCAGGGTGTCGGGGGTCATCCCGGCCCGGAGCGCGGCTAGATAGACGAACAGCTTGAACGCCGAGCCGGGCTGGCGCCGCGCCTGGGTCGCCCGGTTGAACGGGCTTCGCGCATAGTCGCGGCCGCCGACCATCGCGACGATCCGCCCGTCGGGCCGCATCGCCACCAGCGCCACCTGGGCGCGGCCGAGGCTTGCCCGGCGGACGGTGGCGAGCGCAAGCTTCTGCATACGGCTCTCGAGCGTCGTCTGGACCTCTTCGTCGCCATAGCCGGCCTCGCCCCGGGCGCGGGCCATCGGCAGCACCCAGTCGGCGAAATAGGTTCCGGTCGGAACCACTTTCTCGCGCTCCACTTTGAGCTGGGCCGGCCTCAGCCGGTTGGCTTCGCGCTGGGTGATGACCTTGTCGCGGACCATCGTCGCGATCACCACCTTCGCCCGCTCGCGCGCCAGCTTGTAGTTGCGCGTCGGGGCCAGCCGCGACGGCGCCTTGACCATCCCCGCCAGCATCGCCGCCTGGGTCACGCTCAATTTCTCCGGCGGGACGCTGAAATAATGCTGGGAGGCGGCGCGGAGGCCATAAGTGTTGTCGCCGAGATAGACGTTGGAGAGATAGCGTTCGAGGATCTCGTCCTTGCTCAGCCAGGCCTCCAGCCAGAAGGCGATCAGCACTTCCTGGGCCTTGCGGCCGGCGGTGCGCTCGGCGGTGAGGAAGGAGATTTTGGCGAGCTGCTGGGTGATCGTGCTTCCGCCCTCCCGGACGCCGCCGGCGCCGAGGTTGCGCCACGCGGCGCGAGCGATCCCGCGCAGGCTGATCCCATAATGGCTTCTAAAGCCGCGATCCTCGATCGAGATGAAGGCCGCCGGGACGTGCTTGGGCAATTGCGCGATCCTGACCGGCGCCCGGATATCGGCCCCGCGCCGGGCGATCGGGTCGCCCTCGACCGAGACCAGGGTCATGCTCGGCGCCGCGATCGGCTGGAGCGACTTGGAAAGGGGTGCGGTGATCGCCAGCCAGGCGATGATCAGCATGAACAAGGCAAGGGCGGCGAGGACCATCCGCCGCCAGCCCCAGCGCAGCGGATTGTACCAGGCGCGGCGCGGCGGCCCCGGCGGCGGTTGCAGGGGCGGGCCTCCCGGGGCCTGATGGGGGGCCGGGGTCGGTTGCCACTGGGCGGTCTGGTCCAAACGCATTCCTTCTTCTTAGCGCATCCTGCGCCCCGGGGTAGCCGGGGACGAGAACGACGATTCGGGAATCGGGTTGCGCCCCCTTGCGACGAGCCGAGCGGTTCCGGCAAGAGCCCCGCCGCCGACGGAGCTCGATCGCATCATGCGGCGACCGGCTCCAGGGCCTCGCGAACCGCGGCGAGGACGAAATCGGGATGGCTGTGGTGAAGCATGTGGCCTGCGCCCTCGATCTCGATCATCCGGCCGTTGCGCACCATCCGGGCGAGCGCCGCGCCCTGCCGCGCCTGCTCTACGACCCGGTCCTCGGTCCCGATGAGCACATGGACTGGGGCCGCGATCCCGGAGAGGTCGATCGTCCCGGCCGGCGACAGCGGCAGGATCGAAGCCGCATCCTCGCCCTCGTGGACGAGCGCGTCGGGGTCGAGCACCTGCTCGTAGGGGAAGGCGCTCTTCCAGGCCGCCGGCACCGGGCCGGGAAAGAACATCGCCGCCTGGATCCATTCGATCGTCGCCCTGTCGAAGCCGCTGCGCCGGCCGGCGCGCGACAGCAGGGGCCCGAGCACAGGCGCCGAGCGAGGCGCGACCAGGCCGTGCTCCAGGGGGCGCGGCTCGGGGAAGACGAGCGGCGCGACGAGGACGAGCCCCGCAATCCGATCCGGGAAGCGCTCGGCCAGGGCCAGACCGACGAGGGCGCCGAAGCTGTGGCCTACGACGATCACGGGCCCGGTGCCGAGGCGGTCGAGGCCGACCGCGATCTGTGCCGCCTGGTCGCGCGGCGTGCCGACGAAGCGGGGGCGGCGGCTAAGGCCGTGACCGGGGCGGTCGATCGCGGTGACCCGGGCCCCGTCGGCGAGGGCGCCGGCGGGTCCTGCCAGCCAGTCGTGATGCGTCGTCATCGCTCCGTGAAGCAACAGCACGTCGCCGCCCGCCCCGCGCTGGACGGAGTGAAGGCTTCGGCCGGAGCCGAGGTCGATGGTCGATTCTTTCCACATGGCTGCGTCAACCGCCGAAAGCGGCGATGGCTCCCCGTTAGAGTACGGACCCTAGGCTCTGGGGTGAATCGGCCGGCGGGCCTTGAGGTCGAAGCCGTCATTGTCCGAAAGCACATGGACCCGGACGTCGTGCATCGAGAGGGCGCATTCGGAGCGCGCCTCGGCCACGTTGCTATAGGTGACGTCGCTGCCGTCGACGGCGTAGACCGCGCCGCTGCCGATCACCCGCAGCATGTCGCCCTCGACCACCGCGGCGGTGTCCTCGTCGATGCCGAGGCCGAGGATCCGGGGATTGTGGGCGACGGCGCCGACCAGCCGTCCGAACCGGCCGCGCTCGGCGAAATGCTGGTCGATGATGACGTCGCGCACCAGGCCCATGCCCGGGGCCATATGAAGATCGCCGATGCGGTGGGTGATCTTGCTGGTGCCTTTGACCAGCATCGTCTCGCTCATGACGGAGGCCCCGGCGGAAGTGCCCGCGACGACCCCGCCGCGTTCGTAGAGCGCTCGGACCTTGGCCTCGATGCCGGTGTCCCCGATCTGGCTCGTGATCCTCAGCTGGTCGCCGCCGGAGAAGAAGATGCCGGCGGCGTCGTCGAGCACCGACAGCTTGTCCCGGTCTCCCGCCTGGCTTCGCTCCTCGACATAGAGCTCGACCAGGTCGCCGAGGCCAAGGCCGGCGAAGGCCTTTTCATATTCGTCGAAATAGCCTTCGGGCCGATGGCTGGCGACGGTGGCGAGCACGAGCTTGCCGCCATGGACGTGCCTCGCCACCTCGCGCAGGATCGCCCGCTCACCTTTGGGATCGCGGTCCTCGTGGCCGCCGATGATGATCAGGCAGCCCTGGCGGCGGTGTTCGTCGTCAGCCACGTCGTTCTTCTTCCTTGTTCAGATAGGCCCGGGGCTCGGGCGAGTCGGCGCTGGCATACCCGATGGCGAAGGCCGGGCTGTTATGCGCCCAGCCGATCCGCCCGTCCTTGGCGATCGCGATCCCGCCGCCGTCGGCGGACGCTCCGCCGACGCCCGGAAGCTGTTCGACCGCCTTCGTGATCGCTCCTTCCGGGCCAACCCGGCCGATGCTCGCCATCACCTGCGCGGCGAGGGCAAGCCGGGCGATGCTCTCGCCGTCGCCGGAAAAGGAAACGGCGCCGACGTGATTGTCGGCGTAAAGGCCGTTGCCCGGCAGGGGGCTGTCGCCGATCCGGCCGACCTTGGCGCCGGTGAGGCCACCCGTGGAAGTGCCGGCGGCGAGGTTGCCGCCCTGGTCCAGGGCGACGGCGCCGACCGTGTCGTGCATCTGCTCGAGCGCCTCGCGCCGGTTTTCGGTTACCAGCGCTGCTTCTTCAACCATCTCCAGGCCCGCTCGCTCGGCGAACAGGGTCGCGCCTTCGCCGACGAGGAGGATCTCCTTCTCGGCAAGCAGCCGCTTCGCCACCGAGACGGGGTGGCGCACCTTGCGGATCGCTCCGACGGCGCCGATCGAAAGGTTGCGTCCGTCCATCAGGCCCGAGCACATCTCGATCTCGCCCGCTTCGTTGAGTGCCGATCCGCGGCCGGCGTTGAACACCGGCAGATCCTCAAGGATCCGGATCGAAGCTTCAACGGCATCGACGGCGCTGCCGCCGCGCCCGAGCACCGCGGAGCCTGCGCGGACCGCCTCGATCACGCCGCGGCGATTGTCGTCTTCCTCGCCGGGCTCCATCTCCTTGGCGCCGCCATGGACGATCAGGGCCCAGCGGCCCTCCATCGGATCGGCCATTCTATTCGGCGGCCAGGAAGGCGGCGCGGCCGGAGGCGCGTTCGGCGGCCGGCTTGAAGTCGTTGACCTGCTGCCAGCAGCCTTTGACGTCGGTCGGGGTGATCACGATCAGGTCGCCCGGCCTTCCCATGGCCAGGGCCGCGGCGGTCGAGGCCTGCTCGCCGGCGATGAGGTGAATGTGGTCGGGCGACCGGCCCCCGTCGAGGGCGCCCTTCTGCAGGTGGCCCATCACCTCCCCGCGCGGCCGGCCCCGGGTGGCCGGGTCCTCCCGGAAGATGAGCTCGTCGAAGATTCCGGCGGCGATCCGGCCCAGCTCCATGATGTCCTCGTCGCGGCGGTCGCCGGCCATCGACACGGTTCCGATCGTTCGCTTGTAGCGGTGGCTGAGGCCCTTCACGACCTTGCCCAGAGCCTCGAGGCCGGCCGCGTTGTGGGCATAATCGACGATGACCCGGAAGCCGTGGGCATCGTGGACGTTGAGGCGTCCCGGGTTCTGCTCGAAGGTCGAGCGGAACTGGGCCATGGCCGATCGGATGGTCAGGATCGGAACCTCGTGCGCCAGCGCGATGGCGATGGCGGCGAGCGCGTTGGCGACGTTGAACTCGGCCATTCCGTGAAGAGTAGCGGGAATGTCGCCGGCCTTCATGATCGTCTCGCGGCGGGTATCGTCGTAAAGCACGATCGTGCCGCCTTCCGGGCCGGCCTCGCGGACCACCGCCATGCCGCCGTCGTCGACATGTTCGCGGAGCATCGGCGACATCTCCGCGCCGCCGCTCAGCGAGAACCAGATTATCCGGCCGCCGGCGCGGCGCGCCATCCTGACGGTCAGCGGATCGTCGGCGTTGAGGACGCTGTGGCCGTTGCGGCGCACCGCCTCGACGACGACCTGCTTGACGTCGGCGAGGTCCTCGACCGTCTCGATGCCCTTCAGCCCGAGATGGTCGGCGGTGACGTTGAGGCAGGCGGCAATATCGGCCTCGCCGTAAGCCAGGCCCTCGCGAAGCAGGCCGCCCCGCGCCGTCTCGAGCACCGCCACCTCGACCGTGGGATCGCGAAGGATCATCCGGGCGCTGCGCGGGCCGGTGGCGTCGCCTTCGTGGGTGAGGATGTCGTTGATATAGACGCCCGTCGTCGACGTCAGCCCGACCGTGCAGCCGGTGTAGCGGATGATGTGCTTGATCATCCGGCCGACGGTCGACTTGCCGTTGGTGCCGGTGATGGCGATGATCGGCACCCGGAACTTGCGGCCGCGCGGGAACAGCATCTTGATGATCGGCTTGGCGACGTCGCGGGGCGCGCCTTCCGATGGCTCGATATGCATCCTCAGGCCGGGTGCGGCATTGACCTCGATGACCCCGCCGCCGGTCTCCCGGACCGAGCGGGCGATGTCGGGGCAGACGAAGTCCACCCCGCAGACGTCGAGGCCGACGATCAGGGCCGCCCGCCGGGCGATCTCCGCATTGTCGGGATGGATCTCGTTGGTCCGGTCCACCGCCGTCCCGCCGGTCGAAAGGTTGGCGGTGGCGCGAAGCTGGACGACCTCGTCCGCCTCAGGAATGGATTCGGGCGTAAGGCCCGAGCGGGCCAGGAATTCCTCGACATGGGCGTCGATCCGGATCCGGGTCATGACATTCTCATGGCCCTCGCCTCGGCGGGGATCGCGGTTCACCTCGGCGATGAGCTGGCGGATATTGCTGATCCCGTCGCCGACGACCTGGGCGGGGATTCGCTCGGCGACCGCCACCATCTTGCCGCCGACGACGAGGATGCGGTGGTCGTTGCCCTCGAAAAACTGCTCGACGATGACGTCGCGGCCCTTGGCCTGGGCCTGCGCCTCAGCGAAGCCGAAGCGCAGTTGCGCCTCGTCCATGATCCCGATCGTCACCCCGCGGCCGTGATTGCCGTCGAGCGGCTTGGTGACGAGGGGGTAGCGAAGCCGCTTCGTGCCGCGAACCGCTTCCTCGGGGTCGCGGACGACGATGCCTCGCGGCACCGGCACCCCGCTCTCGTCGAGAAGCTTCTTGGTCATGTCCTTGTTGCCGGCGAGGTCGGCGGCCACCAGCGACGTCCGCCCGGTGATCGACGCCCGGATCTTCTGCTGGTGACGGCCATGGCCGAGCTGGAGCATGCTCTTCTCGTCGAGCCGCATCACCGGGATCCCGCGCCTTACCGCCTCGTCGACGAGGGCCTTGGTGCTCGGGCCCAGCGTGGTCCGGCGGACCATCCGCCTCAGCGCCTCGAGCCGGCGCTCGAAGTCGAATTCGCCGTCCAGCGGATGGACCCGGTCGAGGCCGCTTATCCCGTGGAGATCGGCCGGCAGCAGCGAATTGACCAGCTCGAGCGCGACCCGCCCGGCCAATAGCCCGACCTTCTCCTCATTATAGGCGAACATGACGTTGTAGACGCCCGGCCGGCTCTTCACCGATCGGGTCTTGCCCCGGGTCGCGCGCGAGCCGGCCAGGGTCTGGAGCTCCAGAGCGACATGCTCGGCGACATGGCCGAGCCAGGTGCCCTCGCGAAGCCGCCGCTCGAAGCCGCCGCGAACGCGAAGCGAGCAGCCGTGGCGCCCGACGCCGGGAAGCAGGCCGAGCAGCGCCTCGGTGAAGCCGGCGATCCGGTTCGTCGGCCATTCCTCCAGCCGGCCGAGATCCAGCTGGATGCGGATCATCGGCGTGTGGCTGTAATAATGCGGGCCTCGATACACTCCGACCTCGGTGACCTGCATCCGGGCGGTGAGCTGATGGGTTCCCGGATCGCTCTTCGAGGCGAAGAACATTCCGGTCGCGGGGCCTTTGTCTCGGTTCGGCGCGTCGGCCACGGGCGCGGACTGGTTCGGAGGCGTCATGACCGGGTTAAACCGTCGGAAAGAGAGCGAAGTTCCGGGCGATTGCCCTGACCTGGGTTAAGCCTTTCCGTCATTCCGGCGAAGGCCGGAATCCATGAACGCCGCCGGTGGGGATTGCCCACAATCCGTGTTCATGGATCCCCGATCAAGTCCGGGATGACGCTCGAAGGCCAGCCTGTCCCGGATCATCCACGACAACAGATACGGCCGGGCGAGTGCCTTATCGAGCGCATAGGGCCACCAGCCCGGACCGAAGGGAACGTAGATCCGAACCGGCACTCCCAGGCGCCGCGCCACCGCCGTCGTCCGCCGCGCCGGAAGCCCGCGCAGCTGCTCCAGCTCGCACGGCGTTCCGGCATCGAGCAGCAGGGCCAGCGCCCGCTTGGCCAAAGCCGGGTCGTGAGTCGCGACTCCGACCGGTGCGCGGCGCCCGGCAAGGCGGGCGGCGAGGGCCAGGTAGCTCGCCTCGACGTCCATTCCCCGCCATTCGGGATCGGCCCACTCGCCCTTGATGAGCCGGATCCGGGCGCTGCTGTCCCGAAAGGTGGCGGCGTCCCCCCGGCTTCGCAGCCAGCGCGCGGGGAGGGCGAAGCCGGTCCCGGGGAAATCGCGAAGCAGGGACGAAACCGCGGCCAGCGTCTCGTCGGCATCCTTCGGGGCATGGGCGTCGAACATCAAGGTGAGGCCCGCCCCGTCCGCGGCCCTTGCGATCGCCTCGAGGCTTCCGGGATCGAAGGCCAAGGGCGGCGCCTTGACGGCCAGGCAGGCGCCGACGCCCCGGGCGGCGAGGCGGCGGGCGACTTCGAGATTGCCGGCGACGATCGCTTCGGGCCGCGCGTCGCGGGCCTGGAAATAGCCGACGGTCGATTCGAAGCCGGCGCGTTCCAGCCGGGCGCAGCGCCTCGCGGCGGCCCTCGCTCCGGGGCCGTGAACGAAGCGCTCGAGCTGATAGGGAAGGGCGTAGCGCGCCTCCCTGAGCAGGGCCCAAAGCCCCGGCATCAGGCCCGGATCAGCCGCTTGCGAAGCGAAGCCAAGGCGTCCGCCGCCAAGGCGACCGCGCCTCGCGGGTTGAACGGATAGGCGCGGACCCAGACGCAGTCATGCTGCTCCCGGGTCCAAAAGCGCGCGATCCACGGCTCGACATTACCGAGCAGCTCGTAGGCGGAAAGCTCGCGCCCGGCCGCCCAGCCGAGGGTATGGAGCATGAGCAGGGTGCCCGGCGAGCAACGCTCATAATCTTCATCGAAGCCGATCTTGAACAGCCAGTAGCGGTCCAGCATTTCCAGCGCCATCTGCATGGCGACGGCGCGGCCGTCGATGCGCAGGAACGCGATCCGGAAAGTGCCGTCCTCGCAGGCTGAGCGGAAATAATGGCGGAAGCAGCTTTCCTTGGCGCCGTCGGCCGCGATCGCCGTGCCCGCTTCGCGCTTCCAGCTTCGCGCCTCGACTCCGATCGCCTCGTCGAACAAGGCGTCGAACGCCTCCGGTGGCGGCGACAAGATCTCGAACGAAACCTCGCCATGCTCGCTCGCCCTTCGGGCCGCCCGGCGGAAATCGGAGCGGCGGCCGGAATTGAAGCACGAGGCCGGATCCTTCCAGCGCGGATCGAGCTTGATGGTGGGAGTTGGGATTGCCGGGCGGACCGACATCCATCCTTTGCCGCGCAGGGCCGAGCGCAAAGCCGGAATCAGCCCGGATTCGACCGGCATCCGGTCCAGCTCCACGGCGCGCCCGTCCGCGACGATGGCCTGCGCCAGGCTTCGGGCGCTGTCGGGATCGCGGTAGAGAGCGTCGTCGGGCTCGGCGACCTCATCCGCTCCGACCATCCGCCAGCGGGCGAAGAGGCCCGGCTTGCGGCACAAGGTCAGCAAGGCGGAGATGGCGCCCTGCTCCCGGATGAAGAAGACCTCGATATGGGCGGCGGAGAGGAACGTTCGCGCCAGCGCCGAGGCGAAGGCGTGGCTCTGCATCGGCAGCGACGCCGCCGCTTCCAGCCGGCGCCAGGAACGGACCAGCGCCTCGTCGCCGCAGAAGCGGGCGAACGGCAAGGCGCAGGCCGGGACGGCGGACGCGCGCCCGCCCGGACGGCGGACGAGCGCCGCTGCCGCCGCGGACATTTCCGGCATCGTCTCGATGGCTGAAGCCCACCCCTCGATCATCGAGCCCCTTTAACCGGAGGGGGTAAACATTTTGCGTCTTTGCGGCTGACCCCTCGCGGGCTTAGTGACGGGGGATGGAAAGTCGAATTTCGCCGCCCGCGGCCCTGGTCGCTGCAAGCCACGCCGACCCGGAAGCCTATGAAGCCCTTTATCGCCAGTCGCTCGACGATCCCGACACCTTCTGGGCCGGGCAGGCGGGGCGGATCGACTGGGTGAAGGCCCCGACCGTCGCGGGCAACTGGTCGTTCGATCCGGTCGACATCAAATGGTTCGAGGACGGCATCCTCAACCTCTGCTTCAACTGCGTCGACCGGCACCTCGAAGAACGGTCGAACGAGGTCGCGATCCTGTTCGAAGGCGACGAGCCCGGCACCGGCCGAAGCCTGACCTACGGCGAGCTCTACCGCGAGGTCGTGGCGATGGCGAATTGCCTCAAGGCCCTGGGCGTCCGCAAGGGCGACCGGGTGACCCTCTATCTGCCGATGATCCCGGAAGCCGCGGTGGCGATGCTCGCCTGCGCCCGGATCGGCGCGGTCCATTCGGTCGTCTTCGGCGGCTTCTCGCCCGAGGCCCTTCACGGCCGGATCGAGGATTGCGCAAGCCGCTTCGTGATCACCGCCGACGGCGGCAAGCGCGGCGGCAAGCTGGTGCCGCTCAAGGCCAATGTCGACGCCGCGCTCGCCAAGGGCGCCGAGGTCGAAGCCGTTCTCGTCGTCCGCCATCTCGGCAACGATATCGAATGGACCCAGGGCCGCGACCATTGGCTCCACGACATGGCCGGCCTGGTGCCCGACGAATGCCCGCCCGAGCCGATGAACGCGGAGGACCCGCTCTTCATCCTCTACACGTCCGGCTCGACCGGGAAGCCCAAGGGCGTCCTCCATACCAGCGGCGGCTATGCGGTCTGGACGGCGACGACGTTCCATTACGTCTTCGACTACAAGCCCGGCGAAGTCTTCTGGTGCACGGCCGATGTCGGCTGGGTTACCGGCCATTCCTACGTGGTCTACGGGCCGCTGCTCAACGGCGCCACCAGCCTGATGTTCGAGGGCGTTCCCAACTACCCGGATTTCACCCGCTTCTGGGACGTCGTCGAGCGGCTCAAGGTCGACATCTTCTACACCGCTCCAACGGCGATCCGGGCCCTGATGCGCGAAGGGGAGGGTCCGGTCCGAAAGCACGACCGCTCCTCCATCCGCCTGCTCGGAACGGTCGGCGAGCCGATCAATCCGGAGGCCTGGCGCTGGTATTACGAGGTGGTCGGTGAAAGCCGCTGCCCGATCGTCGACACCTGGTGGCAAACCGAGACCGGCGGAGTGATGATCACCACCTTGCCCGGAGCCCACGACATGAAGCCGGGAAGCGCCGGCCGACCCTTCTTCGGGGTCGAGCCGCAGCTGGTCGGCCCGGACGGCGAGTTGCTCGACGGCGCCGCCTCGGGAAACCTGTGCATCGCCCGCTCCTGGCCCGGCCAGATGCGAAGCGTCTACGGCGACCACGACCGCTTCGTGTCGACCTATTTCAGCACCTATCGCGGCAAATATTTCACCGGCGACGGCTGCCGCCGCGACGAGGACGATTATTACTGGATCACCGGCCGGGTCGACGACGTCCTCAACATCTCCGGCCACCGCCTCGGCACCGCCGAGATCGAGAGCGCCCTCGTCAGCCACCCCAAGGTCGCGGAAGCCGCGGTGGTCGGCTACCCGCACGACATCAAGGGCCAGGGCATCTATTGCTACGTCACCCTGATGGAAGGCGAGGAGGGAAGCGGGGCGCTGGAGAAGGAATTGCGCCAGCACGTCCGAACCGAAATCAGCCCGATCGCCAGTCCCGACATCCTTCATTTCACGCCCGGGCTGCCCAAGACCCGGTCGGGCAAGATCATGCGCCGCATCCTGCGCAAGATCGCGGAGAACGATTTCGGCAGCCTCGGCGATACGAGCACTCTGGCGGAGCCCGCACTGGTCGACACGCTTATCGAGGGGCGGCGGAACCGGTAGAACTTAGCCGACCGGCGAGCTCGGCGATTTCCGGCAATCGTCCGGCTTCCCGCGTCTCGCAATATTCGCGCATCGCTTCGGCCAGGCGCGCGATCCGTCCCGGCCGGGTATCGGGGCGCGGCGCCCATGTCTCGCCGGCCAGCGTGCGTCCCTCCACCTCCATCGAGAAAGTGTAGGACGTGCCGTCGGCGCCGGCGAGCAGCTCCTCGCCCTGCCTGACCGAGCCGAGCATGCGCCGCCAGGCCGCCGTCAACGCGGTTGCGCTCGACTTGTCGACGGCCAGCGCGCAGCGGGTCAGCGGCAGGTCT
>JAXDPE010000017.1:0-66015 GCA_034668565.1 Sphingomonadales bacterium | reverse complement strand
GAACGCCAGCGATTCCTCGCTGCCGAGCGTGCTGCCGTTGATCGTCATCGACTTGCCCACGGCGAGCAGATCGTCGTCCCAGGTGATGCTGTAATCGAACTCGGTGCCGCCGCCGCGCGCGTAGCGGATGTCGGCCGCGCCCGCGACGGTGAGGTTCTCGATGTTCTGGAGCGCCCCGGCAAAGCCGGCCTGGTTGAAGTCGATCGAGTAATTGCCGCGCAGGAAGAGGCCGTCATAGCCACCGCCGCCATCAACCTTGTCGCCCGCCGCGAAGCGCCCGCCCTCGGCGAAGAAGAAGATGTCGTTGCCGGCGCCGCCGGTGAGGTCGTCCACCCCCCGGCCGCCGTAGACGACGAACTTGGCGTCGGTCTCGGCGGAGCCGTCGAACGTGAAATCCTCGCCCACGAGCAGGGCAGCGCCGTTGATCCGGACCTGGGTCCCGCCACCGAAATTGGCGTCGCTAATCGTCAGATCGTAATCGTAATGGTTGGTCCCCGGGTCGCCGAAGTTCGTATTGCTTCCGGCGAGCATCGAGATGTTCTCGACCCCCGTCACCGAGCCGTCGAGGGTGAGGCCGCCGCTATAATCGCCCTGAAGGACGATCGTGTCGACGCCGAGGCCGCCATCAACATTGTCGTCGGCCGTGAGGGCTCCGCCGAAATAGAAAATGTCGTCGCCGGCGAGGCCGATCACGGTGTCGTTGCCGCCCTGGCTGACGACGAACGTATCGGCCTGCGGAGTGCCGGTGATGGTGTTGTCGGTGCCGTCGCCCATCAGCCAGTCGCCCGGCCCAGCGACTCCGTTTACCGTCACCGTGACGCTGACGGTGTTGCCGCCGCTGACGGTATAGCTGAACGTATCGCCGACCGTCGACGTGTTCACGGCGCCCGACGAACCGTCGGTAAGCCGCGTGAACTTGCCGTTCGGATTGTAGCTGTAGGTGCCGTCGGAATTGACCGTCAGGATCGCGCCCGAAGCCAGGGTGATGGGATTGCCGACATCGGCGGGCGAGCCGTTGACCTCGGACACGGTGATGGGATCGCCATCGGCGTCGCTGTCCGGACCCGAGCCGTTATTGGCGAACAGGCTGCCGGTGCCGATGACGTTCTCGGCCGTGGACACGGCGTCGGGCTGCGCGACCGGAGCGTCGTCGGCCGCGGAGACCGAGATCGTGCGGGTGTCGACATCCTCTTCGCTGGTGCCGTCCCCGGTAAGGCCCGGGTCGGCGCCATTATGGCCCGCATCGTTGGTGGACACGGTCAAAGTGTCGTCGCCGTTGAAATTGGCGTTCGGCGAATAGGTCAGGCCGTTGGTCGCCGAGAGGGTTGCGTTGATCTCGTTCAGCGTCCCCTGGACGGTGATCGTGTCGACGGACTGCGCGATGATGTCGCCCGCGGTGAGCCCGCCCACCACGTCGGTGCGGATGTCGATCGCTCCGTGCTGGACCTGGAAGGTGACATAGATGTCGTCGTTGGCCGGATCCGCATCCGGATCGGAGATCGACATTCCGCTCAGCCACGCATTGCTGGCGTCCTCCCCGGTGCCGATCGTGCCGCCCAGGGAATTGACCGGGGCGTCGTTGACCCCGGCGATGTTCACCGTGACCAGGTTGACGTCGAGCGCGTTCGCGCCGGACCCCTGGCCGCCGCCCGGCGAGCCGTCGTTGAAGCCCACGGCGAGATCGACGGACGCCGGTGGATTGTCGCTGGTATTGGTATAGCGGACCGCCTGGATGACCTCATCGACCAGCGCGCTGGTCGCGGCCGTCTGCTGGCTGGTGAAGTTGATGACGATGGCGCCAGCACTTCCGTCGACGCTGATCGTCGCGAAGGTCAGGCCGCCCGACTTGAGCTCGGAGCCGACGATCGTGAAGTTCGGACCGGCGACCAGCGTGAAGACGTCCTGGGCGCTGGTCGCGGGGTTGCGGTTCACGCTGAACGAGGCGCCGGCATAATCGCCATTGCCGCCGTTGCGGGCATCGAGATCGACGTCGGCGAGCGATCCGGCCGGAAGGATCGCGACCGCGGTCTGCTCCGTCGCCGCGATCGGGCCGCCCGTGGTCAGGACCGGCGAATCATTCACGGCGGTGACGTCGACGGTGAGCACGTTCGGGCTGGCGTCGGAGTTGCCGTCGTCGTCCGTGACGGCGAAGGTTATGGCGCCGAGGCCGCTGCCGTTGGCGTTGGGATCGGCTTTGAAGCTGGCCTTGCCGTCGATCAGATCCTGCGCGGTGAAGGTCACCGGGAAGGTCGCCTCGACCGGGGCGCCGGCGCCGGCGGAGCCGTCGGCGTCGACATAGATCTTGCCGCCGCTGACGGCGCTGATAGTGACGCTGGCGAACGTGCCGTCGGAGTCGCTGAAGCCGAGGTCGGCGGCGGAGATCAGCCGGAAGGCGTCTTCGTTCGCGGTGATCGTCGAGCTCGTGCCCGACGGAGCGTCGGCATTGTCGTCCGTCACGGTTATGGTGCTCACCGCGACGTTGCTCGAGGCGGTTCCGTCGGTGACGGTGACGTTGATCGTGCGCGAACCGTTGGTGCCGCCCGCGGTCGGGTTGTTGCCGCTGTTCGAGAAGGTGATCTGCTCGATCGCCGCCTCATATTCGGCCTGGGTGCCGGTGCCGGTCAGGATCAGGTTGGTCGCCGTGCTTGCCCCGTCGACGGTGATGGAGCCCGGCAGGGCGCCGACGACGGTCAGGACGTCGCCGGTGACGGCGTTGCCGATGGTGATGGTCGCGCCTTCGACCATGTCGCCCGAATCGCTGTCGGTGATGGCGACGTCGACGTCCGAGATCGCGGCCGGCGCGGCGCCTTCCGTATAGGAGGCAGCGAAGCCGGTGCCGGCGCCGGAGGCGTCGAGATCGAGAACGGGGGCATTGTTCGCCAGGCCGATATTTATCGTGAACGTGTTCGGGCTCTGGTCGAAGTCCACCCCGCCGTTCGCGAAGCCGCCGTTGTCCTGGACCGCGAACTTGAATGTCGGCGCAGTGCCGGCGGAGCCCGCGGCGGGGACGTAGGTGAGGTTGCCATTGTCGAGCTGCGTCTTGGTGATGATTGCGTTCACCCCGATCGCGACGCCGTTCAGCTTGATCGTCCCGGTCGTCGGCAATTGCGTGATCGCGACACCGTTGAACGCGTTCCCGTCAATGGGATCGCTGAACCCGTCCGAGAAATCGCTCGTCAGGAAGGTGTAGGTGACGCCCTCGGATGCGTTAGCGCTGTCGTCGGTGCCGGAGGGTGCGTCGTTCACCGGGTTGATCGTCAGAGCGATGCTGTCGAAGTCCGCGGTCCCGCTGCCGCTGCCGGTGGCGACGACGGCGCCATATTCGTCGGTGACGTCGATATCGATCTGGGCCGAGCCGTTATAATTGGCGTCGGGAGTGTATTTGAGCGTCGCCAGCGCCGTATTGAGGGCGGCGAGGGTGCCGTGGAAGGTCATCGTGGCATCGCCGGTGCCGTCGCCGGCGGTAAAGCTGAGGCCGGTCAGGTTGGTCAGCGTCAGGGCGCCATGCGTCGCCTGCAGAACGACCTCGTAGACACCGGCTGGGGCAAGGACCGAATCGACGTCGGCGATCGAGACACCGGTCACGGCGACGTTGGTGGCATCCTCGTTCAGGCTGGCCGTCGCCGGCGCGGAGCTGGTGACCGGATCGTTGACCGCGCCGACGGTGATCGTGGCGTGGCCGACGTCGGTGTGGCCGTGGCCGTCGTCGATCGTGTAGTCGAACGAGGCCGAGCCGTTGAAGTTGGCGGTGGGCGTGAAGGTGACGATCCCGCCCGCGACGCTGACCGAACCGTTGACCGCGTTGTTGGCGGAAGTGATCGTCAGCGTATCGGAATCGGGATCGGTGTCGTTGCCGGTCAGCTGCGTCGAATATTGCGACGCCTGGTCCTCGGTCGCGGTCAGGCCCGAATCGTCGGTGGCGACCGGCGGCCCGTTGGTGACGAAGCCGAAGTCGAGCGTGTTGTTGACGTCGTTGCCGGTGCCGGCGGTCGGCTCGGCATTGTAGGAGAGCGTGATCGTCTGGGCCGAGATCACTCCGCCCAAGAGGGCGCCATTATTGTCGTTGTCGACATTGCCGGTGTCAGGATCGATGACGGCGCCGGGCGCGACCAGCAGGTTGGCGAGCGCCCCGCCGGCGTTGAAGTTGCTCGCGTTGATGACGACGACATAATCGCCTGGCGCCAGGCCGGCGAAGCTGTAGAGGCCGCCGGCGACGGTGGTCCTGGTGCCGAGGAAGACGTCGCCGGCGTCCCAGCCGCCGCTGTCGTTGGTGTCGGCATAGAGATCGACGACGACCCCGACGATTCCGTTGTCGGTGCCCGCGTCGTAAGCGCCGTTCTTATTGACGTCGAGGAAGACGAGGTTGCCGAGCGTCAGGCTGTCGAGCGACAGCTGCTCCTGGATGTCGGCGAGCGTGAAGTTGGTTCCGCTGATCGTGGCGGTGTTGGTCGGATTGACGATGAAGCCGTCCGTCTGGGGGGTGATCGTCGACTTGATCAGGACGTCGAACGTCTTGCCGCTGGGAACCGTCCCGATCGTGACCGGAGTGATCGCATAAGCGGTCGAGCCGACCGAGCCCGGCTGGGCTCCGGCCGCTTCGCCCTGGGCGGGCAGGCGGCGCTCGCCGACATTGACGTAGCCGTACATGAGGTCGCTGTTCTTCGACGTCATATATTCGTCGCCGAGCCCGATCTGGTGGCCGAGCTCGTGCATCAGCACGGTCAGCAGGTCGATCTTGCCCTCGGCCGCGCCGCCCGCATCGGCGGTGAGCCGGGTGCCCGAGCCGTCGAACTCGCTGTCCTCGCCGGGGGTGGAATCGATGAACCAGTTATGGCCGGCGGCATCGTTGTCCAGGGTGACCACGCCGTGGGTCGACGAGCCGACGAAGATTCCGGCCATGTCGGCGATTCCGAACTGGACGGCGCGCATGGCCGCGACCTGGGCGGGAGTCGCCCCGGCGTCGACCCAGCGTTGGATGGCCGCGTCGACCAACGCGCCGAGGTCCGCCTGGGTCAGGACCGCGGGGGCGGAAGGCGCGGGCGGCGTGGGGGTGCCGCCGGTGCCGCCTGTGCCGCCGCCGCCGCCGCCAGTGCCCGTGTCGCCGCCCGTGTCGGAACCGGGAGTGGTCGCAACGGGCGTGGGATCGGGGTCGCGCGGCGGCGCCGTGACCGGGCTGACCTGGAGATCCTCCCAGCCCGCCGCGTCGGACTGAGCGGCCATCAGCGGCACGGCCAGGATGAAGGCGCCGTTGGTGATCCCGAAGACGTTGCCAGCGTCGACCTTGCCCGGCTGGTTCGGGAAGGCGCCGTTGACGAGGGTGTTGGTGCCCGAGCCCCCGCTCGCCGCGTTCGCCCAGTAGGAAGTGAGATTGGCGCTCGCCGTGCCGCCGGCGCGGCCCTCGCCCCTGACCGACGTGGCGGTCAGGGGATAGCCCGGAATGATGTAATGGGCGGTGCTGTTGGTCGAGATCTGGTCGAGGGTGATGGCGTTGCTGCCGCTCGCGGCGCCGGAGCGGAAGGTGTTGCCGCTCAGGTTCAGGCCCATGACCGACGGATCGCTCGCGCCCTGGCCGCCGACGATGGCGTAGAGGCCCGACAGGGTATCGGAGCCGGCGACGTCGCCGTTGACGTTGTTCGTGACCGTGGCCTCGAGCCGCGAAGTCCCCCCGCCGCCGGCGGAGTTGGCGACGAGACGGATCGCCGCGAGCCCGTTCTTGATGTCGTAGATGTTGTTGGCGTCGATCCGGACCGCGAAGTTGATCGAGCCGGTGCCGTTGGCCTTGGCCTGGCCGATGTTCATGCCTTCGCCGCCGTTGATCGAGCCGCCATTGGCGTTGGTGTCGAGGACGCCGTTATTGGTGCCGATCGTGTTGCCCGAAATGACTCCGTTGATGGTCGCCTGATAGCCCGTATAGACCGCGTCGAGCGCGCTGCCCTGCGCGCCCTTGATCGTGTTGTTGCTGAAATTGAAGGTGATGTTGGCGTTCGACGTCGCCGCCGTGCTCCCGCCCAGCAGGTCGACTCCGCCGCCGCCCGAGACGATGTTGCCGTGGCCGTTCAGGAACTTGTTGCCGGTGATCGACAGATTCTGGGTGGTGACACCGATCGCGATCGTCTGCAGCTGGTCGCCGCGCGCGCCGTTGAAATCGGCGTTGGTGACGGTGAGGGTGAGATTGCTGCCGGTGCCGCCGGATTCGACGTGGAGGCTGTCGTCGCCGAGCAGATTGCTGTTGAGGCCGAACACCGCCTGGTCGCCGCTGGTGGCATTGTCCCTGACGGTCATGTTCAAGGTGTCAGTGCCGTAGAGATAGACCGAGAGATTGTTCTCGTAGCCGCCGGCAATGTTATCGCCCTCGAACAGCGCGATGCCCTTGATGCCGGTGCTGATATTCTCGGTGCCGAAGCGGATCGTGCCCTCGTCGAGGCTTTCGTTGGTTCCGAAAGTGCCCCGGAATTCCGAATCGCGCAGCGTGAAGTTGGTGACGTTCTCGCCGCGAATGCCGAAATTGTTCATTGTCCCGGCATTGGCGCCGAAGATCATGTTGGTGATGGAGACGTTGGAGACATTCTCCATGTAGATACCGGTGCCTTGGGTCGCTGCGGCGCCAAGGCTCGCGGCATCGGCTCCGCCGATCGCCTGGATGGTGCCGCCCGAACCGGCGGTCGAGGCCGTGCCGGTGACGACGAACTGGCCGCCTGCGCCGGTATTCTTGAGGAAGACGGCGGTGCTGGTGCCGCCGTTGGCGCTCAGATCGAGCAGGGTGATATTGGTCGTGACGCCGTCGATGTTGATCGCTCGGCCACCGACCGCGGCGACGCTGTTGCCGGCCCCGCTGATCGTCAGCGAACCGGCGCCCACCGTCGAGTTGGTGGCGTTGATTCCGGTGCCGGAGGTCGTGTCGAGGTCGAGCGTGCCCTCGGAGAAGGTGACGTTCGCGCCCGTGCCGGCCGTGTTGGTGAAGGTAATCCCACTCAGCGAGCCGGTGTTCAGAGTCGTGTTCCCGCTGAAATCGATATTGCCGCTCGTATTGTTTACGAGACGGATGCCGCCGCCGCCGACCGCGGCGGTGATCCCACCCGAAAACAGGATCGCGCCAGTGGCGTGGCCGGAAATGTCGACGACGTTATTGCCGCCGGAGGACTGGGTGACGCTCGCCGCGACGGTCACCGCGCCGGTGCCGCCCGTGACCCGGACGCCGTCATCGGTCGAATCGTTCTGAACGCCGATCGTGCCGCCGTTGATGTTCACCGCGTTGGTCGCGCCGACGATGTTGACGCCGGTTCCGGACATTCCGTCGAGATTGACGGTGGTGAAGGTGACGACGCCGGTGGTGTTGGGCGTGGTGCCGTTGATCTCGATGCCGTCGCCGGCGGTGTTGTCGATCGTCGCGCTGGCAAAGCTGAAGGTCGAGTTGGAACCGGTGATGTTGATCCCGTCCGCGCTCGCCCCGGCGGTTCCGCCGATGGTGACGGCGCCGCCGCTGAACGTGCCCGCTCCGGCGGCGTCGAGATTGTTGATGTTGATTGCGTTGCCCGCGGCGACGTTGCCGCTGGTCAGCGTCTGGAAGGCGATCCCGCTCGTCCCCATCGCGCCGTTCTGCAGGTTCAGGATCTGGCCGGTGCCGGTGACGACGCTGTTGCCGGTGCCGGCGTTGGTGATGTTGAGCGTTCCGCCGCCGGTGAAGGTCAGGCCGGAGCCGGTCGTGGTGGTGATGTCGAGGCCGGTGCCGGTCGCGGCGAAGTTGATTGTGCCCGTATTGTTGGTCAGGGTGACGCCGTTGCCGGCGCCGGCGCCGGCGCTGATGAAGGTCTGGCCGTTGAAGTTGACCGTTCCGGCGCTTCCGTCGATCAGGATTCCGGTCTGGCCGGTCGCGATCGCGCCGTCGGTGAGGACGCCCGAGAAGGTGACGGTGCCGCCGGTCCGGTCCTGGATCTCGACCGTGGAGGTGCCCGCGCTGGAGATGTCGCCGCCGTAGGTGAAGGCGACGTCGCCGCCGGAGCTTGCGGTCGCGCCGCCCGAGGCGCCGATCAGGACGCCGACTCCGGTGTTGGTCTGGATGATGCCGGTGGCGGCGTTGAACGTGCCGGTGAGGCCCTGGAGGTGGACGCCCTCCGTCGAGGACGAGGCCGAGCTCAGCTGGTCGAGATCGATGTTGACGGTTCCGCCCTGGTCGATGTCGATCGCCTTGCCGGTGCCGGTGATGCTGGTCTCGTCGATGGTGAGCGTGCCGACATTGTTGCCGCCGTCGTCGATCCCGATCGCGCCCGGATTGCCGGCGGTGCCGGTCAGGGTCAGGCCCATGATCGTGTTGCCTGCGGCGAGCGTCACCGCCGTGCCGGCGTGGTTCAGGACCGTATTGGAGGCGTTGGCGCCGATGCTGAGGCCGTTGACCGAGAAAGCGTGGCCGTCGCCGAACAGCTTCTGGCCGGTCTCCAGCACGATGCTGGCATTGGCGTAGGTGCCGGCATTGTAGACGAAGATGGTGTCGTCGGCATTGTCGAGCGCGTCGGCCGAGCCGCCGGTGCTGAGCGGTGCCAGGGTCGCAAAGGGCTTGGCCCAGCTGCCGTCGCCCGTAATGTCGCTGCCGGTGGCGCCGTTCACGTACCAGACGGGATCGGTGACGGTGAAATTGACCGTCCCGGTGGTGACGCTGGCCAGCCCGTCTTCGTCGGTGATGGTGTACTGGAACGACGCGGCGCCGACATAGCCGGTGGTGGGCGTGAAGGTGTACGTCCCGTCGCCGTTGTTGACGATCGCGCCGTGGCTGGCGGCGCTGACTCCGCTGATGGTCAGGTTGATTTCGGCGCCGTCGGGATCGTTGTCGTTGCCGACCAGCTGCGCCTTGGTGAAGGTCATCGGCGTGTTGCCGGTGATCGAGGGGAGGAAATCGTCGAACGCGATCGGGGTGACCTGGACCGCTTCGGGATCGAGCGAGTTGACCGTCAGGCCGTTGGTCGTCGCGTTGACCGTCACTCCGAGGGCGTCGTCCCCGGCCCCGACCGCGACCCGGATCCGGGTGATGATGACATCGCCGGGATCGAACTGGCCGTCGCCGTCCTGATCGTTGAACAGAGTCGACGTCCGCGTGGCGGTGATATTGACGGCCATTTTACTAGTCCCCCCAGAGGGCAAGATCCCAAGCTCGCACCCGCAGGTGCAAGACTCCCATGTCGGGTGATGGCATAGAATCGGGCCACCGCCTAGAGCGATTAACCCGAATCAATCCCAAAAAAGTGCCGAAAAACAACAGTCCAAGCGGGATTCCGGATATTACTCGCGGAAAGCGGTTTGGCTGAGCTTGGTGATCGGGTTGAGGAGGTAGCTCAACACCGTCCGCTTGTCGCCGAGCAGGCTGACGTCGGCGATCATTCCGGTACCGATCGGAAGCGGGTGGCCGTAACGGATGAGGGCGTTCTTCGTCGTTCTCACCTGCACCGTGTAGAAGCTTTCGCCGGTCTTCTCGTTGACGGTCGCGTCCGGCGAGATGGCGATGACGGCGCCGTAGAGCGAGCCGTAGATCGAGCTGTCATAGGCGGTGATGTTCACCCTGGCCTTCTGGCCCATGTGCACCCAGGCGATATCCTGCGGGCGGACCATGGCCTGGACGATCAAAGTCTCTTCCGACGGAACGATCTCGACCAGCGGTGCCCCCGGCCCGACCGCCGAGCCCACGGTGGTGACGAGGACTCGGTTGACCCGGCCCGGAAGCGGCGCCCGGACCGTCGTCCGGGCCGAGCGCTCCGCCAGCGCCGGCAGGGTCGCCGAGCGGGCCGAATATTCGGCCTGGGCCGTGGCGAGCTCGTTGGCGGCCACCGAGCGCCAGTCCTGGCGCTGCTGGTTGAGGGCGGACTGGGCCTCGACGACCGCCGATCCGGCCCTCGCAATGGCCGCGGCGGCGGAGGCGGCTTCGCTCGCGGCGACCGAAAAAGCGCTCTCCGCCTGCATCAGCGACAGCCGCGGCTCCAGCCCCCGCTCGACCATCGGCCGGATCAGATTGAGCTCGTCGCGCCGAGCGTCGCGCGCCGTCACCCGGGCGTCGTAGGCGGCCCGCGCCTCCTGGACCGCGCGGCTGGCCTGGGCGACCCGCGCCTGGCCGGCGCTGGCAAGGCTGCCGAGCTCCTGCATCCGCGAGGCATGGAGCGAGCGTTCGATCATCAACTGGCTCGCCGCGGCGGCGTCGGCCGGCGCCGGGTAGCTGGGCTCGCGGCCGGCCACCTCGGCGGACAGGCGCGCGATCTTCATCCCGAGCGCGTTGGCGGAGGCTTCGCCGCTGCCGAGCTCGGCGCCGGTCGCCGTCCGGTCGAGCCGGATCAGCTCCTGGCCGGCTTTCACCTGCTGCCCGGTCCTGACCTCGATCGCCTCGATCACTCCGCCCTCGAGATTGGAGACGACCTGGAGCTGCGAGGTGGCGACGACCCGCCCCTGGCCGCGCACCGTCCGGTCGAGCTCGGTCAGCGCCGCCCAGATGACGAAGATGACGAAGAAGCCGACGACCACGAAGAGCAGCACGTTCGACGCCGTCCGGGGTTTGATCCGGCTCGTCAGGTCCTCGATATGGGTGTGCTCGTTCATGGCTCAGGCCGCCTTGGTGGGCGGCGTCTGCTGCCGCGTGATCTGCTTGAGCACCTCGTCGCGGGGCCCGTCCATGGCGACCTTGCCGCGCTCGATCAGCATGATCCGGCTGACCAGGGCCAGCAAAGGCGGCCGGTGGGTGATGAGGACGAGGGTGCGATCCTTCATCTCGTCCCTCAGCCGGCCGATCAGCGACGTTTCCGTCTGGGCGTCCATGGCGCTGGTGGGCTCGTCGAAAACCATCACCGGCGGCCGGCCGGCCAGGGCCCTGGCCAGGGCGATCGACTGGCGCTGGCCGCCCGATAGGCCCTCGCCGCGGTCGGCGAGCCTCAAATCGTAGCCGTTGGCGATCGTGCCCATGAAGCTGTGAGTGCCCGACAGCTCCGAGGCGCGGAGCAATTCCTCGTCGTCGACATGGCCCCGGCCGAGGCCGATATTCTCGCGCACCGAGCCGGTCAGAAGCACGCTCTCCTGGAGCGCGGCGCCGATGTAGCGGCGCATCTCGAGCGGATCGAGCTGGCGGATGTCCGTGCCGTCGACCATCACCAGCCCTTCTTCGGGCGGATAGAGGCCGAGGATCAGCCGGGCAATGGTCGACTTGCCGGAGCCGACCCGGCCGAGCAAGGCGACATGCTCGCCGGGCTGGATGGTGAAGTTGAGGTCTTCCAGGGTTTTTTCGGGCGCACCAGGATAACGGAAGCTGACGTTGCGGAACTCGATCCGTCCCTTCAGCCCCGACAGCCGTATCCCCTCGCCTGCCGGCCCCTCAGGCGGCAGGTTCATCATGTCGTTGAGCTGGCGATAGGCGGTCCGGGTCGAGGTCATCCGCGACAGCAATTGCGAGATCTGGGCGAGCGGCGCCACCGCCCGGCCGCCGAGGATCGAGCAGGCGATGAGGCCGCCCATGGTCAGCTGTTGGGTCGCGATCAGGCCGACGCCGACGATGACGACACCCGCGTAGGAAAGCGTTCCGGCCGAGGTCGCGGTGGTGATCCCGATGCTTGAGATCAGCCGCTGGCGAAGCGAGCTGTCGGCGTGGTTCTCCATCGCCTTGTCCCAGCGCCGGGAAAGCAAAGGCCCGGCGCCGGAAGCCTTGACCGTCTCGAGCCCGCCGATCGTCTCGACGAGGACCGACTGCTTGGCCATGCCCTCGCCCATCGCCTTGGCCGACAATCGGTCCATCGCCGGCTGGGTGAGCGCTCCGACGATGATCACGAGCGGGACCATCAGGGCCGGCACCAGAGCGACCCAGCCGCCGATGATCGCGATGACGATGATGGTGAGGATGATGAAGGGCAGGTCGACGATCGCGGTCAGCGTCGCCGAGGTGAAGAAGTCGCGAAGCGCCTCGAGCTCGCGCATCAGGCCGGTCAGCGAGCCGGTCGAGCCCTTCTTGAGGTCGAGGCGGAGGCGCAGCAGCCGCTCGAACAGGGTCTCGCCGACCTCGCGGTCGATCGAGGCTCCGGCGATGTCGACGAAATAGGCGCGCAGGAGCTTCAGGATGAAGTCGAAGATGACGACGATGGCGAGGCCGATCGACAGCGCCACCAGCGACGAGGTGGCGTTGTTCGGAACCACCCGGTCATAGACGATCATCGTGAACAGCGACGTCATCAGCCCGAAGATGTTGATCACCACGGCGGCCAGCGCGACCTTGAGGTAGATCGGGCGGTTGCGACGCATCGGCTCCATCAGCCACGCCGCGAAGCGCGGCTGCATCGCCGGCTTGATCTCGTGCTCGCTACTCATCCTGGCCTCCCACTCGGACGGGATCGATGCCCAGCGAATCGAGCAGCCCGCCGGTGCGCGAGAGCAGCACGTAGCGGGCCGCGTCGAGCTCGCTCAAGGTCCGGATGAAGGCCGTGGCGGTCTCGAAATAAGCGTCCTCGGCGGCGACGACGTCGAACAGATTGCCGCGCGAGTTGATGAAGCGCTCGATGAGCACGTCGCGGGACTGGCGGCTGGCCAGATAGCTCGCCTCCAGCGCCTTCAACTGCTCCTCGAGCGCGCCGACGTCGGACCAGGCGATGGCGGCGTCGCGCGACGCCTCGTCGCGGACCCGGGAGGCGCGCGCGTCCGCGGAGACGGCCCGGGCCCGGGCCTGGGCGACTCGGGCCTCGGTGCCTCCGAACAGGCGCTGGCGAAGGGTCACCCGGCCGCGGATGTCGTAATCGCGGTCGTTCTCGAAAACCCCGTAGCGCCCGGCGTCGATCCCGGCGCTGAGCTGCGGCAGCCGGTCGTTCTTGGTCGCCCTCGCCTCGCGCCGGGCCGAATCGGCCATCGCCTGGGCGGAGCGGGCCGCCGGCGTGCTCATTCCGGCCAAAGCGGCGGCGTCGCGGGTAAGGACCGGAGTCTGCGGGACCGGAGCGCGCTCGATATAGGCGGGCGGCGGCGTTCCGATGAGCTCGGTATAGCGGGCCTCGGCGTTGGCGAGCAGCCGGCGAAAGCCCGCCAGCCGGGTCTGGGCGGAGGCGAGATAGGATTCGACCCGGGCCGTGTCGCCCGGCGCGGAAACGCCCTGGCGAACCCGCTCCTCGACCGCCTCGCGAAGCTCCTGCTGGTTGGCGACGAACGACGTGCTCAGCGCCACCAGCGCCCGGTACGCGAAGACGTCGTACCAGGAAGCGACCGTGTTGAGGGCGATCCGGTCGGCGCTTTCCTCGGCCTCGGCGGCGGCGGCCCGCAGGCGCGCGCCGGCGGCGAGCACCCGGTCCGCGCTCGCCCCGAAATCGAAGACGGTTTGGTTGATGTTGAGGATCGCGTCCGTGCGGGCGTTCGGGCGCGAGCGCTCGATGATGTTCTGCGGATCCTTGGAGAAATCGCGCGAGAGCACCTTGTAGGAGGAGACGCTGAGGTCGATCGACGGCAGGCGCCTTTCCCGGGCCTCGTCGACCACGGCGCTGGCCTCCGCGCTCGTCGCCCGGGCTTCCTGGGTGGCGGGATGGCGCTCGACGGCGGTGCCGACGACGGAACGGAACATCTCCGGCGAGGCCTGGCTCCGGGCGAGCTGAAGGATCGGATCCTTGCCCGGATCGATGTTGAGCGGGTCGTGGGTCGGTCCCGGCAGGGTCGGCGAACCCGGCCTCGGCAGCGTCGCCGCCGGGACGATGGTCGGCCTCGTTCGCATCTCGGACGACGGCGTCGGGGACGAAGGCGTCGGAGTGACGCTCGACGGCAGCGGCGCCGGAAGCGGCTCGGGGATATAGGGCGGGGTCGGGGTCGGCGGCGGCGGCGTGCTCGTCGTCGGCGAGCTCGTCGAAGGGACCTGGGCAAGCGCCGCCGCGCCCGTGATGAGCGACAGCGCGCCGAACAGCGCTCCCTTCTTGTACCCTTGCATCGTCTGCTAAGAACCTCTTGCCGGCGGTTGCTTATCGCCGATCAACGTCGGACACTAGGAAAACCTGCACCCTCAAGGGATTGGGCGCGTTGCCGAGCCCGGGCGGTCAGGTCGGATCGGGCGGGAATCGGGCGAGACAGGCGAAGTTCGGGGCTTCCTCGCCGCCCATCACGGTCTCGCCGTCGACCTCGATCCAGACATGGGCCGCAAGGCCCTCGCCGTCGCGCCGGGCGCCGTAGAGGAGGACGGACCCGATGTCGCGCCGGCGAAGCATCCAGTGCAGCGCCAGCCCCTTCTGGAAGCAGACCGTCCGCCACGGCACCCGCCGGGACCAGCCGGTCACCGCCGAACGGGCCCGGCGGACGGTCTCGGGATCGGTCCGCGCCGGATTCCGCCCGGCCGGAGAGGCCGCGGCGGCGACCCGGCGGAAGGGCAAAAAGGCGATGGCCAGCGACGCCAGCGCCAGCGCCGCCAGCGCCTCGGCGAGCATCGGCACGTCGCCAAGGCCCGCGGAACGCGGTCTGGTGGCTGGGGCGGGCATTGCGGGGCGGTACAGGATGCGCCTCGAACCTGGCAACTCTTGTTGACCCGCGGGGTCATCGCCTAGGAGGATCGCTTCCCAGCGAAAGCCGACCCCAGGCGTGCACCTGCCCCGCGAATTCGAGCTCGTCACCGCCTGCTGCCGCTGGCCGCCCACGGCCGGGCGCGACGGCGCGGTGCTCGCCGCCGCGGAGCGGGTCGACTGGACGCTGGTCGCCCGGATCGCGGAACGCAACCGGGTCGAAGGGCTGGTGTGGAACGCGCTGAGGCGGGCGGGAGCCTCCCTTCCGGCCGAGATCGGCGATCGACTGCAGGCGTCGGCCGACCGGATCGCCCGCCAGAACCTGCTCCTGACCGCGGAATCGCTTCGACTGGACGGCCTGCTCGACCGGGCCGGGGTGCGCCATCTGTTCGTCAAGGGGATCAGCCTGGGCGTGCTCGCTTACGGCTCGATCGGCCCCAAGATGGGCTGGGACATCGACCTGCTGGTCCCGCTCGAGTCGGTCGAGCCGGCGGCCGTGGCGCTCGAAGCGGCCGGATACCGGCTGCTTCTTCCGGGCGGCCCCAAGGGGCGCGAGCGGCTCGGGCTTTGGCACCGGCTGTGGAAGGAATCGGTCTGGGTCACGCCCGGCGGCAAGCTCACCGTCGAGCTTCATTCGAGGCTCAACGACAATCCGATGCTCCTGCCCGAAGTCGGCCCCGGTTCGCCCGTCCAGCAGGTCGAAGTCTCGAGGGGACGTTTCCTCGCCACTCTGCGCACCGACGAGCTCTTCGCCTATCTCTGCGTCCACGGCGCCTCGAGCGCCTGGTTCCGCCTGAAATGGATCGCCGACGTTGGCGCCCTGCTCGGCCCCTGCCCGCCCGCGGAGATCGAGCGGCTCTACCGCCGCTCGCAGGAGATGGGCGCCGGCCGCTCCGCCGCCCAGGCCCTGTTGCTCTGCGAGCGCCTCTTCGCCACCCCGCTCCCGGCCGCCCTCACCGCC
This sequence comes from Sphingomonadales bacterium, assembly GCA_034668565.1. Lineage (GTDB taxonomy): Bacteria > Pseudomonadota > Alphaproteobacteria > Sphingomonadales > Sphingomonadaceae > Allosphingosinicella. Next base: position 50,583 of record JAXDPE010000017.1, on the reverse strand, counting down.
GAGCTCCGCTCCGACCGGATGAACCGCTGGCTCGTCGCCGTCGCGATGCGCAAGCTCGCCGGCCGAACGCTGACCGCCGAGCTCGACGAAAAGCTGCTCGGCACGGGCACCATCCACCTCATGCAGTTCGCGCTCCTGCCCGGGCTCAGGTTCAAATATGCCGAGCTCCGCCGCCAGCTCGTCAACCCCTCGGTCCGCATCGCTGTCTCTTTGCCTAAGGCGCTCGGTTTCCTTTACCCGCTGATCGCGGTGTCGAGGCGGCTGGGGCTTCGCGGGCGCTAAGGGCCGGGGTAGGCCAAGTGGTGGCCGGTCCCAGCCCTAAACCGCCGACCACTATGGCTTCAAAATCAACTTTCCTGAGTATGCTTACGCGGCATATTTGCTTAAGATAGGAAGCACAGTAGGGATTGGGGATGAACATCGTCGAGCTTCTGGAGGAGGCTGTTAAAGATCTCCCCTCTGGCGAATACTCCGTTGGGCTCAACGCGATCGTTCGTCATGTGAAGGCCGCTATCAGACACCTGGAACGTGATAAAGCTTTTGACCCGGATACTTGTACCGACGCGATTTACAGAATGAACCAAGCTTACGAAGGGTCGCTAAAAGAGGCTTACCGAGTCCTTGCTGAGAAGGATCCTTCCGGACTCAGTCCCTTCCAAATCGAGGGATATCTCGAAACTCACAACATAGTGCGTCCGAGAGTGCTTACCCAGCTAACCCGGTACCGGCAGGATTACCGAAACCCTTCAACTCACGATTACAAGCTGGATTTCGATGAAGACGAAGCCCTACTTGCCATTGTATCCGTCTGCGCATTTGCCAAGCTGCTGATTAATCAAATCAAGTCGAAGCTTGCCTCGGAAGCTGCACAAGCGCGCGCCGTGCCGAGCGCCAGTCAATCTTCGAGAGCATCCCTAAGATCTCAGGGAGATCGCATAGCACGGATTTGCTTAGCATACACAAATGAGAGTAGTGAGGTTGGATGGTTCGAGTACGAGAGAGGACTGGCGGACTCGTTAAAGGCCGCAGGCTTCACTGCGGAAGCTATTGATCAAGCCGCTATAATCGCATCAAAAGGTCATGCGGACCCATGGGATGTTGTGATCAGAAAAGGTAAGTCTATTTTTGGGATAAATGCACGCATATCTCGCCACGCCAGGTCTGACCTAGAGTTGCATAGAGGGAGTTATTTTACTACCGCTGTTAAATCATCCAACTGCTCGGGTGGACTTTTAATTTTGCGCTCCGAGGGCCAACTGGACTTTCAGCTGCATAAAGGCACCGTTGGCACGACCCCGGTTTACGTGATTACGGAGCATGATGAAGAGCAAATCGATGCTCTTAGCCAAGACTTTTCAACTCTAAAGCAGATCACTTAAGGTAAGATGGTAGTTGTTCTTAAGGCGTCCTTTTCATGAGCCGGCGCCTGGAGTTGCTAATCTGACGCATTGCAGACCTGATAGCTCAGCTGGGCATCGCGGCGGAGCTTTATCGTCTTGGGCCGGTTAGCCCCCCGGTTAACAGGAACCGTGTGTGGAGCTTGCATCGGCTAATCTTGCCCTGAGGCAAGTGGCGGAGCGGGAGGGATTCGAACCCTCGATACGCTTTTGGCGTATACTCACTTTCCAGGCGAGCGCCTTCGACCACTCGGCCACCGCTCCGCATGCCCTGGACGGGAAAGCCCCTCTAGGGTCGGCGCGCCCTCAGGGCAAGCCGCCCGCGAAGCCGTCCATCGCCCGGGCCAGCTCGATGTCCTTCGCGGTCACCCCGCCGGCGCTGTGCGTGCTCAGCGCGACCGCCACCTTGTTCCAGCTGTTCGACCAGTCGGGATGATGATCGGCCTTCTCCGCGGCGATAGCGGAGCGGGTCATGAAGGCGAAGGCCTCGCCGAAATCGGCGAATCGGAAGTCGCGCCTTATCGCCCTGTCCGCTTCCTCGTAGCGCCACTCCGGAAGGCCGCGCAGGGCCGCCGCTCTCTCGTCGTCGCTCAGCGTCATTGTCACTTCCCTTCAATCCCTATTATGTCGCCCAGGTGACCGGCGAGCGTCAAACCCTTGCGCCCGACGCGGCGGAGATCGAGCGGCTCGCCGACGCCGCCATCGCCCGGATGCCCGAGCCCTTCCGGCGCCATCTGGAAGGAGTCGTGCTCCGGGTCGAGGAGTTCGCCGAGGAGGAGGTGCTCGCCGAGCTCCGGATCGACGATCCGTTCGAGCTCACCGGCCTCTATACCGGCCGTTCGATCGGCGACCGGTCGTCGACTCTGTCGGGCGAGCTTCCCGCCATGATCCACCTCTACCGGCGCCCGCTGCTCGACGAGTGGGCCGAAAGCGGGGTGAGCCTGGAAGCGCTCGTCAGCCACGTCATCGTCCACGAAGCGGGGCATCATTTCGGCTTTTCCGACGCCGACATGCACGCCATCGAGGCGCGGGCCGGCGGGGAAGCGGATTGAGCCTTCTCGCTTTCCACGCCGTCGCCTGCGAGCGCGGGGGCCGGCGGCTGTTCGAGGGGCTCGATCTGGCTCTCGAAGCGGGCGGCGCGGTCTTGGTCTCGGGTCCCAATGGTGCCGGCAAATCGAGCCTGATCCGGCTCGCCGCCGGGCTTCTCCCGGCCGCGGGCGGAAAGGTCGAACGCAACGGCCGGGCGGCGCTCGCCGACGAGGCGCTAGCCCTCGATCCGCGGCTGGCGCTTGGCCGAGCCCTGGATTTCTGGAGCCGGATCGACGGCGGCGGCCCCGGCGAAGGGATGGCGGCAATGGGGCTTACGGCGCTCGCGGAAATCCCGGTCCGGATGCTCTCCACCGGCCAGCGCAAGCGCGCCATGCTGGCCCGGGTGGTGGCGAGCGGGGCGCCCTTGTGGCTTCTGGACGAGCCCGCCAACGGGCTCGACGACGAGGGGCAGGCGCGGCTCGAAGCGGCGATCGCCGGACACCGCGACGGCGGCGGGGCGGTCCTCGCCGCCTCGCACCAGCCGCTCGCTTTGCCCGGCGCGGCTCGGCTGGCCCTGCCATGACCGGACTCGTCGGGCGCGAGCTTCGTCTTGCTGCGAGCGGCGGCAGAGCCCTTCTGCCGCTCATCTTCTTCCTCCTCGTCGCCGCCCTCTTCCCCTTCGCCATCGGGCCGGATCCGGCGCTCCTGGCGCGGACCGGCGGCGGGGCTTTGTGGGTGGCGGCCCTGCTCGCGGCCCTGCTGCCCGTGGACCGGCTGATCGAGCCGGATCGGGCCTCGGGCGTGCTCGACCAGCTGGCGGTGCGCGGGATAAGCGAGGAAAGCGTCGCCGCGGCCAAGCTCGCCGGCCATTGGCTGAGCTTCGGGCCGCCGCTGCTGCTCGCCGCGCTTCCGGCCGCTGCCCTGATGAAGCTGCCCGCGCCGGTCCTGATCCGCCTGGAGCTCGGGCTTCTCGCCGGAACGCCCGGCCTCGCCGCTCTCACGCTCATAGTCGCCGCTTTGACCGCCGGCCTGCGTACCACCGGCGCCCTCGCCGGCCTGCTGATGCTTCCCCTGGCGGTGCCGATCCTGATCTTCGGGGCCGGACTGACCGAGCCGAACGGAAGCGCCGGCGCCCTCAAGCTCCTCGCCGCGGCCTCGCTTCTCCTGGTCGCCATCGCCCCTTTTGCCGCCGGCGCTGCGATCCGGGCCGCGAGGGACTGATCGTCATCCCGGCGCAAGCCGGGACCTCGGGGAAACCCGCCGAGACTTGTCGTCCTGAGGTCCCGGCTTTCGCCGGGATGACGGCTAGTCCTTCGACCATCGCGCGAAGATCGCCGTCGGCAATAGCAGGCCACGCGCTTCCTCGCGAACCGCCATGTCGCCGCATTCGACCCGCCCGCCGAGATCGCCGAGCGTCTGGCGAACGAGCTCCCCAATCGCCAGCGCCGACATGCGCACCGCATAGACGGTCAGGACGAGGAAGCGGCTGTCCGAATCGAGCAGGCGCCGACAGTCGGCGATCAGGCCCGGAAGGCCCTCCTCCAGCTTCCACACCTCGCCCTCCGGGCCGCGTCCATATTTGGGCGGATCGAGGATGATCCCGTCGTAACGGCGGCCGCGCCGGACCTCGCGCGCGGTAAACTTGGCGGCGTCGTCGACCAGCCAGCGGATCGGCCGGTCCGACAGGCCGGACAGGCGCGCATTCTCCTTGCCGGCCTCGACCGACTTCTTCGACGCGTCGACATGGGTCAGCCGTGCGCCCGCCGCCGCCATCGCCAGGGTGCCGACCCCGGTATAGCCGAACAGGTTGAGCGCCTCGCCGCCGCCATCGTGCAGCTTTTCCCGCATCCAGGCCCATTGCGGCGCCATGTCCGGGAAAAAGGCGAGGTGGCGGAAGGGCGTAGCCTGTGCGCGAAACCGTACCTCCTCCCAGGCCAGCTCCCAGCCCTCGCGCGGGACCGGCCGTGCGAACTGCCAGCGGCCGCCGCCCTCCTCGTCGGAGCCGGGGACGAACTCGCCGTCGGCGTCCCAGTCGGGCGAAGCCGGGGCCCACATCGCCTGCGGCTCCGGCCGGATGAAGCGATAGCGGCCATAGCGTTCGAGCTTGCGGCCGTTGCCGCTGTCGACCAGCCCGTAATCGGCCCAGGGCTCGCCGACGAGAGTGTCGAGCCTCACGCGGCGCGGACGGCCGGGAAGCCGATCGTCGCCCGGGCGCGCGGTCCGGCGAGCATCTTGTGCCCGGCCTCGCGGACCTCCTCCAGAGTCACCGCCTCGAGCTCGGCGACCACCTCGGCCGGCTCGACCAGCCGGCCATAGACGGAGAGCTGGCGGGCGACATAATGGGCCTGGCCCCAGGGGCTCTCCATCGACATCAGCAAGCCGGCGCGGGACTGGGTGCGGACGCGGTCGACCTCGCGCTGGGTGAGCGTTTCGACGGTGTCGGCGACGATCTCCTCGATCAGCTGCGCGGCCGAGGCGGATTCGCGGCGCGCCGTGGCGGCATAGACGTAGAAGAGCCCGGTGTCGGCGTGCGGGTGGAGCTGCGAATAGACCGAATAAGCGAGGCCGCGGTCCTCGCGCACCTTCTGGAAGAGCCGCGACGACATGCCGCCACCGACGATGTCGGAGAACATCCGGGCCGCGAAATAATCGGGATCGAGCTGGGCCGGCGCGGGGAATCCCAGGGCGAGATGGGCCTGGTCCGGCGCCGACCGGCCGACCCGGGTGCCGCCGGTGAACCGCGCCGGCTCCGACGGCTCGAGAGTCCCCGCGGGAAGCCCGGCCAGCCGCTCCCGGGCCAAGTCGACCAGCCCTTCATGCTCGACCTTGCCGGCGGCGACGAGGGCGAGGCTTCCGGCGCGATAGCGGCCGCGGCGCCAGTCGTGCAGATCCTCGACGGTGACGGCGTCGATGCTCGATTCGCTGCCCAGCACCGATCGCCCGAGCGGCTGGTCGTTGTAGGCGGCCGACCACAGATCGTCGAAGATGATGTCGGAAGGCGTATCGCGCGCTTCGCCCAGCTCCTGGAGGACGACGTCCTTCTCGCGCTCGAGGTCGGCCTCGACGAAATGCGGCTTGAGGACGAGGTCGGTGATCAGCTCGACGCCGAGCGGGACGTGCTCGGCGAGAACCGAGGCCATGAAGTTGGTCGCGTCGCGCTCGGTGCTGGCGTTGAGGTCGCCTCCGACATCCTCGATCGCCTCGCTGATCTCGCGGGCCGAGCGGCCGCCGGCGCCCTTGAACACCATATGCTCGAACAGGTGGGCGATGCCGTTGAGGCGCTCCGGCTCGTGCCGGGACCCGGCTTCGGCGTAAAGGCCGACGGCCGCCGTCTCGAGGGCGGGCATTTCCCGGCTTGCGACCTTGAGGCCGTTGGGAAGGATGGTGAGCTTTTGCATGGAAGGCCCCAATTAGGGTCTCAGGCCGACGGCGGCAACTTTTCGCGCTGCCGGCGGCGCAGCGCCAGCACGTAGATGACCGCGGCGGCGGCGGCGAAGAAGAACCATTGGAAGGCGTAGGACAGGCTGTTGTTGGGCGCGTCGGCGGCGGGCGGGGCGCTGGCCTGGAGGCCGGGCGCCGCCGTCGCGGAAACGATCATCGGCCGGGGCGGGGGCGATTTGCCGGTGAGCCGCTCGAACAGTCCGCCTGAGCGAGGCTCCGCGACGATCCTTCCGCTTACTTCGCCGCCATTCCAGGCCGGCTTCGCCTTCGGGTCCGGTGAGACCCCCATGTCGGCGACGAAGCCCGGCCCTTCCGCGCCGGTGCGGCACTCGGCGATGAAGCGGGTGCCGCCCTGCCCCGAAGCGGCCATTCCGCCCGTGGTCCGCCAGCCCGTCACCGAGAGACAGAAGGCGGTGGCGCGCCGATAAAGGAGGGACCGGTCCACCACCGCGGCGGGCGGCAGCGCCATCGCCGGCAGCGTGAGATTGCGCTCATACTGGCGCTGGACGGCCTCCTTCTCGTCGGCGCGGCGGAGCTGCCAGAACCCGAGCGCGATCATCGTCGCCACGGCGGCGGCGACGAGGATCGTTGGAAATAAGGGGAAGCGGATCATCCGGACGTCCGCCCTTCATGGGCGCGATGCCGATATTCGAGCGCGAGCAGGAGGCCCTTGCTAAGCCGCAGCGAGGCGACGACGGCGGCCGCGGTAATGGGCAGCCAAAGCAGGATATGGACCCAGAAGGGCGGCTCCGCGCTCAGCTCGAGCGCGATGGCGAGGGTGGTGACGAGCGCGCCGATGACGAGGATCAGGAACGCCGCCGGCCCGTCGCCGACGTTGAAGCCGGCGAAATCGAGCCCGCAGGCGCGGCATTCGGGCGCGAAGCCGGCCAGGCCCCGGTACAGCGTCTTCGCCGCGCAGCGCGGGCAAAGGCCGCGAAGGGCGACGGCGCCGGGGCTCGGCTCCTTCACTGCGGAGCCCGTCCTAGCCGTGATATTCGGCGCCCCAGCCGCCCCAGACGTAGATGCAGATGAACAGGAACAGCCAGACGACGTCGACGAAATGCCAATACCAGGCGGCCGCCTCGAAGCCGAAATGCTGTTTCGGGGTGAATTCGCCTTTGTAGGCGCGAATGAGGCAGACGATCAGGAAGATCGTACCGACGATGACGTGGAAGCCGTGGAAGCCCGTCGCCATGAAGAAGGTCGACGTATAGACGTTGTCCTTGAAGCCGAAGGGCGCATTGGCATATTCATAGGCCTGGATGCTGGTGAACAGCATGCCGAGCCCGATCGTGCACCACAGGCCCTTGATGAGGCCGTTGCGGTCGCCGTGGATGAGGGCGTGATGGGCCCAGGTCACCGTCGTTCCCGAGCAGAGCAGGATCAGCGTGTTCAGCAGTGGAAAGCCGAAAGGGTTGAGGACCTCCATCCCCTTGGGCGGCCAGGTGCCGCCGATCGACTCGACCCCCGAGGGGAACAGAGCAGAGGCGAAGAAGGCCCAGAACCAGGCGAGGAAGAACATCACCTCCGAGGCGATGAACAGGATCATCCCGTAGCGCAGGTGGAGCTGGACGATCGGCGTATGGTCACCGGCATGGGCCTCGCGGATGACGTCGGCCCACCAGGCGAACATCGTGAACAGGATCGCGAGCAGGCCCGCGCCCGCCACATAGCCGCCGCCGGCAATGTCGTGCATCCACATCACCAGGCCGCCGAAGAACGCCAGGCCGGAGAAGGCGCCGACCAGCGGCCAGACGCTGGGGTTCACCAGATGGTAGGGATGGTTCTTCGCTCCGGCCATCATTCGTCCTCTGTCTTCGCCGTCGTCCCGGCGCGTCGGTCTCTAGCTTCCCTATGCGCCCGAATCCACCGGGTAAAAGGTGTAGCTCAGGGTGATTTCGCTGATATCCTTCGTATCCTCGTCCTTGAGGATGCGCGGGTCGACGAAGAAGACCACCGGCATCCGAACCTCATCGCCCGCCTTCAGCACCTGCTCGGTGAAGCAGAAGCACTGTATCTTGCTGAAATATTTGCCGGCCTGAACGGGGGTGACGTTGAACGCGGCCGTCCCCCTTACCGTCCGGGCCGAAAGGTTCTTGGCGGTGAAGAAGGCCATTTCGCGCTCGCCGATGGTGACGATCTCGCGGCCCTTCTCGGGGGCGAATCGCCATGGCAGCGCGGGAGCGGTATTGGCGTCGAAGCGGATCGCCACCTCCTTGCCGGCGACCGGACCGGGCGCCTTCACCGCGCGCTGGGTGGTGCCGTCGATTCCGGTGACCTGGCAGAACAGCCGGTAGAGCGGAACGCTCGCATAAGCGAGGCCGACCATGGCGAGGACGAGCAAGGCGGCGAGGCCGGCGGTGCGGCCGTTGCGGCGGGCGAGGTCGGTCATCGCAGCATGCCCATCTTGGCGATGGTGATCGCGTAGACGAGGACGACGAAGGCGCCGAGCAGGAGCGCCATGATGATCGCCCGGACCTTCTGCCGGCGCCGGATCTCCTCGTCGCGGGGCTCGGTCACGACAGCGCCCGATCGGCGACGAGGGCAGCGAAGACGGCGAACAGATAGAGGATCGAATAAGCGAAGAGCTGCTTCTCGGGCTTCATCCCGGCCGGCTCGCTCGCTTTGTTGGCGAGGACTCGAAGGGCGAGAACGAGGAACAGGAAGCTGAGGGCCGCCGCGACGATTCCGTAAAGGGCTCCGGCGAGGCCGAGCGGCCAGGGCGCGACCGCGGCCGCCGCCATCGGCAGGGTGTAGAGCGCGATCTGCTGCCGGGTCGCGCGGGCGCCCGAGACCACGGGAAGCATCGGAACTCCCGCGGCGGCGTAATCCGAGCGGACGAACAGCGACAGGGCCCAGAAATGCGGCGGGGTCCAAAGGAAGATGAGGACGAAGAGGAGCAGCGGAAGAAAGGTGACGTCGCCGGTCGCGGCGGCCCAGCCGATCACCGGCGGAAAGGCGCCGGCGGCGCCGCCGATGACGATGTTCTGCGGCGTCCGCCGCTTCAGCCAGACCGTGTAGACGAGGACGTAGAACAGGATCGACGCCGCGAGGATGGCGGCCGCCAGCCAGTTCGCCGCAAGCCCCATCAGGAGCACCGAGAAGAAGGCGAGGCCGACCCCGAAATGGAGGGCGGTCTGCCGGTCGAGCCGGCCCGCCGGAAGCGGCCGCCCGGCGGTGCGCTTCATCAAAGCGTCGAGATCCGCCTCGTACCACATGTTAAGCGCCGCCGCCGCGCCCGCGCCGAGCGCAATGCACAGGATCGCGGTGAAGCCGAGCACCGGGTGGATCGCCGCCGGCGCCGCCAGCATTCCGCACAGGCCGGTGAAGACGACGAGGCTCATCACCCGCGGCTTGGTCAGCGCAAGCAGGTCCCGCCAGTCGGCGGGGAGTGCGGAGTCGTGGGCGGCGGTCACTGTGGTCATATAAGCTTTCCCGTCGCCCCAGCGAAGGCTGGGGCCCCAGGGGGTGAAGAGCGCGGCGCCCTTCACTCGCTGGGATCCCGGCCTCCGCCGGGATGACGGACTAGTCGATCTTCGGCAGGGTCGAGAATTGGTGGAAGGGCGGCGGGCTCGAAAGGGTCCATTCGAGCGTCGTCGCGCCTTCGCCCCAATAATTGTCGGCGGCCTTGCGCCCGGCGATCAGCGACCAGAAGACGTTGACGAAGAAGAAGACCATCGACGCCGCCACCAGGATGAAGCCCATGCTCGCGACATGGTTCCAGCCGGCATAGGCGTCGGCATAATCCGGAACCCGCCGCTGCATCGCCTGCAGCCCGAGGAAGTGCATCGGGAAGAACAGGATGTTGACGCCGACGAAGAACAGCCAGAAGTGGATCTGGCCGAGCACCTCGTTGTACATCTTCCCCCACATCTTCCCGAACCAGTAATACCAGCCCGCGAACAGCGAAAAGACGGCGCCCAGCGACAGCACATAGTGGAAGTGGGCGACCACGTAATAGGTGTCGTGGAGGTTGTTATCGATGCCGCCGTTGGCGAGCACGACTCCGGTCACCCCGCCGACCGTGAACATGAAGATGAAGCCCAGGGCCCACATCATCGGAGTCTCGAAGGTCAGCGAGCCGCCCCACATGGTGGCGATCCAGCTGAAGATCTTGATGCCCGTGGGCACCGCGATCACCATCGTCGCCGCGGTGAAGTACATCTTGGTGTTCACGTCCATGCCGACGGTGAACATGTGGTGCGCCCAGACGACGAAGCCGATCACGCCGATCGAGACCATCGCATAGGCCATGCCGAGATAGCCGAAGACCGGCTTGCGGCTGAACGTCGCGATGACCTGGCTGATCATGCCGAAGCCCGGCAGGATCATGATGTAGACCTCGGGGTGGCCGAAGAACCAGAAGAGATGCTGGTAGAGAACCGGATCGCCGCCGCCGGAGGCGTCGAAGAAGTGGGTCCCGAAATTGCGGTCGGTCAGCAGCATGGTGATCGCGCCCGCCAGCACCGGCAACGCCAGCAGCAGCAGGAAGACGGTGACCAGGATCGACCACACGAAGAGCGGCATCTTGTGGAGCGTCATCCCGGGCGCGCGCATGTTGAAGATGGTAGTGATGAAGTTGATCGCGCCGAGGATCGACGAGGCGCCCGCCAGATGGAGGGCGAAGATCGCCATGTCGACGGCGGGCCCCTGATGGCCGCTGGTCGACAACGGCGCGTAGACGGTCCAGCCGGTGCCGGCGCCGTTGCCGGTCCCGCCCGGCACGAAGGCCGAGCCGAGCAGAAGGATGAAGGCGGGAACGAGCAGCCAGAAGCTGATATTGTTCATCCGCGGGAAGGCCATGTCGGGCGCGCCGATCATCAGCGGGACGAACCAGTTGCCGAAGCCGCCGATCATCGCCGGCATGACCATGAAGAAGACCATGATCAGGCCGTGGGCGGTGATCAGGACGTTCCACAGATGGGTGGCCTCGTCGGCGGTCGCCCCGGCGCCGGCCCAGCTCTGCAGGAACTGGATCCCGGGCTCGGCGAGCTCGGTCCGCATCATCCCCGAGATGGTGCCGCCGATGATCCCGGCGACGATCGCGAAGATCAGATAGAGGGTGCCGATGTCCTTGTGGTTGGTCGACATGAACCAGCGCACGAAGAAGCCGGGCTTGTGATCGGCGTCGTGGTGATCGGCATGGGCGCCGTGCGCTTCGAAATGCGTGGCGTTGGCAGTGGTGTCGGTCATGTCAGTTTCCGGACCTGGAATTGGTGGCGCCCTGGCTGGACACGGGCGGAGTGGTGGTGCCCGGAGTCACGGTGGGCTCGGGGCTCGTCTCGGGAGCGCTTCCGCCCACGGCAGCCGGGGCGGGCTTCGGGTTGGTCACGGGCGAGGCGGCGGTGGAATCGGGGAGCGGCTTTGCGGTTCCCGGCATGGTGCCGCCCTTCGAGGCGACCCAGGCGGCGAATTGCGCCGGCGGCAGGACCTCGACGGCGATCGGCATGTAGGCGTGGCGGGCGCCGCACAGCTCGAAGCACTGGCCGTAATAGACGCCCGGCCTGTCGGTCTTGAACCAGGTTTCGTTGAGCCGGCCCGGAACGGCGTCGAGCTTGACCCAGAAAGCGGGGACGCCCCAGCTGTGGATGACGTCGGACGCGGTCACGATCACCTTCACCACCGCGCCCTGGGGGACCACCATCCGCTCGTCGACGGCGAGCAAACGGGGCTCGCCGCGCGCCTTGGCGTCGGCATCCTTGATGCCGTTGGAGACGATCTCGAAGCCGCCATGGTCGGGATAGGTATAGGTCCAATACCATTGGTTGCCGGTCGCCTTGACCGTGATGTCGGCCTTGGGCGGCGCATATTGGTGGGCGAGGAGCCGGATCGACGGCACCGCGATGGCGACCAGGATCAGCACCGGCACCAGGGTCCAGGCCACTTCGAGCACCGTATTGTGGGTCGTCCGCGAAGGCACCGGATTGGCGCTCCGCCGGAAGCGGATCATCACGAACAGCAGCAGGCCGAGGACGAAGATCGAGATGATCGTGATGATCGGCATCAGCAAGGCGTTGTGGAACCAGAGCGCTTCCTCGCCGATCGGGGTGACCTGCGGCTGGAAGCCCATCGCCCCGGTCGGCTGGCCGACCGTCGCGTTCGGCGCGGTCCGCGCCGGGCTCGTCGCTAGCACGCTCGCGTTGGAAGGCGCCTCGCCCTGCGGCTGGTTCATCTCCTGCGGCTGGGCCGGCGCGGCCTGCGAGGCGGCGCTGATCGAATCGCGAGGGGCCTGGGCGGCGGGAGCCGGAGCGGCCGGGGCGGCCGCCGGCGCGGGCGCCGCCTGGGAGAAAGCGGCGGCCGGAGCCAGCGCGAAGGCGGCGGCGGCGAGGATCAGCTTGAGCGGAGTCTTCATCTAAACCCTTCGGGGACCTTACGGACGGATTCGGAGGCAGGGCGGCGGATTGGCGGGCCTTATAGGCAGGAGGTCCGGCCGCCTCAAGGCTCTTGGATCAGCTTGAAGCCGCCCTTTTCCAGGCCTATCACGCCGCCGGCCGGACAGCGAAGAAAAGGACCGATGGACGAAGCGGAGATTCTGGCCGAATTCCGAGCCGCCGAAGCGCTGCTCGAAGGGCATTTCATCCTCTCCTCGGGCCTTCACAGCCCGCGCTATCTGCAGTGCGCGCGGGTGCTGATGGATCCGGCGCGCGCCTCTCGTCTCGCCTCGTCGATCGCGCACGGCCTCCCGCTCGAGATCCGGTCCCGGGTCTCGGTCGTCGTCTCGCCGGCGATGGGCGGGATCATCATCGGCCATGAAATGGGGCGCTCGCTCGGCCTCGAGGCGATTTTCCTCGAACGGCCGTCCGGCACGTTCGAGCTGCGTCGCGGCTTCCGGATCGAGCCCGGGCAGAAGGCCCTGCTGGTCGAGGACGTCGTCACGACCGGGCTCAGCTCGCGCGAGGCGATCAGGGCGGTGGCGGAAGCCGGCGGCGAGGTGATCGCGGCGGTCGCCCTCGTCGACCGCTCGAACGGGCTCGCCGATCTGGGCGTGCCCTTCTTCCCGCTCGTCCGCCTCGACGTGCCCGTCTACGAGCCCGAAGCGGTGCCGCCGGAGCTCGCCGCGGTGCCGGCCGAGAAGCCGGGGAGCCGCAAGCCTTTCCCGAGCGGAGCCGAAGCGGCGGCGTGACCGTTCCACCTCGCCAGGCCTTCGAAGACCGGCTCCGCCTCGGGGTCAACATCGATCATGTCGCGACCATCCGCAACGCGCGCGGCGGCGATTTCCCCGATCCGTTGCGGGCGGCCCTGCTCGCGGCAGAATCGGGCGCGGACGGGATTACCGCCCATCTCCGCGAGGACCGACGCCATATCCGCGACGAGGATATTTCGGAGCTGATGGCCCGGCTCACCATCCCCCTCAACCTGGAGATGGCGGCGACCGAGGAGATGCTCGAGATCGCGCTCCGCCATCGGCCCCACGCCGCCTGTATCGTCCCCGAGAAGCGCGAGGAGCGCACCACCGAGGGCGGCCTCGACGCGGCCGGGCACGACAACCACCTGATGCCGTTCGTCGAGCGGCTGGCCGGCGCCGGCATCCGGGTCAGCCTGTTCATCGAGCCGGATCCTCGCCAGATCGAGGCGGCCATCCGCCTGCGGGCGCCGGTCGTCGAGCTCCACACCGGCCGCTACGCTCATCTCGAGGGCGAGGAACGGGCCGCCGAGCTCGCCCGGCTCGCCGACGCCGCCGCCCTCGCCGCCAAGAACGGGATCGAGGCTCATGCCGGCCACGGCCTGACCTTCGCCAACATTCAGCCGGTCGCCGCCATTCCGCAGCTGAGAGAGCTCAACATCGGCCATTTCCTCGTCGGCGAAGCGATCTTCTCGGGCCTTGGGGACAGTGTCGCGAGGATGCGCTCGCTCATGGACGAGGCGCGAGGATGAAGGGCCGCCCCGTCATCCCGGCGAAAGCCGGGACCTCGGGACAAGAAGTCTCGGCGGGTCTCCCCGAGGTCCCGGCTTCCGCCGGGATGACGATGGGATCGTCAATCATCGGCATTGGCTCGGACCTGTGCAACATGGCGCGGATCGAGAATTCGCTGGCCCGGTTCGGCGAGCGCTTCATCCGCCGGGTCTTCACCGACACCGAGCGCGCCAAGGCCGAGAGCCGGCCGCTCACCCGCGCCGGCACCTACGCCAAGCGCTTCGCCGCCAAGGAGGCCTTTTCAAAGGCGGTCGGCACCGGCTTCAAGCGCGGAGTCTTCATGCGCGACATCGGAGTCGCCAATCTGCCCTCGGGGGCCCCGACCCTCGTCCTGAGCGGCGGCGCCAAGGCAAGGCTTGACGCTTTGACTCCGGAGGGCCACCTCGCGCAAATCCATTTGACGATGACGGACGACTATCCTTTCGCTCAGGCCTTCGTCATCATTACCGCCAGCCCGTTACCGAGGAGCTTTGGGTGAGCAGCAGCGACCCCGTATCGATCGACACGCCGGCCACGGCCGAACCGGCGGCCGTTGCGGCTCCGCCGGCGAAGGGCACCGACTGGTGGTCCGAGCTCAAGGCGATCTTCTGGCTGATCCTGGCCGTGCTGGCCTTCCACAGCTTCATCGCCAAGCCCTTCTACATCCCGTCCGAATCTATGATGCCGGGGCTCCTCAAGGGCGACCGGCTGGTCGTCAGCAAATATCCGTTCGGCTGGTCCTGGGTCTCGCCCAGCTTCCACATCCTGCCGCCGACGGCGGGCCGCCTGTTCGGCAGAATGCCGAAGCGCGGCGACGTCGTCATCCTCACCCCGCCGGGCAAGACGTCCGACTATATCAAGCGGGTCATCGGGCTTCCCGGCGACACGCTCGAGATGAACGGCGGAGTCCTCTACCTCAATGGCCATGAGGTGAAGCGCGAGCCGAGGCCGCCGGCGATGGTCGCGGTCGATCCCAACGTGCCCTGCGACCCGGACCAATATGGCGAGCACCGGCTGCAGGGACCCGACGGCAGGCTCTATTGCCGGCTGCCCGTCTTCCGCGAGACCCTGCCCAACGGCCGAAGCTACGACACGATCGACATGGGCATTTCCGATGTCGACAATTTCGCCAAGGTGACGGTGCCCCCGGGCCATGTCTGGGTCCAGGGCGACAATCGCGACAAATCGGCGGACAGCCGGGTGCCGCTGTCGGCCGAGGGCCTCGGCGGCGCCGTGCCCTGGGAGAATATCGGCGGCCGGGCCGAGTTCATCACCTTCTCGCTCGACGGCTCGTCCCAATATATCAATCCGATCAGCTGGATCTCGGCGATGCGCGGAGGCCGGGCGGGAACCTCGCTTCGGCCCAGGGAGGGCAAGGCGCCTTGAGCGACGAGGGGGATCGGTCCTCGATCGGCCGCCATTCCGACGAGCCGGCCATCGCCCGGGCTTCGTCCGATTCCCACGTCCATGTCGAGCAGCCCGGCCCCGCGGAAATGCGCGATCCGCTCATCCGCCAGGAGCTCAAGCGGGCCAGCGTCTGGTTCGGCCTGGCTCTGGCCATCGCGGCCCTCATCTTCCTCGCCCAGCCGCTGCTCCTGATCTTCGCCGGGATCGTGCTCGCCTCGATGCTCGACGGCGGCACCCGGCTGCTCGGCCGGATCCTTCCGATCGGACGCGGCTGGCGGCTCGCCATTGTCACGGTCGCCGCCGTCGCCTTCATCGCCTGGACCTTCTATTTCGCCGGCACCGAGCTGGTCGGCCAGGCCGAACGGCTTCGCGAAGTGATCACCTCCCAGGGCAACAGAATGCTCGCCTGGGGCAATAGCCTCGGAATCGTCCAGGGCGGCGTGGGAGTCGACCAGCTCGGCGGCCAGCTGATGGGCACGCTGGGCCGCCTCGGCTCGGCGGTTTCGAGCGCGATCGGGGTGGTCGCCTCCACGGTGATGATCCTCGTCATCGGCATCTTCATCGCCGTCGAGCCGAGGCTCTACCAGCGCGGGGTTGCCTGGATGATGCCGCTGGGCGGCCGCGAGCGCTTCTACAGCACCGCGGCCAACATGGGCTTCACCCTCAGGCGGCTGATGGCCGGGCGCCTGGTCGGGATGGCGGTCGAGGGCGTCGGCACCTGGATCCTGCTGGCGCTCGGCGGCGTGCCGATGGCGGCCCTGCTCGGGATCCTCACCGGCCTCCTCGCCTTCATTCCCAACATCGGCGCGATCGTCTCGGGGGTTCTGATCGTGCTCGCCGGCTTCAGCGTCGGGGTCAATTCGGGCCTTTGGGCGATCGCCGTCTATTTCATCGTCCAGACCGTCGACGGCTATCTGATCGTCCCCTACGTGGCGAGGAAGACAGTCGACCTCGCCCCCGCCCTCGTGCTGAGCGCCCAGCTTCTCTTCGGAGCCCTGTTCGGCCTCATGGGCCTGATGCTCGCCGACCCCATCGTCGCCATGATCAAGGTCGCCCTCGAAGAGAAATCGAAGGACGACGACGGCGAGAATGGCGGCTCGCTCATCCCCGAGCCCTGAGGTTCCGGCGCCCGACTCCCGGCCGCAGGCTCTGACTCGTTTTGAGAAGTCGCCGCCCCGCTGGGGCAGGCGCCGTCACCGAACCGGTCCTGCGCCCGTACGACTTGCCTTTAGTGCGCGATGATCCGTCATTGCGAGGAGCGAAGCGACGAAGCAATCCAGCGAGCCTCCGAGGCCGCACTGGATTGCTTCGCTACGCTCGCAATGACGGTAATCAATAACGGGCCCCCGATCTAGCGAGCACCCTCCGCTGGCGGCGGGGCTCCCTCGGGGCCGCCTGGGGCGCCGCCGCCTTGCATCTGCTGCATCTGCTGCAGCTGCTGCATCTGCTGCATGCGCTGCATCTCCATATAGCGCGGGCCGGCGCCGGGCTCGACCTGGAGGACGTCGATCTCGAAGACGAGACTGTCGTCCTTGGTGAAAGGCGCGCCCGGCGGGATCGGCCCGGGCACGTGGGTGCCGGGCGGGAGGGTCAGGATATAGGAGCCGCCCGGCCGCATGTGCCGGAGCCCTTCGCCGAAGCCGGGATAGACGCCCTGGGTGGTGGTGACGAACGGCTGGCCGGTGGCCCGGCTGTCCTCGACGACCGGCGCTTCGAGGCTCTTGGCGTGGAGCTTGTAGTGGAGCGCGACGACGTCCTGATCGGTGATCTTCGCGCCCGATCCGGCGGCGAGCGTCTGGATCGTCACGCCGCTGCCCGTCCTGACCGGCTGGAAGGCGCTGGTGCCCCACCAGGCGAAGGCCGCGGCGAGGGCGGCGAGAACGGCCAAGGCGATCCAGAGCTTGGCGACCGAGCCCTTCCGGATGGGATGCAGCGGTACGGCGGTCACGGACATGGTCGATCCCCAGAAATGACGAAGGGCGGCGATACATCGCCGCCCTCGCGTGGTGCAAGCGCCGCTTTCGCGGCCGCTTTCGAAGCCTAGCGGGTGGCCGCCCCGCCGTCGCGCTCGGCGCGCTTGCGCTCGAGCTTGCGGGCCCGGCGGATGGCCGCGGCGCGCTCGCGGGCACGCTTCTCGGACGGCTTCTCGTAATGCCGGCGAAGCTTCATCTCGCGGTAGACGCCCTCGCGCTGCAGCTTCTTCTTGAGCGCCCGCAGCGCCTGGTCGACATTGTTGTCGCGAACGATGATTTGCATAAAGGGCCGTCACTCTCCGTCGAAAAGCATTTCCCGGCAACCTTTTGGGCCGCCCATTGCGGGTAATGCCGATAGCATAAAAATCGGTTCGTCGCGAGACCAGTCCCGCGCCGTCACGCCGGGGCCGTTAGCAGGGGCGGCGGCGGGTTTCAAGTCACGCCTTGCGGATGACGGCCCCCACCGCGGCGATCCGCTCGACCTCGTCATAGCCCGGCTGCTCCACCAGCTCGCCGAATATGTCGGGGTCTATTTCGGAATAAGCGAGGGCGCAGCCCATCCCGGGCAACTGCTGCGCCAGGGCCTCGCCGAGCGAGTCGCGCCCGGCCACGATCGCGCTGCCCGTGTAGAGCAGGACCGTTCCACCCGCCTCGATCCGGCGCGCCGCCGCGAGGGCCCAGTCGAGGGACAGCCGGGCGCCGTGCATGTCGCCGCCGTCGCGGTAGAGGCGCTTCGAGGGGTCGGCGACGAAGGGCGGGTTCGCGATGACCAGGTCGACCGGGCCTTCGATCCCGTCGAGCCCGCTCGCCTCGACCGTCTCGAGCGCGACTCCGGCATGAAGGGCATTGATTCGGGCGTAGCGCAAGGCGAGCGGATTGACGTCGGTGGCGGTGAGTCGGGTGCCGGGGAGGAAGGACGAGGCCGAAATCGCCCCAACCCCGCTTCCCGAACCGATGTCGACGAGATGCCGGGCCCCATCCAGCCGGCGGAGCTCGGCCTTGAGGAAGCGGACGTAGCGATAGCTGTCGGGGCCGAAGAAGACGGCGTCCGACTCGTCCGTCGGGTAAGCGGAGTGAAGGAAGAGCCGGTCGTCCACCGAGGCCACCCGCACCCGGCTCCGCCACAAGGGCCCTTCGTTCGAGACCAGCGCATTGCCTTCGAGCGCCTCACGAATCGCGGGGAGCACGAGATCCGGCTCGAAGGGGAGGTTCCACCCGAAGACGTCGCGAAGGTCGCGCGCGGTTCGGCCGGGGTCCCGTTCCAGCACCCGCCGGTGAGTCTCCGGAGTCACGGAGACGAAGCGATAGCCGGCGCCGGCCAGCGCCTCCAGCAAGGCGAGCAGGGCCTTGTCGGCTTGGTTCACCAAAGCTCGGCGCGGTAGCGCTCGAAGCAACGGGCGCCGCAATGGAGCCGGATGAGGGCGCCCTCGGCGATCGCCGCGGCCCGGCGCGGATCCTCCTCGACCAGAGGCCGAAGCGCCTCCTCGTTCCAGGCCTCGCTATGCTTGACGTCGAGGACCGCGTGAAGGTCGAAATAGCGTCGCTCGGCCGCCGAGAAACCGAGCCGGCGAAGCCCAGCCGCGGTGGCGGCGGAGCGGTTCGGAGCGGTCAGCTCGATGACTCCGAGCGCTCCCACCGAATGCCAGGCGTAGCGGCGGACCGTCGCCATCCCGGTCATCGCATTGGCGAGCGCGAGGCTTTCCCAGACGGTCGAGTCGATATCGGCTTCGAGCTCGAGCCGATCGATCAGCACGTCGAGCATCGGACCGTGCATGCCCTTGGGATTGCCCCGGCCCATCTCGTCCCAATAATTGCGGGCGAATTCCAGCTTGGCCCGGGCCGGCATCCTCACCTGGGTGTAGGAAAGCAGATCCTCGAACCCCGCTTCCCCCGCGGCCTCCTGGCCCAGGAACCAGCGCATCTGGTCCCGGCCGGCCTCCTCGGCGAGCCAGGGGAAAAGCGGGTCGCCCTGGCCGGGCCCATGATCGCGAAGCGCCTCGAACCAGGCGATGAAGCCGTCGGGATCGGTCGGAGCGGCGGCGGCTTCGACGGCCACTTGCGAGCGCAGGGCATCGAGGAAATCGCCTTCCTGGCGGCGCATCCGGGCGTCGCGCTCCTCAGCGCCCGGCCAATCCCCGTCGGGAAAGGCGGGGACGAGCCGCGCCCGGTTCCAGCGGGCGAGGCCGCGCTGGAATTCGTCGTTGCGGAACCGATCGGCGCGGCCGGAAGCGGCGTCGACGAGAAGGGAGGTTGCCAAGCGGATGCCTTTGAACGGAGAGGGTCTCGCGGATCAAACCGTTCCGCCTGTTCAATGTTCCCACTTAATCCATGTTAAGCAGCCACTTAGCTTGGAACGCGAGCAGTCGGGAGGCGTTGCGGCGGCATCGTCATTTGAGAGAGATATCCGGCATGCTGATGGTGGAAACCGAGCTTCGACAAAGCGAAATCCACGGCACCGGCGTGTTCCTGGTCGAGCCGGTCAAAAAAGGCGACCTCATCTGGCGCTTCGATTCGCGGATCGACCGGGTCTACAGCGAGGAGGATCTGGCGAGCCTGCCCGAACGGACCCGGAATTTCCTTCGTACCTATTCGACCTGGCATGAAGCCACCCAGCTCTGGATCCTGTGCGGCGACAACGGCCGGCACTTCAACCATTCGGATACGCCCAACACCTTGTCGCTCGGGACCGGCTTCGGCGACGACGTCGCGGCGGAGGATCTGCCGGCGGGGATCGAGCTGACCACCAATTACGCGCTGATCTGCGACAGCGTGAGGATCAACGGCGCGAGCTATCTGTCCGCCGCCGAGCGCGGTTCGGGCTCGGTCGAGAAAAGCCCGAGCCCGGCCACCGCCTCATAATCCGAAGCGATCAGACGGTCGCCGATGTCGAGCCGGAAACGGAGGCCGGGAACGAACACCCGACCCGCTCGTGCATAAGCGGCGGAGCGGGCGGCGGCGAGCGTGGCACCGGTTCCGGTCGCCACAATCGTCCACCCGTAGAGCCCGCTGGTCGCCAGCGCACCGTCCACAAGGCCGACTTCGCCGTAATGGAGGTTGCGGCGATCTTCGGCGTCCAGCACTCCGTCGAACAACACCGGCAAACCGACCGGCTCGTCCACCTGCTTGCGCGTATAGGGGAAAGGCGGGGTGGTAAGGACGATTCCGGTGCAGAAGCCGGGCCGGGTCGGAAAGGTCCGGGCCGTTCGCGACGCCATGGCGGCAAACAGCTCGCCCCAGCCGAGGGCCTGGAGCGGCTCCAGCACCGCGAAGCCGGGATAGCCGAAGCGGCAGGTGAATTCGAGCGGCCAGATGCCGGCCGAGTTCACGATCGTGTTGAGGTTGACGTAGCCGACATGGCCGTGCTCGCGAAGCAGCGGGGCCACCCGGCCGAGGGTGAGGTCGAAGAATTTGCGGCTGCGCTCGAAGGTCGCCACGGTGCCCATCTCGCCGGTCAGCTCGCCCATGTCGCCGGCGAAGAAGCGCTTATGCTCCCAGTCGAGGCAGGCCGGGGCGAGGAAGCGCTCGCCGTCGAAATAGGCGCCGACGCCCATCTCCACGCCCTCGACATAGTCCATGAGGATGTACGGCGCGCGCTCCCCGCCCCGCGACCGGAAGCGGGCCGCCAGCATGGCGCGGACGTCGGCGCCGTCCGGCCTTTGCCCGACATAATTGTCGCTGGAAGCGAAATCGGGGCCGCTGAACTTGAGGACGTAGCGCCCCGGATGAGCGGCGAGGAAGGCGTCGCCGGCGGCGGCGTCGCCGAACTCGCGAACCGCCGCGACCTGAAGGCCGAGGCTTGCGAGTAGCTGCTGGGCGAAGGCGCGGTCATTCTCCAGCCGGTCGCCGAACGCGCTTCCGCCGATGACCCGGTAGCCCTCGGCCCGAAGCTCGTCCTGGAGCGCTCCATAGCCTTCGGACACGGCCTCGAAGAGGATGATCCCGTCGCGGCCGACCCAGCCGAGCTCCGAGCGCCAGTCCGCGATGCGCGGCACCAGCCCCGCCATCGTCCCCTGGGCCCCTTCGTCCTCGACGCACACCTTGACGTCATGACCTTCGGCGAGAAGCCGCATGTAGAGACTGCCCAGGTCGCAGGTTTCGGTCACTCCGAGGAACTGCATCACACCGCTCCCGTCATCCCGGCCCCTCCCGTCATCCCGGCGAAAGCCGGGACCTCGGGGAGACCCGCAGTGCCTTCTCGACACGAGGTCCCGGCTTCCGCCGGGATGACGCTAATCATCGAGATCCCTGAACTCCGGGACCTGCTTGCTCAGCCGGCCTTGCACGGCCGCGGTGAGATCGGCGCTGACCAGGGCGCCGGCATTCCACAACGCGACGTGGCGAAGCCCGTCCTCGACGGTTCGGCCGCGGCTGTAATTGAGGCTCATCTTGGCGCCGGCGACCGCGAGCGGCGACTTGGCCGCGATGGTCCGGGCAAGCTCCAGCCCGGCGGCGATCAGGGCGTCGCGATCGGGCAGAACCCGGTTGACGAGGCCGAGCCGGAGCGCCTCCTCCGCCTCCATCCGCCGTCCGGTGTAAGCGAGTTCCCGAACCACGCCGTCCGGGATCAGGTGGGTAAGCCGCTGCAGGGTGCCGAGGTCGGCGGTGATGGCGACGTCGACCTCCGCCACCTGGAAGAAGGCGCCGGCCGCGCCGAGTCGGATGTCGCAGGCGGTGGCGAGATCGACCCCCGCGCCGACGCAGGCGCCGTGGATCGCGGCGATCACCGGCGGCCGCGCCTCCTCGGCCGCGGTGAAGGCGTCCTGAAGCCATTTGACGTGCCGGAGCCGGGCCTCCGCCGCCCGGCCCGGATCGTCGGTCGGCGGGAACTGGCTGGCGGCATATTGGAGGTCGAGGCCGGCGGTGAAGTGGCGGCCGCGTCCGGAGAGCAGGATCGCCCGAACCGTCGGATCGGCGCTCAAGGCCCGGAAGGCGTCGCCGATCGCGGCGAACATCTCCTTGTCCATGGCGTTGAACTTGGCTTCGCGGGCGAGCTCCACATGGGCCACCCCCCCGTCGCGGCTGACGCTGATCCTTTCGCTTCCCATCTTCCGTCCGGCTCCCCTAGAAACGGTGCGATATGAGCCGCTTTACCGTGAACGGGCAGCCCGTCCACTACCGCATGGATCCGGAGACGCCGCTGCTTTGGGCGCTTCGCGACGCGTCCAACCTCACCGGCACCAAATATGGCTGCGGCACCGGCCATTGCGGGGCCTGCACCGTTCACATCGACGGCCAGGCGGTGATGAGCTGCCGGGTCCGGATCGCCGATCTCGAAGGCCGCTTCGTCACCACCATCGAGGCCCTGTCGAACGACCGCTCCCACCCGGTGCAGCAGGCCTGGGTGGCGGAGAGCGTTCCGCAATGCGGTTTCTGCCAGCCGGGGATGATCATGGCCGCCGCCGCCCTCATCGACCGCAATCCGGCACCGACCGACGAAGAGATCGACGCCGCGATCACCAACATCTGCCGCTGCGGCACCTATCCCCGGATCCGCGAGGCGGTGAAGCGGGCCGGCCGGATGCGAAGCGGCGAGGAACGGATTTCGGCCGCGCCGCCGCCGGACATCGATCCCGCCGACGCGGCCCGCCGAGTCCCGGCCCTTCGCGATCGGGGCCGCGACGGCCGTTGATGAACGGCAGGCGCGGTCGCGGTTCAGCAACGGCTCATCCTTTCTGGGGCACAGACCGTCTTTGTCACGCGGCTGGAAAAAAGGCGGCCGGGCAAGATGGAGTGTCAGATGCGTAAAGCCCTATTCGGAATTTTGATGACGGCGACGGCGGCGATGCCGATCGCGGCCCAGGCCCAGGAGAGCGAAGGCCGCTCCGAGCGGACCTCGACGCGCGCCGAGCGCAGCGCGGAACATTATCGCGAGCAGGGCGAGCGCAACCAGGCGCGGTCGGAGCAGCGCCAGGAGCGTCAGGAAGTTCGCCAGGAGGCGCGCGTCCAGCGTCAGGAGCAGGCCCCTGCCGTGCAGCAGCAGCAGCAGCAGCAGCAGGCGCAGAGCTGGGGCGGCCGGCGCAGCGTCGAAGGCCAGCGCACCGCGGACGTCCAGCGCAGCCAGCGCTGGGGCGGCGGCAGCTATGATGGCAATCGCGAAGCCTATCGCCGGCGCGTCGAGGAGACCCGGGCGGCGAACCAGTCCAGCATCGATCAGTCGATCGGCGGCAACTATGCCCGCCAGGGCCAGCGCAACCAGCAGCGGACCGAAGAGCAGCTTCGCCGCGAATATGGGCTGGGCCAGCAGGGCGGCCGCCGCGGCGACTGGGATCGCGACGGTCGCGGCAGCTGGAGCGGCGACCGCGACGGCCGGGGTGATCGCTACGGTTACAATCGCGACAGCCGCCGCAGCAGCTGGAATCAGAGCTGGCGCAACGACAGCCGCTACGACTGGCAGCGCTACCGCTATTCCAACCGCGACCTGTTCCGCTCGGGGAGCTATTACGCGCCCTACCGGGGCTACCGGTACAACCGGCTGTCGATCGGGATCGTCCTCGACTCGCTCTTTTATTCGAACCGCTACTGGCTGAGCGATCCCTGGCAGTATCGTCTTCCGGCGGCGCCCTACGGCACCCAGTGGGTCCGCTATTACGACGATGTGGTCCTGGTGGACGTCTACACCGGCGAGGTGATCGACGTGATCGAGAACTTCTTCTGGTAGGCTGCGAATAAGGACGGACGAAAAGGCCCGGGGCGCGCGAGCGCTCCGGGCTTTTCGCTTGTCAACGCTTTGGCGGGGAAGCAGTAAGGCGCGTCTCGCCAAGGGGTTCCCGATGCGCTTTCGACTGCTTGCTTTGCTGAACCTCCTCCTCCTCGGCGCCGCTCCCGCGGCCGCGGAAACATTGGTCGTCCATGCCGGACATTTGATCACCGACGCCTCGAAACCGGCGGCCGGGCCCTCGACGATCACGATTACCGACGGCCGGATCATTTCGATCGCGGCCGGCCTGACGCCGGCGCCGGCCGGCGCCCGGCTTGTCGACCTTTCCGACAAGACCGTCCTGCCCGGACTGATCGACACCCACGTCCACCTCACCGGCATGCCCGGCGAGCCGTTCTGGAGCGAGGCGACGAATTCGGAAGAGTGGAACACGCTGGTTGGGGCGCACAACGCGCTCGTCACCGCCCGCGCCGGCTTCACCACCGTTCGCGACCTCGGCTCCGGCAGGCTCAACGGCTTCGCCCTGCGCCGGGCGCTCGACGAAGGCCTGATTCCCGGTCCGCGCATGCTGGCGGCCGGCCAGGCGCTTTCGACGATCGGCGGCCATGGCGACGTCTCGGGCTTCCGGCCGGAAGTGGCGGCCGCGCTCGACGGCCACAACACCTGCACCGGACCGGACGAATGCGCCGCCAAGGTGCGCGAAGCGGCCAAGCTCGGCGCCGACGTGATCAAGTTCCACGCCACCGGCGGAGTCCTTAGCCAGGGCGACAAGGGCCTCGGCCAGGCCTTCACCGACGCGGAGATGAAGGCGATCTGCGACACCGCCCATTCGCTCGGCCTCAAGGCCGCGGCTCACGCCCATGCCGACGCCGGGATCGCCGCCGCCGTCAGGGCGGGGGTCAATTCGATCGAGCACGGCACCTTCGCGAGCGCCGCCACGATCCGGCTGATGAAGGAGCGGGGAACGGTCTTCGTGCCGACCTTGATGGCCTTCACCGGCATCCGCGAGCGGCTCGGCAAGGGCATCTACACGCCGGTCGTCGAGGCCAAGGTACGAATGACCCTGGGCGAAGTGGGCAAGGCCGCCCGGCTGGCCCGCCAGGCGGGCGTGCCGGTCGTGTTCGGCACCGACGCCGGCGTCTACGAGCATGGCCGCAACGGCCAGGAATTCGCCTTGCTGGTCGACCTCGTCGGGATGAGCCCCGCCGAAGCCCTCGCTTCGGCGACGACCGTGGCGGCGCGGCTGCTCGGCCTTGAAAACCAGATCGGCCGGATCGCTCCCGGCTATTCCGCCGACCTGGTCGCGGTCGACGGCGACCCGCTGCGCGACGTCAGGGTTCTCGAGCATGTCGATTATGTGATGGTCCGGGGAAAGGCGATCCCATGAGCACCCGCGCCGTCGGCGATCCCGGCGCCCTCTACCGGATGCAGATAGGCAGCTTCGTTCGCGATCGTCTGCTCAAGACTCCGAACGCCTTCAAGCTCCCGGCCCAGGGCCTCGATATCTTCGTCGTCCGGGAATTCCTGACTCCGAAGGAATGCGCCGACGTCATCGAGCTGATCGACAAGGACCGGGTTCCCTCCGGCCTTCTCGCGCCGACTCCCGATCCCGATTTCCGGACCAGCGAAAGCTGCAACCTCCGCCTGGAGGACCGCGCCAACCAGATGGTCGAGGCGAAGATCAATCGGCTGACCGGGATCGACCCGACCCATGGCGAGACCATCCAGGGCCAGCGCTACGCCATCGGCCAGCAGTTCAAGCCGCACCACGATTTCTTCTTCACCGACCAGCCTTACTGGCCTGACCAGGACCGGCAGGGCGGGCAGCGCACCTGGACGGCGATGATCTTCCTGAACACCCCCGAGGCCGGAGGACAGACCTTCTTCCCCAATGCCAAGGTCCGGGTAACTCCGCGCACCGGCAATCTGCTGCTCTGGAACAATCTCGACCAATATGGCCAGCCCAACAGCTACTCGCTCCACACCGGCTGCCCGGTCGAAGGCGGGATCAAATATATCATCACCAAATGGTATCGCGAGCGGCCGTGGGGCTGGTACGCGCAGCACGGCGTGAAGCCCACCGGGAAGTGAGATTGCGGCGCTTCCCCCGTCCCCTGCGGCTCGCTAAGCAAAGCCATGAACAAATCGACCCTCCTCCTCGCCGCCGCCGCGCTCGGCTGTCTTTCCGCCTGCGCCGGGACCCGGTCCGAACCGCGAGCCTCCGCCGCCGCCGAGGTGGCGAGCGAAGGCGAGAAGCTCAGCCGGCTTTTCCATGAAAGCGACGAGGCCAGCCTTCGCCGCAATCCGCTCAACGGCATCTTCCGGGGCGACCTGCGCTACGCGGACCGGCTCGGCGACAATATCAGCGACGCTTATTTCGACGCCGAGCGCGCCGCGGCGAAGGCCGATCTCGCCGGGCTTCGCGCCATCGACCGCTCCAGGCTCTCCGCCACCGACAAGATCGCCTACGACGTGTTCGAATGGCAGACCCGCGATTCGATCGCGAACCTCGACCCCGATCTGCTGGCGCTCACCGTGGTTCGGCCGATCAACCACTTTTCGGGCTTCCACACCTTTTACCCTACCTTCGCCTCGGGCGAAGGGGCGGCGCCGTTCAAGACGCTTGCCGACTATGAAAACAACCTCAAGCGCCACAAGGAATACGCCACCTATCAGGACCGGGCGATCGGCCGCTTTCGCGAGGGCCTGAAGACGGGCGTGTTCGAGACCAGGCTCACCATCGCCAACGTCGTCGACCAGCTGACCCTGCAGCTGGACCAGAAAGTAGAGGAATCGCCGTTCTTCGCCCCGGTTCGCCACTTTCCGGAAGGCATTTCGGACGCCGACAAGGCCCGGCTCACCGCGGCCTACCGCGCCTCGGTCGAGAACGACATCTACGCCGCCAACCGCCGCCTCCGCGATTTCCTGAAAACCGAATATCTGCCGAAAGCGCGCGAAGGAGTCGGCCTCGTCAACATGAAGGGCGGCGCCAAGGTCTATCAGCGGCTGATCGAAAGCAATACGACCCTGCCGCTCACGGCCGACGAGGTCCATAAGCTCGGGCTGAGCGAAGTCGCCCGGATCAAGAGCGAGATGGAGGCGGTTAAGGCCGCCACCGGCTTCAAGGGCAGCCTTGCCCAGTTTTTCGAATATCTGCGCACCGATCCGAAGTTCGCCCCCGCCAGCAAGGAGGCGCTTCGCGACGGCTATTTCGCGATCGGCCGCCGGGTCGACGCCCGGGTCCGCGAGCAATTCTCGACCATTCCCAAGAGCCCGCTCGAGATCAGGGCGGTCGAGCCCTTCCGGGAGAAAGGGGAAGCCGCCGGCTCCTATCAGCAGGGGACGCCCGACGGGTCGCGGCCGGGAATCTTCTATTACAACGCCTACGATCTGCCCTCGCGTTACACCTGGGGCATGGAGACGCTCTTTCTCCACGAGGCCATACCCGGCCACCATTTCCAGATCAGCCTCGCCCAGGAGAATGAGGCGCTGCCCAGCTTCATGCGCTTCGGCGGCAACACCGCCTTC
The DNA here is from genome assembly GCA_034668565.1 of Sphingomonadales bacterium. Lineage (GTDB taxonomy): Bacteria > Pseudomonadota > Alphaproteobacteria > Sphingomonadales > Sphingomonadaceae > Allosphingosinicella. Next base: position 23,256 of record JAXDPE010000017.1, on the reverse strand, counting down.
GTCGAGGGCTGGGCGCTTTATTCCGAGACCCTGTGGGACGAGCTCGGGATGGAGACCGACCCCTATCAGAGATTCGGCGGCCTCAACGACGAGATGCTCCGGGCGATGCGGCTGGTGGTCGACAGCGGCATTCATGCCAAGGGATGGAACCGCGACCAGGCGATCAAATATATGCTCGACAACAGCTCGATGGGGAAGACCGACGCCACCGCCGAGGTCGAGCGCTACATCGCCATTCCCGGCCAGGCGCTCGCCTACAAGATCGGAGCGCTGACCATCCTGCGCCTCCGGGCCAAGGCGGAAGCGGCGCTCGGCGACCGGTTCGACCCCCGCGCCTTCCACGCCCAGGTGCTGATGACCGGCGCTCTGCCCATGGCGGTGCTCGAGAAGAAGATCGACGACTGGATTGCGGCGACGAAGAGGTGAGCCGTCATTGCGAGGAGCGAAGCGACCCGGCAATCCAGTGGGTCTCGGATGCGGCTCTGGATTGCTTCGCTTCGCTCGCAATGACGAAGTGAGAATCGAAAGGGCCAATCAATGCGAGCAGCCATGACCATCGCCCTTGCCGCGGGCCTGCTCGCCGGCTGCGCCACGTCCTCGCCCCCCTCCCCGACCGCCGCCGCCCAAGCCCCCCATCAAACCCCTTCCCAGGCCCTCGCCGCCCTCTTCCGCGAAAGCGACGAGGCCAGCCTTCGGCGCAACCCCGTTCAGGCCCTGGCGCGCGGTGATCTGCGCTACGCCGACCGACTCGGCGACACCTTCAGCGACGCTTATTACGATGCCGAGCGCGAGGCCGCCCGGGCTGACCTCGCGGCGCTCGCCGCCATCGACCGGGAAGCGCTGAGCGGCGACGATCGGGTCGCGTACGACGTCTTCCGGTGGCAGCGGGGAATGGACCTCAAGGGCCTCGAGGGCGAGGTCTTCGCCGCTGCCGTGGTCCGGCCGATCGACCATTTCAACGGCTTCCACACAGCCTTCGCAGACCTCAGCTCGGGCGAAGGCATCGCCCCCTACAAGACCGTCAAGGACTATGAGAACGGGCTCAGCCGGAGCCACGATTTCGTCCGGCTGGCGGACGGCGCCATCGCCCGCATGGAGCAGGGGATCGCGGCCGGCGTGGTTCAGCCGAAGCTGGTCATGGCCAACGTCCTCGAGCAGCTCGACGCGATGCTTGCCGAGGGCGTCGAGGGGAGCAGCTTCTACCGCCCGGTCGCCAATTTCCCGGCCGAGGTGCCCGAGGCCGACCGGCCGCGACTGCGCGCCGCTTATGCCGAGTCGATCTCGACCGAGATCCGGCCGGCGCTGACCCGGCTTCGCGACTTCATCCGCGACCGCTATCTGCCCCGCGCCCGGGAGAGTGTCGGGCTTCAGGACATGAAAGGCGGGCCGGCGCTCTACCGCCATCTGGTGGCGCTGAGCACGACGACCGACATGACGCCCGACGAGATCCACCGCATCGGCCTCGCCGAGGTGGAGCGCCTCCACAAGGAGATGGAGGCCGTCAAGACGCAGGTCGGCTTCAAGGGCACGCTCCAGCAATTCTTCGAGCACATCCGGACCGACCCGAAGTTCAAGCCCGCCTCCCGGGAAGCGCTGCAGCAAGGCTATGTCGCGATCGGCAGGAGGCTGGACGCGACCCTTCCGACGATGTTCTCGACCATCCCCAGGACTCCGCTGGAGATCCGGCCGGTGCCGGCCCTGACCGAGAAGGGCGCGGCGCGCGGTTCCTACCAGGGCGGAACCGTCGACGGCTCGCGGCCGGGCGTCTTCTACTTCAACGCCTATGACCTGCCGTCGCGAACCACGCCGGGGATGGAGACGCTCTACCTCCACGAAGGCACGCCAGGACACCATTTCCAGATCAGCCTTGCCCAGGAGAACGAAGCCCTGCCGAGCTTCATGCGCTTCGGCGGCAACACCGCTTATGTCGAGGGCTGGGGCCTCTATTCCGAAACGCTCGGGCGCGAGCTCGGGGTCTATACCGACCCCTACCAGTATTTCGGCTATCTCGATTCGCAGCTGTTCCGGGCGATCCGGCTGGTCGTCGACACCGGCATCCATTCCAAGGGCTGGACCCGCGATCGCACCATCCAGTACATCCTCGACAACAGCTCGCGCGGCCGAAGCAACGCCACCGCCGAGACCGAGCGCTACATCGCCATGCCGGGCCAGGCACTCGCCTACAAGATCGGCCAGATGAAGATCAGCGAGCTCAGGGCCAGGGCGGAGAAGGCGCTAGGTCCGCGCTTCGACATCCGCGAATTCCACGCCCAGGTGCTGATGACGGGCGCGCTTCCGCTCGCCGTGCTGGAGCGCAAGATCGACGACTGGATTGCGGCGAGAACGGAATAGGCCGCCTGCCGTCATTGCGAGCCCTTCGACGCCGCCTGCGGCGGCGCACAGGATAAACTGCCGCTGCGCGGCAGCGAAGCAATCCAATGGCGACTCCGAAGCCGTACTGGATTGCTTCGTCGCTTCGCTCCTCGCAATGACGGATTACCCGAACGGAACCGTCTCGATCTCGGCCTTGTCCAGATAGAAAGCGAGGTGGCCGGCGATGGCCGCGGCGGCGGGCAAAGGCGTCTCGTAGCTCCAGGCGAGGTCGGCCGGGCCGTCGGCCGCGCTGAAATAGACGGCATCTCCCTTGAACGGGCAGTGGCTCGTCGTCGCACTCGCGATCAGCCGGTCCATATGGACGTCATCGCGCGGGACGTAGAAGACCGGCGGCATGTTTCCCTCTTCGAGAAGCTGGGCGCGGCCGCTGTCGGCGACCGTCTCGCCCCCCACCCGCACCCGCACGCGACCGCCGAACGGGCCGATCTCAATGGCGTGGGCGCTGGTCATGAGCCCCGATAGGCCCTTTGAAGCCGAAGGTCGATTCGCAAGCGTCCGATTTGGGCCGGGGGGCCCTGCTGGTACGGCACCTCGTCATTCCGGCGAAGGCCGGAATCCATGAACTCGGTTCGCGGAAAACGGGGTGCGGCGGTGTTCATGGATCCCGGCCTTCGCCGGGACGACGGCTAGACCGACTCCAGCGCCTCGGCGATCAACCTTCGGCTGTTGTCCACCCCGTAGAGGGCGATGAAGCTGCCCATCCGCGGGCCCTGCTCGCTGCCGAGCAGGGTTTCGTACAGCGCCTTGAACCAGTCGCGCAGGCGCTCCTTGCCGTAATATTTCTTGCCGATCTCGTAGACGTGGTTCTGAAGCCGGGCGGCCGGGTCCTCATCTTCGGGGCCGGCGGCGCCTTCCGCGGCGAGGAGCGAGTCGAGCTCGCGAAGCGCGGGCACTTCGTCGGGGGCCGGGGCCCGGCGCCGAAGGGTGGGCGCGACGAACCTGGAGCCATATTCCACCGCATAGGTGACGAGCCTGTCGAGCTCCGGGCTCGCCTCCGGCGTCAGATCGGGATTGTAGCGGTTGAGGAAGCTCCACACCGTCTCGCGATCGCCCACGCCCGGCAGGCTGGCGATGTTGAGGAGCAAAGCGAAGCTGATCGGCAGCCGGATCTCGGGCACCTTGCCGGCATGGATGTGGTGGACGGGATTGCCGAGCCTTTTGTCCCATTCCTGCCCCGGCCAGGCGGCCAGGAACTGGTAATATTCGTCGACCGCCCTCGGAATGACCGAGAGGCTGAGCTGCTTGGCGCGCTTCGGCTCGCGGTAAATGTAGAAAGCGAGGCTCTCCTCCGGGGCATAAGCGAGCCATTCGTCGATGGTGACGCCGTTGCCCTTCGTCTTCGATATCTTCTCGCCATTTTCGTCGAGGAAGAGCTCGTAGTTGAACCCCTCGGGCGGCCGGGCCCCGAGGATCCGGGCGATCTTCGAGCTCTGAGTAACCGAATCGATCAGGTCCTTGCCCGACATCTCATAGTCGATGCCGAGCGCCGCCCAGCGCATCGCCCAATCCACCTTCCACTGAAGCTTGGCGCCGCCCCCAAGGATTGACTGCTCGACCTCCTGCCCGCTCGCGGGATCGAGGTAGCGGATGAGCCCGGCTTCTGGATCGACCACCTCGATCGGCACCTGGAGCACCTTGCCGCTTTCCCGGCTGATCGGAAGTACGGGCGAATAGGTCCGCCGCCTATCCTCGCCCAGGGTCGGAAGCATCACCGCCATGATCGCGTCGTAGCGCCGAAGCACCTGCCGAAGGGTGTGGTCGAAGCGGCCCGACCGGTAGCAGTCGGACGATGCGAGGAATTCGTAGTCGAAGCCGAAGCGGTCGAGGAATTCGCGAAGCAGGTTGTTGTTGTGCGCGGCATAGCTGGCGTGGCCGCAGCCATAAGGATCGGGCACGAGGCTGAGCGGCTGGTCGAGATGCGCGTTCATCATCGCCTGGTCGGGAACGCCGGGGGGCACCTTGCGCATCCCGTCCATGTCGTCGGAAAAGGCGATCAGCCGGCTCGGCCAGTCGGCCATTTCCGACAGAGCGTGGCGGACCATCAGGGTGCGCGCCACCTCCTGGAAGGTGCCGAGATGGGGCAGGCCGCTGGGCCCGTAGCCGGTTTCGAACAGGATCTCGCCCCGTGGCGGCCCGTCCGGATAGCGCTTCAGAAGCTTGCGCGCTTCCTCATAGGGCCAGGCCTTCGAAACCAAAGCGGCGGCGCGGAGGGCTTCCTTCTCGTCCATGGGCCGCTCCTAGCCGAGGCCGGGGACGTCTGCCAGAGTTGCGGGCGCGTGGTCCCTTCCTTCTCTCGCCGTCATTGCGAGCGAAGCGAAGCAATCCAATGGAGCGCCGACGCAGCTCTGGATTGCTTCGTCGCTTCGCTCCTCGCAATGACGGAGGCCGTTTCACTTTCGTTCCCGCTGATTTATGGACGAGGCGATGACTCCGGCCCTCCCCTATCCCGCGCTCCACGCTACCCATGGCGGGATCTGGCTCGCCTCGCCGGACGGCGAAGTGCGCGGTCTCGGGCGGGGCGAGGCGATCTCGCGGGCGGCCGAGACGCCCATGATCATGCTCAACGCGCCCTTGGTCGGGCAGCGGCTCGGCTATCCCGATCTTTCGGGGCTCGATCTGCTCGAGCTTTTCGCCTTCGTCCATCCGGCCCGGTTCGCGGTGCCGACTCCCAAAGGCCTGGCCGAAGCGCTCGGCCTGGAGGCGCCGGCGTCCGACGCCGAGGCCGCGCCGTTTCTCCTGCGAGCAGCGGGTGCGCTGCTCGGCACGCTGGACGCCGACTGGCCGGAGCGCGAAGGCGCCTGGGCTTCCGCTCAGGCGCTGGGACGGCTGCGCTGGTCCTGGACTCCGGCCATTGCCCAGCGGCTGAAGCGGCCGGAGCGCGACGAGCGCTGGCTGTTCTCGAAGCTTCCGGAATGGGAGGAGGGCGGCGCCCGGCCGGCGCCCAGGACGGTGCGCATCGACGAGGACCAGGCGGTCGCTCGGCTGACCGGGCTGGTCGGCCCGAACGCCGAGATCCGCCAGGGCCAGCGCGATTATGCCTCGGCCGCCGCCGGCATATTCGATCCCCGCGCCGCCGAGGGCCGGCCCAACATGCTCCTCGCCGAAGCCGGCACCGGCATCGGCAAGACCCTGGGCTATCTCGCGCCCGCTTCGCTCTGGGCGGAAAGCGCCGACGGGGCGGTCTGGGTCTCGACCTTCACCAAGGCGCTGCAGAGGCAGCTGGATCGCGAGGGGCTTCGGCTGTTCCCGGACGAAGAGGCGCGGCGGCGCAAGGTCGTCGTCCGCAAGGGGCGGGAGAATTATCTGTGCCTTCTCAACCTCGAGGACGCGCTCCAGGGCGGGTTCGCGGGCCGGGCGGCGATCCTCGCCCAGCTCGTCGCGCGCTGGGCCGCTTTCTCGAAGGACGGCGACATGGTCGGCGGCGATCTGCCGGGCTGGCTGCCGACCCTGTTCCGGCGGGCCGGGGCGACGGCGCTCACCGACCGCCGCGGCGAGTGCGTCTATGCCGGCTGCCCCCATTACCGCAAATGCTTCATCGAGCGGTCGGCGCGGGCGAGCCAGGACGCCGACATCGTCATCGCCAACCACGCTCTGGTGATGGTCAACGCCGCCCGCGGCCGGGAGGGGGGAAACCCGCCGACCCGGATCGTCTTCGACGAGGGCCACCATCTCTTCGAAGCGGCCGATTCGACCTTCGCCGCCGCGCTGACCGGGCAGGAAGCGATCGAGCTCCGCCGCTGGATCGTCGGGCCGGAGAGCAAGTCGCGCGGCCGGCGCCGAGGCCTGGCCGCCCGGCTTACCGACGTCGCCTCCTATGACGAAGCCGGGGCCCAGGCGCTCGAAATGGCGGTCCAGGCGTCGGGGCTGCTGCCGGGCGACGGCTGGCTTGCCCGGATCGCCGAGGGCATGCCCTTCGGCCCTCTGGAGAAGCTGCTCGCGGCGGTCCGCGGCACCGTCTACGCCCGGGCGACCGCCCAGGACGCGGGCTACGGCATCGAGACCGAGATGGCCGAGCTCGACGGTGACATCGTCGCCGCCGCCGCTCCGGCGGTCGAGGCCCTCGAACAATTGATTCGGCCGCTGATGGCGCTCGCCCGGCGGCTGGAGGCGGTGCTGGAGGACGCTCCCGACTGGCTCGATTCGCAGGCCCGGGCCCGGATCGAGGGGGCGATCGGCGGCCTCGCCTGGCGCACCCAGACGATCGCGGCCTGGGTGGCTCTGGCCGCGCGGCTCGGCGGTCCGGCCGATCCCGACTTCGTCGACTGGCTCGCGGTCGAGCGCATCGACGGCCGCGAGTTCGACATCGGGCTTCGCCGCCACTGGCTCGACCCGACCCGGCCGCTGGCGGACGTCGTCCTCAAGCCGGCGCACAGCGTCCTCGTCACCTCCGCCACCCTTCGCGGCGCCGAAGGCTGGGACAGTGCCGAGGCCCGGACCGGCGCCGCCCACATAGCCGGGCCGGTAGGCCGGTTCAGCGCTCCAAGCCCGTTCGACTATGCCGCCAACAGCGAGGTCCTGATCGTTACCGACGTCAAGCGCGGCGATGTCGGCCAGCTCGCCGGCGCCTATTCGCGGCTGGTCGAGGCGGCGGAAGGCGGAACGCTCGGCCTGTTCACCGCCATCCAGCGCCTGAAGGCGGTCCACGCCCGGATCGCCGACCGGCTCGCCCGGGCGGGACTGCCGCTCTACGCCCAGCATGTCGATCCGATCGACACCGGCACCCTGGTCGACATCTTCCGCGACGATCCCCACGCCTCGTTGCTCGGCACCGACGCCCTGAGGGACGGGGTCGACGTTCCCGGCCATTCGCTCCGGCTGGTCGTGATGGAAGGCGTGCCCTGGCCGAGGCCGACGGTGCTCCACTCCGCCCGGCGGGCGGCGGGCGGCGGCACCGCCTATGACGATCGGGTGGTGCGGGCCCGGCTGGCCCAGGCCTTCGGCCGGCTGATCCGACGTCGGGAGGATGTCGGAGTCTTCGTCCTGCTCTCCGCCGCGACACCGACCCGATTGCTGTCGGCCTTCCCGCCGGGCACCCCTATCCGCCGCCTCAGCCTTGCCGAAGCGGTGGAAAGGGTCCGCTCGCGGCTTTCAACCGGTCCGGCTTTCGGGCATCAGGCGCCGCAGGAGAGGCAGGCCGAAGAAGCCGAATGAAGACACTGACCTTGCTGCGCCACGCCAAGTCCGGCTGGGACGATCCCGTCAGCCGCGATTTCGACCGGCCGCTCAACCCGCGCGGCCGCAAGGCGGCGCGCACGGTGGCGCTCGAAATGAAGGCACGGGGCCTCGCCTTCGACCGGGTGCTGGCGTCGCCCGCGCGGCGAGTGATCGAGACCCTGGAGGAGGTCGAGGCCGCCTTCGGGCGGCTCGACCCGAGCTATGACCAGCGCCTCTATCTGGCCTCCGCCTCGACCCTGCTCGAGATCGTCCGTGGGACCGGGGACGAAGTCGGGCGGCTCCTGCTGGTGGGGCACAATCCCGGGCTGGAGCAGGTCGCGCTTCTCCTGGCCGGCCGGGACGGCTGCGGCATGCTCGGCGAGATCGAGGTGAAATATCCCACGGCGACGGTGGCGGTGATCGAACTGCCGGTCGAGCATTGGGCGCTGGCGAAGGAGGGGGCCGGAAGCCTGACCCGCCTCATCCGTCCGAGGGACCTCGATCCGGAGCTGGGACCGGACGTGGAATAAAATTCCTCCCGACCTTTGTCGGGGAGGGGGACCGCGCGACGCGCGGTGGAGGGGTTCTTCGGCGCCCGAACGGCCCTCCACCATGCTTCGCATGGTCCCCCTCCCCTGCAAATGCAGGGGGGAATTAGCCGTCCAGGGCCTCGGCCAATGTCCGTCGGATCGCCCTCAGCTGCTCCAGCGGAACGGCGCTCTGGCCGCTCACCCGCGCCGGCTCCGGGATCGCCTCGATTGCCGAACCGTCGTCCCCGCCGCCGCTCGCCAGCAATTGCTGGACTCCGCGGATCGTGTAGCCGTCCTGGTTGAGAAGCCGGTGGATGCGGCGGGCCAGGGCGACGTCGGCAGGCCGGTAATAGCGGCGGTTGCCGGCGCGCTGGAGCGGCTTCAGCTGAGGGAAGCGGCTCTCCCAATAGCGCAATATATGCTGCGGCACGTCCAGTTCGGACGCGAGCTCGCCGATGGTTCGGAAAGCCTGTTCGCTCTTGCCGGTGGCGTCCGCCATGGCCGCGGCCTCAGCCGCCCTTGGCGATCCGCTCGCGCATGATCTGACTGGCGCGGAAGGTGAGGACTCGGCGGGGAGCGATCGGCACTTCGACGCCGGTCTTGGGATTGCGGCCCACCCGTTCGCCCTTGTCGCGAAGGATGAAGCTTCCGAAGCCGGAAATCTTCACATTCTGCCCTTCGGAAAGAGCGTGGCACATATGATGAAGTATGCGCTCGACGATTCCGGCCGATTCGGCCCGTGAAAGGCCGATCTCGCGATGGATGACGTCCGCAAGGTCGGCGCGCGTCAAGGTCCCGGCGTCAGTCCGCCTGATGGTTCCCGCGTCGGCCATTTCTTCTCCCTCCCCCCGAGGCAATGGAAAAACCATAGTCCAGCTTGGACTTAGTTGCAAATCGACATTGCGACCATCCGACCCTGCGATGCGACCTGGTAAAAGCCGCAAGCGCCGGGCGCCTCAATAGCGAACCACCGCGGCGCCCCATGTGAAGCCGCCGCCCATCGCCTCGAGGACGATGAGGTCGCCGGGCTTGATCCGGCCGTCCCTCACCGCCGTGTCGAGGGCCAGCGGCACCGAGGCTGCGGAGGTGTTCGCATGCTGGTCGACGGTGACGACGACCCGCGCCGGATCGAGCCCGAGCTTCTTGGCGGTGGCGTCGAGGATCCGCTTATTGGCCTGGTGCGGCACGACCCAGTCGACCTCGTCGGCGCTATGGCCGGCGGCTTCGAGAGTCTCGGTGAGGACGGCGGCTAGGTTGGTCACCGCGTGGCGGAAGACTTCCTTGCCCTTCATCCGCAGCTTGCCGATCGTTCCCGTCGTCGAAGCGCCGCCGTCGACGAACAGGAGGTCGTTGTGGCGACCGTCGGCGTGGAGCTTCGTCGCGAGCACGCCCTTGTCTTGGGCGTCCACGGAATGGAGAAGGATGGCGCCGGCGCCGTCGCCGAACAGGACGCAGGTCGTGCGGTCTTCCCAGTCGAGGATCCGGCTGAACGTCTCCGAGCCGATGACCAGGGCATAGTCCGCCATTCCGCCCTTCAGCATATTGTCGGCGACCGACAGGGCGTAGAGGAAGCCGGTGCAGACGGCGGCGACGTCGAAGGCGATGCAGTCGTCGATGCCGAGCGCGGTCTGGACCCGGGTCGCGCTCGCCGGGAAGGTCTGGTCGGGGGTGGCCGTCGCAAGCACGATGAGGCCGACCTTGTCGGGCGTCACCCCGGCGGCAGCCAGCGCCTTCTGGGCCGCCTCGGTGGCGAGGGTCGCGGTGGTTTCGCCGTCCGCGGCGATGTGGCGGGCGTGGATGCCGGTGCGCTCGACGATCCATTCGTGCGTGGTGTCGATGCGCTCGGCGAGCTCGGCGTTGGTGACCCGGCGCGGCGGGAGCGCCGAGCCGGTGCCCAGGATGATCGAGCGCCGGCTCATTTGGCCGCCATCTCCGCCCGGTGGCGGGAGATGTTGTCGAGATCCTCGATGATCTTTCGGGTCAGATCCTCGCGAACCATGCGGGCGGCGACCCGGATCGCGTTGGCGACGCCTTTCTCGGTGGCGCCGCCGTGGCTCTTCACCACCAGGCCGTTCAAGCCGAGGAAGACCGCGCCATTATGATTGTTGGGATCGAGATGATGCTTGAGGAGCTCGGTCGCCGGGCGCGAGATGAGGAAACCGATCTTCGAGCGGATCGAGCTCTGGAACGCCCGCCGGAGAAGGTCGGTGACGAAGCGGGCGGTGCCCTCGAGCGACTTGAGGGCGATATTGCCGGAAAAGCCGTCGGTCACGACGACGTCGACGTCGCCGCGGGACAATTTGTCGCCCTCGATGAAGCCCTCGAAGCGCATCCCGAGATAATCGGCGTCGCGAAGGATGGCGGCGGCCTCCTTGAGGTCGTCGGTGCCCTTGAGCTCCTCGGTGCCGATGTTGAGCAGCTGCACCCTCGGCTTGGGCAGCTCCAGAACGACCCGGGCATAGGCCGCGCCCATCACCGCGAACTGAACGAGGTTCCTCGGATCGCACTCCGTATTGGCGCCGAGGTCGAGCATGACCAGGTCGTTGTCGCCGAGTGTCGGAAGCAAGGCGGCGAGGGCGGGCCGGTCGATCCCCGGCATCGTCCTCAGCGCGAGCTTGGACATCGCCATCAGTGCGCCGGTATTGCCGCCCGAGACCGCGGCCTGGGCGTCGCCGGCCTTCACCGCGGCTATGGCGAGCCCCATCGAGGTCGTCCTGGCGCGGCGTATGGCCTGGCTGGGCTTGTCCTCGGCGGTGATGACGTCGGGCGCATGGACGATGTCGCACACGGCCCGGAGCGCCGGATGCTTGGCCAGCTCGGCGCTCAGCGCCGGCTCGTCTCCGAACAGGATGAAGGACAGGTCCTGGCGGCGGCGATGCGCGCGCGCGGCCCCGGCCAGCATCACCTCGGGCCCGACATCGCCGCCCATCGCGTCGACTGCGATCCGCGGCCCGCTGCCCACCTATGTCCTCTCCCGAAAGCCGTGAGGCGCCGTCTTACGCCTTCTCGGCGATGACTTCACGGCCGTTATAATGTTTGCAGGCCGGGCAGAGATTGTGCGGCAGATGAAGCTCGCCGCACTGCTTGCATTCCTGGTAATTGGCCGGCTTCAGCGCGTGATGGCTGCGGCGCATATTGCGCTTCGACGGCGATGTTTTTCTTTTGGGGACGGCCATCCTGGCACCTGTTCTCAATTTGGGTTCGTGATGCGGCGAGCCCATTGCCAGGGGTCAACGGCTAAGGTGGCCGCTGGCCGTGCGGCCGGGTGCTCGCGTGAGCGGTGCCGCCTATAGCGGATTTCCGCGCGGTTGCAAGCGCGCGCGCCGCGTGCGACTCCCGGCGAAGCACAGGGGGAGGACGCCATGATATTGCCGATCACGCTCACCATCGCCGGGGCCGCGGCGTTGCTCAACATCTGGCTGGCCCGGCGCGTCGGCCAGATGCGGGTCGCCCACAAGGTCTCGATCGGCGACGGCGGCAACGAGGCGCTGATCGCCCGGATGCGCGCCCAGGCCAATTTCATCGAATATACGCCGTTCGTCCTGATCCTGATCGGCCTCATCGAGCTGGCCGAGGGTTCGAAGCTCTGGCTGTCGATCGTCGGAGGGGTCTACATCCTCGGCCGGATCGCCCACGGCTTCGGAATGGATCGCCCGCGCCCGGACCCGCTCAGGCTGCGAATGGCCGGGACCCTGGTGACAGGTCTCATCCTCCTCGGCCTCGCCCTCTATGCGATCGCCCTGCCCTATATCCACCATGAGCCGGCGCGCGTGACCTACGCTTCGTCGCCGTCCCTGTCGGGGGGGACGAACGCGAGCTGAGCGAGGCGCCAGCGACGCTCCGGTTCCCCCGGCCACAGCGCCTCCAGGTCCTGGCGGATGTCCGGATCGACTCCGCGAACCTCGGCCCGGATGTAGCGGCCGGTCTCGCGCAGCCGGATTTCGGCTCCGGCATATTGCGCCTGGAGCTTCTCGACGAGAAGCTCGGCTTCCGGATCGCAGCGGGTCGTTCCAAGGTCGCGCGGAACGCCGTCGATAAGCTCCGCGGTCGCGATCCTCAGCGCCCGCCAGCCGTCCGAGATGATGCCGACGGAGATGAAGGCGGCGGCCAGCGAATCGGCCCACCACCAGCCGAGGCCGAGGCCGATGATCCCGGCCAGCCCGGCGGCGCCCGTCTGCCAATTGGCCTTGTTCATCTTGGCGTCGGTGAACAACACCTCGTCCTGCATCGCCCTCGCCAGCGGCATTTCCTTGAGGCCGATGATCAGCGGCGGGACGATCGAATAGACCTGCGCGGCGAGCATCAGCCAGCCCAGCCAGATGTCGCGCCCGAACAATCGGATCGAGGCGACGGTGGGATGCTCCCGCGCGATAAGCGCGCTCGCCGAATCCCAGAGCAGGGAACCGCCGACGCCGGCCAAGGCGACCGCCGCGATCAGGAAGGCGAGGCCGTGGACCCGGTCGAAGCCGAACGGAAATTCCCGGGTCGGGCCCTTTTTCTCGAAATGGATGGCGACGAGGAAGACGATCGGCGGGATGAGGCCGAGCGTGTCCTCGATCCAGGCGGTCTTCATGGTCTGGCTGTTGCCCAGGACGAGGCCCATCACCGCGATGATGCTGATCGTGAAGGCGATGTTGAACCATTCCAGCCTGACCGCCCTGCGCATGGGCTCGCGCAGCGCGTCCGGGACGGTTCCGCCGCCCTTCATCGCGCCTCTCCCGCCACGGCGCGCGCCTCGCGCTCAAGCAGGGTGATCCACCGATTCTCGCCGTTGCGCGCGATCGGAGTCACGACCGCTTTGTGGGGCCCCGGAGCGGTGCCGAGCGGCTCCAGCAAAGCGACCCGCTCGACCCAGGGGCTCTCCGAGGAGAGCGGGCCGATGACGAGATCCAGCCGGCCATCTTCCAGATCGAGCAGGAGAGGCTCCGAGGCGCCCGTCTCGACGATGGGCCGCGCAGCCGTCGCCCGGGCGACCCGGGCGAGGAACAGGCGCTGCCGCTGGGCGCCGATCGGAGCGTTTCCAGTGGCGATCAATCCGACCCTGAAGCTGCGCTCGGACCGTATGCGGTCGAGCGTGCCGTCGGGATCCGTCGGAAGGCGGTCGCAGGCCGCCAATGCCAGGGCTGCGCAAAGAGCGATCCGCCATTTCATTACGGAGGCAGAACGCCCCTGGGGCGGAGCCGTTCCTTACATGGATCAATCCGTCATTCCGGCGAGCTAGCCCGCCAACACCCGGTCACCGACGAACGGGTTGCTGGCGCGCTCGCGGGCGAAGGTGCTCATCGGTCCGTGGCCGGGGACGAAGGCGGTGTCGCCGCCCAACGGCCAGAGCTTGGTGGTGATCGCGTCGAGCAGATCCTGATGGTTGCCCATCGGGAAATCGGTCCGGCCGATCGAGCCCTGGAACAGGACGTCGCCGACGATGGCGAGCTTGGAGGGGGCATGGTGGAAGACGATATGGCCGGGCGTATGGCCGGGACAGTGATAGACGTCGAAGACCAGATCGCCGACGCGGGCGGTGTCGCCGTCGTCGAGCCAGCGGTCCGATTCGAAGGGCTGGCCCCTGATCCCGTAGCGGGCGCCGTCCTCGGCGAGGCGGTCGATCCAGAATTTGTCGGCGATATGGGGGCCTTCGATCTTCACGCCGAGCTCGTCCGCCAGCATTTTGGCCGATCCGCAATGGTCGATATGGCCGTGGGTGAGGAGGATCTTCTCGATCGTCACTCCATGCTGCTTCGCCGCCGCCTTGAGCCGGTCGAGGTCGCCGCCGGGATCGGTGAAGGTGCCGAGCATCGTCTTCGTGCACCAGATCAGGCAGCAATTCTGCTGAAGCGGGGTGACCGGAATGATCACGGCTTTCATCGGGGGTTCGGACATGAGGGCGAGATGGCGGTGAAGGCGCGAAGTTGCAACCGGCGGGAAGGCTGTTCCCCGGCGAAGGCCGGGGGCCAGTTCTTGCGGCGGGGGGACTGGGCCCCGGCCTTCGCCGGGGAACGGTCAATGCGCCTTGCCACCATGCCGCCCGGGCCGCTGCGGAAGGACGAGGATCAGAACCAGGATCACCGCCGCCAGCACCGCCGAAGCGAGCGGCCGGCTGAAGGCGAGGCCGCCATGCTCGACCGGCTTGTCGAGGAAGTCCCCGACCGTGGCGCCGAGCGGCCGGGTAAGGATGAAGGCCGCCCAGAACAGCAGCACCCGGTCGGCCCGGGTCCAGAAATAGAGGGAAGCGAGCACGGCCAGCCCGGCGCCGAACAGCAATGCGCCGCCGCCATAGCCGAGGCCGCCGTCCGCCGCCCAATCGCCCAGGGCCGTGCCCAAAGTCTGCGAGAAGGTGATCGTAATCCAATAGTAGATCTCGGCGCGCGGCGTGGAGACGCTGTTCACGTCGATCGTCCCCAGCGAGCGGTACCAGACGAACAGCGACAGGAGGACGCAGGCGAGCAGCAGCAGGGAGCCGCCGGGATAGCCGACGCCGAGGGAACGGTCGGCGAAATCCGCAAGCGTGGTGCCGGCCGTCGTCGAGGCGATGATCGTCGCCCAGTAGAGCCATGGATTGAAGCGGCGCGCCCTGATCTGCGCCCAGACCAGAGCGACCAGCAGAAGGCCGAAAATCGCGGTGCCGATGAGGTAGCCGGGATGCCAGGCCAATTCGCTCGCCTCGGGCGTCGTTTCGCCCAGCCACGTCATCGTGACGGTGTCTCCCCCCGTCTCGCCGAGGGTCGTCGCAAGCACCTTGATGATCCAGAAGCCCAGCGTCACCGCCGGGACCTTGCTCAGCGCCTCGCTTTTCTCGTCCCGCATTCTTCTTCCTCTCAGAAATCGAGCGCGAGCGCCGCATAGCCGTTCAGAAGCACGGCGTCGCGATGATGTCGGAACGCGGGCCCGGCCGAAAAGAGGAGTGACCAGGGGCCCTTGAGCTTGCGGATGCCGCCGACGCCGAAGCCGGTCGTACTGGCCTCTCCCACGGCCGCCCGCCCCTCGTGAATGATCTCCGCGCCGAGCGACAGGCGCGGCGACACCGTCCGGGTGAGCGCCAGTCCCTCCTGCCAGAAGTCGCGATTGCCGGCCCCCGGGTTGATCGTATAGCCGCCGCCGCCGAACAGCGACCACGGGCCCATATCCTTCTGAGCCCAGACCGGCAGCAGGACGGCGACCCGTCCGGTGCCGAAGCCATGGCGCGCGGTCGGCAGGATCAGCCGGGGGAAAATGGCGAGGTCGAGGCCGGCGCGCTCGTCGTGGAGGAAGCGGTATTTGACGCCCAGCTCGAGATCGCCCGCGCCGGCGCGGGTCGAGCCCTGATCGACGATGTCGATCGGCAGGGTGGCGGTGAGCTGGACCCCCGGGACCGCGCCGTAATTGAGGTCGAGCCCGGCGGTTCCGTCGAAGCTGCCGCCCGAGCGCGTGCCTTGGACGAAGGCGTAGATTTCCCAGCCCTTCAAATCCGTCGGCTGCGGATGGTCGGTCGCATAAGGCGGGCCGGCCATGCCAGGGGCGGCCGCCAAAGCGGCGGCGAGCAGGGCGCCAAAGGTCGTAATCCTCCGCATGGCGCCTTTTGCCAAGCGCCCCCGCATTCGGCAAAGGCTTTCATTGCCGCCGAAAACCGCCTTAGAAAGCCGGCGATGACACTTACCCATCTCCAGCGGCTCGAGGCCGAGGCGATCCATATCATGCGGGAGGCGGCGGCCGAGTTCGAGCGGCCGGTGATGCTCTATTCGGCCGGCAAGGACAGCTCCGTCCTGCTCCATCTGGCGAAGCTCGCCTTCGCCCCCGCCAGGCCGCCTTTCCCGCTCCTCCACGTCGACACGACGTGGAAGTTCAAGGCGATGTACGCGCTTCGCGACCGAGCCGCCGCCGAGGCCGGGATGGAGCTGATCGTCCACCGCAACCCGGAAGCCGAGGAGCGCGGGATCAACCCGCTCGACCACGGCTCGGCCCTCCACACCCAGATGTGGAAGACCGACGGGCTGAAGCAGGCGCTCGACCGCCACGGCCTCGACGCCGCCATTGGCGGCGCCCGCCGCGACGAGGAAAGGGTGAGGGCCAAGGAGCGGATCTTCTCCTTCCGCTCGGCCGGCCACCGCTGGGACCCCAAGCGCCAACGGCCCGAGCTCTGGCGGCTCTACAACGGCCGCAAGGCCAAGGGGGAGAGCTTCCGCATCTTCCCGCTGTCGAACTGGACCGAGCTCGACGTCTGGCAATATGTCGAGGCCCGGGGGATCGAGGTTTCCGAACTCTATTTCGCCGCGCCCAGGCCCGTGCTGGAGCGCGACGGCAACCTGCTGATGGTCGACGACGAGCGGCTGAAGCCGGGGCCAGGCGAGGAGGTGCGGGAACGCTGGGTGCGGTTCCGGACGCTCGGCTGCTATCCTCTGTCCGGGGCGATCGAGAGCCGCGCGGCCGATATTCCCGGCTTGATCGCGGAAATGCGCACCGGCCGCCAGTCCGAGCGCCAGGGCCGGCTCATCGACCGCGACGGGACGGCGTCGATGGAGCGCAAGAAGCGCGAGGGCTATTTTTAGATGGGTGGAGACGGGCACGTCGCCCCAGCGCAGGCTGGGGCCCCAGGGGGTGAAGAACTCCGGCGCCTTTCACCCGCCGGGGCCCCAGCCTTCGCTGGGGCGACGGGAGAAAAGACTCTCCTCCGCCTCATCACCTGCGGATCGGTCGACGACGGCAAGTCGACCTTGCTCGGGCGGCTGCTCTTCGAGACCGGATCGGCCTTCGACGACGAGCTCGCCGCCTGCGGCGACGATCTTTCCCGGCTAGTCGACGGGCTCGAGGCCGAGCGCGAGCAGGGGATCACGATCGACGTCGCCTACCGCTTCTTCGCGACGGCGACCCGCAAATATATCGTCGCCGACGCCCCCGGCCACGAGCAATATACGCGCAACCTGGTGACGGGCGCGTCGACGGCCGAGCTCGCCTTGGTCCTCGTCGACGCCCGCAAGGGGGTGCTGACCCAGACTCGGCGGCATTCCTATCTGTGCCGGCTGCTCGGCGTGTCGCGCTTCGTCCTGCTGGTCAACAAGATGGACGCCGTCGGCTACGACCGCGCCGTCTTCGAACGGATCGTGACCGATTACGCCGCGCTGGGCGAAAGCTTCACCGCCATCCCGGTCTCGGCGCTGAGCGGCGACAACGTCGCCGCCCGCTCGCCGGCCATGGCCTGGTATGAAGGGCCGTCGCTGCTCGAGCATCTCGAGGCCGTCGAGCCCGAGGCGGAGGGCGGCGACGGGCCGTTCGCCATGCAAGTGCAATGGGTCAGCCGCCACGACGGCCGGCGCGGCTTCGCGGGGATGGTGGCCCGGGGATCGGTGAGGCTGGGCGACCGGGTGCAGGTGATGCCGGCCGGAACCCGGGCGACCGTCGACCGGATCGGGCTCGGCGACGCCGGGCTCGACGAGGCCGTGCAGGGTCAGTCGGTGATGCTGTCCTTTGCGCAGGAGGTGGATTGTTCGCGCGGCGACGTCGTCGCGTCGGCCGCTTATCCGCCCGGGGTGGCCGACCAGTTCGAGGCGGTGATCGTGTGGATGGCGCAGGAGGAGCTGGTCGCCGGCCGGCAATATGCGCTCAAGCTCGGCACCCAGAACGCTCTGGCGACGGTCCACACGCCGAAATACGAGATCGACGTCGACACGCTCGAGCAGGTGCCCGCGCACGGCCTCCGGCTGAACGGAATCGGGGTCGCCAACATGTGGACCGACCGGCCCTTGGTATTCGAAGCCTATGAGGATGTCCGCGATCTCGGCGGCTTCCTCCTCATCGACCGGGTGAGCAACGAGACGGTCGGCGCCGGCCTCATCCGCCACGCCTTGCGCCGCTCCCAGAACCTCCACGCCCAGATGCTCGACGTGACCCCGGAAGCGCGGGCCGCGATAAAGGGGCAGAAGCCGCTCCTGCTCTGGTTCACGGGCCTGTCCGGCGCCGGCAAGTCGACCATCGCCAACCTCGTCGAGGGCAAGCTCCACGCCGCCGGCCGGCACACCTTCCTTCTCGACGGCGACAATGTCCGGCTGGGCCTCAACCGCGACCTCGGCTTCTCCGACGCCGACCGGGCCGAGAACATCCGCCGGGTCGGGGAAACGGCCCGGCTGATGCTCGACGCCGGGCTGATCGTGCTCGCCGCCTTCATCAGCCCGTTCCGGGCCGAGCGGCGAATGGTCCGCGAGATGCTCGGCGAGGGCGAGTTCGTCGAGATCTTCGTCGACGTGCCGCTGGCGCTGGCGGAGGAGCGCGACCCCAAGGGCCTCTATGCGAAGGCGAGGGACGGCCGAATCCCCAACTTCACCGGCATCGGCTCACCCTACGAAACGCCGGAAGCGCCGGAGATCCGGATCGACTCGGCGGCGATGACCATCGAGGAAGCGGCGGATGAGATCGTACGCTTCCTTACATCCCCGTCATTGCGAGGAGCGTAGCGACGCGGCAATCCAGCGGGCCTCGGAGACCGCCTGGATTGCTTCGCTATGCTCGCAATGACGGGCTCCCTCACCTCTGCGTCGCCCCGAGCGCCCCATATTCGAACAGCCTGAACCTGTACCTCTGCTGCGCCCGGATGTTCGCGGCGACCCGGCCGTGCAAATTCTCGTCCCACCGGCCCCAGCGCTCGACGAAGGCCGCCGCGGCCTTGGCATCTCCCGCTTCCTGGATCGCGATGACCTGCTTCAGGAGGTCGCGCACGGCCTCGTGATAGCGGCCATAGTCGATACTCAGCCTGGCCGTCGCCGGATCGAAGGTGAGCACCTTGCGGTCGAGGAACCAGTTCCACTGCATCAGCTGCATCATGTTGTAGGGCTGCTCGCGGCGCGGCTTGTTGTTCTGGAGGGTGCGCAGGATCCCGCTGGCGTAGAGCGAGCGGAGCTGGTCGTCGCTGTAATAGCCGCGGCGGCGAAGCTCCTTGGCGACGAACAGCGAGACCAGGTCCGCCTTCATCTCCTCGAGCAGGCTGGCATCGGGCCCGATCGAGTCGAGCGTGGCCCCCGACGCGGTCAGATCGGGGCCGAGATAATGGCCGACCTCGTGCCACAAGGTGCGGTAGAAATTGCCGTCGGGGGTAAGGTCGCCGGCCTGCCCGGCCACCACCGCGGCTCCGAAGATGTCGCCCGAGCCTTTGAAGAGGTCGGGATTGCGCATGATGTTGGCCCGCAGAAGGATGGTGCTGCCGTAGCGCTCGACCAGATAGGCCTCGTTGGGCAGGTTGGTCGCGGTGTTGCCGCCCCGGGTCTGGCCGAAATCGGCGACGACGTCGTAGACCCCGACCGGTATGTCCTCCATCACCCGCCGCCGGTGCTCGTAGGGCAGGGAATCCTCAAGGGCCTGGATGCCCTTCATCGCCTCGCGAAGCTCGGCCGATTCGCGCGTCCGGGTGGCGAGCAGGCTGAGGCCGTAAAAGGCCCGGGTGCCGAGCAGCTCGTCGTCATAGGTCTCGTAGGCGCCGATCTGGGCGTTGAGATTTCTGAATCGCCCCTTCAGCCAGGCCGCGTCGCCGGATTCGTAATCGTCACTGAGCAAATCGCGGGCCCGGTTGCGAAGGTAGCGGGCGAATTGCGGGTCCGACCCGGCGAGGGCGTCGGCCGCCTCGTTCAGAAGCCCGTGGCTCCTCACCATCTCGTCGGCATAAGCGAGCGAATAAGGCGCGGCGTAGAGGATCGTCCGGTCCGGTCTTTTCGCGAGCCCTTCGAGGCGGGCGCGAAGGCCGGGGTGGAGCGCGTCGATCACCGGATATTGGCGAAGCTTGGCGAGATCGCGCTTGAGAACCGCCATTTCCGCGCGGCGGACGACCGAGCGAAGGTCGGTGAGGCGGGCGCGCTCTTCGGCATGGGAAGCGAGATAGGAATCGAGCTCTGCCCTGGTCAGGTCCCAGGGATAGACGTTCTTGCCGGGAGGCGCGTCGGCGACGGCGAGGAAGGGCGCGCGCGCATTGTCGAGCGTCGTCGCGATCGGGCCCTGGTTGAGCCGATAGAGCGTGTAGAGCGCCCGGCCCTGAGCATCGGTCCGGCGCGACAAGGCGGCCCGGGCGGCAAGCGCGCCGCGGTGCCGCTGAAGCTCGTAGACGTCCTGGAAGATCCGCCCGACCTCGAGCAGCCTGGCCAACGCGACCCGTTCCCCGGGGCTGAGATGGGCGAGCGAGGGCGCAAGGCGGATCGTCTGCATTTTATCGAGGATCGCCTGAACCTGCGCCGGTGACCATTCGCGCGGGGCAGCGGGCGCCTGGGCGGCGGCGGGGGCCGAGAGGGCCATCAGGAGCAGGGTGAAGTTCACGAAGTTCACGGTCTTCACGCGAAACGCCAAGGCCAGGTCTCGAACGGTTCGCGCGATGCCGATTAGGCCCGCTTCAGCGCTTCCGACAGCAGCCTTCACACCCACCTCCAACCCCGTGATTCGCGATCATCGCAGGAAGAATCCTATTTGTAAAATTCTATCTGCCCACAGGCTGCCGCGAACGGTTCGCGCGACATTTCTCCTGGGCCGGCAGGCCCTTTATTTGTGAAGAGAATGCGCAAAGGCGCGACGTAGAGAAAAATAATTCTCCGTCGCGCCTTTGCGCCGTCTCTTTAAAAAAATGGCGCAATGCGCGGGGAGGAGGCGGAAACGGAGGCCCACGGCCCGAGGCAGAGCGGGCGACGGGGATGGAAAGGTTTTCAGTTTGCCGGGCAGCCTCTAGTCTGTCCCCCGAGGCGGCAATGGAGGGGCGGGAATTGATAGCTAAGCGAGCTTTGGCCGTTGCGCTCGCCGCCTTGACCGCGGCGTGCTCGACGGTTCCCGCGGAACCGCGGCCGGCCCATGCGAGCTACGCCTGGGCCCGATTCGACTCCCACGGCATCACCGCCTCCGGGGCGGCCGGGCTCGCCGACCGCGCGGCCGGGCGGGCGCTCACCATCGACGATCCGGTGCGGATCGCCTCGATCAGCAAGCTTCACGTCGCCCTCGCAGTCATGCGGCTGGTCGAGCAGGGCAAGCTCGACCTCGACCAGGACGTGTCGGAGCGGCTCGGCTGGAAGCTTCGCAATCCCGCTTTCCCGGACCGGCCGATCACGCTTCGGCTCTTCCTCTCCCACCGCTCCAGCCTGCGCGACGGCGTCAGCTATGCGCTGCCGGTCGGAACCAGCGTCCAGGAAGCGCTCGCCGCGTCGGAAGCCTGGGACCTCGAGCATCCGCCGGGCGCCTTCTTCCGCTATTCGAACCTCGGCTTCCCGGTGATTGCCTCGGTGATGGAAAAAGCGACGGGCGAGCGTTTCGACCGGCTGATGGACCGGCTCGTTCTGAAGCCGCTCCGGCTCGACGCCTGCTTCAACTGGACGACCTGCTCCGAGGCCAGCATCGCGCGGGCGGTGGTGCTCTATGCGCCCGACGGCTCGGCGCTCCGCGACGATTTGAAGGGCGCCCGGCCGCCCTGCCCGGCGGTGCCGGCGGCCGACGGCGACTGCGACCTCGGCAATTACGCCCTCGGCAGCAACGGTGCCCTCTTCTCGCCGCAGGGCGGGCTCCGCATTTCAGTGCGCGACCTCGCCAGGGTCGGAGGCCTGCTGCTCCGGAAAGGGCGGCTCCCCGACGGAAGCCGATTCCTCGCCGAGGCCAGCCTTGCCGAGATGGAGCGCCTCCACTGGCGCTTCGACGGCGGCAATGGCGACAGCGAGCAGAATTTCTACTGCGGCTACGGCCTCGCCGTGCAGATCCTCGCCCGCTGCGCGCCGAGCGACGACCCCTTCGGCGACGGCAAGCCGCGCCTGGGCCATGCCGGCGACGCCTACGGCCTGCGCTCCGGCCTGTGGATCGACCCCGCGACCGGCCACGGCATCGCCTATTTCGCCACCGGGCTGGGCGACGACCCATTGCGAGGCCGTTCCTCCTACCGCGCGATCGAGGAGTGGCTGGCGAAGAAAGCGCGGCGGTAGAAACGCCTTCGCCGTCATGCTGAACTTGTATCAGCATCCTGGGCGAGCCGCACCTTATCGGACGCATCGCATCGCGCGCCTCATCTCGACGGCCGGCAGGTCATTATTTTTGGCGATTATTGTCCTGAAGCACCTGGGCCGAAATCGGCCTTTTTCCCGGTTACCCGGTTGGAATGTCGAGTTCCGGTTTAGGCGGGCGCCTGAGACGACGGACTGCGGAACAGTTTGTAGCGCCATTGATTCAACCAGCGTGAGGTGCCAGATGCATGGCTGCAACAGCGCCAGTGGCTTTTCAGCTTATGAGCCAATGGCAGTTTTTTAAGCCTATGTGCAACTTTTGCATTCATAAGGCACAAAATGTGGTATATCTGCAACCGCCCCTTCTGGGGAACAGGGCCAACCGATTGGAATTAATCGTGCTTCGCAAACTCATCGGCAAACTGCTTTTCGGCAGGTACGACGCCGCGCGTGAGGAGAGTGCACGGCGCGTGGCAGGGAGGTTTTCTCGCGGGAACACGTCTGTCCAAGAGGGACGGTATTTAGACGATGCCGACCTTCTGGAGCTTAATGCGAAAGCTAACGTTGCTTTCGAACGCATCGACAAGCGTGTCCTCGCCAGAGCCAGATAATCCTGACGAAAACAACCGGGCCGGCGAAATTCCTAAGGGGATCGCCGGCCTTTTTAGCGCTATTCAAGACGAGTGGGACCGCGCGGAAGAGGTCATCAAGCTAGCAGAGCAAGTCACTGCTCACGCCGTCATCCCTTCGATCCAAGAGCTTCGTTACGCTGGGCGGCGGCTCATCGACGCACTCCACGCCTACACGAGTGGGGAGCCGATAGATCGGGTTTTGGCCCTCTTGGAAGATGCTAGATTTAGCTGCCACCGTTCACGACATGATGCGATCGACGCTGCAATCAGCACGATGGGAATCGATTCAGAGGCGATAGCCAGACAAATGGGTTACGACATCGTTCATAGCTCGTATCCGGACTATGTGAACTTTCTGCGGCGGCTGGATGAAGTGCGCCGAGCTATTGTCACCTCTCGCGGACGAAGGTCCGACCGCGATGAAATCTACGCCGCAATCACAGCGGGCGATTTTCCAGGGTTGGTTCAGGACTACAAGGACCTTCGGCGATCCGAAGTGACCATGCGCATCATAGCAGGACGAAAGAAGCTCGGAATCTGGATTTCCCTCCTAGCTGGTGTCGCGCTCGCCCTGCCTGGCTACGTCATGAGCTGGTACTTTTGGCAGTATCCGCGCCCGGCCGCAGAGGCTCC
>JAXDPE010000016.1:0-25557 GCA_034668565.1 Sphingomonadales bacterium | reverse complement strand
GCGTAATTGACCTGGCCATATTGGCCGGCCTGGCCGTTGATCGAGCCGATGTTGACGATCCGGCCGAACTTGCGGGACTGCATCCCCTCGAACACCGCTTTCGCCATGTTGAAGCAGCCGCCGAGATTGACGTCGATGACCTCGTCCCAGGACTGGCGGGTCATCCGCTTCATCGTCCCGTCGCGGGTGATGCCGGCATTGTTGACGAGCACGTCGACCGGGCCGAGCTCGCTCTCGACCTGCTGGACTCCGGCCTGGCAGGCGTCGAAATCGCCGACGTCCCATTTGAACGCCCGGATCCCCGTTCGCTCGGTGAACTCGCGCGCTTTCTCGTCATTGCCGGCATAGACGGCGGCGACGGTCGCGCCCTCGTCGCGGAGCGCGAGGCTGATCGCCTCGCCAATGCCTCGGGTGCCGCCGGTGACGATCGCAACGCGTGCCATATCTTGCTCTCCTGGATTTTTTGTTGTGCGGCGGGCCTTACGTAACGCGCCTCCAACCTTCAAGCTCGCGGCCCAAAATGCTGCGCAGCATTTCCAGCCCCGCCGGGCTGTCGTTGAGGCAGGGCAGGTAAGCGAAATCACTGCCGCCGGCGGCGAGGAAAGTGTCGCGCCCGCGAATCGCCAGCTCTTCGAGCGTCTCAAGGCAATCCGACGAGAAGCCGGGCGCGAAGATCGCAACTTTGGAGACCCCTTCGCCGGGCAGCGCCGCCAGCATTTTATCGGTCGCCGGCTCGAGCCACTTCGCCCGGCCGAAGCGCGACTGGAACGCGACCCGGAGCTCGCGCCCGCTCGCTTCACTCAGCAGCCTCGCCGTCTTGCGGCAATGGCAGTGATAGGGATCGCCGAGCTCGAGCGTGCGCTGCGGCATTCCGTGGAAGCTGGCGAGGATCGCCTGGGGCTCGAAATCGAGGCCCGCCAGCCCTTCCTCGAGCCGCGACTTCAGCGCTTCGATATAGGCTGGATCGTCATGATAAGGCGGAAGCGTCCGAATGGCCGGCTGCCAGCGCAGCCGCCGCAGATGCGCGAAGGCCTCGTCGTTCGCCGTCGCCGTCGTCGCCGCGCAATATTGGGGGTAGAGCGGAGCGATCAGGATCCGCTCGCATCCCCGGGCCTTGAGCGCGTCGATCTTGCCGGCGATCGCCGGCTCGCCGTAGCGCATCGCATGGTCGACGATCACGTCCTCCCCGAACGCGCCCTGAAGTGCCTTCGACTGCCGGGCCGTGATCGCGGCGAGTGGCGAGCCTTCGTCGGTCCACACTTGGCTGTAGGCGTGGGCCGATTTCTTCGGCCGCGTCGTCAGGATGATTCCGCGCAGGATCGGCTGCCAGACGAGCTGCGGAATCTCGACCACCCGCGGGTCGGACAGGAATTCCTTGAGGTAGAGCCGGACCGATCCCGGCTCCGCCTTGTTGGGCGTGCCGAGGTTGATGAGTAGTACTCCGATCTTGGGCGAAGGCACCGGCGGATGATCGGCGGGCGGCTTCATCCGCCCACCTGAAGCGGCAGCGACCGGAGCCGCTTGCCGGTCAAGGCATGAAGCGCGTTGGCGATGGCCGGCGCCGCCACCGGCACTCCGAGCTCGGTCGCCCCGCCCGGCTCCTCCTCGCTCTCCAGAAGCTCGATCGTCACCTCAGGCGAATCGGCCAGGGTCGGGAATCCGAAATCGCCGAAGCCCCGGGCGTCGGGCCGTCCGTGCTCGAAGCCGATCGCCTTCCCGGTGGCCGCCGCGATCCCGAAGACCAGCCCGCCCTCGACCTGCTGCCTGACCAGATCGGGGTTGACGACCCGGCCGCAATCGACCGCGCACACCGCGCGCAGCACCCGCACAGTCTGCTCGGACGTCACCTCGACCTCGACCAGGGCCGCGACATGGCTTCCGAACGCGCTGTGGCAAGCGATGCCCATCGAACTTCCCGGCACGCCTCCGTCCCAGCCGCCCAGGGTCGCCGCCGTCGTCAGGCAGCGCGCCAGCCGGGGATTGTCGCCAAGCATCTGCATCCGGAAGGAAAGCGGCTCGATCCCGGAAATCCGCGCCAGCTCGTCCATGAAGCTTTCCGTGAAGAAGGCGGTGTAGCTGTGCGCGCCCGAGCGCCAGCCGCCGACCCGAATCCCGGTCGCCGCCGGCAGATAGTCGATCGCGACCGCCGGGATCGCGTAAGGCGGAACGGCGCCCGCCGCCGGATCGCCGATCGCCCGCATGGCCCCGCCGCCGCCGCGAAGCCGCACCTTCAGCTCAGCCCCGCTATCGGGCGCCGCGATCCTGGCCTGCCAGCCAAGCACGATCCCGGCCGGGTCGAGCCGGGCCAGCAACTGCCCCCGGGCCGGCGCCCGGAAGCCGTCCTGGACCGTTTCCTCGAGCCTCGACCAGATGAGCTGAACGGGCCGCTTCGTCCGCACCGCCAGCATCGCCGCCTGCTCGATCGCCCTCGTCTCGAGCTTTCGCCCGTAACCGCCGCCGATCAGGGTCGGGTAGAGCGTGACCCGGGCCTCGTCGATTCCGGCCACCCGGGCCGCGGCGGCGCGGGCCAGGCCCGGCGCCTGGGTCGGCGCCCAGATTTCGAGCTCGCCGCCGGCGAACCGGGCAGTGGCGGTCAGGGTTTCCAGCGGCGCATTGGCGGCCGGCCCGGCGCTGTAATGGCCGCGAAGCACATGCCCGCCCTCGAAGGCGTCGGCGAGGTCGCCGCGGCTGTAGAGCCGGCTCCCCTCGTCCCGCTCCAAAGCGCCGATCAGGGCGGAATCGATGCTTTCGCTGGAAGCTGGCGGGTGGGGCACGTCCCACACCGGCTCGAGCGCCTCGACCCCCTTGTTCGCCGCCCACCAATTGGTGCCGATGCAGGCGACCCAGCCGGGCGCGTCGAACGCTCCGAACACGCCCGGCACCGCCAGGCCCTTGTCGCGCTTCCAGCGGACGAGGCGGCTGTCCTCCGTCGGCCCCGCCCGGACCGAGGCATAGACCATGTCCGGCAACCTTATGTCGCCCGCGAACGGCGCGGAGCCGTCGACCTTGGCCGGCAGATCGAGGCGGGGCAAAGGCTGGCCGGTGAGGCGGTTGTCGATGCCGGCGCGGATCGGCAGATGCTCGGGCAATTCCTCGCTGGCAGCCGATTCGGCCAGTTCGGCGAAGCTCAGCCTTCGTGCCCCGTCGACGACGAAGCCTGCGGCGGTGTCGAGAGTCTCCCATTCAACGTTCCAGCGCGCCGCCGCCGCTTTCATCAGCAGCGCCCGTGCCCCGGCTCCGGCGTCGCGCAGCAGCCGCTCGAAGCTGCGCACGGAGGTCGATCCGCCGGTCAGCATCGCCTCGCTTCCGGTCTCGAAATGCTGCGCCCGCCAGCGCTTCGCGCCGCCAGGGAATGATCCGTCGTCCTCGCCTTCCGCCAGCAGCCTGTTGGCGTAAAGCGGACCGATCGGCGCCGGCTCGACGCCCACCGTCCGCCAGTCCGCGCCAAGCTCGTCGGCGAGGATCTGCGGCAGGGCGGTCCAGCTTCCCTGGCCAAGCTCGGCCTGAGGCACGGCCACCAGCACTCGGCCGTCATTGCCGATCTTCAGGAAGGCGTTGAAAACATGCTCGCCCTCGCGGGCGCGAAGATCGGGAGCATAAGTTCGCGGCCACAGCGCCCAGGCGAGCAGCAGCCCGGCCCCGGCCCCCCCGCCGACGAGCAGGGTCCGCCGGCTGATCCCCCTCGTCTCCCCGCCTCGCGCCATGAAGGGCTGATAGAGGGGAGGGCGGCGGCGGGCTAGGCCCCTCCGTCATCCCGGCGAAAGCCGGGACCTCGGGTCGAGAAGTCTCGGCGGGTCTCCCCGAGGTCCCGGCTTCCGCCGGGATGACGTTAGGCGCTCTCCACCTCCGCCGAATATTGCTCCCGAAGCGTCTTCTTGTCGATCTTGCCGGTGCCGAGCTTGGGCAGGGGCTCGTGGTGGACCCAGATATATTGCGGGATCTTGTACACCGCGATCTTGCCGTCGAGGAATGCCCGCAGCGCGTCGGCGTCCAGCGCCCGGTCGTCCTCGCTGTAGATCACCGCGGCCGGCACCTCGCCCAGCCGCTCGTCGGGGACCCCGAAGACCGACGCTTCCGAGACCGCCGGGTGCGAGTAGACGGCCGCCTCGACTTCCTGGCAGCTGATATTCTCGCCGCCGCGGATGATGATGTCCTTCTTGCGGTCGACGATGAACAGATAGTCCTCCTCGTCGAGATAGCCGATGTCGCCGGTCTTCAGATAGCCGTCCGCCGTGAAGGCCGCAGCGGTCGCGGCGGGGTCGTTCCAGTAAGCGCGGAAATTGGCGGCCGAGCGGATGCCGATCTCCCCGGTCTCGCCGGTCGCCAGCTGCCGGTCGCCCGCGCCGAGGATGGCGAGCTCGACCATCGGCTTGTGGGGGCGCCCGGTCGAGGCGGGCTTGTCGGCGTAATTCTGCCAGAAATTGCCGCAGCCCACCGCATTGGTCTCGGTGAGGCCATAGCCCAAAGCCGGCTGGGCGCCCTTGAAGCTTTCCTGGAGCCGCCTGACGTGGGCCACCGGCCTCGGCGCTCCGCCGGCCGCGATGTCGGTCAGCGAGGAAAGATCGTATTTGTCGCGGTCCGGATGCTGCATGAGCTCGAGGCTCATCGTCGGAACGCCGACGAAATAGGTCACCTTCTCGTCCTGGATCAGCCGGAGCGCCTCGGCCGCGTCCCATTTCGCCATCAGCACCATGCCTCGGCCGATGACGAAGCTGTTGAGCAGCACCGGAACCTCGCCGGTGACGTGGAACAGGGGCACGTTGACGAGGGTGCGGGGCGGGTTCGGCGGGCCCCGGCCCTCGCTTTCCATGATCCCGAGCAGGACCATCAGGCTGAGCGAATAAGTGTAGATGCCGGTGGTGACCGCGCGGTGGGTGGAAAGGGCGCCCTTGGCGACCCCGGTCGAGCCCGAGGTGAAGAGGATGGTCGCATCGTCCTCGGGCATGACCTCGGGAAGGTCGACCTCGCCGCGGGAAAGCAGGGGCGCCAGGGCCTCGGCAATCGGCTTCTCGACCGGAAGGGTCACGCTCGCCACCGCGAGGCCGGTCGCCTCGAGCCGCGCCGCCCGGGGCGCGTCGCACAGGACCAGGCAGGGCTCGGTCAGGGCGAGGCCGTGACGAAGCTCGTCCGACTGCCACCAGCCGTTGACCAGGGTGGCGATCCCGCCCGCCTTCAGCACCGCCATGTAGGCGACGATCCAGCTCGGGCAATTGCGCATCGCGATCGCCACCCGGTCGCCCTTGCCGACGCCCCAGCCGCCGGCGAGCGCCCGCGCCAGCCGGGTCGCCTGGTCGTTCAGTTCGCCGAAGGTCAGCCGTTCGCCCTCGGCGATGACCGCGACCGTGGCCGAATGGAGGGCGCAGAAGGCGTCGAACATGGCGGGAAGGGTCGGCGGCAGGTTGGCGATGATCTTGCGCCCCTCGCCGTCCTCGGCGATCTGGATCCGGCCGCCGGGTGCGATCGCCTGCGCCAGCACCGCGTCGAACTTGCGGTCCAGCTCGCTCGGCATCCCAGTCTCCCTTTTCGTTTCGTCTTGCCCCTTCTATTAGGGCCTGGAGCGGGAGGGGGAAGCCTTTGATCGATCCTTTACTGACAAGCCTGTCGACGGCGGCCGGAGATTATATCCGGTTCGAGAATCTCGGGCTGAGCAAGACCGTCTTCGACTGGCCCTTTCCCTTGCGCTGGTATTCGCTCGGTTACCTGGTCGGAATCCTCGTCGGCTGGTGGTATCTGATGAAGCTGATCGACCGCCCCGGCGCTCCGATGGCCCGGCGTCACGCCGACGACATGGTCTTCTACGCGACGCTTGGGATCATCCTCGGCGGGCGGCTCGGCTACGTGCTTTTCTACCGCCCGGAATTCTACTTCCACGATCCGATCCAGATCGTGCGCCTGTGGGACGGCGGCATGTCGTTCCACGGCGGAGTCATCGGCACCACGCTCGGCATCCTGTGGATGGCGAGGAAGCACAAGCTCGACTGGCTCAGGGTCCACGATTACGTCGCCTGCTGCTCCCCCTTCGGGATTTTCTTCGTCCGCCTCGCCAATTTCGTGAACGGGGAGCTTTGGGGCCGGCCGACGACCGTCTCCTGGGCGATCGTCTTCCCGAACGGCGGCGAGGTGCCTCGCCACCCGAGCCAGCTCTACGAGGCCGGGCTCGAGGGCATCCTGCTCTTCTGCGTCCTCTGGTTCCTGTTCTGGAAGACCGACGCTCGTTATCACCCGGGCAAATTGGTCGGTGCGTTCCTGCTCGTCTACGGCCTAAGCCGCTTCGCCCTCGAATTCGTCCGTCAGCCCGACCAGGGCCTCGAGCACCTCTCCTGGGGGCTGACCATGGGCCAGACCCTGACCCTGCCGATGGTGCTCGGCGGCGCCTGGCTGATCGCCACCGCCAAGGGACGAAGGCAAAGGGTCGAGCCGATCGCGGGGACGGAGAGCGTGGCCTGAGGCAGGCTGAGCCGTAAGGATCCGTTCGTGTCGAGCGAAGTCGAGACACCCCGCCGAGCGCAGCCGAGGCAAGACGGTCTCGGCTTCGCTCGAAATCACCCCTCGACTTCGCTTGGGGCGAACGGAGATTTTGTGCCCGACCCCCAGACTCTCGCCGACCGCCTGCGCCGGCTGATCGCGGCCCAGGGCCCGATCCCGGTCTCCGACTATATGGCGCTGGCCAACGCGCATTATTACGCGACCCGGGACCCGCTCGGCGCCGCCGGCGACTTCACCACCGCGCCGGAGATCAGCCAGATGTTCGGCGAGCTGATCGGCCTTGCCCTGGCCGACGTCTGGGACCGCGCCGGCCGCCCCGAAGGCGTGCGCTACGTCGAGCTCGGCCCCGGCCGAGGCACGCTCGCCGCCGACGCGCTCCGGGCGATGGGCGCCGCCGGGCTCGAGCCCGAAGTCCATTTCGTCGAGACCAGCCCGGTCCTGCGGGCGGCCCAGGCGGAGCGGGTTCCCGGGGCCCTTTGGCACGACGACCTTTCGACCCTCGCCGGAGACGGTCCGATCCTCGCCGTCGCCAACGAATTTTTCGACGCGCTCCCCATCCGCCAGCTCATCGCCACCGCGACGGGCTGGCGCGAGCGCCTCGTCACCCTCGACGGCGACCGCTTCGTCCCCGCGGCCGGTCCACCGGTCCCGGCAAATGCCGTCCCCGATCCGATCCGGGCCGCGCCGGCGGGGACCGTGCTTGAAACCTCGCCGGCGTCGCTGGCTTTGGCCCGCGGCGTCGCCGGCTGCATGAATATGCAGGGAGGGGCCGCCTTGATCATCGACTACGGCCATGATCGCCTCTGCGCGGGCGAAACCCTGCAGGCGGTGCGCCGGCATGAATATGCGGATCCCTGGAGTGAGCCCGGCGAAGCGGATCTTACCGCCCATGTCGATTTCGAAGCGCTGGGCAGGGCGGCGGCTGAAACAGGGGCGAAGGTGCATGGCCCGGTCGCCCAGGGCGATTGGCTGCGCGCGCTCGGCATCGAGGCGCGCGCGCAGGCCCTGGCCCGTACCGCGCCGACGCGCGCCGCGGAGATCGACGCGGCGCTCGAACGGCTCACCTCGCCCGACCAGATGGGGACCTTGTTCAAGGCCCTGGCCCTTGCCAGCCCGCAATGGCCCGCTCCGGAGGGTTTTTCATGATCTCTTATCGCGACATCGGCCCCGAAGACGCCGCCGCGCTCGCCGGACTCCATCGCCGAAGCTTCGTCGAGACCTTCGCCCACCTCTACCGGCCCGAGGACCTGGCGGCGTTCCTCGAACAGCTGAGCGAGGAAGGTTTCCGGAACGAGCTTCTCGACGGCGAGCACCAGGTCCGCTTCGCCGAGGCGGACGGTGAGCCGGTCGCCTTCGTCAAGCTCGGACCGATCACGCTCCCGGTCCAGCCGTCGCGCCCGGCGCTCGAGTTCCGGCAGCTCTATGTCTTGAAGCAATGGCAGGGCGCGGGCGTCGCCCAGACCCTGTCCGAATGGGCGATCGACCAGGCGAAGCGGCGCGGGGCCGAGGAGCTCTATCTCTCGGTCTTCACCGAGAACCAGCGCGCCAAGGCCTTCTACCGCCGCTATGGCTTCACCTATGTCGGCCCCTACAAGTTCATGGTCGGCGACCAGGCCGACGAGGACGAGATATGGAAGCTGATCCTGTAGAGGTGGTTCGAAGCGAAGTGCTGGGGGCGGTCGCGCACGGCTTCCTGGGCCGCCGGGGCGGCGTTTCGCACGGGATCTGCTCGGGCCTGAACGTTGGGCTAGGGTCGAGCGACGATCGCGGCTCGATCGTTGAAAACCGCCGCCGGGCGGTCGCCGCCGTCGCGCCCGGCTCGGCGCTGGTCACGCTCCATCAGGTCCATTCGTCCGACGCGATCTGCGTCGCCGCCCCCTGGGCAGACGACGCCCGGCCCAAAGCCGACGCGATGGTGACCGATCGCCCCGGCCTCGTCCTCGGAATC
Organism: Sphingomonadales bacterium; assembly: GCA_034668565.1. Lineage (GTDB taxonomy): Bacteria > Pseudomonadota > Alphaproteobacteria > Sphingomonadales > Sphingomonadaceae > Allosphingosinicella. Next base: position 17,123 of record JAXDPE010000016.1, on the reverse strand, counting down.
CTAACCGCCGACTGCGCCCCGATCCTGCTCGCCGACCGCGAGGCCGCGGTGGTGGCGGCCGCCCATGCCGGCTGGAAAGGCGCGCTCGGAGGCGTGGTCGAGGCCACGGTCGCGGAGATGGAGCGCCTCGGCGCCGACCGCTCGCGGATCGCCGCCGCCGTCGGCCCCTGCATCGCCCGCCGATCCTACGAGGTCGACGAAGCGTTCCTCCGCCGCTTCGCCGAAGCCGATCCGGAGCATGAACGCTTCTTCGCCCTCGGCCGCGAGGGCCATTACCAGTTCGATCTCGAAGGCTTCGTCGTGTCGCGCCTCGCGGCCGCCGGGCTGGAACGGATCGAGGCGCTCGGCGAGGATACCTACAGCCAGCCCGAACGCTATTTCAGCTACCGGCGCGCGACCCACAAAGGCGAACCGGATTACGGCCGCCAGATCGCGCTGATCGCGCTCTAAATCCTCCCCGCGATTTCGCGGGGAGGGGGACCATGCGAAGCATGGTGGAGGGTTCTTCGGAAGTCAGAGAGAACCCCTCCACCCCGCTTCGCGCGGTCCCCCTCCCCGGCAAATGCCGGGGAGGATTTGAACGGGCTAGCCTCGCTCCACCGTCCCATGCCATCACCCGCCAAATAGTTCAGGGGGAAACAAATGGCCGCGCGTTGGGGCCTGTGGGGCGGGCTCGCCCTCTTCGTCGTCATGCTGCTTCTTCCAGCGCCCGGGGGAATGTCCCCCGCCGCGTGGCGGACGACCGCGATCATCGTCCTCATGGCGACCTGGTGGATGACGGAGGCGCTTCCGCTCACCGCCACCGCGCTCGTCCCGTTCCTCGCTTTCCCCTTGCTCGGGATCATGACCGCGACCGAATCGGCCGCGGCTTATTATTCGCCGATCCTGTTCCTCGTCCTCGGCGGCGCCATCGTGGCCCTTGCGATCGAGCGCACCGGGCTCCACCGCCGCCTCGCTCTGGCCATCGTCGCCCGCGGCGGCGGCGGGCCGGCGCAGATGCTGTTCGCCTTCATGGCCGCGACCGCCTTGCTCAGCACCATCGTCTCCAACACCGCCACCACCCTCATCATGATGCCGATCGGCCTCGCCGTGCTCCGCGCCGCGAAGGTCGAGCCCGGCCATACCGACGGCTTCGCCGGGGCGCTGGCCATGGGCATCGCCTTCGCCGCCACGATCGGCGGCTTCGGGACTCTCGTCGGCTCGCCGACCAACGCCATCGCCGTCGGGATCATCGAAAAGGCGACCGGCTACCGGATCGATTTTCTCACCTGGGCGCTCTACGGGATCCCGCTCGTCCTCATCTCGGTGCCGCTCTGCTGGGCGATATTGATGAAGGTGCAAAAGGTCTCGGCGAGCGACTTCGACCCCGCCGCCGCCCGCGCCGGGATCGGCGAGACCGGCGCCTGGTCGACCGCCGAGAAGCGCCTCGTCCCGCTCGTCGCCTTGACCGTGGCGGCGTGGATCGCGCTGCCCTTCGTGACGCCCTATCTGCCCAAGGATTCGCTGACCGACGGCACCATCGCGGTGATCGCCGCCCTGCTCCTGTTCGTGATCCCCGACGGCACCGGCCGGGCCATCCTCAACTGGGAGGAAGCGAACCGGGCGCCCTGGGGCGTGATCATGATGTTCGGCGGCGGTCTCGCGCTCGCGGCGGGGATCGGCGCCTCCGGCCTCGCCGACTGGATGGGCGTGGCGCTCCAGCCGCTTCGCTCGGTCCATCCGCTGATCGTCGCCGCGGTGCTGGTCGCCATCGTCATCGTCGTCACCGAATTCGCCTCGAACGTCGCCACGGCGAGCGGCGCCATCCCCGTCGTCGCCGGAATCATCGCCGCCACCGGGATCGACCCGATCCTGCTCGCCTTGCCCGCCGCCTTCGCGTCGAGCTGGGGCTTCATGCTCCCCTCCGGCACCGGCCCCAACGCCATCGCCTGGGCGACCGGCCACATCTCCTTGCCGCGAATGCTCAAGGCGGGGTTGTGGCTCGACCTGGCCGGAGTGCCGCTGATGGTGGGCATCGTCTGGGGGATCGGGGCGATGCTGGGATAAATCCTCCCCGGGATTCCCGGGGGAGGGGGACCATGCGAAGCATGGTGGAGGAGTCTTGCTGAGTCCGAAGAGCCCCTCCACCGCGCTTCGCGCGGTCTCCCTCCCCGCGAAATCGCGGGGAGGAATTTGAGTAGCCCCGCGCCCGCCACTTGGGTTAGGGAGCGCTCGGGCAACGGACCTCACCCCTCCGGGCCGCTTGCAAGGCGGGCGCCGGTGAGCCTGAACGGGCTCGGTCTCCACGCAGATCCGCGACCTGACAGGAGACATTCCCATGGCTGAAGACGAATCCGACATCACCGGCGCCGCTTCGCGGCGGCGCCCCAAGGCGAGCGCTCTCGAAATCGGCGGCCGGCGGCTCAAGCCGTCGACCTTGATGATGGGCTACGGCTACGATCCGACCCTGTCCGAAGGCTCGCTGAAGCCGCCCATCTTCCTGACCTCGACCTTCGTCTTCGAGACCGCGGCCGCCGGCAAGCGCTTCTTCGAAGGCGTCACCGGCAAGCGCCCGGGCGGCGCCGAGGGCCTCGTCTATTCGCGCTTCAACGGCCCCAACCAGGAGATACTCGAGGACCGGCTGAGCCTTTGGGAGGATGCCGAGGACGCCTTGACCTTCTCGTCGGGGATGTCGGCCATCGCGACCCTGCTCCTCGCCTTCGTCCAGCCCGGCGACGTCGTCGTCCATTCCGGACCGCTTTATGCGGCGACGGAGACCCTGATCGGGCGAATCCTCGGACGCTTCGGGGTCAAGTGGCTCGATTTCCCGGCCGGCGCGACCCAGGACGAGATCGAATCCGTCCTCGAGCGCGCCAAGGCGATGGGACGGGTTTCGCTCATCTACCTCGAAAGCCCGGCCAACCCGACCAACGCCCTGGTCGACGTCGAGGCGGTCGCCGGGGCCCGCTCGGCCGTGCTCGGCGACGAACGCCCGCCGATCGCCATCGACAACACCTTCCTCGGCCCGCTCTGGGCCCAGCCGCTCCGCCAGGGCGCCGACCTTTCGGTCTATTCGCTGACCAAATATGCCGGCGGCCATTCCGACCTCGTCGCCGGCGGCATCACCGGCTCGAAGGAGCTGATCAACACCATCCGAATGCTCCGCAACACGATCGGCACGATCACCGATCCCAACACCGCCTGGATGCTTCTGAGGAGCCTCGAGACGCTCGAACTGCGGATGACCCGTGCCGGCGAGAACGCGGCCAGGGTCTGCGAATTCCTTCGCGGCCATGCCAAGGTGGAAAGCGTCGGCTATCTCGGCTTCCTCGAAGGCGGCGCCGACGCGCGTCAGGCCGACATCTACCGCCGCCACTGCACCGGCGCCGGCTCCACCTTCTCGCTTTACCTGAAGGGCGGCGAGCGCGAATCCTTCGCCTTCCTCGACGCTCTCAAGATCGCCCACCTCGCGGTCAGCCTCGGCGGCACCGAGACCCTGGCGAGCGCCCCGGCGGCGATGACCCATTTGTCCGTGCCCGACGAGCGCAAGCAGGCGCTGGGCATCACCGACAATCTGGTGCGCATCTCGATCGGCGTCGAGGACCCCGACGACCTCATCGCCGATTTCGACCAGGCTTTGGGCGCGGTTTAGGGGAGCCCGTCATCCCGGCGAAAGCCGGGACCTCGGGCCGCAGAGGCACAGCGGGTCTCCCCGAGGCCCCGGCTTGCGCCGGGGTGACGAGGAGGGAAAAATCGTCATCCCGGCGAAAGCCGGGACCTCAGCGCGTAAATTCACTGGAAATGCCAATTCTTCTGGGCGATTATCGCCGAATGAAGGGTGGCTGGGTCTACATCATGACCAACAAGCCAGACGGCGTGCTCTACATTGGAGTCGCCGCTGACATCGTCCAGCGCGTGGCTCAGCACCGCGCAAGAGCCGGCTCGAAATTCTGCCGCAAGTATAATCTCAGGCGATTGGTGCTCGCCGAACCCTCTCCCACGATCGAGGAAGCCATCGCCCGCGAGAAAGCGATGAAAGAATGGCATCGGGACTGGAAGGTTGAGCTTATTGAGGCGAGCAACCCCGCCTGGTCCGATCTGTGGACGGTCATCAACGCCTAGCCGTCATCCCGGCGAAAGCCGGGACCCCAAGCCGGAAGGTCTCGGCGGGTCTCCCCGAGGCCCCGGCTTGCGCCGGGGTGACGAAGGGGAGGCGTCATCCCGGCGAAAGCCGGGACCCCAAGCCGGAAGGCCGCGGCGGGTCTCCCCGAGGCCCCGGCATTCGCCGGGGTGACGGTCACCCCCAATCCACCACTTCCCATCCCTCCGCCTTCGCCAGGCGGACCAGCCGCGAATGCGCGTTCGCGGCCACCGCTTCGTCGGCCCAGCGGTGGACGTGGTGGTCGGAGACGTGGTCGGAATAGAAGCGGATGTGGACGGCGTCGCGGTCCAGACCCTCGCGCTGGAGCCAGGCGAGGATCATATCCTTCTTGGCCGGGCCGTAGCAATTGGCGCCGTCGATCCGGGCAACGATCCGGCCCTTCGCGTCGAGCCCGGTCTCCGTGGCGATGACGTCGTCGAAGCCGAGCCGCCGGCCGATCGATGCGGCGTAGAGCCGGTAGGAAGCGGTGGCCATGACCAGCCGCCGCCCCGCCGCCCGGTCCGCGGCGATGGCGCGCCGGGCGCCGGGCATGATGTTGGTGGCGAGCTGCCGGTCGGCGAAGCTCTCGATCACCGGCTCCAGCCGCTCGGGGGCAATGGCCCGGCCGATGAGCAGGGTGTAATTGATCTCCTTGAGCCGGCCGCGGTCGATCGCCTTCAGCACGTAGGCCAGCATCGCCAGCACCGCGATCGGCAGCAGCGCCAGCCGCCAGGGCGCCAATCCCATCGCCGCATGGACCAGGAACGGCGTGTAGGTCGCCCGCCGGGTGATCGTCCGGTCCATGTCGTAAATGGCGAGCCGAGCCTTCATGCGTGGGGCTCAAGCATCGGACCTGGCCTTTGTCCATAGTTGCCCGCGCTTTGGAATTGAAGCATGACGCCCTCATGAGCAGCGTCGCCCGCTTCACCGACAGCAATGAGGACGGTCGCCGCGTGCTGCGCTTCCAGGGCGATCTGACCCTGTCGAGGCTCGGAGTGCTGCCCAGCCGGCTCGACCGCCTCAAGGGCCGGGACTTCCTCATCGACCTTTCGGGGGTCGACCGGATCGACACGATCGGCGCCTGGCTCGTCCACCGCACGGCCCGCGAGCGCGGCGGCGAGATCGTCAATGCCGATCCGAAAGTGACCTCCCTGCTCCGGCAGGTCGAGAAGGCCGACCAGCCGGTCAAGGTCCGCCCCGATCCGCCGCCCCCTTTCCAGCGCGTCCTCGACCAGCTCGGCTCGGCCACCGTCGAGGCGGGCCGAACCTTCGTCGGCCTGCTCGGCTTCTTCGGGGCGATGCTGCTGTCGATCGGCTACGTCTTCCGCCATCCCCGCAGATTCCGGATCAACGCCGTCGTCCAGCGCTTCGAGGTGGTCGGGGTTCACGCCTTCGGGATCATCGGCCTGATGAGCTTCCTCGTCGGGATCGTCATCGCCCAGCAGGGCGCGGTGCAGCTCAGGCAGTTCGGCGCGGAGGTGTTCACGGTCAATCTGATCGGCCGAAGCTCGATCAAGGAGCTGGGCGTGCTGATGACCGCGATCATGGTCGCCGGGCGCTCCGGCTCCTCGTTCGCGGCGCAGCTCGGCTCGATGAAGCTCGCCGAGGAAGTGGACGCGATGCGCACCATCGGGGTCTCGCCGATGGAGGCCCTGGTTCTCCCCAGGATCTTCGCGACCGTCCTGATGATGCCGCTGCTCGGCTTCTACGCGGCGATCGTCGCGATCATCGGCGGCGGCTTCTTCTGCTGGATCTCGCTCGAGATCCCGCCCGTCACCTTCGTCCAGCGCATCCGCGAGGTCGTTCCGGCGACCGATTTGTGGCAGCTCCTCGTCAAGGCGCCGGTGTTCGGGCTGATCATCTCGCTCGCCGGCTGCTTCCAGGGCATGCAGGTCAAGTCGGACGCCGAGGAGGTCGGCCTCAGGACGACGACCGCGGTGGTCCAGGCGATCTTCCTGGTCATCGTCCTCGACGCCTTCTTCGCCGTCTTCTTCACCGAGATCGGATGGCTGTGAGCGAGGAGCCGGAGATCGTCATCGAGGTGAAGGGCCTTCGCAACTGCTTCGGCGACGCCGTCATCCACGACGGTCTCGATCTCGCCGTCCGGCGCGGCGAGATCCTGGGCGTCGTCGGCGGCTCGGGCACCGGCAAATCGGTGATGATGCGCTCGATCATCGGCCTTCAGGTTCCCGACGCGGGCGAAGTCAGGGTGTTCGGCGAGCCGATGCTCGACCGCGACGACGCCGAGCTGCAAGGCATCCGCAAGCGCTGGGGCATCCTCTTCCAGGGCGCGGCGCTCTTCTCGACCCTCACCGTCGCCGAGAACGTGCAGGTGCCCCTGCGCGAATTCTATTCCCGGCTGTCGGAAAAGCTTCTCGACGAGATCGCGGCCTACAAGATCGTGATGGTCGGCCTTTCCCCCGACGCCGGGCCGAAATTTCCGGCCGAGCTCTCCGGCGGGATGCGCAAGCGCGCGGGAATCGCCCGGGCGCTCGCGCTCGATCCCGAGCTTCTCTTCCTCGACGAGCCAACCGCCGGTCTCGATCCGATCGGCGCCGCGGCCTTCGACCAGCTGATCGTCGATCTTCGCGAACGGCTCGGTCTTACCGTGTTCCTCATCACCCACGATCTCGACACGCTCTACACGATCTGCGACCGTGTCGCCGTGCTCGCCGACAGGAAGGTGATCGCGGTCGGCACCATTCCTGAATTATTGGCCTTGGATCACGAATGGATACAGGAGTATTTCAGAGGTCCGCGCGGCCGTGCCGCGGAAGAGGCCATGGAAGAAGCCGAGGCGCGAACGGCCGAAGCGAACGGGGGAACTGAGAGATAATGGAAACCCGCTCGAACCATATCCTGGTAGGCGCCGTCGTCCTTGGAATGCTCGCGGCCCTGGTGCTGTTCGTGGTCTGGCTGAGCCAGGCCGGCGGCGACAAGGACAAGAAATACGACATCCTCTTCAGCCAGGCGGTCGAGGGACTCGCCAAGGGCAGCGCCGTGACCTTCTCGGGCGTGCCGGTCGGCCAGGTGGAATCGATCAACCTGATGCCCGACACGCCGCAGTTCGTCCGAATCCGGATCTCGGTCGACGAGGAAACCCCGGTCTTCGTCGGTACCACCGCGACGATGAAGGCGACCTTCACCGGCATCGCCTCGATCCAGCTCGATCCCCCCGAGCGCGACCCGCGCCGCCGGCGCGACGACCGCCCGATCGTCTGCCCGCCCGTGAAGCCGGAGGCGCAATGCCCGTTCGGGGTGCCGCTTATTCCCACCAAGCCGGGCGCGCTCGGGCAGCTGCTCAACAGCGCCCCCGAGCTGCTGGAGCGGGTTTCGACGCTGACCGCCCGGCTCACCGACCTGCTCGGCGACCGCAACCAGAATTCGATCGCCGGGATCCTCGAGAACGTCCAGGTGATCAGCCGCAACCTCGCCGAGCGTTCGGACGAGATCGCCGCCACCATGGCCGAGGCCCGGGTCGCCATCCGCCAGACCGGAGTTGCCGCCCAGCAGATGGGCGAGCTCGCCGATACCGCCGACAAGACCCTGGCCGGCGACGTCCGGCCGATGCTCGGCGACCTCAGGAAGACCATCCGCGCCGCGGAGACCAGCATGGGCAATCTCGATTCCGCGATCGGCGACGCCCGTCCCGGCCTCCAGGCCTTCTCCAAGCAGACGATCCCCGAGGTCGGGCAGCTCGTCCGAGACCTTCGCGAAATGTCCGATTCGTTGAACGCCGTCGCCCAGCGCCTCAATACGCAGGGCGCGGGCGGGATCATCGGCGGCTCCAAGCTGCCCGATTACAAGCCGAGGAAAAAATGAGACAGACCCGCCGCTTCCTCGCCCCCACCGCCGCTCTGGCCGCGACCCTCGCCCTCGCCGGCTGCCTGAGCTTCGGACCCAAGGTGCCGACGACCCTGATGCGGCTCACTTCCGACGCCCAGATCGCGGCCTCGAGCCGAAGCTCGGCCGCGGGCGAGGCGATCACCGTGGTTCCCCCGACCGCTCCGGCCGAACTGAACACGCCGCGCGTTCCGGTCCGCACCGGCGCCACCCAGGTCGCCTACGTCAAGGACGCGCAATGGGTGGAAGTGCCGACTATCTTGTTCGCCCGTCTGGTCTCGGAGACGATCGCCGCCAAGACCGGCCGGGTCGTGCTCGATCCCAAGCAATTCACCTTCGATCCCGGCCAGCGGCTGACCGGCACGCTCCAGACCTTCGGCTTGGACGCGGACCGGATGCAGGCGGTTCTAATCTACGACGCCGCCGTCTCGCGCGGCAAGGATTCGGTCGAGACCAGGCGCTTCGAAGCGCGGGTGCCGGTCGCCGCCCTCGACGCGGCGAGCGCTCCGGCGGCCCTCAACCAGGCGGCCAATCAGGTGGCCTCGGAAGTGGCGGCCTGGGTCGGCTGATTCCGTCATCCCGGCGAAAGCCGGGACCTCAGGCCGATAAGGCTCAGTGGGCCTCCCCGAGGTCCCGGCTTTCGCCGGGATGACGGTTAGATCGCCTTCCGCTTGAGCCGAGCCCGCAGATCCTCCATCCCGATCTGCTCGACCACCGCCGCCTTGTCGTCGGCGCGCAGGATGACCGAGACGTGGCCGAGTATCTGCCCGACCAAATCCAGGCTCTGCAGCGATTTGCCGTGGCGCTGGATGAGGAGGAGGTCCGCGATCAGCTCGTCGCCGAGATCCTCGAGCAGGCGCTGGACGTAGCCAAGCTCGTCCGCGAGCCGCTTGTCGAGATCCGGCGAGACCGGAGGGGGTGGCGTCGGCGCCTCGGACGCGCGCAGCGCCCGACCGGCGGGAGGATTGGCCCGGGCTTCCGCCTGGATGGCGTCGACCCGCCTCTGATCGCGAAGCCCGGTGCAGTCGATCGCCCTTGGCTTGCCCCCAGTCCATTCGCTGACCGGCGTGGGTCCGGCGAACCTGACCCCGCGGCGGGCTCCCGCGGCCCAGGCCACGGTCGCCGCGACCTGGAGGTCGCCCCTCATCAGAACCAGGGCCACCCCGGCATCGGGCAGGCCCGCGCCCTCGACCATGGCTCCGGTTTCCGACAGGTTGCGAATTCGGACGGCGACGCTTCGGCCGCCGACCTCGGCGGTCGCGGCGAGCAGCAGATTGGTGCGCGGCGCGGCCCGGTCCTCGGCGCTGCCTTCCGGCTCTGTCTCGCCACTCTCATCCACGTCGCGCGCCTTTCGGTCCACCGCCCCCCCGCGGTTCCGTAAGACCTTAACCTGCAATGGTTAATTCGGGCTTTACCACGGCGCTAACCTAGGGACTTGCTCGCCTGCTCGAACACGTCCTTGCTGAGACCCGGAGTGGCGACGATTCGCTCGAGCTCGGCCTTCATCAGGTCCTGCCGCCGCGGATCGAAGCGGCGCCAGCGGCCGAGCGAGGCCACCTGCCGGGCCGCCGTCTGCGGATTGAGCCTGTCCACCGCCAGGATCATGTCGGCGAGGAAGCGATAGCCGCGGCCCGAACCGTCGTGGAAGGCGCGCTGGTTCGCGGCGAAGGCGCCCACCAGCGAGCGCATCCGGTTCGGATTGGAGAGGGCGAAATCGGAATGCCGGGCGAGGGCCTCGACGGCTTGCAGCGTATCCTCGCGGGTCGAGAGCGCCTGCACCGTGAACCATTTGTCGAGCACCAGCGGATCGGAGCGATAGCGTTCGTAAAAAGCGGCGAGCGCGCCTTCGCGCTCGGGCGCGTCCGAGCTCGCCAGCGCTGCGAGCGCCCCCTGGCGGTCGGTCATGTTGTCGGCTTCGTCATATTGCCGCCTGGCCAGCGCCGGCGCGTCCTCGGCCCCGGCCGCCATCAAATAGTTGAGCGCCACCGTCTTCAGCCGCCGGGCGCCCTTGGCGGCCGGCGAATATTCGAAGCGGTTGGCGGCGGACGAAGCATAAGCGGCCCGCCATTGCGGCTCCAGCGCCCGGCCGAGCTCCGCCCGCAAGGCGTCGCGCGCCGAGCGGATCGCTTCCGGATCGACCACGGCCATCTGGTCGCCGATGAACGATTCGCTCGGCGGAAGCACCGCGTCGGCGATGAAGGCCGGGTCGAGCGCCTCGTCGGCCAAGGTGCCGCGCACCGCGTCGACCACCGGCTTATGATCCGCCTGGCCCGACGCGATCGCGGCAAGCAAGGTGTCGAGCATCAATTGCTGCATCGCCTCGTAGCGGGCGAAAGGATCGTCGTCGTGGGCCGACAGGAAGGCGAGGTCCGCCGCCGGCCGTTCGGACTCGACGATCACCGGGGCCGAGAAGCCGCGGTTCAAGGACAGCACGACCTCCTCGCCGCCGGTGCTGAATTCGGCTTCGCACTGCGCCTCGTCGAGCAGGACGAGCCGCTCCGCGACCTTGTCGCCGCTGTCACGGGCGAACAGGGCGATCCTGAGCGGGATCGGCATCGGCTTCTTCACCGGCTGGCCGGGGGTCGGCGGCACCTCCTGGCTGAGTGCGAGCGACGCCCGGCCGCCGTCCTGGCTGAGCTTCGCCCGAACCCGGGGAGTGCCGGCCTGCTCGTACCACAAGCGGAATTGCGCGAGATCCTCGCCGCTCGAATCCTCCATCGCCCGGACGAAGTCTTCGCACGTCACCGCCTGGCCGTCATGGCGATCGAAATAAAGGTCGCAGCCGGCCCGGAATCGCTCCGGCCCGAGCAGGGTGTGGAGCATTCGGATCAGCTCCGAGCCCTTGTTGTAGACGGTGGCCGTGTAGAAATTGGCGATCTCCATATAGCTGTCCGGCCTCACCGGGTGGGCGAGCGGGCCGCCATCCTCGGGGAACTGGGCGGCGCGCAGGATCCTGACGTCCTCGATCCTCTTGACCGCGGCGGAGCCCATGTCGGCGGAGAACATCTGGTCGCGAAAGACGGTGAAGCCCTCCTTCAGGGAGAGCTGGAACCAATCGCGGCAGGTGACTCGGTTGCCCGACCAATTGTGGAAATATTCGTGGGCGACGACTCCGGCGACGGCGTCGAAATCGCCGTCCGTCGCCGTGTCCGGATCGGCGAGGATGTAGCGCGAGTTGAAGATGTTGAGGCCCTTATTCTCCATCGCCCCGAAATTGAAATCGGCGACGGCGACGATGTTGAACACGGCCAGGTCATATTCCCGGCCGTACACCTCCTCGTCCCATTTCATCGCCGCCTTGAGCGAGGCCATAGCGAGCTCGGTCTTGGGCAGGTCGCCCTCGCGAACCCAGATTGCGAGATCCACCCTGCGCCCCGAGCGGGTGGTGAATTCGTCGCGGTTGGCGGCAAGATCCCCGGCGACCAGCGCGAACAGATAGCAGGGCTTGGGGAAGGGATCGTCCCACTCGGCCCAATGCCGCCCACCCTCGAGCTCGCCGGCGCCGACCGGATCCCCGTTCGACAGCAGCACCGGATAGGCGCCCTTGTCGGCGATCATCCGCACCCGGTAGCGCGAAAGGATGTCGGGCCGGTCGGGGAAGGGCGTGATCCGCCGGAATCCTTCGGCCTCGCACTGGGTGCACAGGATCCCACCCGATTCGTAGAGGCCCATGAGCTGGGTGTTGGCGCTCGGGGCCAGCTCGACCAGGGTTTCGACGATGGCCGCCTGCCCGCCCAGCGAAACGCTAAGCACGTCGCCTTCCAACACATATTCCGCCGCTGCGCCGTCGACGCTGAGCTCGAGCAGGTTCAGACCCTGCGCGTCGAGCCGGAGCGGACGGTCGTGCGACCCGTTGCGCTCGACGCTCAGCCGCGACCGCACCCGAGTCCGCTCCGCGCCGAGATCGAACTCCAGCTCCAGGCTCGGCACCAGCCAGTCGGGCGGCCGGTAATCCTCGCGGCGGATGGCGGTGGGCGGAGCGGCGGGGGCGTTCTGGACATCGAGCATGGCGCGGACTTAGGCGCGGGGCGGGGGCGGTGCAATTCCTTGAGAAATTCCTCCTCCGCATTTGCGGGGGAGGGGGACCGCGCCCTTCGACCCCGCCTGTGGCGGCGCTCAGGATAAACTGCGCCTTTGGCGCAGCGTGGTGGAGGGGTTCTTCGGACTCAGTAAGGCCCCTCCACCATGCTTCGCACGGTCCCCCTCCCCGAGAAAATCTCGGGGAGGAATTAAGCACTATGCGCCCGCGACCTCAGGGCGATGATCAGGCCGGCCAAAGCGACGGCCCCTCCGGCCAAGGCCAGGGTCGACCAGCGATAGCCTTCGAACGCTGTCGAAAGCGCCATGGCGAGAATCGGCACCAGGACGCTCGAATAAGCCGCCTTGCCGGGCCCGACGGCGCGCATCACGGCGAAATAGAGCGGAAAGGCCAAAGCCGAAGCGAACAGGCCGAGATAGATGAGGCCCAGCCAGTAAGCCGGACGCGCCTCGATCACCGGCGGCCCGGCGACGGCCCAGGCCAGCAGGAAGTCCGCCAGGACTCCATAGACCATTCCCCAGGCCAGCAGGCTGGCCAGCGGCATGATCTTCACGCCCCGGCTGGCCTGAAGGATGTTGGCCGCCGAGGCGGAGAGCACGCCCAGGAGGGTCAGGCCGATGCCGAGCAGGACCTGGTCGGTGGCGGCGGGGCTGGACCGCATCTCCTGCACGAAGAGCAAGGCCACTCCGGCGCAGGCGATGGCGGAGCCCGCGACGAAGCCCCGGGGCGCCCGTTGCTTGAGGAAGAGCCAGGCGAGCGCGCTGTTGGGAACCATCAGCAGCGCGAACACGGTCGCGACCAGCCCGCTGGTGACGTGATGCTCGGCGGCATAGACGAAGTTGAAGTTGAGGCAGAATTGCGGAACGCCGAACAAGGCGGCGAGCAGATGGCCGCGCCGTCCGATTCTAAGACTCGCGCCGCTAGCCGCCGCCCAGGCGAACATCGCGGCGGCCGCGACCACGAAGCGATAGGTGATCGACCAGCTGGGCGGGACCGTGCCGAGCTGATCCTTGATGACGATCCAGGTCGAGCTCCAAATGAGGGTGATGAGGAGGAAGGGAATCAGGATCCGCGGCTGGAGCATGCTGGGAGCGGCGGCCGATCGCGAATTACCCGTCACCCCGGCGAAAGCCGGGGCCTCATCGGGTGAAAAGCTCGGCGCTTGTCCTCCCCGGGGTCCCGGCTTTCGCCGGGATGACGGATCGTCGATCACAGCGCCCGGATCGCGGCGGCCAGAGCGTCGACGTGGGCGGGATCGCTGTCCCAGGCCGTCACCAGCCGGGCCTCCCCCGGCCCCCAGTCGTAAAAGTCGAAGCCCCGGTCGCGAAGCGCCTGCGCCTCGTCGGGCGTGACCTTGAGGAACAATTCGTTCGCCTCGACCGGAAGCACAAGCCGCTCCGGCCCGGCCGCTTTGGCGAGCCGGGCTGCGGCATCGTTGGCCGCGGCCGCGTTGCGCAGCCAAGTTCCGCCCTCGATCATGGCGAGGAGCTGCGCGGCCAGATAGCGGCCCTTCGACAGAAGATGGCCTGCGCGCTTGCGGCGGTACAGGGTCGCCTGCCGGTGCCGGTCGCCGAAGAAGATCAGGGTTTCCGCGCAGATGCCGCCATTCTTGACGAATCCGAAGCTGAGCGCGTCCACCCCCGCCCGCCAGGTCAGATCGGCCGGCGAAGCGCCGGTGCCAACGACCGCATTGGCGAAGCGGGCGCCGTCGACATGAAAGCCGAGCCCTCGATCCCGCGCCAGCGCGCCGAGCGCCGCCGTCTCCGAGGCGGTGTAGACGAGCCCATATTCGGTGGCGTTGGTGATCGAGAGGGCCGCGGGCTGGGTCTGGTGGACGTCGTTGCGGACGGTCTCGAGCAAGGCCGTCACGGCGGTGGGGGTCAGCTTCGCGCCCTCGCCTTCGCCGAGAAGCAATTTGGCGCCGTGGGTGTAGAATTCGGGAGCGCCGCACTCGTCGTTCTGGATATGCGCGCCGCGGTGGCAGATTATGCTTCCATAAGGCGGGCAGAGCGCGGCGAGCGCGAGCGCGTTCGCCGCCGTCCCGGTCGCCACCCAGAGCGAAGTGACTCGGGTCTCGAACAGGTCCGAAAAGGCGTCGTCGAGCCGGGCGCTCCAGCCATCCCCGTCATAAGCGGTGTCGAGACGGTTGGCGGCGGCAATGGCCGCGATCGCCTCGGGACAGGCCGCGGCCGCGTTGTCGGAGAAAAAGCGCATGGCCGCGCCTTAGGGTGCGTCCCCGAACCTGACAACGGCGCGAGGACGAAAATGCCGCCGGCGTTTACTACAATTTAGGCGCCTCGGGCCTATTCCTGTCTGCCGAGAGCCAATGAGGAAAGACGGCATGGGCGTAGAGCATTTTGTTGATGGTCCGGTGGCGGGCAAGCGTCAGGCCAAGCGGGCCCGGGTCCTGCTCGCGGCGAAGCTGCAGACGGCGAGCGGCGAGATCGACGCCCGGCTTCGGGATCTTTCCCGCAAGGGCGCCCTGGTCGAATGCCAGAGCGTCCCTCCGGTCGGAACCGAGCTCATCTTCAACCGCGGCTCGACCAGCATCCCCGCCCGCGTCGCCTGGACGGGCTCGGACCGGGTCGGTCTCGAATTCGCCTATATGATCGACGAGCATGAAGTCCTGGTTCAGCTCAAGCGCACCTCGGGCGACCAGAATCAGCCCCGTTTCCGCCGTCCGCGCCTGTTCGGCGAATCGATGAGCCATCAGGAAAAGCAGCTGGCCCGCCTGTGGGGTGCCTCGGTGGGCATCGCCATTCCCGGGGAGTGAGATCCGCCGATGAGCTTCACCGCCGAGCTTTCGACTTCTCCGGACGATGACGGCCGCCGCGCCGCTCGGGCCGAAGTCGTGCTCGGCGCCGGCCTTCGCCAGCGCGGCGCCCACGCGGTTACCGTCCAGGTCCTCGATCTTTCCGTCACCGGGTTCAGGGCCGCTACCCATCTCGAGCTGATGGACGGCACCGACATCTGGCTGAAGCTGCCCGGCCTTGAATCGCTTCACTCCAGGGTCGTCTGGATGAAAGGCCATCTGCTCGGCTGCGAGTTCGTCCGGCCGCTCCATCCCGCCGTCCTCGACATGATCGTCCGCAACGCGCCGCGCTGACGCCGGACTCGCCGCGCCGAAGATCGTTCGAAGGCGAAGCGAAAAAAGTTCCAGACAAAATTAAAGTCCGCGACAAATATTATTCGTAATATCGAAATATATCAAAGCGGTTCTCGGATTTATTAGTTGTTTGTTATAATTATCCCACCTATGTCTTTCTTCATATCTGAGAACCGCGATTTTCGCTGGCGCTCGGATACTTGTTCTGCAATGGCGTCGCGGCGTTTTTTCCGCGCATTAATGCGTATGCATCCGGGATGAAGCAGCTCCCTGGCGCTCCGCCAGGAGACACTTTCATGGCTATTCGTACCGTCGGCCCCAACGGGTCCTATCCGTCCATCGCCGCTGCAATGGCCGCTTCCGGCCCCGGCGACACGATCCAGCTCGAGCCGGGCTATTCGGACGAGACCGCGACGATCCTCTACAGCGGAATGACCATCACCGGCGAGGCGAGCTCGACCGGGATCGTGCTCGACCTCGGCCAGGGCATTGCCACGGTGACGCTCGCCGGCGCTGCCCCCATCAACGTCAACGACGCCTCGGACGGCAACGGCATCGTCGGCAATGACGGCGACAATCTGATCACCGTCACGGCTGGCGCCGACTCCGCGAGCGGCGGGCCGGGCAACGACCGCCTGTTCGTCGACTATCGGCTGGCGGAGGGCGCGGTCACCGGCACCGTGGCGAATGTCGCCGAAGCGGGCGGCGGCGGCAGGCTGGTCACCATCAACGGCGGCTTCGAGCATTTCACGATCTGGACCGGCGCGGGCGCCGACACGATCACCACCGGCGCCGGCGACGACGATATCCGGACCGGCGAAGGGGCGGGGACGGTCACCGCCGGCGACGGGTTCAACACCATCATCGGCGGGAGCGGCGCGGACACGGTCACCGCCGGCGACGGCGGCAATTATGTCGACGGCGGCGACGGCGCCAACACGATCACCACCGGCGGAGGCCAGGACGAGATCCTGACCGGCACCGGCGCCGACACCATCGTCAGCGGCGGCGCCTCCGATCGGATCACGGTGACCGGCGGCGCGGACAGCGCCGATGCGGGAGCCGGGAGCGACCTTCTCATCATCGATTATTCGGCCTCCGTCACCAACGTGACCGGGGGCGTGACGAGCGGCAATCTCGGCGCGGGCTATAGCGGCCACATCGCCGACCTCGCCGGCGCGACCCTGGATTTCGTCGGCGTCGAGACGATGAACGTCACGACCGGATCCGGCAACGACACGGTCACCACCGGCGGCGGCGACGACAGGCTCGACGGCGGGGCCGGCGACGACCGTTTCTATCTCCAGCTCGGCGGCAACGATTCCGCCTTCGGCGGAGCGGGAAGCGACATCTTCTTTTTCGGCGGGGCCATGGCCTCGGACGATTCGGTCACCGGCGGGGACGGCGCCGACACGGTCGTCCTTCAGGGCGATTACAGCGGCGGCCTGGTCCTCGGCGACAATGTCGTCGAGATCGAGAACATCTCGATGCTGGGCGGCTCCAATACGAGCCTGGGCGATCCGGGCACCAACCTCTACGACTACGTCCTCACCACCAACGACGCCAACTTCGCCGCCGGCGTCCAGGCCCGGATCAACGGCGCGGCCCTGCTCGTGGGCGAGGACTTCACCTTCGACGGCTCGGCCGAGACCGACGCCAAGTTCGTCGTCTACGGCGGGCGCGGAACGGACCACCTCACCGGCGGCGCGGGCAACGACATCTTCTTCTTCGCCGAGGGCCGGTACGCCGCGGGCGACGTGGTGGACGGCGGCGGCGGCTATGACGGTCTCTTCCTGCGCGGCAATTACGCGATCGACTTCACCCAGGCGGGCTTTGCCGGGGCGCTCCAGAACATGGAGAACATGACCGTCGCCGGGGCGAGCGACACCCGCTACGCGCGCGGCGGCGGCACCGAGTTCGATTACAGCATCACCTGGGACGACGATCTGCTCGCCGTGGGCAAGTCGATGACGATCAACGGCAGCACGCTCGGCAGCGAGGAATCGCTGGCGTTC
>JAXDPE010000015.1:0-17957 GCA_034668565.1 Sphingomonadales bacterium | reverse complement strand
TTGATCTCCTGCGTCTTTTGCGACTTGCGGGCGAGATTGGCCTTTTTCTGGGCCTCGTATTTGAACTTGCCGACGTCGAGGAACTTGCACACCGGCGGATCGGCGTTGGGCGAGACCTCGACCAGGTCGAGGCCGACTTCGGCGGCCTGCTCGATCGCTTCGGCGGTCAGAAGCACCCCGATATTCTCGCCATTCTCATCGATCACGCGCACCTTGGGCACGGAGATGAATTCGTTGAAGCGGGGGCCGTTCAGGGGCGGCGCCTGCGGGCGCCGGATCATGGGCGGACGTATGTCAAAGTCTCCTGAAGTTGAGGTTCAGCGTTCCACCTAGTGGTTCCGGAAGGCGAATGAAAGACGGCAGGAACGAGCGCGAATGCTTTTACGGCGCCGCTGTTGCGGATCGGTCGCGAGCGCTGATGGAAAGCGCGAAGCCCGTCGCCGTCATCCCGGCGAAAGCCGGGACCCCAGGCCGGAAAGTCACGGCGGGTCTCCCCGGGGTCCCGGCTTCCGCCGGGACGACGGTCAGCGCAAATCCGGCGGCAATGCCTCCGCGACCAGCCGGGCCACCGCCTCGTCCAGCCCAAGCACCTCCTGCCGGGCGCCCTCGCCGAGCGGCCTGAGAGCCACCGTCCGCTCTTCCGCCTCGCGCTTGCCGACGACGAGGAGGTTGGGGACCTTGGCGAGGCTGTGCTCGCGTACCTTGTAGTTGATCTTCTCGTTCCTGAGGTCGGTTTCGACCCTGAGCCCAGCCGCCGTCAGCTTCGCGACGACCTCGCGCGCATAATCGTCGGCGTCGGAAACGATCGTCGCCACCACCGCCTGCACCGGTGCCAGCCAGAGCGGGAAGCGGCCGGCATGATGCTCGATCAGGATCCCGATGAAGCGCTCGAACGAGCCCAATATCGCGCGGTGGAGCATGATCGGCCGGTGGCGCTGGCCGTCCTCGGCGACGTAGCTCGCGTCGAGCCGCTCGGGCAGCACCGTATCGGTCTGGATCGTCCCCACCTGCCAGGTCCGTCCGATCGCGTCGGTGAGGTGGAATTCGAGCTTGGGCGCGTAGAAGGCGCCCTCGCCCGGAAGCTCCTCCCAGCCGAACTCCGCCGTGTCGCGCCCGGCCGCCCTGACCGCGTCGCGCAAGGACTGCTCGGACCAGTCCCACATCTCCTCGGAGCCGAAGCGCTTCTCCGGCCGGAGCGCGAGCTTGATCGCGTAATCGGGGAAGCCGAGGTCGCGATAGACCTGGTCGAGCAGCTCGATGAAGAGCCGCACCTCCTCGACGAGCTGGTCCTCGCGGCAGAAGATGTGGGCGTCGTCCTGCGTGAACTGGCGGACTCGAAGGATTCCGTGAAGCGCCCCGTGCGGCTCGTTGCGGTGGCAGACGCCCATCTCGGCCAGCCGGATCGGAAGGTCGCGGTAGCTCTTGATGCCCTGGCGGAAGATGAGGACGTGGGCCGGGCAGTTCATCGGCTTCAGCGCCATCCAGTCGCCCTCGCCCGAGATGATCGGGCCCTCGTCCTCGGTGTTGGGCACCTCGTCGGGGATGACGAACATGGCCTCGCGATATTTTCCCCAATGGCCCGATTGCTCCCACTGCCGGGCGTCCATCACCTGCGGCGTCTTGACCTCGGCATAGCCGGCGGCGTCGAGGCGGCGGCGCATATAGGCTTCGAGCTGGCGCCAGACGACGAACCCGGCGGGGTGCCAGAAGACCGAGCCGTGCGCTTCGGCCTGGAGGTGGAACAGGTCCATGTCCTGGCCGATCCGGCGATGGTCGCGCTTGGCGGCCTCCTCGAGCCGCGTCAGGTGCGCCTCGAGCTGTTTCCTGTTGAGCCAGCCCGTCCCGTAGATCCGCGACAGCATCGCGTTCTTCTGGTCGCCGCGCCAATAGGCGCCCGAGACCCGGGTCAGCTTGAACGCCTGCGGGTCGACCTTGCCGGTCGACGCGAGATGGGGGCCGCGGCACAGGTCCAGCCACTTGCCCGAGCGGTACATGGTGATAGTCTCGTGCTCGGGCAGCTCCATCACCCATTCGGCCTTGAAGCTCTCGCCCTGCTCGAGGAACAGCTTGCGCACGTCCTCGCGGCTCCAGACTTCGCGGACCAGCGGCTCGTCGCGCGCGATGACCCGGCGCATCTCTTCCTCGATTGCCGGAAGATCCTCCTCTGTGAACGGCCCGCGCTCCGGCGCCGGGGCGAAATCGTAGTAGAAGCCGTCGTCGGTCGCCGGGCCGAAGGTGATCTGGGTGCCGGGAAAGAGGTTCTGCACCGCCTCGGCGAGGATGTGCGCATAATCGTGGCGGACGAGCTCGAGCGCATCGGCCTCGTCGCGCGACGTGATCAGCGCAAGCTCGGAATCGCCCTCGAGCGGCCGGCCGAGATCGCGCACCTCGCCATTGACCCGAGCCGCAAGCGCGGCCTTGGCGAGCCCGGGCCCGATCGCGGCGGCGACATCCGCCGGAGTCGTCCCCGGAGCGACCTCGCGCACCGAGCCGTCGGGAAGCTTCACTTTGAAATGCTCTGTCATGACCGGGGATGTAGCGTCAGCGCGGCGCCATCTCCAGTCCCGAAGGCGTCTGTCGCCGCTCAGTCCGTCATCCCGGGCTTGACCCGGGATCCATGAACACCGTGTTCGAGGTATCGATCGCCCGTGTTCATGGATTCCGGCTTTCGCCGGAATGACGTCCGGGGGTCGTGAAAACTTCATCGTCTCGCTAAACCCGCCCGATGAACGCCCCTGACCATCTCGACGCAGGCCCCGGCCACCGCCTCGCCTTCCGCCGCCGCGCCGGCGCCGGTCCGACGATCGTCTTCCTGCCCGGCTACATGTCCGACATGGAGGGCGGCAAGGCGAGCGCGCTCGATGGCTGGGCGGCAGCGAACGGGCGGGCCATGCTTCGCTTCGACTATGCCGGTTGCGGCCTCAGCGGCGGCGCGTTCGAGGCCCAGAGCCTGGCCGGCTGGCGCGACGATTCGCTCGCCATGATCGACAGCGTCGACGGGCCGGTCGTCCTGGTCGGCTCATCGATGGGCGGCTGGCTGATGCTGCTCTGCGCCCTGGCGCGGCCGGAGCGGGTCCAGGCGCTGGTCGGCATCGCCGCGGCGCCCGATTTCACCGACTGGGGCTTCAGCGCCGATCAGAAGGCCGCGATCCTTCGCGACGGCCGGCTCGAGGAACCTTCGCCTTATGGCGACTCGCCCTACGTCACCATGCGGGCATTCTGGGAGAGCGGGGAGGCGCTCAGTCTGCTCGGCGGCGAGATCCCGGTCCGCTGCCCGGTCCGGCTGCTCCACGGCCTCGACGACGGCGACGTGCCCTGGCAGGTCTCGGTGCAGCTGGCGGAGCGGCTCGCCTCCGCCGACGTCCGGCTCCTCCTCGTCAAGGGCGGCGACCATCGCCTCTCCCGTCCGGTCGACATCGACCTGCTCGTTGAAACGGTCGAAGGCCTCGCGGGCCGGCCCTAGCTTCGTTCACTCGCGGTGCAGCCGGGCGTGCTAGGACCCGGCCATGATGCTCCTTCTTCTCGCCGCCGCCGCCCAGGCCACCGCCGGTACGCCCGCCGGCCCCGTCGACACCGCCGCCAACCGCTATCGCGACTGCCTCGCGCTCGCCCGGACCGCCCCGGCCCGGGCCGCCGGCCAGGCGCAGGCCTGGCTCGGCTCGGGCGGCGGCGTCATGGCGGCGCAATGCCTCGGCCTCGCTCTGTCGGCGCAGGAGAAATGGCCGGAAGCGGCCGCCGCCTTCGAAGCTGCCGCCAGGGACGCGGACTCGAAGCAGGACCGCCGCCGCGGCGACCTCTGGGTCGAGGCCGGCAATGCCCGGCTCGCCGCCGGCGACCCCGCCGGGGCGCGCAGGGCATTCGATTCGGCGCTCGCCAGCGGCCAGCTCATCGCCAAGCTCCAGGGCGAGGTCCATCTCGACCTTGCCCGGGCCGCCATGGCGCTGAACGATCCGGCCGCGGCTCGAACCCATATCGACAAAGGCCTGGAATTGGTGCCCGCCGATCCCTTCGCCTGGTATCTATCGGCGGCACTCGCCCGGCGCCAGAACGACCTCCCCAAGGCCCGCGAACATATCGCCAAGGCGGCGGCGCTCGGCCCCGACGACGCCGCCATCCTGCTTGAGGCGGGCAACATCGCCGGGCTTTCGGGCGAGAAGGACGCGGCGCTCGGCCTTTACGCCCGCGCGGCCCGGGCCGCGCCCGGCTCGGAGGCCGGGAAAGCCGCTCAAGCGGCGATCATCGCCAACGAGGGGAAATAGGCTCCTCGGGCTGCGCCCTCAGTCCAGGTAGAAATCCACCGTCGTCACCACCCGCACCTTCTGGAAGGGCGATTCGCCGGCCGACGAGCCGCCTTCGCCGTCGACGTCGCCGTCGCGCGCTCCGATCGAGAAATAGCCCTGGGTGGCGGAGCGGATTCCGCCCACGCCGGTGCCGCTGTCGCGGGCGAATTGAAGGGCGCTGTCGCGGGCGTTGCGGGTCGCCTCGGCGATCATCTCGGGCTTGATCTTGTTCAGCCGGGTGAAGCTGTAGACCATCGAACTGCCGTCCTCGAGCGCGACCCCGCTTCGGATCAGGTCGGCCTGGCGGGCGAAGGCGGCCCGGGCGCGCATGACGTCATTGGTCCTCAGCTGGATTCGCTGGCGCACGGTGACGCTGTTCTGGCCCCTGTTGTTGTCGTAAAACTGGTTCACCGAGGCGCCGGTGTCGCTGAGATCCTTGTCGGCGAAGCCCGCGCGATGGAAAAAGGCGCGGACGGCCCGGCTCTTCTCGTCGACCGCCGACTGCACCGGCCCCAATTCGGTGCCCTGCTCGGAATAAGCGATCGTCCAGCTGGCGAGGTCGGCCGTGACGTTGCGCTCGGCGAGGCCGCGCACCGTCACCGCCCGATCCGCCATCCGCGCCCGCCTCAGCCCGTCGCCGAGCAGATAGCCGCCGAGCACGATCGCCAGCGCCAGCACGAGGGCTCCGACAAGCAGGGCATTGTTGCGATCGTCGATCCAGCGCCCGGCCATCTCACCCTCCTGCAAAGCGCGTCTCTCACACCTATGCGATGAACCGTGTATTTACAGAGATGAACCGTGCAAATCAATTTAATTGGTGTCGACACCGATTTATGTTGGCACGGTGCTTGCCGAGGTCGTTTTCCGGCCCGCAGGCCACACCCCTCTGTTTAGGAGACGGCGCCGAGCCCGACGATGCGGTTCACTCGGCGCCGCCCGCGCTGTAGGAGGGCGGCCATGAAATATCTTCACACCATGATCCGCGTTTCCGACCCGGCCGAAACCGTCCGCTTCTTCGAATTGCTGGGGCTTCGGGAGCTGCGCCGCTTCGACAACCAGGCCGGCCGCTTCACCCTTATCTTCCTCGCCGCGCCCGGCGACGGCGACGCCCAGGTCGAGCTTACCCACAATTGGGACGAGCGCGGCTATGGCGAAGGCCGCAATTTCGGCCATCTCGCCTATCGGGTCGACAACATCTACGAGAGCTGCCGGAAGCTTAAGGAAGGCGGAGTCACGATCAACCGCCCGCCGCGCGACGGCCGGATGGCCTTCGTCCGAAGCCCGGACAATATCTCGATCGAATTGCTCCAGGCCGGGGACGCGCTGCCGCCCGCCGAGCCCTGGGCGTCGATGCCGAACACGGGCCATTGGTGAGCGGCTGGCCCGATCCTCGCTTTTCCGAGCTGCTCGGCAGCCGACTGCCGATCGTCGCGGCGCCGATGGCCGGCGCCGCCGGGGTCGAGCTTGCGGTCGCCGCGATCCGCGGCGGCGCGGTCGGGTCCTTGCCCTGCGCCATGCTCAATCCGGACGAAGTCCGCGCCCAGGTGGCCGAGGTCCGGCGGCTGGCCGGCGGTCCGATCAACCTGAATTTCTTCTGCCATGACGTCGCCGAACCGCCCGACGACCGGGCGTGGCGCCGGTTGCTCGCGCCTTATTACGCCCTTGAATCGATCGAACCCCGAACCGGCGGAGCGCCGTCGCGCCGGCCGTTCGACGAAGCGATGTGCGCCGTGGTCGAAGAGATCCGGCCCGAGCTGGTCAGCTTTCATTTCGGGTTGCCCGACGAGCGTCTGGTCACGCGCCTCTTCGCCGCCGGGCCGCGAATATTGGGCAATGCGACCACTCCGCAAGAAGCGGCGCTGCTGGCGTCGCGCGGCTGCGACGCGATCATCGCCCAGGGGTTCGAGGCGGGCGGTCATTCCGGCTATTTTGCCCAGGGGAACAAGCCGGTCGGGCTGTTCGCGCTGGTGCGCCAGATCGTCCGCTCGCTGCCGCTGCCCGTCATCGCGGCCGGAGGGATCGTCGACGGCGAGGGTATCGCGGCGGCGATGCTGCTCGGCGCCAGCGCCGTCCAGATCGGCACCGCTTATCTCGCCACGCCCGAAAGCCGGATCGCCGCGCCCCATCGGGCGAAGCTCGGCACCCCCGGCGGTGCGGAAACCGTCGTCACCAACCTCTTCACCGGCCGGGAGGCGCGCGGCCTGCGCAACGCCCTGATCGACGCGGAAGGCCCGATTCGGGCCGAGGCGCCGCCTTTTCCTCATGCCTCGGCGGCGCTGGCGCCGTTGCGCGCGGCGGCGGAGGCCGATGGACGCGGCGACTATTCGCCGATGTGGGCGGGCCAGGCGGCCGCTCTGGTCCAGGCGTCGGGCGCGCAGGTGCTGACCGAGAGGCTGGGCCGCGACGCCCTTGCGTTGCTGGCCCGAACGACCGAGTAGGGCTGATGCTCGAGATCGTCGCCGTTCCCGTCCTTTCGGACAATTACGTCTGGCTGGTCCACGATCCGGAATCGGACGAGACGGTGGCGGTCGATCCGTCGGTGGCCGATCCGGTGCTGGCCGCGGCGGCGACGCGGGGCTGGCGGATCACCCAGGTGTGGAACACCCACTGGCATCCCGACCATACCGGCGGCAACGATGCCATCCGCGATTCCACGGGCTGCGCCGTCACCGGTCCGAGCGAGGCGGAGCGGGTGTCCACGATGGACCATATCGTGGCGGGTGGCGATCGCGCTCGATTGGGCGGGATCGAGGCGGAGGTGATCGACATTCCCGCCCACACCGCCGGCCACGTCGCCTTCCATCTGCCGGCCGCTTCGGTCGTCTTCACAGGCGATACCCTGTTCGCGATGGGGTGCGGCAGGCTGTTCGAAGGCGATGCCGCGCAGATGTTCGACAATCTGCGGCGCCTCGCCGCCTTGCCGCCGGAAACCCTCGTCTATTGCGGCCACGAATATACGCTGGCCAACGGCCTGTTCGCGCTCACCGTCGAGCCGGACAATGCCCGGCTCGCCGAGCGGGTCGAGGCGGTGCGGGCGGCGCGCGAGCGCGGCGAAGTTACCTTGCCGACGACGATCGCGCTCGAGCGCGCCACCAACCCGTTCATGCGCGCTTCATCGGCCGCGGAGCTTGCTGAGCGGCGCCGGGCCAAGGATAATTTCCGGAGCTGAGAACCGCCCGGCGCGCCGGGCGTTCTAGCCCCAGGAGGCCAGGGATGAGACATCTTATATTGCTCGCTTCAGTCTGCCTGGCGGCAGGCTGCACCACCGACGAACCGGGCGCCCAAGCCGATATGAGGGCCGGCGACGAGGCTTCGCTCACCGCCCAGCTGAGCGGCTACGAGCCCGCCGGGCCCCCGGTCGACTGCGTCAACAGCCGCGACCTGAGGGGCAACCGCTCCGCCGGCGAGACCGCGATCGTCTTCTCGGGCGTGGGCGGCCGCAAATGGGTCAACCGGCCCCCCGCCGGCTGCCCCGATCTCGGCTTCAGCCGGGCGCTCAGGACCCAGACCACCGGAACCCGTTTGTGCCGCGGCGACATCGCCACCGTCTTCGATCCGGTCGCTCGCGCCGAATATGGCGGCTGCGGACTCGGCAGCTTCGAGCCCTATCGGCGGGTAAAGCGCTAATCCGTCATCCCGGCGAAAGCCGGGGCCTCGGGGAGCCCGCCGAGACTATTTGTCTGACGTCCCGGCTTTCGCCGGGACGACGGGTTTTTATGCTGCCGACTGTTTCTTGTACAACCCGTCCAGCCGCTCGCCGTAGGCCGCCAGGATGACGTGGCGGCGGATCTTGATCGAAGGCGTAAGCTGCTCGTTCTCGGTCGAGAAGGGCGCGTCGGCGAGGATGAAGGTTCGAACCTTTTCGATTATCGACAGATCCGCATTGACCCGGGCGACGGCCGCCGACAGCGCCCGGTGGTAGTCGGGATCGCTCTTCAGAGCGGCCACGTCGCGCGGCTTGCCGGCCGCCTCGGCCCATTCCGCCATCCACTCGGGATCGGGCACCAGCACGCCGACCAGATAGGGGCGGCGGTCGCCGACGACCATCGCCTGCAATATCTCCGGCTGGAGGGTCAGCATCCCCTCGACCTTCTGGGGCGAGACGTTGTCGCCCTTGTCGTTGACGATGAGGTCCTTCTTGCGGTCGGTGATGACGATCCGCCCGGCCTCGTCGATATGGCCGACGTCCCCGGTATGGAGCCAGCCGTCGACCAGCGCCTTCTCGGTCTGGGCCGGGTTGCGCCAATAGCCCTTCATGACGAGCTCGCCCTTGACCAGAATCTCGCCGTCCTCGGCGATCCTGACCTCGGTGTTGCGAAGCGGCGGCCCGACCGTATCCATCCTGATCCCGGCCTTGGGCCGGTTGCAGCTGATCACCGGCCCGGCCTCGGTCTGGCCATAGCCCTGGAGGACGGTGAGCCCGATCGACGAGAAGAAGATGCCGACGTCGGGATTGAGCGGCGCCCCGCCCGACACCATCGCCTTCACCCGCCCGCCGAAGCGGGCGCTGATCTTCGGGCGGAACAGGCGGTCGAGGACCAGGTCCATCGGCCGGTCCCAAAGGCTCTTCGTCCCGGCATAATCCCTGGCGCCGATCTCCAGCGCCCGCTTCATCATGTAGTTTGCGAGCTTGCCCTGCTTGCCGACATTCTTGAGGATCCGCTGCCTCAGCACCTCGAACAGCCTCGGCACCACGATCATCAGGGTCGGCCGGACCTCCTCGATGTTGGAAGCGAGCTTCTCCAGCCCCTCGGAATAATAGATCTGGGCGCCGATCCCGATCGGGAAGAACTGGCCGCCGCTATGCTCGTAGGCGTGGCTCGGCGGCAGGAAGGAGAGGAACACCTCCTCGCCGACTCCGAAATCCTCGGCGATGACGGTGATGCATCCCTCGACATTGTGGAGGATGGCGCCGTGATGCTGCATCACTCCGCGCGGAGCGCCGCCGGTGCCCGACGTATAGATCAGGCAGGCGAGATCGTCCCTCGCCACCGCGGCCGCCGCCTCGGTGCAGGCGGCGACGTCGGGCGGATGGGCCGCGATCAGCGCCGTCCAGTCGTGGAAGCCGACATTGCCCGACTGGCCGCCGGGCAGGGCCTCGATGCCGATGACATGCTCGCAGCTGTTCGATCGGATCGCGGCCGGCAGTAGCGGCCGGGCCAGCTTCTGGGTGGAGACGATGACCGCCCGGGCGCCGCTGTCGTCGAGGATATGCTGGTGGTCGCGTTCGGTATTGGTCGTGTAGGCCGGCACCGTGACGCAGCCGGCGGCCATGATGGCGAGATCGGCGATGCACCATTCCGGCCGGTTCTCCGACACCAGCATCACCATCTCGCCGGGCCTCAGCCCGATCGCCTTCAGCCCGGCGGCGAGCGAGCAGACCCGCTCGGCGGTCTCGCACCAGCTGATCGCGGTCCAGGCGCCCTGCTTCTTGGCCCAGAGGAAGGGCGCATCGCCCTTCTCGGCGGCGCGGGCGAAGAACATGGCAACGAGGTTGGGGAAATGTTCGAGCTGGCGCATCCCCGTCCCCCCTCTCGATCCCGCCGGTCCGGTCATTCGGCCGTTCCTGTCATTCGGGAGGCCGATCCCCGCCGCCCCGGCGGACGATCCGGGTGACCTCGCCGGTCTCGCTCATCCCGACCCCCTCGCTGCGCGGATCGGCGGCGGCGGCCCAGCGCCCGTTCACGCGCTCGATCGCATTGGCCTTGAGCCCGAGCGGGGCGACCTGGACCTTGTGGCCCATCGCTCGAAGCGCCGGCGCCAGCTCTTCCAGGGCCGTCCCCTTCTCGACCACCATCGTGTCGCCGGGCGAGAAGACCAGGCCGAGCGCGATCGCGTCCTGGGCGCTCATCTTCCAGTCGAGCACCGCGACCAGCGCCTTGGCGATCTGGGCGATGATCGTCGGCCCGCCCGCCGCGCCGAGCGCGATCCGGACCTTTCCGTCCGGCCCATAGACGATGGTCGGCGCCATCGAGCTTCGCGGCCTTTTGCCCCCTTCCACCCGATTGGCGGCGAGGTAGCCGTCCGTCGCGGGCACGATGTCGAAGTCCGTGAGCTCGTTGTTCAGCATGGTCCCGTCGACCGACAGGCCCGAGCCGAACACGCTTTCGATCGTCGTCGTCACCTCGGCGATATTGCCCTGGCGGTCGGCGACCGTGAGCGAGGTCGTCCCCGCCCGCTCGCCCGGAGGCGCGCGCAGGCGCGCTGGCGCTCCGCGCGGCGTGCCCGCCGTCACCCGATCCATCACTCGGTCGGCCGAGATCAGGGCCGAGCGCGAGGCGAGGTAGCCGGAATCGAGAAGCCCGGCGACCGGCACATGGACGAAATCCGGATCGCCCACATAGAGGTCGCGATCGGCCCAGGCGAGCCGCGAGGATTCGGCGAACAGATGCCAGGCGGCCGGCGAACGCGGCCCCAAGGCGGCGATGTCGAACCGCTCGAGCTGCTTCAGGATCATCAGCACGGTGAGGCCGCCCGACGAGGGCGGGCCCATGCTGCATACCTTGTAGGCCCGATAGGTGCCGCAGACGGGCGGCCGCGGCCTGGCGCGATAGGCGGTGAGATCGGCGGCGGTCATTTTCGAAGGATTGCGCGCCGCCCCGTTGACCGTGGCCACCAGCTTGCGCCCCTGGGCCCCGGTGTAGAAAGCGTCGGGGCCGGCCCTCGCGATCCGCTCCAGAAGGGCGGCCTGCTCCGGGTTGCGGATCAGGGTTCCGGCGGGACGCGGCCTTCCGTTCGGATCGAGGAAGATTTTCGCTGCGCCGGCGTCGAGAAGGCCCGAATAGCGCGGCAAAAGCTCCGCGAAGCGCGGGCTAAGGGTCCAGCCGCTCCGCGCCAGCCGGATGGCGGGCTGGAAAAGCGCCGCCCAGGGCAGGCGACCGCCGCTTCGATGGGCCATCGCCATCGCCCTCAACGTGCCTGGAACGCCGACGCTTCGCCCGCCCGGGATGGCGTCCTCGTGCCTGAGCGGCTTTCCGTCGGGACCGTAGAACCAATGCGGGTCGGCGGCTCTCGGCGCCGCCTCGCGCCCGTCGATCGTCGTCGTCGCCCCGCTTTGGGCATCGTAGCGAACAATGAAGGCGCCGCCGCCGATGCCGGCGCTCTGCGGCTCGACCACGTTCAGAGCCAGCATGGTCGCGATCGCCGCGTCGATGGCGCTGCCGCCCTGGCGCAGGATCTCGACTCCGGCGGCGGCCGCTCGCGGATCGGCGGCGGAGACCATTCCGGGATCGGCGGTGGCCCGGGCACGCGAGGGCCCGCGCGCTTCGGCTGGGCCGGCGGCGAGGATGACGAGGAGGGCGAAGGGGGCGAGGCGGGAAAGCCGGTTCAGCATGGCCGGGACACTAGCCGTCTGCCGCCGCGCCGCAAGGCCTAAGGCGAATCGGCGCCAACCGCCTCGGAGATCGTTGCCAATCCGTCGCGAACCAGCAGCGCCTTGAGTTCCGCCGCGATCCGGCGGGCGATTCCAGGGCCCTGGTAGACGAGCGCCGAATAGAGCTGGACCAGGCTCGCCCCGGCGCGGATCCGCGCATAGGCGTCGGCGCCGTTCTCGATCCCGCCCGCCGCGATCAGCGGCACTGCCCCGCCGGTTGCCGCCCGGAAGTCCTTGAGCCGCTGCAGCGCGAGGGCCTTGAGCGGAGCCCCCGACAGGCCGCCTGCCTCCGCCGAAGGCTTCGAGCGAAGCGGCGGCCGCGACAATGTCGTGTTGGCGACGATCAAGGCGTCCAGCCCTGCTTCGATCGCGGCGCGGGCGATCCCGTCGATCTCGCCGGGCTCCAGATCGGGGGCGACCTTCAGGAAGATCGGAGCCGCGCCATGGCGCGCCGCGCCGACGGCGGCGAGCAGCTCCGCCAGCGCGCCCGGATCCTGCAGTCCGCGAAGGCCCGGCGTATTGGGGGATGAGATGTTGACGGTGAGAAAGTTCGCCAGCGAGGCCATCTCCCGAACGCCCGCGGCATAATCGGCGATCCGATCCACGCTCTCCTTGTTCGCCCCGATATTGACCCCGACGATTCCCCGCCTCCGCCCCGCCAGCCGGGCTTTGGCCGCCTCGAACCCTTTATTGTTGAACCCCATCCGGTTGATCACCGCCCGGTCCGCCGCCAGCCGGAACAGCCGCGGCTTCGGGTTCCCCGCCTGCGGCCTCGGCGTCAGGGTCCCGACCTCGACGAAGCCGAAACCGAAGCCCAGCATCTGCGCGTGCACCTCGGCGTCCTTGTCGAAACCGGCGGCGAGCCCAACGGGATTGGGAAAGTCGAGCCCGGCGATTCGTAAGGCCAGGAGCGGATCCGGCTTCGCAGGCGCGCCGGCGGGAACCGCCTTCAGCGCCCGGATCGTCAGCCGATGCGCGCGCTCCGCGTCGAACGCAAAGGCGAGCGGCCGGATCAGGGGGTAAAGCGCCATGCGCCGTCATTGCGAGGAGCGGAGCGACGAAGCAATCCAGGAACCGCCGCCGCCGAAACTGGATTGCTTCGCTTCACTCGCAATGACGGTTGATTTTCCAGCTCACCCCCGCCACATGCAAATCCTACCAAATTGGTCGGATTAGCCTATGCGCCTCACCTCCCTTGCCGATTATGCCGTCGTCGTAATGGCCGCCGCGGCTCGCCATCCGGCGGGCGCGTCCCTGTCGGCCGGGCGGCTGTCCGAGGAGACCGGGGTGCCCCTGCCGACCGCTCAGAAAGTGATGGGACGGCTCGCCGCCGGCGGCCTGCTCGCCTCGGCCCGGGGTTCCGGCGGCGGCTTCCGGCTCGCGAGGCCTGCCGGCGGCATCAGCCTCGCCGACATCATCGAGGCGGTCGAGGGCCCCATCGCCATGACCAATTGCATAGAAGGCTCGATCCACGATTGCGCGCTCGAAGGCAGCTGCCGGGTCAAGCCGCACCTCAACGCCGCCAACGACGCGGTCCGCGGCGCCCTCCAGGGCGTCAGCCTCGTCCAGCTCGCCGGGGAGCAGGTGCGCTGATGGACGACCAGCCGGTCCGCAACCAGGAAGCGCAGGAGGCGGTCGACCGCGCCTCGACCTACGAATGGGGCTTCACCTCCGACATCGAGCAGGATTTCGCGCCCAAGGGCCTCAGCGAGGACACGGTCCGCTTCATCTCGGCCAAGAAGAACGAGCCCGAATGGATGCTCGAATGGCGGCTCAAGGCCTGGCGCGCCTGGCTGACCATGGAGGAAGTGAGCTGGGCCAAGCTCGATATCCCCGAAATCGATTTCCAGGACGCTTATTATTACGCCGAGCCGCGGGCCAAGCCGACGCTCGGCTCGCTCGACGAGGTCGATCCCGAAATCCTGCGCGTCTACGAGAAGCTCGGAATCCCGATCGAGGAGCAGAAGGTGCTCGCCGGCGTCGAGGGGGCGCGCAAGGTCGCGGTCGACGCGGTGTTCGACAGCGTCTCGGTGGCGACCACCTTCCGAGCCGAGCTCGAGCGCGCCGGAGTCATCTTCCGCTCCATCTCCGAAGCGATCCGCGAATATCCGGACATGGTCCGCAAATATCTGGGCTCGGTGGTGCCTCAGCGCGACAATTATTTCGCCTGCTTGAACAGCGCCGTCTTCTCCGACGGCACCTTCGTCTACATCCCGGAAGGGGTGCGCTGCCCGATGGAGCTCTCCACCTATTTCCGGATCAACGCCGCCAATACCGGCCAGTTCGAGCGCACCCTGATCGTCGCCGACAAGGGCAGCTACGTCTCCTATCTCGAAGGCTGCACGGCGCCGATGCGCGACGAGAACCAGCTTCACGCGGCGGTCGTCGAGCTGGTCGCGCTGGACGATGCAGAGATCAAATATTCGACGGTCCAGAACTGGTATCCGGGAGACTCGGAGGGCAAGGGCGGAATCTACAATTTCGTCACCAAGCGCGGCGCCTGCCGCGGCGACCGCTCGAAGATCAGCTGGACCCAGGTCGAGACCGGCTCCGCCATCACCTGGAAATATCCGAGCTGCATCCTCCAGGGCGAGGAGAGCGTCGGCGAATTCTATTCGGTCGCCCTCACCAACAATCGCCAGCAGGCCGACACCGGCACCAAGATGATCCACATCGGCAAGAACAGCCGCTCGACCATCGTCTCCAAGGGCATCAGCGCCGGCCGCTCGAACAACACTTATCGCGGGCTGGTCCGGGTCCTCGCCAATGCCGAACACGTCCGCAACTTCACCCAGTGCGATTCGCTCCTGCTCGGCGACCAGTGCGGCGCCCACACCGTGCCCTATATCGAGGTCCGCAACCCCACCGCCCAGATCGAGCACGAGGCGACGACGTCGAAGATCAGCGACGACCAGCTCTTCTACGCCATGCAGCGCGGCCTCTCCCAGGAGGACGCCGTCGCCCTCATCGTCAACGGCTTCGCCCGCGAGGTGCTCAAGCAGCTGCCGATGGAATTCGCGGTCGAGGCCCAGAAGTTGCTGGGCATTTCACTGGAGGGCTCGGTCGGATGATCGCGCTCGCCGCTCTGGCGCTGGCCGTTGCACCGCAAGCCGAGCCGCCGGCCGAGAACGACATCGTCGTCATCGGGCAGCGGGTTCGGAGGATCAAGTTCAGGATCAAGCTCGACAACGCGGGCCGGACGGTCTGCCGGATAACGCGGAGCAGCGGCGATGCCGAGATCGACGGCCTCGCCTGCGACACCGCCCGTCCGTGCGTCCGTCCGGACATCGTGACCCGCGAGGCCATGACCGCCTGCCTGGCCCCGAGGTGGGCGAAACTCGCTTCGGACGTCGCCGCCAGGCGGCGGGGTACCGCCCGATGACGGCCCGGCACCACGGCAAAGGGCGCCGCCCTGAAGCCCCTCCCTTTCAGGGGAGGGGCCGGGGGTGGGGCCTGTCCGAGAAAAGGCGCGGGCGGCCAGACACCAGTCTCAAAGGGACCGTGCGATGACAAGGCACGGTATGCCCGGATGGGTGGCCATGGGTGCATTGGCAGCCGGTCTCGTCGCCTGGATGCTCGCCACCGGGAAAAGTTGGTGGTGGGGTCGCCAGGTAACGCGCTCCGAACACCCTCGAAAATATTGGCAGTCGGTGACAGGAGGGGCTCTTGCGGCCGCCTTGTGCTGTGTCACGGCAGTCGCTCAGTTGTTAGGCGGTTGAATGCTTCGAATTGAAAACCTCCAATTCACCGACGCCGCCCGGCCTGGTTTCCCAAGCAACTTCGCGGCCGCGGCCGGCTTCGCGGCCCTCGCGTCGATTCTGTACGGCTGTTCGGGCGAGCCCAACGCAGCTTCCGGCGGCAAGGCCCGATACTCGTGCAGCTCGGTCCGGAGCGAGCATCGGAAGGGGCGAGAGCTTCTCGCTCGGCGCGTTCGGCAGTTGCGGTCCGCCGAGGCGGGCGGCAAGGCCGGGCCCCCGCGCCACCGGGAGTTCGAGGAATTGATGGCGGAGATCGAACGGGTGGAAGGACGCTTCGCCGTACGGAGCAAGGAATGCGTCGGAGAGTGAGATGCTGAAGATCAAAAACCTCCACGCCACCGTCGCCGGCAAGCCGATCCTCAAGGGCCTCAGCCTCGCCGCGAACGCCGGCGAGGTGCACGCCATCATGGGGCCCAACGGCGCCGGCAAATCAACCCTTGCCTACGTGCTCGGCGGACGGCCCGGCTACGAGGTGACGGAAGGGTCCGCGACGCTCGAAGGCCGCGACCTGCTCGCCATGGCGCCGGACGAGCGCGCCGCCGCAGGGCTGTTCCTCGGCTTCCAGTATCCGGTCGAGATTCCCGGCGTCTCCAACGTCCAGTTCCTTCGCACGGCCTTGAACGCCCAGCGCCGGGCGCGCGGCGAAGCGGAGATTTCGGCGGGCGATTTCCTCCGGCTGACCCGCGAGCAGGCGGATGCGCTGGGCATGTCGATGGACATGATGAAGCGCAACGTGAATGTCGGTTTCTCGGGCGGCGAGAAAAAGCGCAACGAGATGGTCCAGATGGGCATCATCGATCCCCGGCTCGCCGTGCTCGACGAAACCGATTCCGGGCTCGACATCGATGCCTTGCGGGTGGTCGCCGAGGGCATCAACCGAATCATGCGCCGTCCCGACAAGGCGGTGATCCTGATCACCCATTACCAGCGCCTGCTCGATCTCGTCGTTCCGGATTTCGTCCACGTGCTCGCGGAAGGCCGGATCGTCCGCTCGGGCGGGCCCGAACTCGCCCACCAGCTCGAGCGCGAAGGCTATGCGGAGGTGGCGGCGTGATGGAGGGTCGTCGCCTCTTCAGCACGGACCCTCGCCCATGAGCCTGCTCGACTTCCCTTCGGCCAAATCGGAAGGCTGGCGCTGGAGCGACCTCTCTGCGCTCCCGGCGCTGGCGGAAGCAGCGCAGGGTGCATTCGACCTTCAACGTCTTCAACTTCCCTGGCTCGATTGCAGCGGCCCGCGGCTGCTGTTCGTCAACGGCAGCCTCAATGCCCCACATAGCGAGCTTGGGCCGCTCTCCATCGGACCGGTGGCCACCGAAGCGAGCGCCCACCCTCTCGGCCGGCTGGTCGGCCGCGAAGGCTGGACGCTTCGGCTGGGGCCCGATGGTTCGGCTCCGGGCCTGATCCAGATCGTCCACGTCTCGACCGGCGGCGCCGACCATTTGCCCGCCGCCATCGCGCTCGCCGAAGACGCCCAGGCGTCGATCGTCGAGACCTTCGTCGGCGAAGGCTGGGCCAACCGCCTTACCCGGATCGCGCTCGGCCCCCATGCCCGGCTGATGCTGGCGCGGCGAATCCTCTCCACCGGCGGCTTCGTCAGCCTCACCGACCGGGCCGCGCTTGGCGAAGGCGCGAGCCTGGTCGTGACCGCGCTCGCCGCCGGCGGCTCCGACACCAGGTTCGACGGCGAGATCATTCTGAACGGCGAAGGCGGTTATGCCGAGGCGGGCGGAGCCCTGCTCGCCACGGACCGCGGCCGTCATGACGCCAATTTCGTTGTCCGCCACGCCGCTCCTGGCGGGACCAGCCGGCAGGTCTGGCGCTCGGTCGCGGACGGCCGGGCGACCTGCTCGGTCGCGGCCCGGGTCGAGGTCGCGCGCGACGCCCAGAAGACCGACGGCGAGCAATCGCTGAAGGGGCTCCTGCTGTCGCGCGCCGCAACGATCAACGCCAAGCCCGAGCTCGAAATCTTCGCCGACGACGTCAAATGCGCGCATGGCGCCACCGTCGGCGCGCTCGACCAGGGCGCGCTTTTCTACCTCGCCAGCCGCGGAGTGCCGGAAGCCGAGGCCAAGGCGCTGCTCACCAATGCCTTCGTCGCCGACGCGATCGATCGGATCGGCGAGCCGCAGGTGCGCGACGCATTCGGCAAGGATGCGACGAGCTGGCTAGACGGTGCATCCCCCCTCGCGCAGGCGGGAGAGGGATTATGAACCTGATGACCTCCACCCGCGCGCTCGACACGATCGCCGATTTCCCGGCGATCCCGGCGGGCTGGGCCTATCTCGACACCGCCGCCACCGCGCAGAAGCCGCGGCCGGTGATCGATGCGATCAGGCTCGCTTACGAGCGCGACTATGCGACCGTGCACCGCGGCGTCTATCGGCGCTCGGCGTCGATGACGACCGCCTTCGAGGCGGCGCGCGAACGGACTGCGCGCTTCATCGGCGCCGCTGCCGCCGAAGAGGTGGTCTTCGTCCGCGGCGCCACCGACGGAATCAATCTGGTCGCGCAAAGCTGGGGCCGCTCGCAGCTCCAGCCCGGCGACCG
>JAXDPE010000014.1:0-31752 GCA_034668565.1 Sphingomonadales bacterium | reverse complement strand
CTGACCGGCAATGGCGGCGCGGACACGTTCCGCTACGACTCGACGGCGGAATCGACCTCGACGTCGCTCGACCATATCCTCGACTTCACGCCGGGGACGGACAAGATCGACCTCACCCGCATCGACGCCAACACGCTGGTCGGCGGCGACCAGGCGTTCACGGTGATCGGATCGGCGGGGTTCAGTGGAACGGCGGGGGAGCTTCGCGGCTATGGGCAGGGCGGCGACTGGTTCATCGAGGGCGACACCAACGGCGACGGGGTCGCGGACCTCGTCATCCATCTGACCCTGCAGGGGCCGACGCCGCTCAGCGCAGGGGACGTCTTCCTCTGAGCCTATTCCTCCCCCGCAGCCGCGGGGGAGGAATTTAGGGCAAGCCCCCTCGACAAGGGCGGAGCGCGCCGCCAAGGTGCAGGCGCTTCAAGCGCGGGGTGCCGGTGGATTTCGTCTCGATCCTTTCGATCTTCGTCCTGGCCTGCTTCGTCGGCTATTACGTCGTCTGGTCGGTGACCCCGGCCCTTCACACGCCGCTCATGTCGGTGACCAACGCCATTTCCTCGGTGATTATCGTCGGGGCGCTAATCGCGGCCGCCGCCGCCGGGGGCCATGGGTCGAAGTGGCTCGGACTCGCGGCGGTGGTGCTTGCCAGCATCAATATCTTCGGAGGCTTCGCGGTGACGGCGCGGATGCTGGCCATGTACCGCAAGAAGGAGAAGAAAGGGTGACCTTCGAACCCCGTCATTGCGAGGAGCGAAGCGACGCGGCAACCCACGCGTTTCCGCTGCCGCCGGCTGGATTGCTTCGCTTCGCTCGCAATGACGGTGCCAGCGGCCATCCTTTCCTCGCCGAGGCCCCGGCTTTCGCCGGGGTGACGGTTCATGCACGGAGCTGATGCCGCCCCGGCCTGGGTGATGCTCGCCTATCTGATCTCGGGCATCTGCTTCATCTTCGCGCTTCGCGGCCTGTCCAACCCGGAGAGCGCCCGGCGCGGCAACCGCGCCGGGATCATCGGCATGGGCATCGCCCTGCTGACGACGCTCTTCCATTACATGCCGACCCGGGACGAGGAATTCCCGCTCCAGTGGCACGACCCCGTCAACTGGCACAAGCTGATGCTGATCGGCGGCGCCATCGCGATCGGCGCCGTCATCGGGCTGGTGACGGCGCGGCGGATCGCGATGACGGCGATGCCCCAGCTCGTCGCCGCCTTCCACTCGCTGGTCGGGCTCGCGGCGGTGCTGGTCGCGGGGGCCGCCTATCTCAACCCCGACGCCTTCGGGATCGCCGTCAATGGAATCATCCATCCCGTAAGCCGGGTGGAGATGAGCCTCGGCGCGGCGATCGGCGCGGTGACCTTTTCGGGCTCGGTGATCGCCTTCCTCAAATTGAACGGCAACATGTCGGGCAAGCCGATCCTGCTCCCGCTCAGGCACGTCATCAACCTCGGCACCCTGGCCGCGATCGTCGGCCTGGTCGGCTATTTCACCACCGACCAGAGCGCCTGGGTGTTCGTGAGCCTGACCGCTTTGGCCTTCCTGGTCGGCTTCCTGCTGATCATTCCGATCGGCGGGGCGGACATGCCGGTCGTGGTCAGCATGCTCAACAGCTATTCGGGCTGGGCGGCGGCGGCGATGGGCTTCACGCTCCAGAACAGCGCGATGATCATCACCGGCGCCCTGGTCGGATCGTCGGGCGCGATCCTGTCCTACATCATGTGCCGGGCGATGAACCGGAGCTTCATCTCGGTCATCGCCGGCGGCTTCGGCGGCGACAGCGCCGTCGCCGGCGGCGGAGCGGCCAGCGACCGGCCATGGAAGCGGGGCTCGGCCGAGGACGCCGCCTTCCTGATGAGCCAGGCCGAGCAGGTGATCATCGTCCCGGGCTACGGAATGGCGGTGGCCCAGGCCCAGCATGCGGTGCGCGAGCTCGCTGACCAGCTGAAGAAGGAAGGCGTGACCGTCAAATATGCCATCCACCCGGTGGCCGGGCGCATGCCGGGGCATATGAACGTCCTGCTCGCCGAGGCCAACGTCCCCTATGACGAGGTGTTCGAGCTCGAGGACATCAACTCCGAATTCGCGCGCACCGACATCGCCTTCGTCATCGGCGCCAACGACGTCACCAATCCGGCCGCCAAGACCGACAAGACCTCGCCCATCTACGGGATGCCGGTGCTCGACGTCGAGAAGGCCAAGACGGTCCTGTTCGTAAAGCGGTCGATGGGCGGGGTCGGCTATGCCGGGGTCGACAACGACCTCTTCTACCGGGACAATACGATGATGCTTCTCGGCGACGCCAAGAAGATGGCGGAAGAGATCGTCAAGTCGCTGGGGTGAGCATTCGTCATCCAGGGGAAAGCCGGGGCCCAGCGGGTGAAAGGCACCCGCGCATTTCACCCCACGAGGTCCCGGCTTTCGCCGGGATGACGAATCTGTTCGACGCATAAGCCGGATCGCCGGGCTGAAAGCCCTTTCCTCTTCGGCGGCCGCGGCTATGGGTCCCGCCATGCGCAAACTGGGAATGGTCGGCGGGACGAGCTGGTTCTCGACCGCTTTATATTACGAGCAGATCAACAAGGCGGTGGCCAAGGCCAAAGGCGGGCTGACCTCGGCGCCGCTCATTCTCGAGAGCCTCGATCTGGCGCCGGTCGCGGCGCTCGAGCTCGCCGGCCGATGGGACGAGGTCGGCAAGATCGTCGCCGCCGCCGCGGCGAGGCTCGAGGCGGCCGGGGCGAAGGGACTGATCCTGTGCAGCAACACCACCCACAAGGTGGCGCCTGCTGTCGAGGCGGCGGTCTCGATACCCTTGATCCACATCGCCGACGTCACCGCCGACCGGCTCGCCGCCGACGGCGTCAGGAAGGCCGGCTTGATCGGCACCCGCTTCACCATGGGCGAGGGTTTCTTCCGCGACCGGATCGCCGCCCGCGGGATCGACCTCGCCCTTCCCGACCGGACGATGGCCGGTGAGATCGACCGGATCATCTTCGAGGAACTGGCGAGGGGCCAGGTGAGCCGCAATTCGCAGCGACTGCTCAAGACCTGCGTCACCGAAATGGGCAAGGCCCGGCAGCAGGCCGTGATCCTGGGCTGCACCGAATTGGTGCTGCTCGTCGATCCCGGCGCCAACGTCATCCCGGTCTACGACACCACGGCGCTTCACGCCGCCGCCGCCGCTCGCTGGATAATGGAGGAAGTTTAATCCGAAACGGAGCGAGTCTTCCGACAGGAATTGCGGCCGCGGGAGACTGAATTCGATTCCCGCCGCCATGTAGGCCCCCGTGCCGCCGAAGCCGCCCGTCGAAGCACCCGATTCCGGGCATATCCGATCTCTGGATTTGGGTCCGCGCGCTGGTGGCGATTTCGTCCGGAACGGACCAATGTCGGCCTGCAATCATTCCGGAATGGCGGCAATCTCAGCGGCAGGCGGGCAGATCGGGACGGCGATGGCGACGGGAAGGGACCACCGGGTCGGCAAGGCCCGGGGGAGGGTGCGGCTGCGGCAACTCAGCGAGGAAATCGGGCGGATCGCAACGCTGCTCGCATCGCTGTCGGAGCATGAGGCCGCGGCCGCGGCGATGGCCGCGGTCGGCGCCGGCCCGAACGGGCCGAGCGAGCCGCTGGACGCCGATTTCATCCGCTCGCTGATCCGGGTGCGCCGGCTCAGGGACCATTTCTTCAAGGGCAATATATTCGCCGATCCCGCCTGGGACATGCTTCTGGACCTGATGGCCGCCCGGGCCGAACGTCAGCGGGTGGCGGTGTCGAGCCTGTGCATCGCCGCGGCGGTGCCGCCGACGACGGCGCTGCGCTGGATCAAGGGCCTGTGCGACCAGGGGCTGTTCGTCCGGGTCGCCGATCCCGAGGACGGCCGCCGGGTGTTCATCGAGCTTTCGGACGAGGCCGCGACCCGGATGGAAGCCTATTTGCGGGCGGCCGAGCAACTGGGACCCCTGATCATCTGAACGCCGACCCGCCAATCGGCGAGGCTTGTGCGGCCGCGGCGCCGGTGGCACAGGCGGCCGGGCGCGGGCGCTTAGCTCAGTTGGTAGAGCGCTTCCTTTACACGGAAGATGTCGGCGGTTCGAGCCCGTCAGCGCCCACCATGATCAGGTAAACAGTGCCCCGCACTGTTTAGCCGTGTCCGGGGGACACGGCGACCTGATCATTCCGCCGCCGCGGGGCTTCGGCTGGCAAGCCGGCTATTTTACCGTCATTCGGGCGAAAGCCGGAACCTCGGGTCGGAAAGGCCCGGCGGGTCTCCCTGAGGTCCCGGCTTGCGCCGGGATGACGGCTAGAGGCTTCGGATCAAAGTCGCCGCCATTCCCATCCAAGGGGGTTCGGCGACGACGAGCTGGCGGCGGCCGCCGCCCAAAGGGAGGAGGTGGAGCTTGCCTTCCTCGCGGGCGACGAGCCGGCCGAACAGGAAGCGCCCGGCCGGCCGGGGGACGAGGACGTCCCGGTTGAGGGCCCGGCCGAACGAGTCCGCTTCGAGGCGAAGGCACCAGATTTCATCGCCGCTGCGATAATCGCCGACGCTCGATTCGACCGCGACCGCGACCATGTCGGGTTCCGGCCGGGGCGGCAGGACCACGCCCGCTCGGCGCGGAGCATGGGCGCCGTCCTGGCCGACCAGGGCGGCAAGGGGAACATCTTCGTCGCGATCCGCGAACTCGACGAGGTCGGTCGCCTCGACTCCGAGCGCTCTCGCGATCCGGTTGAGCCAGGCGAGCGAGACGGTTCGAGCCCCGGTCTCCAGCCGGCCGATCGTTTGCGGCGTCGTGGGCGGATCACAGCGGTCGGCCACGTCCTGAAGCGTAAGCTTCTTCGCGCGACGGACGTCGCGAATTCGAGTGATCATGCCAAATTCCCCACAAACGCATGCGAATACAAGATTTCACTTTCCTACATACTTGTCCTCATGGCAAGTGTTCCTGATATGTACCAAATCTGGGAGAGTGATGTGAAGATCGAGCGGGCAAGGCGCAACCGATTGCTCGCCGAGCAGCCAGCGCCGAAGGACGGCGCCGAGCGGGGCAAGGCGCGACGCGCGGCGGCACGTTCGGTGACGGTGAACCTGGCGGAATCGCCGCTCGGCTGGCTTCGCTCGCGCGGCCATGTCAGCGAACGCCAGTTCGCCGCCGGCGAGCAATTGCGAGGCGATTGGGAGCGATCGGGGCTGCCGCCG
This sequence comes from Sphingomonadales bacterium, assembly GCA_034668565.1. GTDB lineage: Bacteria > Pseudomonadota > Alphaproteobacteria > Sphingomonadales > Sphingomonadaceae > Allosphingosinicella. Next base: position 26,565 of record JAXDPE010000014.1, on the reverse strand, counting down.
CGGGTGACGATGAACTGGGATTCGCCGCCGCCGGACGGAACCCCGCGCGCACCGGCGGGCGCGGCCGCCGCCACCCATGCCCAGCTCGCCGCCCGCCGCCGCTTCGAGGCGGCGGTGAAAGCGCTCGGCCCCGGCCTCGACGCCATCGCCTGGCGGGTGCTGTGCGCGGGCGAGGGCATGCGCGAGGCGGAAAGCGCGCTCGGCTGGCCTGCCCGGGCCGGCAAGCTGGTCCTGACCATGGCGCTCGACCGGCTGGCGGACCATTATCGGCTGCGCTAGGCTGGCCCGCGAACCTCGCGGAGCCCGACGCCCTGCCGCTGTTGCCCCTCCTCTTGATGATCGCCGCCGCCGAGCCGGCGGCGATCCTTCCCAGCGACTTCGAGCTGAAGGCGCCGGCGGATCCGCTCCGGATCCTCCCCGAGGATTGCCGCCGTTCGGCCGCGGCCGGCGAGATCGTCGTGTGCGGGCGCAATCCCGATCAATACCGGGCGAAGGAGTTGAAGCCGCCTAAGGGCATCGAGGTGCATGAGCCCGGGGTGGTCGGCCTCGACATCGGCGGCGCCCGGATCGAGCCGCTGCTTCAGGAGGTCGAGATGCCCCAGGGCCAGATCAGCAAGCGGATCATGATTACGGTAAAGGTGCCGTTCTAGGAATAGTTCCTCCCCGACATTTGTCGGAGAGGGGGACCGCGCTTTGGCGCGGTGGAGGGGTTCCTCGGACTCAGAAATACCCCTCGACCATGCTTCGCATGGTCCCCCTCCCCCGGGAAACCGGGGGAGGATTTCTAGCGCTTCTCCTTCGCCAGCCGGCTCATCAGGATGGCGGCGCGCTTGGCCTGGCGGGGGAGGCTGGCGAGGTCGACAGTCTCGCCCGGGGCATGGGCGCCCTGGCCGCCGGTGCCGAGGCCGACCAGGCCGGGGAGGAGATGGGCGACGAAGCCGATGTCGCCGGCGCCGCGCTTCAGGGGATCGAACTCCCCCATCTCGGCGAGGCCGAGGTCGCGGTTGACGGCGTTGAGCCGGCCGAGCAGGGCCCGGCTCGCCGCGGTTGGCGCCATCGGCGGATAGGCGCCATCGTCGAAAGCGATGTCGGCCTCGCTTCCGGCGAGGTGCCGCTCGACGATGGCGCGCATCTTCGCCATCACCCGCTCCTGCTGGTCGAGCGAGAGGGCGCGAAGATCGCCGCGGGCGATCGCGATCGGCGGGATGATGTTGGTCTTGCCGGTGGCGGTACCCCGGATGAGGTCCTTGTCGAGCTCGGCCGTCGCTCCGCCGGCGATGAGGCCGACGTTGAAGGTGAGGTTGGGCTCGGGCAGCTCGGCCCGGAAGGCGGCGAGGATCCGGGCGAGCTCGTATATGGCTCCGTCGCCCATCTCCTTGGAGAAGATGCCGCTCGAATGGCCGGTTTTGCCCCGCGCGGTCACCTGCCAGGAGGCCGAGCCGCGCCGGGCGATCGAGCCCATGTCGCGATCCCCTTCCTGGGCCAGGCCTTCGAAGTCGAGGGCGAGATCGGCCCGGCCGGCGGCGGCGACGAGATCGCGGCGGGCGACGGCGATCGGGCTGCCGGCATCCTCTTCGTCCCCGGTGAGGACGATCTCGATGTCGGCGGCCTCGAGCGTTCCGGCGGCCTTCATGGCGCGGAGGGCGGCGACCATGATCGTGATCCCGCCCTTGTCGTCGCCGACTCCCGGGCCCTCGACGGTCCGCTCGTCCTTGCGGGTGAAATGCTGAAAGGGGCTGTCGGGCTCGAACACGGTGTCGAGATGGCCGATGAGGAGGATCCGGCGGCCGCGGCCGCTGCCCTTGTGGACCGCGATGAAGTGGCCGGCGCGGCCGACCTCGGCCATCGGCACCCAGCGCACCGCGAAGCCGAGCGGCTCGAGCTCGGAGCGCATCATCTCGCCGACCGCCGTCACTCCGGGGAGGTTCAGGGAGCCGCTGTTCACGTTCACCAGCCGCTCGAGCAAAGCGAGCGTCCTCGGCTGCTCGGAGTCGACGGTCCGGACGATCTTGTGCTCGGCCGGGGCGAGGCTGGCGGCGGCCGGAGAGGCGATGAGCGCAAGGGCGACTAGCAGTGCGGCGTGTTTCATGCCGCTTCCAATGCGCCGCCCGCAGAGGGAGGACAAGGGGTGGGGCGTCGTGCTAAGAACCTCTAAATGCGACGCTTGCTTCTCCCCCTCGCCGTGCTCCTCGCCACTCCCGCCGCCGCCCAGGATTGGCGGATGGCGCCGGAATACGACGTCCTGCTGAGCGCCTACGACATCCAGCCCGGGGAGCTCCGGCTCAAGGCGGGCGAGCCGGTCCGGCTTCGCTTCGTCAACAACAGCAATCAGGGCCTGACCTTCTCGGCGGGCGGCTTCTTCCGCGATTCGAAGCTTCGCCGGCGCGATTCGGCGCTGGTCAAAGGCGGAAGCCTCGAAGTGCCGGCGCTTTCGACGCGGACGATCGTGCTGGTGCCGAAAGCGGGGCGCTACAAGGCGTCCGGCGCCAACCTCTTCCACCGGCTGCTCGGGATGAGCGGCCGGATCATCGTCGAATAGGAGCGCGCGACCATGGCCAAGGGCGACAAGAAAGCCAAGAAGGGCAAGAGCAAGGACAAAGGCGCGGACGCGATCAAGATCCCCAAGCGGATCGCCGGGGTCAAGGTTTCCAAGGCGGTTCGGGACGTGGGCAAGAGCGCGCTCAAATTCGCCGAGCAGCCGGCGGTGAGCGAGACGGTGGCGGCGGCCCTGCTCGCGGCGGCGGCGGCGCTGCGCGATCCGCCGGCGACGAAGCGCGCCGCGGCGAGCGCGGCGGGCGCGGCCGGGGACGCCGGACAGGCGGCGATCGGGCTCGGCGACTCGCTTCGCAAGATGGCCATCGACATGGCCCGGCGCACCCTCGACGCCTGGGAATCGAACGATTCCAGGCCTGACGACAACGGCGGCGCCGGCCCCGAAAACGGATCTGATCGAGGTTAAACTTACCCCCGTTATCCTCATTATCCACAGCCGGATTGGCCTTTCGCGAATCGGCCAAAGCTGACAGCTTCAACTCGTGGCCGGAAGCGCGGCGGACCGGAAACGGATCGCTGAACGGAAGGCCGCGATGCCCAGGCTGAAGGCGCCATCGCTCCCCCAAGGGGCCGGCGTTCCGAAGCGGAAGGCGGGGAGGCGGACGAAGCCGCGCCCGCATAAGCGCAAGCGGATGCGAGGCGGGATTTCACGAAACCTGCCATGGTCAGGCCGAGAGGTTCGTTCGCGAGCCGCGCAGTCAGGCCGAACCGGCGAAGTCGCGGGAATCGCCCCGCGGCCGAGCTGGAGGGAGACGGGGAAGGCTTTACGCCTTCTTTCGCGACCCGAACGGGGTTGGTCGACGAAGCTTCGGCTTCGGAAAAATCGGCTCCGGGTGAGCGGCAAGGCCTTCGGGCGGCGCCGCGATCCGAAGGGCGACCGGAGGGGCTTCGGCCCCGATGCGAGCCCGAGGAGAAAGCGCGGCTTCGGCCGTGCTCGATCCGAAGGGAAGCGACGGCGGAATTTCGGTTCCGCCCGAGCGACCCGACGGGGATCGGCGAGAGGCTTGATCGGCCGCTCCTCGAGACCCGGCGGGGGCCGAACGGGGCTTCGCGGCCTCGCTCCGGAACCCGTGAGGAGAGCGACTCGGGCCCTCGGGCCCGAGGCGCGATCCCAAGCCGCCCAGCGAGAGATGGCCTCGCCACCCAGCGACGGCAGTCAAAGCTGGGACAAGTGGGGGCCGGTGGCGACACCGGCCCCCATTATGATTCGCGGGGACCCGCTCGCGGCCCTCGCCGGTCTCGCTGCCCAATCTTTTCAACGCTTTAGAAATTGGTGTCTGACACCGATTTTTTGGCCCGTGCATTAGCGCGCCCGCCGGGTTTCGGCCGGAGGCCGATTTTTGTTCGCACAAAGGACACCAAGGGCACCAAGGGGCCTGGCAGGCGCTGACCGGGCGGCCTGTTCGGATTGGTTGGGAATAAGCCGCTGCGCGGGTTCTTTGTGTCCTTTGTGGGCTTTGTGCGAACCCATTTCTTACAGCCTTCGGCCGGGACGGTGAACGGGGCGTAAACCCTGGATGGCAAGGCCGCGCTAAGCGGGGTCGTTCATGCTTTAGGGCATGGCGGGGACTCGATCGGCGAATGGGCGATGGCGGCTGGCGGCGGCGCTCGTGCTGGCGGCGCCGCTTCTGGTTGGGGGAACCGGGCGGCTGACGAGCCTCGACGAAAGGCTGCTCGCCGCCCATAATCGGGAGCGCAGCGCGGCCGGCATCCCCGCTCTCGCCTGGGATCCGGCGCTGGCCGCCGAGGCCGCCGAGTGGGGCGGCGAGCTCGCCGCCAGCGGCGAATTCGAGCATAGCGACGATCTCGACGGGGACGATCCGCAGGGCGAGAATCTGTGGGCCGGGACCCGAGGCGCCTATTCGCCCGAGGAGATGGTCGGCGGCTGGACCGAGGAGAAGAAGGATTTCCGCCCCGGGCGATTCCCCGACAACAGCGCCACCGGCGATTTCGCCGATGTCGGTCACTATACGCAGCTGATGTGGCGCGAGAGCGACCGGGTCGGCTGCGCGCTGGCCGATGGGGCGGAGGAGGAGGTGCTGGTCTGCCGCTACCGGACCGCCGGCAACGTCGTCGGCAAGCGGCCCTTCTAAAGAAATTCGGTGTCTGACACCAATTATTAGAGCGTTGAAATTAAGCCGAAATTTTAAGCGTTTTTCGGATTTAGCGGGCGAGGAGCTTTTCAGCGGCGCCGGCGACACGGTCGGGGCCGACATAAGCGACGGCGCCGACGAGCTTGTCCGCCTTGGCGAGCTTTTCGGGAGTGGCGGGCGCGGCGGCGTTGGCGACGGCGAGGCGCTCGATCAGGGCCGCGTCAGGCGTCGGCAGCTTCGGCTCGGGCTCGTCCGCGCAGGCGGCGAGCGCCACCAGCGGCAGGCAGAAGGCAAGGTTTTTCATCATCTTGCGCGCCCAACGCGCCAGCGGGGCGGAAGGATGCGCAGGACCTAGCGTCTCTTGAACCTATCGGCCCGCGGCGTGGCGGAAAGTTGCGGGAGTCCGCGCCCGACTGGTCCTGCCCCTCGAGGCGTGCCATGCTGGGGCGAGGGGCGATTTCGAGGGGGAGGCCGAAATGGCGGGAGTCGCGGGGACCGACCATGCGCTGGAGCGGCTGGTCTTCTTTTCCGACGCGGTGTTCGCGATCGCGATCACCCTGCTGGTGATCGAGATCCACCCGGCGCATCTGCCCGAAGGATCTCCCGACCGCGCTTACTGGATCGCTCTCGCCCAGCTGTGGCCGAGCCTGCTCGGCTATTTCGTCAGCTTCGCGGTCATCGGCCTGTTCTGGATGGGCCATCACCGAGCCTTCGCCCTCGCCGCCCGCTACCATCCCGGGATCCTGCCCTGGAACATGGGACTTCTGCTGACGATCGCGTTCATGCCGTTCGTCACCGCCTGGCTCGCCCAGAATCTCTACGCCCGGCCGCCGGCCCTGCTCTATTGCGGGGCGATGTTCGCCGCGGCCGCGTTCAACGTCAGGGTCGTCAGGATCGCGACCGGGCCCGACATGGTCGGCCCGAAGGCGAGGGCCGAGGACATCTTCTACGTGCGAAGGCGCTCGCTCAGCGTCCTGCTCGGCGCCGCCGTCGCCATCGCGCTCGGCTTCGTGCTGCCCCAGATGGCGCAGGCGGGGCTGATCACCATCCCGATCTGGCGGCGGGCGCTGACCCGGGGCGCGAAAGCGGCGTGACCGACGCCGAGCGGTTCGGCTGAAGGCCGCTACCCGTCGCCGCCCGCCGTCGCCGCCTTGCCCTCCGGCAGGCGGCGCTTGCGGCTGTGCAGCGGGGTGAGCTGGGCGAGGAGGGGGACCCGCTCGGGATCGAGCGGCGCGGAATCGCGGCCCCTGATCAGCGCCATCAGCTCCGCATCGGCGAGAATGCGCTTCACCACCGCCGTCGTCGCTTCGAGCGAACCGGGAAGATCGGCGCCGTCGGCCTGCAGTGCCGCGATCGGATCTTCCGACTGGAGAATGCCGACCAGCGCCGGGAAGGCGGCGAGCAGCCGCCAGGTTTCCGGCCACTCGGTCATGACGATGATCCACAGAGCCAGCTGGGTTCGGAACGCCTCGTCGGGATCGAGCCCCGGCCGCTGCAGGGCGACGGCGTAATAGACGGTGATCGCGTTGACGATGCGCTTGATCTGGCGGGGGTTGGCGGGAAAATGCGCGGCCAGCGCCTCGAGCTGGTGCGCCACCGCCTGCTCGACGCGATCGCTGCTGGTCGCGTTGATCGCAAGGGTCTCGCCGACCAGCTGCTTGACCTGGAGCTGGAGCGCGGCCTCGTCCGCAATCGAGGCGTCCGGACGGGCGCCGACCTCCTTGAGCGCCTGGGTGACGATCCTCTCCGTGTCGAATGGATCGGAATCGGGCGCGGCGGCCTCGCGGTTGACGACCTCGCGAACCGCTTTCGCGGCGACGGCGTCCATGCCGGCGGCGGCCGTCCGCCCAGGCTCGGACGACTGGCCGAGCAGCACTCGCCGGACATAGGCCAGGCGGCTGTCGTCGCCCATCGCAGGGAGGATGAAGGACATCTGGATCGCCTTCTCGACGAAGCGGGCGCCGAAGGTCTGCTCGGGGCCGACGTCGACTTTCTCCATCACCTTGTGGTGCGCCTCGAAGGCGCGCTCGATCCAGTCGCGGTCGCCGAGGATGACGAAGACCACGCGCGGGCTTCGAAGCAGGGTTTGCATGCCGCGGACGATACCGACGACGAAATCGGGCTTGCAGCGGTCGAGATCGTCGACGACGACCATGACCGGCCGGCGGACCCGGGCGATCGTGCGCGCGAAGTGACGGCGGAAACGCTCGAACGGGTCGCCGCTGCCCAGGCTGAGCCGCTCGGCGAGCGTGTCGGTGCCGGGGATGATCGATTCGGTGGCGACGGCTGCCACGCCCCACAAGGCCGTGACTCCGGTGAGCCCCGTCAAGAAGAGCCCGAAGGCGCTCGCCAGGCTGAACCCCGCTTTGGGCCCGTCCTTGCTTTGGCTCGCACCCCAGATCCCGAAATACCAAAGGATGAACAGGGCCGCGAAACCGATCGCCGCCGTGATCAGCAAAGCGCGCACCTTCGGGTTGGTCACCCGCCAGCCGATCTCGCGCAGCCACAGCTTCAGCCAGCTGTCGAGGCGCTGAAGGAACGGAAGGCGGGGCCGGCCCGATTGCGGGCTCCACGGCAGATCGCCTTCCTCGAGGACGGCGTCGAAACAGCCCTTGCGGATGGTCTGATAGAAGACCCACCAGGGCGGCGCGCAATGCTCGACCTGCCAGGCGTTGAAGGGGACGACGATCCAGGGCCGCCTGGCCGCGGCCGGAAGCGCGGCAAGCCGCTCTGCCGCGGCGCCGTCGGCGGGCGGATCGTCGAGGAAGATGCCGCCGAGATCCGCCTCGCCGTAGCGGTCGCGAAGGAAGGCGGCCGGCTCGCGGCCGGCGGGCACCGGATCGAGCACCCGCGCGAGATAATTGGCGAAGGTGGTCTTGCCGCCGCCCCAGGGCGCGTCGAGGTGAACGACGAAGGCGGCACGGTCGTCGCCGATTCCAGCCGGGCCGGTTTCGTTGGCGCCGCGCCAGATCCGGTGGAGGCGGCGGGCGAGGCCGATGGCGAGCACGGAACGGCCGAGATCGTCGCGCTCGGTCTCGGCGTCGTCGGGGACGAAATCGGTCGCCCCCTCCCGATCGCCGGAGGGGGGCGAGACGGGGGGCGGGGGCGGGCTTGGGGAAGCCCTCGGCTTGCGCTTCTTTTTCGGCTTCGGCGACGACGGCCCCGGGCCGGGCGGGGCCGAACCGGGTTCGCGGTCGGGCGCGAGGGAGAGCGGTTCGCTTTTCCAATCGCTCGACGGCGGCGCATAGTGAAAGGGGATTGAATGCAAGCTGGGAACCAGAAATTCCATCGGGAGCTGCCAGGCCCGCGGCTCGGTTTCGATGATCTTCTCCGCAAGGCGCGCGGTGTCGCCCAGACCTTCCGTCGCCGCCAATTGGTCGAGGCACCGGATGAAGGCGCGCGCAAAGGCGGAAGCGGTTAGCGAATAAGCGAAATCCAGGCCCGACGTGACCGCGTTCAGGAACACGGCGAGGCGGGTGCCTTCGGGATTCCCGAACAGGCGCTCGAAGGCCGGGGACCGGTCCGCCAGCTCGAGCTCCGAACCGGTTGCGAGCAGCTTCACCCCGTCGCCGACGGCAAGGCCGGTCGAGGCGGCTTCGACTACGTAGACCTGGCGTTGCGAGCCGCTGGCCTGCATCGCTGAAACGAGGGATCTGAAGCTCGCCCAAGGCCCGACGCGATCCGGCGCCCGAGCGTCTTCGAACAGCAAGCTGGCATCATCATTCCACATTTCGCCCCGGCCGATGAAATAGAAGAAAGTGATGTTGGCCGGGTGACTCGCCGCGCGTTCGAACCAGCTTCGAACGGCGAATCGCGCAGCTTCCAAAGTCGGCCTCTCGAGGGCGAGGCCCTCGTAGTTCATGGTCGCGTCGCGCGGCGCGGAGACCAGCATCTCGACCGAGGCGAGCGGGCAATTCGGGTTATTGTAGGTCTTGATCAGCCAGTCGGCGAGGAAGCGGGCGGTCTCCGGCGCCGGCCCGACCGTCGACGTCTCAAGATGCGAATAGCCGCCGACGCCGATGATGAGCGCATGGGTGCCGGGCCTGTTCTCCTGCTTTTCAAAGACCAGAGTCATTTTATCGCCCCCCGGCCTGTCATAACCGATTTCGACCTTGGGGAAGAGCCTCGAGTGCGGCCCGGCCGACGATCGGGGAAACATTCCGGGCCTCCAGGCCGCCGACGCCAGCAACGGTGGAGCGGATCAAGGTCGCCTCGGCATCGCCGCAAATCGCGGCGATATCCCGATTCGCGCGGTCCGATTCGAATCTCCTGGAAAAGGACCTGGAAACGGCCTCCAAAAATAAAGTTTTTTGCAAACGAAGGCCAAAAAATAGGATTTCGAAATCCTATTTTCGCGCTCAAGAAATCGCAGTTTTATTAAAGCTGGAGCCTTACAAAAATAGGATTTGACCGGAGCGGTACAAAGCGCTTGACAGCGTCACGCTGCCGGGGTATCTTTTAGTCACGCTGCAGAATTGTAGCTGAGCAAGATCGAACAGCCGGCGCGGGCCATCCGCGGCCGGCTTTTTCTTTGCGCGCCGGGCTGGCGCCGGCGAGGTCCGGGCCGTTTTTCGACTTAATTCCTCCCCGGCTTTTGCCGGGGAGGGGGACCGTCCGGAGGACGGTGGAGGGGTTCTTCGGAGTCCGGAAGGGCCCCTCCACCACCCTTCAGGTGGTCCCCCTCCCCTGCGAATGCAGGGGAGGAATTTGGCTCGGAGGCGGCTCGGCCGTCTTTGTTTTTTCGACTTAATTCCTCCCCCGGAAATCCGGGGAGGAATTTTTGGCGCGGAAGTGAAGCGGTCGTTTCATTTGGGGAGGATGGGATGAGCAGGAACAGGCATGGATTGCGCGGCGCGCATGGGCGCTTCGTCGCGGCGGGGGAGCCGGGGACGGAGCTGAAGCGAGGGCGGGGCAGCGGGGTGCGGGGGCCGCAGGTTCGGCAGAAGCATAAGGGGGCCTTGACCCCGGCCGAGATCGAAAACTTCCTCCACTTCCTCGCGGAGACCTGCAACGTCGCCTTGTCGGCGCGCGAGACCAAGCGGTCGGCGCGGGTCTTCTACGATCTGAGGCGGCGCGATCCCGGCTTCCGGGCCGCCTGGGCGGAAGCGCTTCGCGAGGGCTATGAGCGGCTCGACATGGAGTTGGTCGAGCGGTGCCGGTTCGGCGCGCCCAAGGACATCTTCTACCAGGGCCGCAAGACGGCGACGACGCGGGTGTTCAACGACGCGACGGCGCTTCGCCTGCTCCACCTGCACCGCAAGAGCATCGAGCAGATGCGCGCGGTGGACGAACGGCGCGCGCCCGACGCCAAGGCGATCTTCGACCAGCTCGCGGCGCGGGTGGCGGAGATCCGAGCGGAAGCGGCCAAGAGAAGCGGCGAGGGCGGCGATGAGGAGGCCTGAGCTCGATTCGCTGGCCGGGCAGATTGCGGGCTTCGACCAGGACCAGCGGGATGCGGCGATCGCCGGCCTCCGCGCCGACGAGAGGGAGTATCTGCGCTATGTCTGGGCGGTGTGGGAGCGGACCGGCCAGCGCGAGCCGGCGCTTCCGTGGCGGACATGGCTGGTGCTCGCGGGCCGCGGCTTCGGCAAGACCCGGATGGGGGCCGAATGGGTGAGGCGGATGGCGAGCACCGACGGGCGGGTCCGAATCGCCCTGGTCGCGGCGACGATGGCGGAAGCCCGCAGAGTGATGGTGGAAGGCGATTCCGGCATTCTCGCCGTCTGCCCCGACAACGAGCGGCCGATCTGGGAGCCGTCGCTGGCGCGGCTGCGCTGGCCCGGCGGCGCCCGCGCCCATCTCTATTCGGCGGCCGAGCCGGACAGCCTGCGCGGGCCGCAGCATCATTTCGCCTGGTGCGACGAGATCGCCAAATGGCCGTTCGGCCCGGCGGCATGGGACAATCTGATGCTCGGGCTGAGGTGCGGACCGCTGCCGCGGGCGATGGCGACGACGACCCCGCGGCCGGTGGCGCTGGTGCGCAAGCTCAATGGCCGGCCCGGGGTCGAGATAACGAGTGGCCGGACGAGCGACAATGCCATCAACGTGGCCGGCGCCTTCCTGGCGGACGTGACCCGCGATTATGGCGGGACGAGGCTCGGCCGGCAGGAGCTGGACGGCGAGCTGATCGAGGATGTCGAGGGAAGCTTGTGGCCGAGGGACCTGATCGAGCGCTGCCGCTCTTGTCCTCCCCATGCGAAGCATGGGGAGGGGGACCAGGCGGAGCCTGGTGGAGGGGTCGGCGGCTCGGAGGATGGGGATTCGAGCGAGGATGCCGGGGACCGGCGCCAATTACCCTTCCACCATGCTTCGCATGGTCCCCCTCCCCCGGGAATCCGGGGGAGGAATTATCGGCGCGTCGTCGTCGGGGTGGACCCTCCCGTCTCGGCCGACGGCGACGCCTGCGGGATCGTGGTCTGCGTCCTGGGTTCGGACGATGTCGCCTATGTCGTCGCCGATGCCAGCGTCTCGGGAATGAGCCCGGAGGGGTGGGCCCGAGTGGCGGCATCCGCGGCGGAGCGATGGGGCGCGGACCGGGTCGTCGCCGAGGGTAATCAGGGCGGGGCGATGGTCGAGAGCGTGCTTCGCGGCGCCGATATCCGACTGCCGGTGACCATCGTCCATGCGCGATTGGGCAAATCGGCCCGCGCCGAGCCGGTGGCGGCCTTGTTCGAGCGCGGCGCGGCGAAGTTCGCCGGCGCCTTTCCCGAGCTCGAGGACGAGCTCGCCGGGCTGATCGCGGGCGGCGGCTATGAAGGGCCGGGACGGTCGCCCGACCGGGCCGACGCGATGGTCTGGGCGATGACCGAGCTGATGCTCGGCAAGCGCAGGGCGCAGCCGAGCATCAGGCAGCTTTGAAGGGAGATGCGTCATCCCGGCGAAAGCCGGGACCCCAGGACGAGAAGGCACGGCGGGCCTCCCTGAGGTCCCGGCTTTCGCCGGGATGACGGGAGAGAGGAGACCAATCATGAAATGGTTTGGACGGAAGGCGGCGCCGGCGGCGCGGCCGTTGCTTCATCGCGCTTATGCGGGGGCGGTGGGGGCGGGGGAGTGGCCGCGAAGCTATGAGGCGCAGGTGCGCGAGGCCTATCTCGGCAATCCGGTGGCGCAGCGGGCCGTCCGGCTGGTGGCGGAGAGCGTCGCCTGGGCGCCGGTCTACGCCAGGGATGGCCAAGCGGGAGCCGCGGCCTCGGCCAAGGCGCTGGCGCTGGCGACCCCGGCCCTGCTCGACATGGCGGCGTCGCAGCTGCTCCTGCACGGCAACGCCTTCGTCCAGATCCTGCTCGACGCCGACGCGGCGCCGGCGGAGCTGTTCGCGCTTCGGCCCGAGCGGGTGACGGTGGAGGCCGATCCGGGCGGGTGGCCGGCGGCCTATGTCTACCGCGCCGGCGCGGTGAAGGCGCGGCTCGCGGCCCGCGACCCGCTCGGCCGGCCGAGCGTGATCCACGTCAAGGCGATGCATCCGCTCGACGACCATTATGGGCTCGGCTGCCTGGGCGCGGCGGCCGGGGCGGTGGCGATCCACAACGAAGCGACCCGCTGGAACAAGGCCCTGCTCGACAATTCGGCCCGGCCTTCCGGAGCGCTCAGCGTCGAGGGCGGCGAGGGGATGCTGGCGGCCGAGCAATATGACCGGCTGAAGGAGGAGCTGGAGCGCCATTTCGCCGGGACCGCCAATGCCGGCCGGCCGCTCCTGCTCGAGGGCGGGCTGAAATGGCAGGCGATGAGCCTGACCCCGGCCGACATGGATTTCGCCGGGATGAAGGCGGCGGCGGCCCGGGAGATCGCCCTGGCCTTCGGGGTTCCGCCGATGCTTCTCGGGCTTCCGGGGGATTCGACCTACGCCAATTACCGGGAGGCGAACCGGGCGCTGTGGCGGCTGACCGTGCTTCCGATCGCCGACAAATTGCTCGGCGCGATCTCGGCGGCGCTGGGCGACTGGTGGCCGGGGCTGAAGCTCGCGCTCGACGTCGACCAGGTGACGGCGCTTGCCGAGGACCGGGAACGGCTGTGGGCGCAGGTCGCGGCGGCGGACTTCCTCACGGTCGAGGAGAAGCGGGAGATGCTGGGGTTTTGACGGTGCGACTTCATTCCTCCCCCGGATTTTCCGGGGGAGAGGGACCGCGCGCAGCGCGGTGGAGGGGTTCTTCGGAGGCGGACAGAACCCCTCCACCAGGCTTCGCCTGGTCCCCCTCCCCGCGAAATCGCGGGGAGGAATTCAGGAGACAAATCATGACGGAACAGAGCGACAAGATGCTTTCGCTCCTCGTCGCCCAGGCGGAGGGGCAGGGGGCCGGGCTGGTGACGGTTCGGGCGCTGATCGAGGAGGCGAGCGAGCTGGGCGCCGGGCGGGCGCTGGAGGCGCTTGGGCTGAGCGACGGCAAGGCGCGGCGCGACATGGACGAGCTTCGCGAGCTCCTCCAGGCCTGGCGCGACGCCAAGAAGGGCGCCTGGCAGGCGGCGGTGAGCTGGGCGGTGCGGATCCTGCTCGCTTTGCTGGTGCTGGGGATGAGTGTGAGGCTCGGGCTGCTGGAGATGCTGAAATGAGGTTCGCGGGCTATGCGGCGATCTTCGGGAAGCCCGACCGGGGCGGCGACGTCGTCCGGGCGGGGGCCTTCGAGCGCAGCCTGAAGCGGGGGGCGGGGACGGTGCCGCTGCTCTGGCAGCACGATCGCGCCAGGCCGGTCGGGCGGATCGAATATCTGAAGGAGGACAGGCGCGGGCTGAGGGTGATCGCCCGGCTTTCGGGCGGAGCGATCGGGAAGCGGGTCGCCGCCTTGATCGAGGAAGGCAAGGTCGCCGGGCTGAGCTTCGGCTATTCGGTGAGGAAATCGAGCGGGCAGGCGCCCCGGGCGCTGGAGGACGTGGACCTGCTCGAGGTCAGCCTGGTGAGCGTGCCGATGCAGCCCAGGGCCCGGGTTCATGCGCTGGAGAGAGGAGCGGAACCGTGACTATGAGGGCCCGAACCCGGCGAGTCCTCCCCGCGGCGATCCGGGCCGAGGGCCTCAGGCCGGCTTGCGGATGAGGAAATCGTGGAAGCCGCGGCTGTCGAGGGCGAGCCCGACGACCTCGTAATTCTCGGCCAGGATGAATTCGTTGGCCGCCTTGGCCACGCCATAAGGGTGGGCGGAGGTCGGGTCCCAGTTGGTATAGTCGTTCAACATGAGGTAGCCGCCCGGCTTCAGCACGGAGTGGGCGGCGGCGAGGTCGTTGACGACCCCGGCATAGCTGTGGTCGGCGTCGATGTAGAGCCAGTCGAAATAACCCGCCGGGAATTTGCGCAGATTTGCGGCGCTGTCGCCGAGATGCTTGTGGAGGGCGCCGGCAAAGGCGGCCCGGATCGCCTCCTCGTCGAGCGGCTCGAAATCGATGTCGAAGAGGTGATATTCGTCGGGCTGGCAGGTGGCGGCGATGTGCTTGGAGAAAATGCCGCGATAGGTGCCGACCTCGGCGCAGCGACCGCCCTTGGGAAGGGCGGCGAGCATCTCATGGCGGATCGGCCAGAGGCGCGCATTGGTCATGTGGGCGGCGGTCAGAGTCGGAGCTTCGTTGATATGCTCGAGCAGGGCCGGCCCGGGAAGCCTGTGCATCTGGTAGGACAAAAAGACCTGCATCGCCTCGATCCGCTTGATCGGATTGGGCGAAACCAGCCCGGCGGCGGCCGACAGGCCGCGGCGTATGGATCTCATCTGAGGCATGGAGGGAACCCTTGGATTTCGACAGGGGGGCGGCTTAGCCGAAGGGCCAAACCAGTCAAGGGCCGTCCGGATCAGGGCCTTAGCCACTCCAGGCCGCCGGGCAGGTCTTCGGCCGAATAAAGCAATTGCAGGACGCGGCGGCGTCCCGGCGCCCGGGCGCGTCCGGAGGCGTGAAGGATCGGCGTGGCATAGGCCCAGACGTCGCCGGCTTCGGCGAGGCAGGCTTTCGCGCCGAGGCGGGACAGAGCCGCGGCGATGTCGGCCTCCGCGACCGGACCGAGCCGGTGCGAGCCGGGAGCGACGAGGAGAGGCGCGTTGGCTTCGCCGGCCGCGTCGAGATGGATGCGCAGCGTCAGGCTTCGCTCGAGGATTGCGAACGGCGGGACGCAATGGGGAATCGAGGATTTGACCGTCCATCGGTCGAAGCCGGGAACTTCGCGGCGCTCGCGGACCGGGATCGTCCTGTCCTGGTGCCAGCCGAGCGCCCAGTTGCGGGCGGGCGACTTGTCGAACAGCTTTGCTCCGACCGCACGGGCGGCGGGGCCGAGAAGGACCCGGGCGATGGCGTCGGCGGGGGCGATTGCAGCCGCGAGGCCGGAGGTCGACCCGAGGCGGGCGCCGGCGCGGGTTTCGGGCAGAGACAGCAGACGGGCGAGCGCGGCCGCTTCGGCAAGGCTGAAGGCGGCGGGGAAATGCTGGGCGCCGTCGCGGTCGAGCTGCATCGGACGGCGATAGCGCAATCGAGACAAGGAAGAAGCGGGATTCCCGCTTTCGCGGGAATGACGGGAGATTTCCGCGCCGGCGGAAATGACGGGGACGTGTGTCCAATTTGCGAAGAGGAGAAAGTGAGATGCTGGAAGTGAAAGCGGATCCGCTGGAGGCGTCGTTCGACGCGCTGGAGCGGGAGGGCGAGGGCGTCGCCCAGCTGCGCGAGGAGATGGCGCAGCTCAAGGGGCGGATGGACGCCCAGGCGGTGGCCGCGGGGCGGCCGGCGCTGAGCGGGGCGAGCGCGCCGGGCTCGGCGTTCGTCGATTCCTATCTGAGGAAGGGGCTCGAGAGCGGGGTCGAACTGAAGGCCCTGGCCGGGACGACCGACGCCGCCGGCGGCTATGCCGTGCCCGAGGAGATCGACTCCGAGATCGGACGGCTGCTGACCTCGATCTCGCCCATAAGGGCGATCGCCAACGTCGTCCGGGTCGGAAGCGCCGGCTATCGCAAGCTGGTGACGGCGGGCGGAACCCCGTCGGGCTGGGTGAGCGAGACCGCGGGACGGCCGGAGACGGCGACTCCGACCTTCATCGAGGTCGCGCCGCCGTTCGGCGAGCTTTACGCCAATCCGGCGGCGAGCCAGGCGATGCTCGACGACGCCGCCTTCGACGTCGAGGCCTGGCTGGCCCAGGAGATCGCGACCGAGTTCGCGCGCGCCGAGGGCTCGGCCTTCGTCAGCGGCAACGGGGTCAACCGGCCCAAGGGCTTCCTGGCCGGGCCGACCTCGGCGCAGACGGACGCCTCGCGACCGTTCGGGACCCTGCAGGTGCTGACGACCGGGACGGCGGGGGCTTTTCCGGCCAATTTCCCGGGCGACAAGCTGATCGACCTCGTCCAGACCCTGCGGCCGCCCTACCGGCAGGGCGCGGCGTTCGTGATGAATTCCGCGACGGCGTCGATCATCCGCAAGTTCAAGACGTCGACGGGCGGCTTCCTGTGGCAGCCGAGCGTGATCGCGGGGCAGCCGGACAGCCTGCTCGGCTATCCGGTGGTCGAGGCGGAGGACATGCCGGACGTCGCCGCCGACAGCCTGTCGGTCGCGTTCGGCAACTTCAAGGCGGGCTATCTGATCGCCGAGCGGACGGAGACCCAAATCCTTCGCGACCCCTATACCAACAAGCCGTTCGTCCATTTCTACGCGACCAAACGGATCGGCGGGCAGGTGGTGAATTCGGAGGCGATCAAGCTTCTGAAGTTCGCCGCTTAACGCAGGCGCTCGGCGGAGCCGTCATTGCGAGGCGTGTAACGACGAAGCAATCCAGCGGGCCTTTCGAGGCCGCACTGGATTGCTTCGCTTCGCTCGCAATGACGGAGTGGGAGAAACATCATGATCGAGGGCGAGATGCTGGCCCTGCCGCCGGAGGCGGTGGGGGCGGCGAAGGCGTATTTGCGGGTCGAGCGCGAGGACGAGGACGGGCTGATCGCCGGGCTGGTGCTGACGGCGGCGGAGCTTTGCGAGGCGTTCATCGGCGACGCGCTCCTGGTCCGCGGCTTCGGCGAGACGATGGCGGCGGACCAGGCCTGGCGAAGTCTGACCCGAAGGCCGGTTCGGGCCATCACCCAAATCGAGGCGGTTGCCGCCGAGGGGCCGGCCCAGGCGCTGGCGAGCGCGGCTTACGGGATCGACATCGATAGTCGGGGCGGCGGCTGGGTCCGGCTGACCGGGCCTGGCGAGGCCCGGCGAATAAGGATCGGCTACGAGGCCGGCCTGGCCGACGACTGGGCCCAGCTGCCGGCGCCGCTCAGGCAGGGAATCCTGAGGCTGGCGGCGCATTTCTACACAAACCGGGCCCCGGAAGGCGGGCGGGAGAGCGAGCCGCCGACGGCGGTCGCGGCGCTGTGGCGCCCGTTCCGCCGGCTCCGGCTGCGCTGAAAGGAGGATTTTCATGTTCGAACGGCTGATGATCCACGGGGCCGCGCTCGCGCGCAAGGCGGCGCTCGCGCGCCGCGACTCGCTGGCGGAGACGCTGAGCGAGGAGGCGCCCGAAGGGGTGGAGGTGAGCGCGGCGGAAGACGGAGTGGCGCTTTCGGGGCGAGGCCTCGAGCGCCGCTTCGCGCTGGAGCCCGAGCTTCGCTGGCTGAGCGCCGGGAGGCGGCGGTGAGCGGCGCGGGTGCGGCGCTGAGGGCCGCGGCGATCGAGGTCCTGCAATCGCTCGAATTGGGCGGAGTCTATCCGGGACCGCCGCTGCAGGCGGCCTTCCCGCATGCCCTCGTCGAGTGCGGGCCGGAGACGGACTGGGGCCATAAGAGCGGTTCGGGACGCGAGGTCAGGCTTGCCGTGACCCTGCGCGACCGCGGCGAGCGGCCGGAGCGGGCGCAGGCCTTCGCCGAAGTCGTCGAAGCGGCGATGGCGGCCGGGCTGGCCGTCGACGGCTGGCGGCTGGTCACGCTCGCTTTGGTGCGCAGCCGGACGATCGCCGAAGGACGCGCCGGCAAAACGGGTTGGGCGGTGGCGATCGACTATCGCGCGCGGCTGCTTGCGGAATAGTCGTCATTGCGAGCCCTTCGAGGTCGCCTGCGGCGTCGCTCCGGGTAAACTGGTGCTGCGCACCAGCGAAGCAATCCATCGGCGAGGATGTCGCAAATGCCGTCCTGGGTTGCCGCGTCGCTGCGCTCTTCGCAATGACGGCGGCCGGCCGTCATTTCGGCTTGGGCGCTTCGACGCTGTCCTTGAAGGTCTCGACCGCGTTTTCGTGGATGTAGCCGATCTCCTCGGTCGCGTTCTGCTCGGCGGTCGCCCTGGCGATCTTGGCGGCGACGTCGGTGGCGACGGAGGCGGACCGGAAGGCGGCCTCCTCCGCCTTGCAGGCATTGGCGACATTGGTCTGGAAGGCGTCCGCGGCGACCCCGGCCTTCACCTGCGCCCGGGTGAAGGCGCCGAGGCATTTCGAATAGCTGGTGCGGGCCGAAGCGATATTGCCCTGGGCGGAGACCATCAGGGCCACGAGCAGCACTTGTGAAATCATGGCGAGTTCCAGTGCACAATTTGAGGACGAAGGGAGAATATCGATGGCTGCGGAAAAGGGAAGTGCCTTTTTGCTAAAGGTCGGAAATGGTGGACAAAACCCGGTGTTCTCGACCGTCGCCGGGATGCGGACGACCCAGATGTCGGTGAACGGCGAGGCGGTGAACGTCACCAGCAAGGATTCGGGCGGCTGGCGCGAATTGCTGTCGGGGGCGGGCGTGCGATCGGTGTCGGTGGCGGCGAGCGGGATCTTCACCGGATCGGCGGCCGAGATCCGGATCAAGTCGAACGCGCTCGCCGGCCAGATCGACGATTACGAATTGAGCTTCGAAAGCGGCGAAAGGCTGCGCGGGCGGTTCCTCGTCGCCAGGCTCGATTATTCGGGCGATTACAACGGCGAGCGCAATTACGCCCTGAGCCTGGAAAGCTCGGGCGCGGTGACGACGCTGTGAGCGCGGCGGCGAACCCGGCGCGCGGAGAGGCGGCGCTCGTCGTCGGAGGCGAGATCTTGAGGCTTCGACCGAGCTTCGAGGCCCTGGTCGCCGCCGAGGAGGAATTGGGGCCGCTGTTCGGGCTGGTCGAGCGGGCGGCGGCGGGCGGGCTGAGGATCGCCGAGATCGCCGGCCTGTTCTGGCATTGCGTCGACGAACCGCCGCAGGGGCTGACCCGGGAGCGGTTGGGCGCGGCGATCGTCGAGCGCGGGCTGGCCGGGACGACCCCGGTGCTCAAGGTCCTGCTCGGCCAGATATTGCAGGGTGCTTCGGCAGGCTCGGCATGAGCGGGATTGAGCGCTTTGGCGAAGCCGCCGGGCGGCTGGCGGGGCTGGCCGGCGCGCTGCTCGGGTGGCGGCCGGAGGAATTCTGGCGGTCGACCCCGGCGGAGCTGGCGGCGGTGCTGGAGGCGATGGTCGGGCCGGGCGCGGAACCGGCGGAGCGGTCGGATCTCGAACGGCTGATGGAGCGGTTTCCGGATTGAGGGCCGTCATTGCGAGGAGTGAAGCGACGAAGCAATCCAGCGGGCCTCAAAGACCGCACTGGATTGCTTCGCTTCGCTCGCAATGACGGGGGGGGGGTGGGTGGACAGAAATGGACGAGGAAATCGAGCGGCTGGTGGTGAGCGTGAGGGCCGATACCGGGGCTTTCGCCCGGGACGTCGCGGAGATGAAGGGGCAGCTGGAAGGGCCCCTTGCGCATGGCATGGAGCAAGCGGGGCGGGTGATCGAAAGCGCCTTGCTGCGCGCGGTCCGGACCGGAAAGTTCGGGTTCGAGGACCTGAAGCGGACCGCTTTGGCGGCAATGGCGGAGATCGCCTCGGCGGCGATTCGCGGCGGAATTCATTCGGCGGCCGGCGGCGGCGGGCTGTTCGGCGCGGCGGCACAGCTGCTCGGGACGCTGTTCGGAGCGCCCGGGCGGGCGACCGGCGGCCCGGTGGCGCCCGGACGGCCCTATCTGGTCGGCGAGCGCGGGCCGGAGCTGTTCGTTCCGACGGCCAGCGGCAGGGTCGAGACCGGGCGCACGGGCGCCCGCGATATCAGGATGAGCATCGTCGTCAGCGCCCCGGCCGGGGAGGCTCCGCAGGCGCTTGCGCAATCGAGCCGGCAGGTGGCCCGGGCGGTGAAGCAGGCGCTGATGCGGGTGGAGGATTAGCATTCCTAATTCCTCCCCCGGATTTCCGGGGGAGGGGGACCAGGCGAAGCCTGGTGGAGGGGTTCTGCGGCGCTGAAGAACCCCTCCACCGCGCTTCGCGCGGTCCCCCTCCCGGCAAATGCCGCGGAGGAATTAAGACGTGGGAGGTTCAAATGGCACATTGGCTGGCGCCGCCGGGGGCGGCGAGGCAGACGGGGTATGTGAAGCGCTTCGATGCGCGCCTGTGGACCGTCAATTTTCCGAGGCCGATGATGGCGTCGGTGGTGACGACCGGGCCGAACTCGCTTCGGGTGGACTGCGTCTTCTACAAGGCCGACGATCTCGCCGGCCTGATCTGGGAAGCGAAGGACCGGTTCGACCATCCGCTGCTCGCTTATGAGACGAGCCGCGATTTTCGCGGCTGCACGCTTCGCTTCCGGTGGCGGAGCGGAGGCATCCGGGCGCTGGATTCGGTCGACGGTCCGACCCTGACGATCGAGGGGAGGGACCCGGCGGGGGAAGCCCGAAGCTGGTTCGTCCGGCTTTGGAATTACGCCGAAGGGAATTCCGAGGACGCCCTCGTCGCGCTCGATTTCGCGGCGCTCGCGGGCGGATGGGAAAGCGGCGATCCGGTCTGGGCCGGCGACGTCGACCGGATGTTCGTGTCGATGGTGGCGCCGGGCTTCGCCCACGAGGATTCGCCGCTCGCGGCGCCGGCCGAAGGCTGGGCGGAGCTGAGCGAAATCGCCTGCGACGGGTCCGGATCGGTCCTGGCGACGGGCGACGTCCTGGTGCCCGAGCACCGGCTTCGGATCGCCACCGGTTATGACGACCTCTATCATCTCAGTCCGGCGCGGGTGCTGAGGAACGTGCTTCAGCTCGGCTATCGCGGGCCGATCAACCATTATGTCGGGATGAGCCATTATTTCCGGCTCGAGCCGAATAGCGGCGGTTACTATATCAGCCTCGCCGGCGGCGTTCTCAATGCGCCCTGCGCCGCCTGGCATTCGGACTTCGCCGGGCGGGCGAAGGCGCTCGGCTTCGAGCTCATCTGGTCGCTTTCCTACGAGCTTCTCGACCAGCATGTCTGGGGAGACTGGAAGCAGAGGGCGCAGGACGGATCGCCGGCGCTCACGGGCTGGTCGCCGCCCTCGACCCTGCTGTCGCCGGCCCATGATGGGGCGATGGGCTATTTGCGGCTCGTGGCCCAGGCCTTCGCCGGGATCGCGGCGGCGGCGGGGCTGAGGATTCGGTTCCAGGTCGGCGAGCCATGGTGGTGGGTGACGGCCGAGGGACGCATCTGCCTGTACGATGCCGAGGCGGTGGCCCGGTTCGCACCGGCGGCGATCGCCGACGTGAGGGGGACGCTCAGCGAGGCTCAGCGCTCGACGCTCGAGGCGGCCGGAGCGCTGCTCGCCGATTCGACCGCGGCCCTGGTCGCGGCGGTGCGCAGCGTCGCGCCCGATGCCGAGGCCCTGCTGCTCGTCTATCTGCCCGGGGTGCTCGGCGCCCCCGACCTGAAGCTCGCGAACCTGCCGATCGGCTGGCACTATCCGGCCTTCGACGTCCTCCAGCTCGAGGATTACGACTGGGTGACGGCGGGCAATTCGGGGGCGAGCGAGCACGGAGCCGCGGCGGCGCAGGCCCGGCTCGGCTACCCGCCCGGCCGCCAGCATTATTTCGCGGGCTTCGTTCCGGCCGGCGGGGACGAGGCGCAGTGGCACGGGATCGCCGCCGCGATCGAGGCGGCGCGGAAGCGAGGCCCGAGCGAGGTGTTCGCCTGGGCGCTTCCGCAGGTGCTTCGCGACGGATTTACCTGGTTCGATCCTTCGACAAGCTCAGGACAGGCTTTGGGAGATGGGGACGTGGAGGCATTCGACGATGTGCGCTTTCCGGTGGCGCTCGGGCGGGAGGCGAGCGTCGAGCCGTCTTTCTCCACCGCGGTGGTCGCGGGAGCGGGCGGCGGCGAGCAGCGGAACAGCGAGTGGGCCGACGCCCGGCTTCGCTTCGACGCCGGCCCGGGCGTGCGGGGCGAGGAAGATCTGCACGCTCTGATCGGCTTTTTCCGGGCTCGGCGCGGGGCGGCCGTCGCCTTTCGATTCGAGGATCCGTTCGACAACAGCTCGAACGGGATGATTGGGACGCCGGGGCCGGCCGACCAGATTCTCGGGACGGGCGACGGCGTTCGTACCGAGTTCGACCTGGTGAAGAATTATGGCGGGCAGGTGCGGCGGATCACCCGGCCGAAGGCGGGGTCGGTGATCGTGTCGGTCGGCGGGGTCGAGCGGGCGAGCGGCTGGATCCTCGGCCCGCTCGGGACCGTCAGCTTCGAGGCGGCGCCGGCCGCGGGCGCGCAGGTCAGGGCCGGCTTCCGGTTCGACGTCCCGGTGCGCTTCGAGCAGGACCGGCTCAGCGTCAGCCGAGCCACCTTCGCGGCGGGGGAGATCCCGTCGGTGCCGCTGATCGAGGTTCGGGAGGGGTAGGGTCCCGTCGGTCCCTTCCGACTCAGCAAGACCCCTCCACCATGCTCCGCATGGTCCCCCTCCCCGGAAAACCGGGGGAGGATTTAAAATCAAGGAGCTTTATCATGCCTTCCTTCCTCGAACGGGCGCTGACCACGCTCGCCTTCTGCTGGCGGGTAGAGCGGCGGGACGGGGTCTGCCTGGGCTTCACCAGCCACGATCGCGATCTCGTCATCGGCGGGCTCGTCTATCGCTGCGCGCCGGGGATGCTGCCTTCGGCGATCTCGGTCTCGGACGATTTCGACGCCTCGACGCTCGACGTCCGAGGCGCGCTGACCAGCGATTCGATCGGAGAGGCCGACCTCGCCGCCGGGCGCTGGGACCGGGCGGCGGTTTCGCTGTTCATGGTCGATTGGGAGGATCCCGGGGGAGAGACGTTGAAGCTTGCCCGCGGCGAGCTCGGCGACGTGACGGTGAAGGCGAACGGCTTCGAGGCCGAACTGCGCGGCCCGGCGGCCCTGCTGGAGCGGGCGGTGGCGGAGCAGACTTCGCCCGAATGCCGGGCCGAGCTCGGCGACCGGCGCTGCCGGGTCGACATGGCCGGCCGGGTGCGGGTGACGAGGGTGACGGCCGCGCCGGAGGAAGCCGTTGTCGTCGTCGCCGAGGCGCCGGGCGGGCCCGGGGCCTGCGGGTATGGACGGCTGCGCTGGATCGACGGCGCGAACAGCGGCCTGGAAAGCGCGATCTTCGCCTCGGAGGGGACGGCGCTGCGGCTTCAGGAGCCGCCGCCCTTCGCGATCGCGGCCGGCGCCCTCGTCGAGATCGCCGAGGGTTGCGACAAGAGCTTCGCCACCTGCCGGGAGCGCTTCGCCAATGCCGAGAATTTCCGGGGCGAGCCGCATCTGCCCGGAATGGACCTGCTGACCCGTTATCCAGGAGCGTGACATGAGCCTCAGGGGACATCGCATCGCCCGGCGCGCCCGGGCGCTGGTCGGAGTGCGTTTCCGGCCGCAGGGCCGGGATCCGATGCTGGGCTTGGATTGCGTCGGGACCGCGGCGGCCGCGGCCGAAGTTCCGGCCGGCGGGCTTCGAAGCGACTATGCGCTGCGCGGCCAGCATCTCGCGGCGATCGAGCATCAATTATGCGACCTCGGCTGCCAGCCGGTGCCGGTGGAGCGGGCGGTGGCGGGGGACGTGCTCGTCTGCGAGGCCGGGCCGGCGCAATTCCATATCGTCGTCCGTGCCTGGGACAGCTTCGTCCACGCCGACGCCGGGCTGCGCAGGGTCGTGGAGCGGCCGCTGCCGGTTCCCTGGCCGGTGCTCGGCGCCTGGCGTTTCTTCGAGGGAGGGTGAGACCATGGCGACCCTGTTGCTCACCGCGGCCGGAACCGCGGTCGGAGGGCCGATCGGAGGCGCCCTTGGCGCCCTCGTCGGCCAGCAGATAGACGGACGGCTGTTTGCGCCCAAGCCGCGCCAGGGTCCCCGGCTGGGGGAGCTGGCGGTCCAGATTTCGAGCTACGGAAGCCAGATCCCGAAGCTGTTCGGGACGATGCGGGTCGCCGGGACGGTGATCTGGGCGACCGATCTCAAGGAGGAACGATCGAAGAGCGGCGGCAAAGGCCAGCCCAAGACGGTCAATTACAGCTATTCCGCCAATTTCGCGGTGGCCTTGTCGGGGCGGCGGATCCGCGCGGTCCGGCGGATCTGGGCGGACGGCAAGCTGCTTCGCGGCGCGGCCGGAGATTTCAAGACGGCGACCGACTACCGGCTCCACCTCGGCAGCGAGGAGCAATCGGTCGATCCCCTGATCGCGGCGGTGGAGGGCGCGGGGCAGGCGCCCGCCTATCGAGGCACGGCCTATGCCGTGTTCGAGGATTTCCAGCTCGCGGATTACGGCAACCGGATCCCTTCCCTGACCTTCGAGGTGGAGGCCGATGCCGGGGCGACGAGCGTCGGCGAGGTGGCCGCCGCCCTTGGCGACGGGCTGACCGCGTCGGGCGAATCGACGCTCCTCAAGGGCTATGCGGCGGGCGGCGACAGCGTCCGGGCCGCGATCGCGGTTCTCGCGGAGCTCGAGCCGCTTTCGCTGCTCGACGACGGCGAGGCGCTGGCGATCGGAATCGAATCCGGGACGGCCGCGACGATCGCGGCCAGCGAGCTCGGCGCCGCGGGGCGAAGCGAGTGGCTGAGGCGAAGCGGCGATTCGGTGCCGGCGGAGGCGAGCCTGGCTTATTACGATCCGGCGCGCGACTATCAGACCGGGCTTCAGCGGGCGAGCCGGCCGGGCCCGGCGCTGACCAGCGACCGCCGAGCCGTCGCCGCCGCGCTCGACGCCGCGACCGCGAAGGCGCTCGCGGGGCGGCGGCTCGAGCGGCTGTGGGCGGCCCGGCGCTCGGCCAAGGTGAATCTGGGCTGGTCCCGGCTCGGCTTGGCCGCCGGCCGCCATGTCCGGATCGGCGGGCGCCCCGGCCTGTGGAGGATCGCGCGCTGGACCCTCGACCGGATGGTGCTGACGCTCGAGCTGACCGGGGTGCCGGGGACCGCGCCGGCGGCGGCGGGCGACGCGAGCCCCGGCCGGCCGGTCGACCAGCCGGACCTGATCCACGGCGCGACCCATCTGCGCCTCCTCGACCTGCCTGTTCTCGCCGAAGAGCTTCCCGGCCGTCCGCGCCTGCTGGTCGCGGCGGCGGGATCGGAACCGGGCTGGCGCCGAGCCGAGCTGAGCGCGAGCTTCGACGGCGGACTGAGCTGGGCGGCGGCGGGGACGACCGCTCCGGCGGCCGTGCTGGGCATGGCGATCGGAGCGCCGCCGGCCGCCGCCGGGTCGGCGCTCATCGACGAGCGCAGCCGAGTCGAGGTCGAGCTTCTGAACGAGGCCATGTGGCTCGAGAGCCGCGCGGACCCGGCCCTGGCGGACGGCGCCAATCTCGCCTCGCTCGGCGACGAGCTGATCCAGTTCGGCCTGGCCGAGCCGATCGGCGAGCGCCGTTTCCGGCTTTCGCGCCTGCTGCGCGGGCGGCGTGGAACGGAATATGCGTGCGGGCTTCACGTTCCCGGCGAGCCGTTCGTCCTGATCGAGGCGGAGAGCCTGGCGATCGTCGAGGCGCCGCTCGGTTCGCTCGGCGCGGAGGCGCGGCTGCTGGCGCAGGGGCTCGGCGATCCGCAGGGCGTGCTCGCGGCCAGGACCGTGACCGGGGAAGCGCTCCGGCCGCCGTCGCCGGTGCACCTGACGGCGAAGCGGCTGGCCAATGGCGATCTCGCCCTGAACTGGGCCCGGCGCAGCCGCTCCGGCTGGGTCTGGCTGAGCGGAAGCGACACTGCGCTCGGCGAGGAAAGCGAAAGCTATCGGCTGACCCTTGCCGGCGACGGCTTCGAGCGGCGCGTGACGGTGGCGGCGCCGGCCTATCTCTACACCGCCGCCGAGCAGGTCGCCGACGGCCCCGCCGGGCCGCTGAGCGTCGAGGTCGTCCAGCTCGGCACCTCGGCGCCGTCCCGGCCCGCGTCTTTGATCATCGACTGAGGAGAACCGAAATGGCCGACACCACGCCACGTTTCGCACTGCCGTTCATCATCCCCGGCCAGGCCCAGAAGGAGATGTTCCACAACGAGGCCCTGGCGCGGATCGACCTCGCGCTTCACCCGGCGGTGGAAGGGCCGCCGGCGGCCGAGCCCCCGGCCGAGCCGATCGAGGGCGAATGCCGCATCGTCGCCCCCGGCGCCGGCGGAGACTGGGCCGGGTGCGACAATAAGCTAGCGATGTGGACCGAAAGCGGCTGGCGATTCCTGGCTCCGCCGCCGGGGACCAGCGCCTGGGACAAAGCGGCGGCGGTGCCGAGGATTTGGGACGGCTACCAATGGCGGGAAGGCGACCTCGCCTGCACCGGTCTTCTGGTCAACGGCCTCAGAGTGGTCGGTTCTCGCCAAGCGGGCGTCGCAAGTCCTTCTGGCGGAACGATAATCGACGAGGAGGCGAGGGCCGCCATCAACGCCCTGACTGCGGCATTAATGTCACACGGATTGATCGAGTGACCATTTCCCTTGCCGACATGAAACCAAGGGAGCAGAGGGTCGTTTGCCGGCCGTCTGACGAGGCGCTTCAGGATTCGCTAACCGACTCACTGAGGCATTTCGGCAACATTTGTGGGGATAAGCGTGCTTGCGCGGAAACTCCGCTTACCTTATTGAGTTCAAGGTCGGTCCCGTAGGACTGCAGAAGAAAGGGGAAAGATTTATGCGGAAGCTCGCCATAGCTGTGGCGCTTTCATCAACCGTGCTCGCGACGCCGGCACTAGCGCGCGACGGCGCCTGGTACATTGGTGGCGAATTCGGTCCGATGATCGTCGAGGATATCAATGTTGATATCGGCAACACCAATAACGCAATCACCATCAACCATGATTA
>JAXDPE010000013.1:0-3173 GCA_034668565.1 Sphingomonadales bacterium | reverse complement strand
CAGGAAGTCGGTGTAGAATTCCGATCCGCTGATCGCCTTGTCGTCGCCGATGAAATCGTCGTGCATGACGGTATCGAGCGGCATCGTCCGCGCGACATCGAAGCGCGGATTGATCCGGTGGAAATATTGCTCGTATCGCTCGCGCACCTCGGCGACGTGATCCGGCCGGTCGGTGAAGCCCAAAGTGACCTGGCCGGTCCTTTTGTCGATATGGTCGAACACGGTGAAGTCGCTGCCGATCAGCTGACCCACCTGCCACAGGGTTTCGGGCCAGAGCGCCGGGTTGAGCGCGGCCCGGGCCGCCGACGCGCGCACCGATTCCACGTTCACGATCATGGCGTTCGCCCCCCACGATGCGGGCCGACCATAACATAAGCGGCACGATCGTTCTTCGGGAATCTCATCCGATCGGATGAGGCGCGGACGGCCAAGGCCGCGCTAGGCTGGCGCCGCAAATTGGCCTGACTCATCGCAGGGGGCATCCATGGCACACCGCAATCGCATGCACTCGATCCTGGCGCGGTCGTTCGCCGTGGCCGGCGTCGCCACCTTCCTCGTCAGCGCCCCGGCGCAATCGCAATTCCTGGGGGGCAATTTAAGAGAAGCCAATGCGATTGCTCAGTTGCTCGCCGACGCGGAAACCGCGCGGTTGAACGGAAACTGCACCCAGCGGGATGCCAAGCTGACCGAGGCGGAAACGCGGATCACCGCCGCGCGCCAAATTCTTTCCCCGGAGGGGCATGCCGATTTTCTCGTGCGTCTCGGCGAAGCCCGGGCCCGCGTATGTCCGCCGCCGGTGACGACGCCACCTCCACCACCGCCCGTCGAGATTGTCCCGCCGACCGGGACCACGCCTGCACCGCCTCAGCGCGAAATGACGCTCGAGGAGCTGCGCATCGAATATGCCGCCTCGTGCGGCGATGCCGAGGCCGCCGCGCGCGAGCGGCTGCTCGACGCGCTCGACCGCGCGATCTCGACGGAATCGGATCCGCGCCGGCAGGCGGCGCTCCAGCGCCAGCGCAACCGGGTCGCGGCGCCGGTGCCGAGGCCCTGCCCGGCGACGCCCCCAACGCCCCCGCCGACCGAGGTCGTGCCGCCCACCAATGAGACTCCCCCGCCTCCGCCTCCGCCACCCCCGCCGCCGCCTCGGCCGGCTCCGCCCCTGCCCGATTCCCCCACGGGCAGGACGGGCCTGCCATGGTTCCCCATCTCCACACAGCTCGCCGAGGACTTCCGAACACGTCTGAATCGGGCCGCGAACTTCCGTTTGTCGGGAAACTGCCAGGCCTGGGCGATCGAAATCGCCGCGGCGCGGGCCCTGGTGCTCCAGAATGTCTTCGCAACCCAGGAAATCCGCCCGCCGGGGGCCATGCCCGATTTCATCGGTCGCGAGATGAAGGAAGTCGCTTTATTTTATGAGCGCCTGATCGACCAGGAGGCGGCGCAGCCTTGCCCACCGCCTCCAGCTCCCCGCCCGGAAATCCGGGTGGGACTCGATCAGCCGGCTCGCCGGCGTTCGACGGATGTTTCGGCCGCCCTCGCGGTCGGCTACGCGTCGATGCAAATCCCGGTCGCCAATTACGGCTTCGTCGCCGACGGGCCGCCCCCGTCGCCCGAGCGGCCGGCTGCGTTAAGCGAAGAGCGCCCCGCGGGGATCGCGATCCAAGGCCGGCTGGACA
The DNA here is from genome assembly GCA_034668565.1 of Sphingomonadales bacterium. Lineage (GTDB taxonomy): Bacteria > Pseudomonadota > Alphaproteobacteria > Sphingomonadales > Sphingomonadaceae > Allosphingosinicella. Next base: position 1,494 of record JAXDPE010000013.1, on the reverse strand, counting down.
CGGGTCGCTACGGCGTCTTCGGCGTCGGCTATGCCCGGGCCGATGCGAGCAACCGGACCGAGATCGAAGCAGGGGCGGCCGGCACCAGGCGCGGCTATCCCTATTCCGCCACCTCGCTGAGCGGCAGCACGGGCATCAGCGGCAACGTGCCGATGGAGGTCGAGACCGACGTGGCGGTGGAGACGTACCGAGCGGGTTGGAATTACAGGTTCGGCGCCGATCCACCCCAGGAGTATCTAGACGCCCTCCGCGCCAGGCTCAACGCCACCGCGGGCGTCTCCATCTCCTATCGCGACCGCGACCATCTCGGCATCACCTCGATCACCACGCCGGTGATCGCCACCCAGATTCTCGAGCAGGAGGTCACCGAGCTCGAGCTCGGCGTCTCAGTCGGCGTCGAAGCGGTCGTTCCGCTCAGCGCCAATGTGCGCTTCACGCTCGGAGCCCAGGCCGGCGCTTATTATTACGACTACGACCTCAGCTCCGTGGAGACGAACGCGCAGAATTTCGGCCCCGCCGCCGACCGCGCCTTCACCACCGAGCTGAAGGACAGCGTCGGCGACATCGGCTATCATGGCGACGCGTTCGCCGAACTGGCGGTCGATCTCGGCCCTCGGGTCGAAATGTTCGTGATCGGCCGGGCCAGCGCCTTCAGCGACCGCGCACAGGTGAGGAATCCGCCCAACGGCACCTTCGTGCAGGATGGCGGCACCTCGGCGCTCGGCACCGACCATGCGTTCGACTGGGGCATATCGATCGGGCTGCGGATTGGCCTGACCCAAGGGTTCATGCCCATCCGCTAGCGCTCAGTTAAGCAAATACTGAACTTTTGCTTGCGCGGAGCGATTCGTCGCGATAGTTAAGCGCATGCTTAACGAATCAGCCCGGCTCGACCTCGCCTTCCAGGCGCTCGCGGACCCGACCCGGCGGGGGATGCTTGCCCGCCTCTCCCGCGCGCCGGCCTCGGTCAGCGAACTCGCCAAACCCTATGCGATCAGCCTGCCGGCGGTGATGCAGCATCTGCAATTGCTCGAGGCGAGTGGTTTGGTGCGCTCGGAAAAGACTGGGCGCGTCCGCACGTGCCGGCTCGAGCCGAAGGCGCTCGCCACCGCCGAAACCTGGATCGCCGAGCAGCGCGCATTGTGGGAGGGCCGGCTCGACCGGCTGGAAGATTATCTCGAGAGCATGAAACCGAAGGAGAATGAACATGGCTGAAGGAAATGATCTGGTGCTGGAACGAGTCCTCGACGCGCCCCGCGACCTGGTGTGGAAGGCGTGGACGACGCCCGAGCATATCAAGATGTGGTGGGCTCCGAGGCCCTATGAGACGCCGGAATGCGAGATGGATCTTCGTCCCGGCGGCAAATTCTACACCCGGATGACCGGCCCCGACGGCTTCGATTCCAGCGGGACGGGCTGCTTTCTGGAAGTGGTCGAGGGCGAGAAGGTGGTGTGGACCAGCGCGCTCGGCGAAGGCTATCGCCCGAACGAGGA
>JAXDPE010000012.1:0-113470 GCA_034668565.1 Sphingomonadales bacterium | reverse complement strand
CCGGGGCCACAGCCTGCGCTGGGGCGACGGACCCGCACAAACCGCATTTCGTCTTCCTGGCTTCGGTAAACGGCTTACGCCGCCGCGGATCGCGACTATATCCCGGTTTCACCCTTTTCATCGAGCGGAACCAGAGCGTGAACGCAGAAAGCCGAATAGCGACGATGCCGGAAGATTCGTGGACCGTCGCTGGCCGCACCTTCACCTCGCGGCTGATCGTCGGGACCGGCAAATATAAGGATTTCGCCCAGAACGCCGCCGCGGTCGCGGCTTCGGGGGCGGAGATCGTCACGGTGGCGGTGCGGCGGGTCAACATCTCCGATCCCAAGCAGCCGATGCTGATGGATTTCATCGACCCGAAGAAAGTCACTTACCTGCCCAACACCGCGGGTTGCTTCACGGGTGACGAGGCGGTCCGGACGCTTCGGCTGGCGCGCGAGGCGGGCGGCTGGAACCTGGTGAAGCTCGAAGTGCTGGGCGAGGCCAAGACTCTCTATCCCGACATGCGCGAAACCCTTCGGGCGACCGAGATCCTGGCCAAGGAGGGCTTCGAGCCGATGGTCTATTGCGTCGACGATCCGATCGCCGCCAGGCAGCTGGAGGAGGCGGGGGCGGTCGCGATCATGCCGCTCGGGGCGCCGATCGGCTCCGGCCTCGGAATCCAGAACCGGGTGACGATCCGCCTCATCGTCGAGGGCGCCAAGGTGCCGGTCCTGGTCGACGCCGGGGTCGGCACGGCCTCCGACGCGGCGGTGGCGATGGAGCTGGGCTGCGACGGCGTCCTCATGAACACCGCGATCGCCGAAGCGAAGGACCCGGTGGCGATGGCCCGGGCGATGAAGCTCGCGGTCGAGGCGGGTCGTCTTGCCTACCGTTCGGGCCGGATGGGCAAGCGGCGCTACGCCGATCCGTCGAGCCCGCTGGCCGGTTTGATTTGAAAGTCGTTTCGGCGGAACTCAACCCAGGTTATTACGTTAGGTTTGGCGGTCGAGCCCCCAACGGTCACGCGGGGCTTCCATGGACGCCTCAGCCCCACGTCGCTGGGGCGTCCTTTTGTAAGGACCGAACAGAGGGGATCAGAGTATGAAGTTCATGTTGAAAGCCGTGGTCGGCGCGGGACTGCTCGCGCTTGCGGCCTGCGGCGGCAAGGGCGACGACAGCCTTGCCTCCAACGTCGAGGACAATGCCGACGCGGTCGCCGACAATATCGAGGCGGCGGCGGACAACACGTCCAACGACGCGGTGGCCGACAATCTCAACGACAAGGCCGATGCGGTCCGCGAGGCGGGCGAGGACAAGGCCGACGCGATCGACGACGCCGACGTCAACGCCGAGGCGCTCAACAAGCAGTAAGATCGCGCCTTCTCCTTTCGCGCGATCTGGCGCCCCGGGGCGTATCTCCCGGGGCGCTTTTTTGACGGGCGGGGCACCGGCACGTGCCGGCCCGTCATCCCGGCGAAGGCCGGGATCCCAGCGGGTGAAAAGCGAAGGGGCTGGTCCTCGCTGGGGTCCCGGCCTCCGCCGGGACGACGAGACCTATTTCAGCCTTTCGATCCTTTGCGCCGCTTCGTCGAGGATGGCGGCGATCTCATGCAGCCGCTCCTCGCTCGTGTCGTCGGCGGTCACTCGATGCCACAGGGCCGAAAGCAGGTTGGCGACGGCGCGCTGGATCGGCTTGCCGCCGGCCCGACGCTTGCCTTCGCCGGCCCCGGTCAGCCGCTCGAACAAGGCCTCGACCTCCTCGCCGCGCTCGGCGAGATGCGCCTCGCCCTCGGCCGTGATCGAGAAGGCCTTGCGGGTACCTTCCGCCGCCGCTTCCTGGATGAGCCCCATGTCCTGGAGCATGGTGAGGGTCGGATAGACGACGCCGGGACTGGGGGCGTAGCTGCCGTGGGTCAGTTCCTCGATCGCCCGGATGAGGTCGTAGCCGTGGCGCGGCTGATCGGCGATCAGCTTCAGCAGGACGAGGCGAAGCTCGCCCGATTCGAACATCCTCCGCTTGCCGCGGCCGCCGCGGCCGCGCCCGAACTCGGCGCTCCAGTCGCCCCCTTCCCAGCCGCCGCCGCCCCAGCCGCGCGGGCCGAAGCCCATCGCCATCAGGCCGGGAGGGATGTCGCGGAAGGTAAAGCGGGGTCCGCAGCCAATGCGCATGTCATGTCTCCAATCTATATAGAGCTAGCTCAGATATATCTTAGCTCGATCTGCGTCAAGGAAGGCTGCATTTGGCGTTCTGAAGCGTTTAGAAGCGCGTCATGGCCGATCTGTTCGCCGGCGATCCGCCGCCGCCTTCCCCTTCCACCACCGCCCCGGAGACCGCTCCGCTCGCCGACCGGCTGCGCCCCCGAGCTCTCGACGAGGTGGTGGGGCAAGACCACCTGACGGGCCCGGAAGGGGCGATCGGGCGGATGGTGGCCGCCGGCAAGCTCGCCTCGATGGTCCTGTGGGGGCCGCCTGGGACCGGCAAGACCACCATCGCCCGGCTGCTCGCCGATGCCGTCGGGATGCGCTTCGTCGCCATCTCCGCGGTCTTCTCGGGCGTGGCGGACCTGAAGAAGGTCTTCGCCGAGGCGCGCGAGCATGCGAAGCTCGGGCGCCAGACGCTGCTGTTCGTGGACGAGATCCACCGCTTCAACCGCGCCCAGCAGGACGGCTTCCTGCCTTATGTGGAGGACGGCACGGTCGTCCTCGTTGGAGCGACGACGGAGAATCCGAGCTTCGAGCTCAACGCGGCCTTGCTTTCGCGCGCTCAGGTCCTGATCCTCAACCGGCTCGACCATCAGGCGCTGTGCAGCCTGCTCGACCGGGCGGAGGCGGTCATGGAGCGCCCGCTTCCGCTGACCCCCGAGGCTCGCGACGCGCTGGTGGCGACCGCCGACGGCGACGGCCGCTTCTTGCTCAATCAGGCGGAAACCCTGTTTTCGGTCAACCTTCCCCAGCCGCTCGATCCTGCCGGCCTGTCGGCGCTGCTCAATCGCCGGGTCGCCGTCTACGACAAGGACCGCGAGGGCCATTACAACCTCATTTCCGCGCTTCACAAAGCGATCCGCGGATCCGATCCGCAGGCGGCGCTCTATTACCTGGCGCGGATGCTGACCGCCGGCGAGCAGCCGCTGTTCCTGCTTCGCCGGCTGGTCCGGGCGGCGGTCGAGGATATCGGGCTCGCCGACCCCCAGGCTTTGGTCCAGTGCATCGCCGCCAAGGACACGTACGATTTCCTGGGATCTCCGGAGGGAGAATTGGCCATCGCCCAGGCCTGCCTCTATCTGGCGACCGCGCCCAAATCGAACGCGGTCTATGTCGCGCAGAAGGCGGCCTGGCGTTCGGCCCGCGACACGGGCTCGCTGATGCCGCCCAAGAACATCCTGAACGCGCCCACCAGGCTGATGAAGGACGTCGGCTACGGCAAGGGCTATAGCTACGACCATGATTCCGAGGGCGGCTTTTCCGGCGACAATTACTGGCCCGAGGAAATGGAGCCTCAGACCTTCTACACGCCCACGGACCGCGGCTTCGAGAAGAGGGTCGCGGAGCGCATCGCCTGGTGGGAAGAGCGTCGGCGGGAGATTCGCGATGACGGGTAAGCGGCTCCCCGGCGAAGGCCGCGGCCCAGCCAAGAGGCCCAACGGGCCCCCGGCCTACGCCGGGGCACTATTGCTCCTTCCAGTCGCCGCACCGGCCCAGGTCGACCGGCCGGAATATGTCCGCGCCGTGGCGGCCGGGTACAAGGCCGCTTTCCTGTGCAGCGACATCTTCACCGCCGGCCAGTCCGAGCCGCTGATCGCGAAGGACGACCTCGAACGCATCTACCCGGAGCTCGAGCCGCTGATCCCGAAGCTGGAGGCAAGGGTCGACCGCGAGGCGAAGACGGTCAGCGTCGCCTTCAGCGACAAGCTGCCGCCGCGCATCGCCGCCTGGCGGCCCCATCTCGGCTGCGCGCAGCTGCCCATCGGGGCTTCGGCGGATTCGGTCCGGCTGCTGCCGCGGCTGGCAACGAATCCGCGGGTCGACCGCAACGACCGGCTGCCCTGGCCGAACGGCGACCGCGGCGCCGTCGACCGGCCCCGGGGCGATGCCGCGGCGCTCGCCCGCGCCGTCGGCGCCGCTTTCGACCGTCGGACCTATGGCCAGGGCAGCGAAACGACGGCCGTGCTGGTGGTCCAGGACGGCCGGATCGTCGCCGAGCGCTATCGCGCCGATTTCGACATGCACATGGCGCAGCGCACCTGGTCGGTCGGCAAGAGCCTGGCGGGCACGATCATCGGCGCCGCGGTCCAGCAGAACCTCCTCGACGTCGACCAGCCCGTCCTCGTGCCCGAATGGCGGCGTCCCGGGGATCCGCGGGCGGCGATCACCACCGACAATCTGCTTCGCATGGCGAGCGGCCTCCACAGCGACTCGGCCGGCAACCGCACCGACGCCACCTATTTCGGCGGCAGCTCGGTGACCGAGAATGCGACCCAATGGCCGCTCGAGACGGCCCCGGGCGCCCGCTTCCGCTACGCCAACAACGACATCCTGCTCGCCGTCCGCGGCCTTCGCGCCCGGCTCGACAAGGGCGGCAGGGATCGCTCCTTGGCCTTTCCGTTCGAATCGGTGCTCTGGAAGATCGGCATGACGCGCACCGTTCCCGAGACCGACTGGCAGGGGAATTTCATTCTCTCCAGCCAGGTGTGGACGACCGCGCGAGACCTCGGACGGCTGGGTCTGCTCTACCTCGACGACGGAGTCTGGAACGGCGAGCGCATCCTGCCGCCGGGCTGGGGCGCCTACGTCTCGCGCCGCGGCCCGGCCCAGCCGGCTTCCGGCTACGGCTACGGCGCCACCTTCTGGACCTTCCCGGCGGATCTCGGCCTGCCCGCCGACGCCTATATAGGGCAGGGCAATCGCGGCCAGTATCTGGCGATAATCCCGTCTCGGCGCCTGGTCGTCGTGAGGCGCGGCTACGACGGTCCGGGCACCGCCTTCGACCCCGGCGCCTTCGTCCGGGACGTGCTGCAGGCCTTGATCCGATGATCGGGGGAATAAGCAATTGGGACGAGGCCGTCGCCTTCGCCGTGTCGCTGCCGGGCGCCGAGCTTTCGACCACCTACGGCAGGCCGGCGGTCAAGGTGAACGGCCGCGCCTTCCTCTTTACCGGTCATGAGCAGGCGACGTCGTTCGGGATAGCGATCGACCTTGACTCAATCGAGATGCTGAAGGCGACCGATCCCGATACCTTTTGGCAGACACCCCATTATGAGGGCTGGCCGGGGGTTCTCGTCCGTTATGGCAGCAAGGATCCCGTTCGCGTGCGCGAGATCCTCCGGCGTTCGCACGCCTGGACGGCGGCCAGGCCGAAGCCGCGGCCGAGGAAGGCAAAATGACCTTGGCGGCCCACCGCGCTTCACTGAGCGGAACCCCCGCGCGCGCCCGTCATTATCCTTCAGGCGGTGCAAGCGCGCCACAAGCAAGGGGACAATGAATGGACGGCAACGGCCGCGGCGACGTCGATTACTGGCAGGCGCAGCTCATGTTCTGGGGGCCGAGGATACTCGCCGCCATCGCCATCATCGTCATCGCCTGGCTGCTCGCCCGGGCCGCCAAATGGGCGATCGCGAAGGTGGTCGACCGGGTGCCGGCCCTGAGGAAGCATTACGAAGCCGAGCCGGGCAAGACTCTGGGCAGCCTGATCGGCGACATCGCTTTCTGGCTCATCCTGCTCATCGGAATCATGGTGGCGTTGCAGCCGCTCCATCTCGGCGGAGTGCTCGATCCGGTCCGGCAGCTCACCACCAACGTCTTCGCCTTCATCCCGAACGTGGTCGGCGCGGGCCTCATCTTCTTCATCGGCCTGATCGTCGCGCGGATCGTCCGGCGGCTCGTCGAGGGCGCCCTGCTCGCGGCGAATGCCGACGGCTGGCTGCGCAAGACGGGCATTTCGGAGAGTGCGGGGACCGCCCCCGCGAGCCCCGCGGGCGCCGCCCCGGCAATCGCCCCACGCACCTCGATCAGCCGCTCGATCGGGATGGTCGTCTTCTTCCTTATCATGATCCCCGTGGCGATCTCCGCGCTCGACGCGTTGCGCATCGAGTCCATTTCCGGCCCGGCCACACAGATGCTTCGAACCATCCTCGCCAGCATCCCCAACGTGCTGGGGGCGCTGATCCTGCTCGCCATCGGATTCTTCTTCGGCAAGCTCGCCAAGCAGGCGATCGAGCAATTGCTTCCCTCGATGGGCTTCGACCGCTCGGTGAGCGCGCTCGGCATTTCGGGTGAGACCGCCTCGCCGTCGCGCACGGTCGGAACGGTGGTAATGATCGCGATCCTCATCTTCTTCGCCATCAAGGCGGCCGAGCTGCTCCAGTCGCCGATCATCGCGGCGATGCTGGCGCAGATCCTCGAGCTGGGCAGCCGGGTCCTGTTCGGCGCCGTGATCATCCTGGGCGGAGTGGCCATCGCCCGGATCGTCTCCAATCTCGTCAGCGGCGCCGGCACGGAAGGCTGGCTGCCGACCATATTGCGCTGGGCGATCATCGCCCTCGCGGTTGCCATCGGCCTCAGGTTCATGGGCCTCGCCAACGAGATCGTGATCATCGCCTTCGCGTCGATCATCGGCTCGGCGGCAGTGGCCTGCGCGCTCGCCTTCGGGCTCGGGGGTCGGCCGACCGCTCACAAGCTGCTCGAACAATGGACCGCGGGGAACGCCGTGCCGGCGCCGCCGTCGCGGCCTCGTGCGCCCAAGGCGCCGGCGCCGCCGTCGGACAGCCAGCCGCCTCTGGTGTGACCGATCGCTTCGCCCGCTTCGCCGCGATCGACTGGTCGGGCGCGAAGGGGAGGCGTCACAAAGGCATCGCCATCGCCGTTGCGGAAGCGGGGACGGCGGCCCCACGGCTGATCAGGCCCGATCATGTCTGGTCCCGGACGGGGGCCCTGGAATGGCTGCTCGCCGAGGCGGCCGCGGCGCCGACCCTGTTCGGCTTCGACTTCAGCTTCGCGCCCCCGATCGTGGAGCGCGGCGAATATCTTCCCGGCGAGCCGGACGTACCCACGACGGCCCGGGAATTCTGGGCCTATGTCGAAAGCCGCTGCGAGGACGAGGATCTCGGCGCCGCGAGCTTCCTGGAGGAAGCCCACCGCCGCCATTTCTATTTCGGCATAGCGGACGGCGTGAAGGCGGATTTCGTGCGTTTCCGCCAGTGCGACGCCCGGCTCAACGCCCAGGGCGGCCGCAAGACGGCGAGCGCCTACGACGCCATCGGCGCCGCCCAGGTCGCCAAGGCGAGCTTTTCGGGCATGCGGCTCCTGCATCACCTCGACCGCCGGGTCGCGGTCTGGCCGATGGACGCGCTGCCCGAGCAAGGCAGCGCCGTCGTCGAGATCTACACGCGCATCTATCTGCGCCGGGCCGGGCTCAGCGGAACCAAGCTCAGGTCGCGAGCCGAGCTCGATCGCGCGCTCGCCGGGCTCGGCAGCCGTCCGTCGCGGCTCCGCTTCGAGCCGAACGACCACCAGACCGACGCTCTCGTCACCGCCGCCGGAATGCGCGCGCTGGCGGCCTCGGAACCGGGCGCCTTCGCGCCGGAAGGCCTGACCCCTCGGCTCGCGCGAAGCGAAGGCTGGACATTCGGGATAGTGTGAGACCCCTCTCCCCTGCAGGGAGAGTATTATTGCGCAGCCGGCCTCCCGACCGGCGCCATCGCCGTCTTCGGCATTCTCGCTTCCAGCGGCTTCAGCCACGAATCGACCCGGGCCCCGATGCTGACCTGCGGGTAGGAGGGCTCGTATTTCTTCGCGCTCTCCCACGCGTTCACCAGCCGAAGCGCCTCCGCGGAAGCGGCCGTGAGTGGCTGCGGCTTGCGCAGTGCGCGGTTGATCATCGCGTCGCCGAAGAAGGTCCAGTCGTTGTCGGCGGCGCAGCCGAACGAGGTGGTGGCCGCCGAGGCCGCGGTGAGCAGGGCGGTGGTGTCGCTCCACACGACCGGCAAGAAGACGCCGGAATAACAGGCGGAGAGGATGAGGAGGCGGTTGCGCAGGCGCTGATCGTCGAGCAGGCGGGCGAGGCGCGACGGAGTGAGAACGCCATAGCCCTGGTCGCCGTCATGATAAGTGAGGCCGTAAGGCGCTCCGTGCCCGGTCGCGTAGAGGACGAGCACATCTTCGTCCGGATCGATCAGCTCGGCTACCCGGGCGAACGCCAGGCTGAGCGCATGGAGCGATCCCATGGGCAGCCTCCCGGGGCTCCGGCCGTCGCCGCCGGCAAGCACCAGGGTCCTTCCCGCCGCGTCGAAACGGCGCGACAGCACCTTGCCGGCCTCCCGCGCCTCCCGGCCGAAGACGGGATCGCTGTCGAGCCCGATCGCCACGACATAGGCGTCGACCACGCCCCGGCGTTGAGGCGCCAGCCCGGAAAGCGCCAGGGTCAGTCGGCGATGCTCTTCCAGCTCGGAGCGGGCCGAGCGGCCGCGTTCGAGGTCGGGGCCCAGATCGAGGCTGGCGCCCATTTCGGCCGGGTTGGATCCCGAGACCAAGGCGGGCCAGGAGCTTTTATGGGGCGGCGGCTCCGCCGGCTGCGCGGAGATGAGCGCCGAAGCCAGGCCGGCGGCCGCAACCCCTGCAAGATAAGTCGAAAAACGCACGCCATCCCCCGCCGCCGCCCGCCGGTCGTTTTCGCCCGACCGGGCGTTCCGGGTCAACGGGCTGGCGCGAGGGCTGGACCTGCGGCCGCATTTGACCCATTTGGGCATCGGGCCGGGTTAGCTCAGCTGGTAGAGCAACCGCCTTGTAAGCGGTAGGTCGTCCGTTCGAGTCGGACACTCGGCACCATTTCCGTTCGGCTCGTACCATTTTGCCTCCGAAATGGTTACCCGGTCCGGGTCATAGCCTTTGGTTTGACTGCTATACCTCTTCATCCTATCCAACGGACGGATCGTCGATCCGAAATGGAGTGAAATTCCCCCTGTGTCCCTCGTCAGCGACCTGAAAGCGGCGCAGCGCCACGACGGTCTTTCCGTCGTGCAGGATTTCGTTGCGGCGGCGGCCAAGGCGGACGACATGACCAACCTTCGCTCGCTCATCGCGGACGCGGTCCGCGACCTCGGCTTCGAGCATTTCGCGATCCTCCACCACGTCCGCCTGGGAATCCCGGAGGACGAAAGCGTTCGGCTGACCAACTATCCGGTCGACTGGGTCGGCTATGTCCGGGAGCAGTCGAAGCTTCCCGATCCCGTGCTGAGGGCGGCGGAGCGACTGTCCAGCGGGTTCAAGTGGGACCAGCTCGATTCGCTGGTCCAGATGACCGCCGCCGAGATCGAATATATGGCGCAGGCCGCGCGCTATGGGATCGCCCAGGGCTTTACGGTCCCGAACCACGTTCCCGGCGAGACCTTCGGCTCCTGCAACTTCGCCGTGCGGGAGGACCGTCCTTTTCCGGACGCCAGCGTCTCGGCCGCTCAGGCGCTGGGCAATTTCGCGTTCGAAGCGGCCAGGCGGCTCGTCAAGCAGAAGCCGGGCGAAATCTATCTGAGGCCGTCGCCGCTCTCGGACCGGCAGCGCGAGTGCCTCTTGTTCGTGGCCCGGGGCAAGAGCGACTCGGTCATCGCCCAGCTGCTCGACATCCGGCCCAAGACGGTCAACGAGCATATCGAGGCCGCCAAGCGCCGCTATGCGGTGGCGACCCGCTCCCAGTTGCTGGTGCGGGCGCTGTTCCGAAGCGAAATTTGCTTTTCCGAAGTCATCGTATGATCCTAATCAATTCCTCCCCGCGATTTCGCGGGGAGGGGGACTGCACGAAGTGCGGTGGAGGGGTTCTTCCGGCGCTGGAAGAACCCCTCCACCATGCTTCGCATGGTCCCCCTCCCCGGCAAATGCCGGGGAGGAATTCATTCTCCGGCGGCGCAGCTCAATCTTCAGCGGCGAGCGGGGTCGGCAATTGGGCCAGTGATGCCAGCGCGGCGGCTTGGCGTCCGCGAGAACCAGCTCATGTCCTTCGAGAAGCGCGCGCAGCAGGGCCCGGACCTGCAGATAGGCGGCATTGGCGCCCAGGCAGCCATGCGCTCCGCCGCCGAACGGCACGAACGCGAAGCGGTGCCGTCCGCGGGCGCAATCCGGCGAGAAGCGCTCCGGATCCCAGGATTGCGGATCCGTCCAGATTTCCGGCAGCAAATGGGTCAGCATCGGATTGACGCCGGTGAAGGTCCCGGCCGGGAAATCGTGCCCCGCGAACCGGAAGGCCTTTACCGACCGGCGCCACAGGACCGGCGAGGCCGCATTCAGACGCAGCGACTCCTTGATCGCCCATTCCGATTGCTCGCAACGCATCAGGTCGGTCAGCGCGATCGAGCGCGGGTCGCCCACCTCGCGTCGCAGCTCATCGCGGACTCTCGCCTGCCAGGAGGGATTGGCGGCCAGGTAATATAGCGTCGAGAGCGTCGCCGACGCCATCGGATCGAACGAAGCGGCGATGACAAAGGTGAGGTGGCCGAGGATCTCGTCGGAATCGAGCAGCCCGCCCTCCCGCATTCGGCACAGGGTCGCAAGCAGGTCGGTCCGGCCGGGGGCGACCTTCTCGTCCAGCATGGGCCGGATCAGGGACTCGATGTGGCGCTTGGCCCAGACCCCGCGCGCTTCGGCCGTGCCCGGCAGCGGCACGGTAACGACGGCGGTGGACGAGCAGGTCAAATGGCGGAAGGCGAGCATGTCCTTGCGTGTCGCGAGCGCGGGATCGCGCCCGAGAAAGGCGGCGTAACCGTTGGCGAACGAAATGCCCTGGGCGACTTCGAGCGCATCGAGGGTTCGGCCCGACCACCGGGCCGACAGGGCCTCGTTGTTGCACGCGTAAAGGTCGAGATAGGATTGCAGCCGCTCGGCCTTGAAGGCCGAGGCGATGAGCTTGCGGTGCCAGGCGTGGTCGGCGCCGTCGCGAAGCAGAAGGCCGCCTCCGAAATGCCGGCCGATGACCGGCTTCCAGCCGCCTCGGGCGGAGAAGTTTCCGGCCTGGTCGAACAGGACGAACTCGTTCGCCTCGGGTCCGATCAGCTGGACGTTCCAGTTGCCGCAGGCGCGGAAGCGATGGACGGGCCCGTAGCGCCGGTGCATGCGCAGGACGAAGGCAAGCGGATCCAGCACCGCCTCGGGCAATATGCCGAAATAAGGCAGCCCCCGGCGCCCGGGCACGGAGGCCAGCTGCCGCCCCGTGACTCTCGGAAATTCGTGTCGGATCGTCGGCGGCTTTTCGCGATTTGCGATCGGCGGCAAGAAATGGGCGGTCACTGCGGGGCTCCTGTATCCGGAAATTACATACATTCGTCCGCACGGCCCCACCCGGTAATTACCGGGGTGGGATTCCGAGGGCCGCCGGGCGACTTTGGCGGCCTCGGAGGCGTAAAGATGATTGATTTGGTCCTTCCGGAAAGTCGTCTCGGCTTCGCCGCGGCGCTCATGGAGATGCACCATGACCGGAAGCAGGTGTTCGTAGATCGTTTGGGATGGCGTCTGCCGGCAAAGGGTAGCTGGCTGGAGGTCGATCAGTTCGACGACGATTATGCGATCTACCTGCTCGCCAGATCGCCGGAAGGGCGCCACCAGGGTTCCGTGAGGCTTCTCCCGTCCTCACGGCCCCACATGCTGGACACTCTCTTCAGTCAACTCTGCCCGGCCGGGGTTCCGAGCGGGGATGACTGTTGGGAGATTTCCCGCCTGGTGACCTGCCCGGCGGACGCCTCCGGGACCACCATCCTCAAAGTGCATCGCCTGCTTGCGCTCGCCTTGGTGGAATTCGCCGAGTCGAACGGCATCGGCCGTTACACCCTGGTCGCCGAGGCGCACCGGGTGCCGGCGCTGCTGTCGGTCGGCTGGCCGGTAATTCCCCTGGGCCTGCCGACCTGGGTGGACGGAGAACAGCTTCAGGCCTTGCAGATCGACCTGCTGCCGGGCACACTGCCGGAAATGCGCAGCCGCTTACGGATTAGGGCTCCGGTGCTGCGCATAGTGGAACCCATTCGGAGAGCCGCGTAATGGTCGCACAGCCGACAGGCAGACCTGGACCGGAAGACGCAAGCAATCTCGCCACCGAGACCGAGCGAATCATTCTGGAGATCGAATCGCGCCTTCACCGGCTGATCGAGACGTCGCGCCGCGAATCGGGCCCGGCGGCGCAATCCTCGGTGCTGGCGGCGGCGGCGGAAGCCTGCGCCGCCCGCAGGCGGCTCTACGCTCTGTTCGGCCGGCGCCTGTTCTGCGATCCTTCCTGGGACATATTGCTGGAATTGTTCGTCAGCACGCTGGAAGGGCGCAAGGTCACCGTTTCGACCGCGTGCATGGCGGCCTGCGCTCCGACCACGACAGCGCTTCGCCACATCGCCTATCTCGTCCAGGAAGCCTTGGTCGTCCGTCGTCCCCACCCGGCCGACGCGCGAAGCACCTATCTCGAGCTAACGCCTCAGGCGATCACCCGGCTCACGCAATATTTCAGGCAGTCGAACTGATCTGCGGGAAGTCGCGCTGGAGAAGGTCGACCGCCATCGAGACGTAGGCGGCCGCGCCGTGAAGCTCCGCTTTGTCGAGCGCTTCGAGCAGATCCTTGAGCCGGGCGTGCAAACCCACGACCTCGTGCGGCGATTCGCGCGCTTCCGATAGCGTCGAGTCCATCCATGGGCCTCCCCTTCGGTGCACAGCCTTCCCGAGCCCTGCCCGGGAAGCGCACCCTTCGCCCGAACCGCGTCCCATCACGCGTCCGGGCCAGAAGCCCCTGCCGCCTCCTTACGCGAACGTAAGGCGGGCGTGAAGGGGGGCGCCTCAACTAACCGATCCGTTTTGAACCGAAAATAAGGGTTCAGGCGCCGGCGTCGGATATCGAGTCGAGCCGGGCGAGCTGGTCGGGCTTCAGCTCGAGCGTCATCGCCCCGAGCAGCTCGTCGAGCTGCTCGGGAGTCCGGGCGCTGGCGATCGGAGCGACGACCGCCGGCTGGGCGGCGACCCAGGCCAGGGCGACCTGCGCCTGGGTGGCGCCGGTTTCCGCGGCGATGTCGTCGAGGACGGCGAGGATAGCCGGCCCCCGGCCCTCGACATATTTCGCCATTCGGTCGCCGCGGACGCTCTTGCCGTAATCGGCCTCGCTTCGATATTTGCCGGTGAGATAGCCCGAGGCGAGGCCGTAGAAGGGCAGCACTCCGATGCCCTCGGCCAGGCAGAGCTGCTGGAGCTCGCCTTCGAGCTTGCCGCGCTCGAGCAGGTGAAATTCGTTCTGGAGCACGTCGTAGCTGCTCATCCCCATCTCGCCGGCCATCGACAAGGCCAGCGCAAGACGCTCGGCGGTGAAGTTGGAGGCGCCGAGCGCGCGAACCTTGCCCGCCTTGACCAGCCGGTCGAACGCCTCGACGACCTGCTCCATCGGCGTTTCGGGATCGTCCTGATGGGCGTAATAAAGATCGATCGTCTCGACCCCGAGCCGCCTCAGCGAATCCTCGGCGGCCTTTTCGATCCGCCAGGGCTCGAGCTTGCCGACGCCCCAATGGCGATGAAGCATCCCGACCTTGCTGGCGATCAGGACGCCTTCCCGGGATCCGCGCCGGCGCAGCCATTCCCCGATCAAAGTCTCCGATTCGCCGCCCTTATGCTCCGGCACCCAGGCCGAATAGACGTCGGCGGTGTCGATCATCGTCCCGCCGGCCTCGACGAAGCGATCGAGAATCCGGAAGGCGTCCTCGCCGCGGGCCGTCCAGCCGAAGACGTTGCCGCCAAGCACCATGGGCGGGGTGGCGAGGCCGCTTCGGCCGATGGGTCGCAGCTTCGTCATTCGACAGGCTCCTTTCAGGAATCGCCCCGCCGGGTCCGCCGGGCTTCGAGCGCTTCGATCGCCTCGCGCACGCGTTGGGTCTCGCCGCGCGGGACGACCAGCACGGCGCGCTCGGTGGCGACGATGACGAGATCCTTGACCCCGAGCGCCACCACCACCGGCCCGTCGGAGCGAACCAGGCAGTTGCAGCTGTCCGGCGCGACGACGTCCCCGGTCAGCAGATTGCCGTCGCCGTCGAGCGGCCCGAGGGCGTGAACGGCCTCCCAGCTGCCGATGTCGGACCAGCCCATCGTCGCCGGGACGACCGCGACCTTGGCCGCTTTCTCCATCACCGCCGTGTCGATCGACTCGGAAGGCGCCGATTCGAAATCGCCTTCCACCGCCGCCAGGATCTCGGGCGCATGGAGGCGCAAAGCCTCGAGCAACGCCTCGCGGTCGAACAGGAAGATGCCGGCATTCCAGTCCCAGCCGCCCTCCGCGAGCCATCCTTGCGCCGTCGCCCGATCCGGCTTCTCGGCGAAGCGGATCGCGCGAAAAGCGCCGGCGGCGAGCGCTTCGCCGCGCTTGATGTAGCCGTAGCCGGTCTCGGCCCGGTCGGGCGTGATTCCGAAGGTGACCAGCCAGCCGGCGCTCGCCAGCGGCTGGGCCGTCGCCACGGCGGCCTGGAAGGCGGTCTCGTCGTCGATGCGGTGATCGCTCGGCATGACCAGCAGCAGCTCGTCCGAGCCCGCCGCGAGCGCCGCCAGGGCCAGGGCCGCGGCGGTTCCGCGAGCGCAGGGCTCGAGCACCAGGCGGGCGTCGGGTATTTCGGCGCGCACCGCCAGCGCCTGCTCCCGCGCGGCCACCACGATCGGGGCCCCCCAGAATGCGGCCCGCCGGGCGGTCGCCTTGAGCAGGCTCTCCTCGCCGGCGAGCGCCAGGAACTGCTTGGGCCGTCCCGCCCGCGACAGCGGCCAGAGCCGGGTCCCCGCCCCGCCGGAAAGGATGACGGGCCTGATCGTGGATGAGGTCATGCCGCGCGGTGTAGCAGAGGCCGCAGGCGGCGCCAGCCCGCTCAGGGCTTCAGGTCCTGACGATCGCCTCGCCCATCTCGAGCCTCTTGCCCCTCGTGACGATGACGGTGTCGCCGAGCCGAGTGGCTTCGAACAGCTTCCTGGCGAAGGCGACGGGGACGGCGACGCAGCCATGGGTCGCATAGCCCGGGGCGACCTTGTCGCTGCCGTGGATCGAGACTCCGTCGTTGGTCAGCCGCATCATGTAGGGCATCGGCGCGTCATAGAGGTTGGAGACGTGGTGGGCGTCCTTCTGGGTGATCGGGAAGGCGCCGAGCGGAGTCGGCTTGTCGTCGCGGCCGTAGAGGATGGCGGCGGCGCCGATCTCATAGCCGCCCCGGAAGATGGAGATGACCTGAGCCTCGAGATCGACCGTGATCACGACCGCGCCGTCGGCCGGGGCGCCGCTCTCGTCCCAGTGATATTCGCCCATCCTGAGCGGGCCAGGAATGTCGAGGATCCGGCGGACGACGAACTGGGGGTCGGCGGCGGGCGTCGGGGCGGCCGCGGCGACGACCCGGGCGGCGGCGGGAGCCACCGCCGCCGCGGGCGCGCGGGCGGGCTCGTCCACAAGCTCGAAGCCGACGACGAGAACGGCCGCTCCGGCCAGCATCATCGTCCCGATCCGAGCCGCCATCGTCTTTCTCGCCATGTTCGTGCTCCAGCTGCGTTCGAGACCCGTGGAAGCGCTCCAGTGTGGCAAGCGATCCCGGCCCGCCACCCCCCGTTCCGGCCTGTGCCGGTCCGGGACGGCGACGCCCGAGATGCTAAGGGCCCGGGCGGTCGACGCGGCGACGGCTTTCCTTTGGAAATGAAAGACGCCCGGCCTCCGGAAATGAAAGACGCTTGGCCTTCGAAATGAAAGACGCCCGGCGCATCGCCCCCCGCGCTGCGCCGGGCATCCAGTCGCGGGCCGGACCCGCGCCGACTCGCTCGATCAAGAAGCGGCCGGGAAGGCGAAGATTGATCCGATTTCGGAGGTTTCGCAAGCGCTTGGCCAGGCTGGCCGTCGGCGTGCCGCTTCTCCTTGTTATCATTTGGGAATTCTGCCCCCACCCAGGCAAGTTACCGCTGGATTCGACCGCGATAGATATGGTATTGGAGGAATACCAAGGGTTGGAATGGCTTCCTCTCATGGTGGGGGCCGGGGGTTTGCTTCCACGGGCCGCCCGGCCCCCTTATCGCTTGAATCGGGTCCGAAAGGCCCGTCAGGACCCGCCCCCGCTCCAGGGCGGCGGCGAGCCGAGATCCTTCGGCTCGGGGCGCGTAATCTGCCAATTGGCGCGTTCGAAATGGCCCGCGATATGCTCCGCGACGGCGCCGTGGACCGGCGGCTCGCCGTCGGGATCCTGCCGTTTCTCGAGCGCCGCCACCTGATATTTCTCCAGCGCCCGCCAGACATGCTTGGGCATGATCCGAAGCCAGACCCGGATCGCCCGGGCGAGCTCGGCAGGGGAGACGGTGATTCGTTCGGACATTGAGAACAAATAAAGAACAAATGGCCAAGGCGGCAACTGCATTTTAGGCCTCGGCCCAGTGAATTCCCCTTATAAGCCGGGCCGCTTATAAGGCAGTGGATTTTCGGATTTGGGCGAATAAGGCGGGCGGGAAGGGCTCCCGGCCGTGGGCGAGGCCGCCGGCGGGTACTGCCGGGGCACTGCCGACCGCGCTTCACCTCCCGACCCAGGCGCGATAAGCTTGTCCCATGTGCAATCTCTACCGCCAGCGCAGCACCGAGGATCTCGGCCGGCTGTTCGACGCCCTCCCGCTCGAGGCGCCCTTCGAGGGCAAGCCCGATATCTATCCCAAATATGAGGCCCTGGTGGTCAGGAAGGAAGGCGGCCGGCGCCGGCTCGACTGCATGGCCTGGGGCATAATCCGGACGATGCCGGGCAAGAGCGGCAAGCCCGTCAAGAAGGCGGTGACCAACGTCCGCAACCTCGCCAGCCCCTTCTGGCGCTCGACCATTGCCAACCCGGCGCAGCGCTGCCTCGTTCCCTTCACCAGCTTCGCCGAGCCGCGCCCGGGCAAGGATCCCGAGACCGGCCGGCCGGCGAACTGGTGGTTCACGATCGAAGGCGAGCCCTGCTGCGCCTTTGCCGGCATCTGGCGCTGGAGCGAGGACCGCGCCCGCTTCGCCTTCCTCACCTGCGACCCCAACCCCCTCGTCGGCCCGCTCCATCCCAAGGCGATGCCGGTCATCCTCCAGCGCGAGGATTACGATTCCTGGCTCGACGGCGAGGCGGAAAGCGCCTGCGAGCTGGCGCAGCCGTTTCCGAGCCAGCTGATGCGGGTGGCCTAGACGCCTGAGCCCGCAACTTCCGAAACGGATTTTTGTGTAGGAGATTTCGATCTTCGATGTTCGTATATTGTTCCGGTGTCGAGTCGCGACTGGCACGGGCTCTTTGACAGTGTGAGATCGAATGACGCCGCCGCAATCGGCGGGGAAGCGTTGCCGGGCGCAGCGTGGTGGAAGGTTCGAGCGTGGGCGCCACGACGAACCTTTACACATTGCGGCCCGTCCGCTTGCGGCATTGGCCGATGGCGGCGATAGTGGGCCGGTGCCTGCAGTCCTCGACACATTCGATGATGGAAGAGCGGTGACGAAGCGCCGCCGGTCCCCATCGCTGCCGCGGCCGGTTCGAAGGGCGGCCAAGTGATGGACGAGAAGACCGAAGCGCTGATCGGCCCGGAGCCGATCCTCGATCCGGCCGAGGCGGAAGCCCTTCGGCGCCGGGTCGCGGCGGAGGACACCGAGCTCCGGATCCGGATCGCCGGCCCGGCGCTGTACGCCATCGCCGCGTTCGTGGCCGCATCCCTGTTCCTCTTCGCCCCCTTGCTCGAGCGGATCGGCCGCTCGGGCCAGCTCCTCTTCTGGATCGGGGTCAACCTTCCCCTCATCCCCTTCCTCCTGCGCGCCCGCCGCCAGTCCCGCCTGCCCCTGGGCATGGGCCACGCTCTGGAGGGGGACAGGGCGCGCAAGGTGGCGACCGGGATCCTGCTGCTCAGCCTCCTGGTCTTTTTCTGGGCGGGGTTGGCTGGGGCGGCCTGGGAGTGGATGATGGGGGGTGGGGCTGGGTGACAATTACCCGACTGGGCAAAGCGGGTGATCAGCTGGACCCTGAAACTAGTTCAGGATGACGGGGAGGGCCAAGGCTCCGCGGTCAGGAGCGACGCGCGACGCCTCGCCTCGGCCGGCGGGTAGCGCCTTTCTTGCCCGCCGCTCTGGGCCACTCGGTTTCAAAGGACTTGGGTTCACGCGAAGACGCGAAGAACGCGAAGGGCCCTGCCAGGTGGCCGCGCCGCAGGCAGTTCCAGGCGGTCGACCCTTTTCACGCTTTCTTTGTCAATTTGAGCGACACTAGAAGCCTGTCGGTAGAATTTACACTCCGCGAGGCGATCGTCCTTTGGTCAGGCTGTTCAAACATTACGTCCCCCACAGCGTCCTGACGCTGGGCGTGATCGACTTCCTGCTGCTGATCGCGGCGGGGGAGGCGGGGTGGCTGCTTCGGCTTTGGCAGATCAGCGGCGCGGCGGATCCCAACGTCCAGCGGCTTCCGCACCTGCTCACCTTTGCGGTGGTGCTCCAGCTCGCCATGGTCGGGGTCGGCGCCTACGGGGTCGACGCGCTGCGTTCGATGCGGCTGGCGGCGGCTCGGCTGGTGGTCGCGGTGTCGCTCGGGGTGATTCTGCTCTCCCTGGTCTTCTTCCTGCTTCCGGCGGTGACCTTCTGGCGCTCCAACCTGCTCTACGCGATGGTCTTCGCCTTCGTCCTTCTGTTCTGCGCCCGGATCGTGTTCGGCCGGGCGCTGGGCAACGAGGCGTTCAAGCGGCGGATCCTCGTCCTCGGCGCCGGCCCGCGCGCTGCCCGGCTCGAGGCGCTGGCGAGGACCGACGGGGCGGGCTTCGCCATCGCCGGCTATGTCGGGATGAACGACGGCGCCCAGGCGGTGCCCCATTCGGTCAACCGCGACGACATCGCCAATCTCAGCGCCCATGTCGTGAGGCTTCGGGTCTCCGAGGTGGTGCTCGCGCTCGAGGAGCGGCGCAACGCCTTGCCGCTGGCCGACCTGCTCCGGATCAAGACGACCGGGGTCCATGTCAACGAATTCTCCTCGTTCATCGAGCGCGAGACCGGCCGGGTCGATCTCGACAGCGTCAATCCGAGCTGGCTGATCTTCTCGGACGGCTTCTCGTCGGGGCGGCGGCTGTCGGCGGCGGGCAAGAGGCTGTTCGACATCATCGTATCCGGAGTCATCCTGCTCCTCTTCGCGCCGGTGATCCTGCTGACCGCGCTCGCGGTGAAGCTGGAGAGCAGGGGCCCGGCCTTCTTCCGGCAGCGCCGGGTGGGCCTCTACGGCCAGAATTTCGAGCTGGTGAAGCTTCGCTCGATGCGCGAGGACGCAGAGGTCGGCGGCCAGGCGGTCTGGGCCCAGAAGGACGATCCCAGGGTGACCCGGGTCGGCAACGTCATCCGAAAGCTGCGGATCGACGAGCTTCCCCAGGCCTGGACGGTGCTGACCGGCAAGATGAGCCTGGTCGGGCCGCGGCCGGAGCGGCCCCAGTTCGTCGCCGATCTCGAGGCGCGTCTGCCTTATTATGCCGAGCGCCACGTCGTGAAGCCCGGGATTACGGGCTGGGCGCAGATCAATTTTCCCTACGGTGCCTCGGTCGAGGACGCCCGGCAGAAGCTCGAATACGACCTTTATTACGCCAAAAATTACACGCCGTTCCTCGATCTCCTGATCCTCCTCCAGACGGTAAGGGTGGTCCTGTTTCCGGACAAAGCGGGGGCGCGATGATCGTCCTGCTCGGTTTCTGGAGCCATGCTTTGGCCGCCTTGCTCTACGGCGTGCTGGCCTTGTGGCAGCTTCGCCGCTGGAACGAGGATCGCGGCAACCGCCGCCTGGTCGCCGCCTTCGCGGTCACCTCGGCCTGGGCGATCTTCATCGCCCTGCAGGGCCCGCACAGCCTCGGTGCCGGGATCGCGGAAGCGGCCCGCAACTTCGCCTTCCTGGGCTTCATGTACGCGATCGTCGGCCGGGCCGCGGACGAACGCGGGCAGCAGCAGGGCGTCAAGCTCGTCTACACGGTGATCGCCGCCGTCATCGGCCTGCAACTCACCCTCGCCGGAGTAATCCCGCAATTCTCGGCGGATCGGGCGCTTTACGCGGCCCTGCTTTCGACCCAGCAGGTGATCGGCCTGACCATCGCCGCGGGCTCGCTGATCCTCGTCCACAATCTCTACGGCCAGGCGGCGCATGAAAGCCGCTGGGGCATCCGGCTGCCGATGATCGCCTTGGCCGGGATGTGGGCCTACGACCTCCACCTCTACACCGTCGCCTGGCTGACCCGCGGGCCGGTCGACGACCTCTACGCCATGCGCGGCGCGATCCTGGCGATGCTCGTCCCCTTGTTCGCGCTCGCCAGCCGGCGCAACGCGCGCTGGCGGATGCAATTGTCGCGCGCCGCGACCTTCCAGTCGCTGTCGCTGATCGCGATCCTGGGCTATCTGATCCTGATGATGACGGCGAGCCGGGCGCTCGAGGTGGTCGGGGGCAATTGGGTCCGGATCGGCCAGGTCGGGCTGGTCTTCGCGATCACCGTCGCCGCGGTCATCCTGATGCCGTCCGGGCGGATGCGGGCCTGGTCGCGGGTGATCGTGGCCAAGCATTTCTTCGAGCATCGCTACGATTATCGCGAGGAATGGCTTCGCTTCACCCGCACCGTCGGCGGCGACGCGCCGCTCGGCGAGCGGATCATCAAGGCCATCGCCGACATCGCCGAATCGCCTTCGGGCCTGCTGCTGGTGCCGGACGGCGGCCGGCTCGCAGTCGCCGCCCGCTGGAACTGGCGCGACGATCTGCCCGAAGCCGGCGCCGACGACGCCGCCCTGATCGCAATCCTCGAGAAGAGCGGGCACGTCCTCGACTTCACCGGCCTTCGCTCCGGGAGGCTCCGGACCGAAGAATCCGAGGTGCGCATGCCGGCCGCCTTGCTGTCGCTCGCCAGCCTCTGGGCCGGGGTTCCGCTCATCCATGGCGACCGCCTGGTCGGGCTCGTCCTGCTCGAGCATCCGCTGGTCCGCCGGCCGCTCGACTGGGAGGATTTCGACCTCTTCCGGACCGTCGGCATCCAGGCGGCGAGCTATCTGGCCGAGGCGCATACCCAGGACGCGCTCGCCGACGCCCGGCGGTTCGACGAGTTCAACCGGCGCTTCGCCTTCATCATCCACGATATCAAGAACCTGGTCAGCCAGCTCAGCCTCGTCGTCCGCAATGCCGAGCGCCACGCCGACAAGCCCGAATTTCGCGAGGACATGATCGCGACCCTGCACAGTTCGGTCAAAAAGATGAACGACCTGCTCGCCCGGCTCCACCGCGGCGGCGCCAATGTCGAGGCCGAGGCGGTCCGGGCGATCCCGCTCGGCCGGGCGGTGGCGGCGGTGGCCGAGGTCAAGAGGCGGGTCCATCCGGTCGAGGTCCAAGGCGATCCGGCGCTGGCCGCGGTGGCCGATCCCGTCCGGCTGGAGCAGGCGATCGCCCATCTCGTCCAGAACGCGATCGACGCCAGCGCCGCCGGCGAGCCGGTCAGGATAAGCTGCGGCCGGCGCGGCGGGGAAGCGACGATCGAGATCGCCGACCGCGGCCAAGGCATGTCGGCCGACTTCATCCGCACCCGCCTCTTCCAGCCCTTCGCCTCGACCAAGGAAATGGGCTTCGGCGTCGGCGCCTTCGAGGCGCGAAGCCTGATCGCCGCCATGGGCGGACGAATCGAGGTCGACAGCCGCGAGGGCGAGGGCAGCCGCTTCACCTTGTTTTTACCGCTCGGCGAGACCGGGTTTTTATCGCTCGGCGAGACCGGCGAGCATGAGATTGGACGGTTGCGGGCATGAGCGTGGATACGAGGGCGAAACTGCTGATCGTCGAGGACGATGAAGGCCTGCAGCGCCAGCTGCGCTGGGCCTATGACGATTATGAGGTGCTCGTCGCCTCCAACCGCGACGCCGCGATCAACATGCTGCGGGCCGAGGAGCCGCCCGTGGTCACGCTCGACCTCGGCCTTCCGCCCGATCCCAACGGCGTCACCGAAGGCTTCGCCACCCTGGAGACGATCCTTTCGCTCAAGCCCGAGACAAAGGTGATCGTCGCGTCGGGCCACGGCGCCCGGGAAAGCGCGCTCCGCGCGATCGCGTCGGGCGCCTACGATTTTTACCAGAAGCCGGTCGACATCGACCAGCTCGGCCTCATCGTCCGCCGGGCCTTCCAGCTCCACGGCATCGAGACCGAGAATCGCAAGCTCGAGGAAAGGGTCGGCGAGCACCAGACGGTGCTCGGAACGATGATCACCGGCGCGCCCGAGATGCTGAAGGTCGCCCGGACGATCGAGCGCGTCGCCAATACCGGCGCCTCCGTGATGCTGCTCGGCGCCAGCGGCACCGGCAAGGAGCTGCTCGCCCGCGGTCTCCACCAGGCCAGCAACCGCGCCGGCGGCGGCTTCGTCGCGATCAATTGCGCGGCCATTCCCGAAAACCTGCTCGAGGCCGAATTGTTCGGCTACGAGAAGGGCGCCTTCACCGGAGCGATCAAGACCATCGAAGGCAAGATCGAGCTCGCCCATGGCGGCACCCTCTTCCTCGACGAGGTCGGCGACATCCCGCTGCCCTTGCAGGTCAAGCTGCTCCGCTTCATCCAGGAGCGGGTGATCGAGCGGATCGGCGGCCGCAAGCCGATCGCGGTCGATACGAGGATCGTCAGCGCCACCCACCAGGACCTGCCCGAGATGATCAAGGCCGGCAGCTTCCGCGAGGATCTTTATTACCGGCTCGCCGAGATCGTCGTCCGGATCCCCAGCCTTGCGCAACGGCACGGCGATTCGGTCCTTCTCGCCAAGCATTTCCTCCACCGCTTCGCCCGCGAGATGAACCCGCATGTGAAGGGCCTGAGCCCGGGCGCGCTGTCGGCGATCGACGAGTGGCCCTGGCCGGGCAACGTCCGCGAGCTCGAGAACCGGATGAAGCGCGCCGTCATCATGGCGGACGGCAAGCTGGTGACGGCGGAGGATCTCGACCTCGAGGCGCGGAGCGAAGCGCCGCTTCCGGTCAACCTCAAGTCGGCGCGCGAGCTCGCCGATCGCCGGGCGATCCGGCAGGCGCTGGCGCGAACGGAAAACAATATCTCCAACGCGGCCAAGGTTCTCGGGATCAGCCGCCCGACTCTCTATGACCTGATGAAGCAGTACGATCTGCAGCCATGAGCTTGCGCTTCGCCTCGATCGCCGTTCTTCTGCTCGGTGCCGCCGCCTGCTCCAACGCCGGCCCGGAATCGGCCGACCAGGCCTATCGGCACGGGCTCCAGGCCCTCGCGCAGGGGCAGCCGAGGACGGCGCGGATCGAGTTCCTGAACGCGATCAAGGCGGCGCCGGATAACCGGAATCTCCGGCTGGCCCAAGCCCGGACCTACCTTCTTCTCGGCGACGGCGCTTCGGCCGAGGCCGAGCTGAAGCGCGCCAATGCGCTTGGCATCCCGCAAAGCGAGACCGGCCATCTGATGGCGCACGCCTTGCTCCTTCAGGGACAGGCGGAGCGCGCGGCGATCGAAGCGGGCAAGGCCGGGCCGGCGCATGCCGCTTATGCCGCCAGGATGCTCGGCCGGGCCTATCAGCTGACGGGCAAGATGGAGCAGGCCGCCGCGGCCTTCGACCGGGCGCTCGCGGCCGCCCCGGACGACGGAGCGCTGTGGACCGACATCGCCGACTTCCGCCGCTCGAGCGGCGACACCGGCGGCGCCATCGCCGCCGCCGACCGCGCCGTCGCTTTGGCGCCGCGCAACGTCGAGGCCCTGAGATTGCGCGGCGAGCTGACCCGGAGCCAATATGGCCTCGCCGCCGCCATGCCCTGGTTCGACCGGGCGCTCGAAATCGATCCGTCAGACACCGCCGTCCTGATCGAGCGAGCCTCCACTTTGGGCGATCTGGGCCGCACCCGCGAGATGCTGGCCGACACGAGGCGGATCCTCAGCGTCTCGGCGAACAACCCCTCGGCTTATTATCTCCAGGCCATGCTGGCCGCCCGCGGCCGCGACTACGCGCTTGCCCGGAGCCTCTACCGCCGCACCGGAGGCGCTTTCGACGGCCGCCCCGCGGCGATGCTCCTGGCCGGGACGATCGAGCTGGGCACGGGCAATGCGGCGCTCGCCCTCAATCCGTTGCAACGGCTGCTCAAGGCCCAGCCGGGCAATCTCAAGGCCCGGCGCCTGCTCGGCTCCGCTCAGTGGCAGAGCGGTGACGCTCGGGCGGCGGCGGACGTCTTGCGGCCGCTCGCGGACCGATCGGACGCCGATGCCTATACGCTCAGCATCATCGGCAAGGCCTACGCCCAGCTCGGCGACCAGGCGGCCGCGGCGCGCTATCTCGCCCGGGCGGCGGCGCCGCGTACCTCGGCGACCGCGGCGCTCGACGATCCTCTCGGCGACGGGGAGCTTGCGGCCCTGCGCCGGGACGCCGCCTCCTGGCCGGAAGCGGCCGCTCCGCAGGTCGTCCTGATCCGGGCCCTGCTCGGCCGGGGGCTCGGCCCCGAAGCGCTCGACCGGGCCCGGCGGCTTCAGGCCGCGGCGCCGGGGAGCCCCGACGCCCACGTCCTGGTCGGCGATGCCTTGGCCATCCAGGGCGATTATGCCGCCGCCGCCGGGGCCTATCGGCGGGCGGCCAACCTCGCCTTCAACGAGCCGGTGGCCCTTCGCCTGGTCGAGGCGCTCCGCAATTCCGGCGACGAGCAGGGCGCGGCCAAGGTGCTGAGCCTGTTCCTTCAGCAGAACCCGCAGAACGTCTCCGCCCAGACGATGGCCGCGAACGCCTATCTGCAGGCGAAACGCTGGCCCGAAGCGATCGCGCTGTACGAGGCGGTGCGCAAGCGCCTCGGCAACAATGACGCGACTTTGCTAAACAATCTCGCCTGGGCCTATGCTCAGACCGGCGATTACGACCGGGCGCTCCCGCTCGCTCGCCGAGCCTGGGCTCTGGCGCCGCGCAATCCGGTCACCGCCGACACTTTGGGCTGGCTTCTGTTCCGCAGCGGCGAGGACCGGGTGCGGGGGATAGCCTTGCTCGAGCAGGCCGCCCACGGCGCTCCGACCGACCAGGACATACTCGCGCATTTGAAGGATGCGCGCGGGGCTTAACGCCAGTCTCTTAAGTTGTGGGGAATTGCGTCTGTTCGGCTCGGTCGCAAATCGAGTGCCTGCGTCCCCGTCATTGCGAGGAGCCCTTCGACGACGCCTGCGGCGGCGCTCAGGATAAACTGCCGCTTCGCGGCAGCGACGCGGCAATCCAGCGGGCCTCGGGCGCCGCACTGGATTGCTTCGCTTCGCTCGCAATGACGGAAGTGCGGGTCTTGCCCAACGCCGCCGCCGGTGTAGAGGCGGAGGCGAAACGACAAGGGGAATAAAGGATGAAACTGGCCCGGCTCGCCGCTCTGCTCGCCCTTCCGCTGGCCGCCGCGGCGGCTCCGGCCGCGCCGCCGCAGAAGCCCAAGCTGGTCGTGGTCATTTCGGTGGACCAGTTCTCCGCCGATCTCTTCACGCAATACCGGCAGCGCTTCGACGGCGGGCTGAAGCGGCTGTCCCAAGGCGTCGTCTTCCCGATGGGCTACCAGTCGCACAATGCGACCGAGACCTGCCCGGGGCACTCGACCATTCTCACCGGCTCGCATCCGGCCCGCACCGGGATCATCGCCAACAACTGGTTCAATCTCAATGCGGCGCGCGACGACAAGAACGTCTATTGCTCCGAGGACGAGCGCATCCCCGGCTCGACCCACGACAATTACACCGTGTCGACCTATCACCTCCGCGTGCCGGCTCTCGGCGACTATATGAAGCGGGCCGATCCGCGCAGCCGGGTCGCGGTCGCGTCCGGCAAGGATCGCGCCGCGATCATGATGGGCGGCTATGGGCCGGATCAGCGCTGGTACTGGAACGGCAAGGAATATACCGGCACCGGGGCGCCGAAGCCGGCGGCCGTCGACGCCGCCAATCGCGACGTCGCCGATCTCCTTTCCAGGCCGCGCGAGCCGCGCTCGCTGCCGGGCGTCTGCGAGGCGCAGAGCCGGGCGGTGCCGGTCGCGGGATCGAACCGGAGCGTCGGGGACGGGCGCTTCGCCCGCGAGGCGGGGGACCGCACCGGCTTCCGCGCCTCGCCCGATTTCGACCGGGCGACGCTGGGGCTCGGCGAGGCGCTCAGGCGCGACATGAAGCTGGGCGAGGGGCCGGCGACCGATCTGCTCATCCTCGGCATGTCGGCGACCGACTATGTCGGCCACACTTTCGGGACCCAGGGCAGCGAGATGTGCATCCAGCTGATGGCCCTGGACGAGGCTCTGGGAGACTTCTTCAAGCGGCTCGATTCGACCGGGATCGACTATCTGGTCATGCTGACCGCGGACCATGGCGGGCTCGACATACCCGAGCGCGCCCGCGAGCATGGCGCTCCCGACGCCCAGCGGGTCGATCCGGCGCTCAACCCGGGAACGATGGGCGAGGCCCTGGGCAAGCGGCTTGGGCTCAAGGGGCCGATCCTGCTCGGCGACGGCGCGTTCGGCGACATGTATGTCGACCACAAGCTCAGCCCCGCCCAGCGGGCGCGGGCGACCCGGGAGGCGGTCGCGGCCTACAAGCGCCACCCGCAGGTGGCGGCGGTGTTCACCCATGCCGAGCTTATCGCCGCGAAGGCTCCGACCGGATCGCCGGATACGTGGAGCCTGATCGACCGCGCGAAGACGAGCTTCGACAATGAGCGGTCGGGGGACTTCATCGTCCTCCTCAAGCCGCGCGTAGTTCCGATCGCCGACACTTCGCACGGCTACGTCGCCACCCATGGCAGCCCCTGGGATTACGACCGGCGGGTGCCGATCCTGTTCTGGCGCAAGGGCATCACGCCTTATGAGCAGGCGCTGCCGGTGGAGACGGTGGACATCCTGCCGACCCTGGCCTCGCTGCTCGGGATCGCGATCCGGCCGGGAACCATCGACGGCCATTGCCTCGACCTGGACGAGGGGCCTGGGACGACCTGCCGCTGACCGTCATTGCGAGTGAAGCGAAGCAATCCAGTGCGGCCGCGGAGGCAGACTGGATTGCTTCGTCGCTTCGCTCCTCGCAATGACGGCGATTAACCCGCCAGAGCCTCCAGCTTTTCCGCGAGCTCGAGCCAGCGTTCCTCCGCGGCGTCCCGCTCCGCTCGCGCCTGGTCGATCGCTTCGGTCAGCGCCGCGAAGCGCTTCGGGTCGCGCGTGTAGAGGTCCGGATCGTGAAGCGCGGTCTCGTCGCGGGCGATCTGGGCCTCGATCGCCTGGATTCGGTCGGGAAGAAGGTCGTAGTCGCGCTGGTCCTTGTAGGTAAGCTTGGTCTGGGCTTTGGGCGCGGTCGCGGAGGGCCTCGGCCCCGACGCTTTGGGCGCCGGCGCCTTCGCCACCCGCTTGCGCTGCCAATCCTCGTAGCCGCCGGCGACGATGTCGACCTTGCCCGAGCCGTCGAGGCCAAGGGTGATGGTGACGGTATTGTCGAGGAAGTCGCGATCGTGGCTGACGATGAGCACGGTGCCGTCATAATCGGCGATCACCTCCTGGAGGAGGTCGAGGGTCTCGAGGTCGAGATCGTTGGTCGGCTCGTCGAGGACGAGCAGGTTCGAGCGGCGGGCGAACTCGCGGGCGAGCAGGAGACGCGAGCGCTCGCCGCCCGAAAGGGTGCCGATCTTGGCGTCGACCAGGTTCGGCTCGAACAGGAACTCCTTCAAATAGCCCTGGACGTGCTTCTTGACGCCCCTGACCTCGATCCAGTCGCCGCCGTCCGCGAGGATGTCGCGGACGCTCTTGTCCGGATCGAGCAGGCGCCGCTGCTGGTCGATCATGATGCCCTGGAGGGTCTTGGCGCGGGCGATCCGGCCCTCGTCCGGCTCCAGCTCCCCGGTCAGGAGCCTGAGCAGGGTGGTCTTGCCGGTGCCGTTGGCGCCGACCAGCCCGATGCGGTCGCCACGCTGGATCCGCAAGGTGAAGTCGCGGACGATGGTTCGCTCGCCGAAGCTCTTGGCGACCTTCTGGGCGTCGATCACCATCTTGGTCTTCACATCGTCGTTGGCGAGGCCGAGCTTCGCCGCTCCGGCGGGCCCAAGCATCGCGGCTCGGGCGGCGCGCATCTCGCCGAGCTTGGCGAGGCGGCCCTGGTTGCGCTTGCGCCGGGCGGTCACGCCGCGCTGGAGCCAGTGGAGCTCGAGCTTGAGCCGGGCGTCGAGCTTCTCCGCCGCCCGCGCCTCTTCGGCATAGACCGCCTCCGTCCAGGCGTCGAAGCCGCCGAAGCCGATCTCCGCCCGGCGCAGGGCGCGCCGGTCGAGCCAGAGGGACGAGCGGGTCAGCCGCCTCAGGAAGGTGCGGTCGTGGCTGATCGCGATGAAGGCGCCGGTGTAGCGGCCCAGCCATTCCTCGAGCCATTCGATCGCTCCGAGGTCGAGATGGTTGGTCGGCTCGTCGAGCAGGAGCACGTCGGGCTCCAAAGCGAGCGCCCGGGCGATCGCGGCCCGGCGACGCTCGCCGCCGCTGGCGGTGGCGGCGGGGCGGTCGAGGTCGATCCCGAGCTGGTCGGCGATGGCGTCGACCCCGTGCGCCGCCGGCCCGTCCGGGCCGTGCAGCGCGAACTCGCGCAGGGTCGCGAAACGGTCGACCGGCGGATCCTGCTCGAGCAGGACCACCTTGGTGCCGGGCTGGACGGTGCGCCGGCCCTCGTCGGTCTCGATCAGATCGGCGAGGCATTTGAGCAGGGTCGTCTTGCCCGCTCCATTGCGTCCGATCAGGGCCAGCCGGTCGCGCGCACCGACGAACAGGTCCATGCCCCGGAACAGCCAGCCGGAGCCCTGGACGAGACCGAGATTTTCATAAGCGAGGACGGGGGCAGCCATGGTTCGGGCGAGATAGGGCGTGCCGGAGCATTCGTCACCCCGCTCGTCGCTCCTCCGTCATCCCGGGCTTGACCCGGGATCCATGAACACGGCACGTCCCGACTTGAGCGGCGGCGTTCATGGATTCCGGCCTTCGCCGGAATGACGAAGGTTTGGGTCACTGGCACCGGACCCCCAAATCTGCCAGCTTCGCGGCGATGGCGCGGACGATCATCCTCTATGCACTGGCGCTGGCCGCCGGCGCCGGGCTGCTTCAGGCGCTCGAATATCGCTACGTCACCCGCGCCTACTCCACGGAAATCTATATCGCCCTGCTCGCCGCCGGCTTCGTCGGCCTCGGCATTTGGGTGGGGAGCAAGCTGACTCCTGCGGCCCCGCCGGGCGAAGGCTTCGTCCGCAACGAGGCGGCGATCCGGTCGCTCGGCCTGTCGTCTCGCGAATGCGAGGTGCTGGCGCTGCTCGCCTCCGGCCAATCCAACAAGGAGATGGCGCGCACCCTCGCCATCTCGCCGAACACCATCAAGACCCATGTCGCACGGGTCTACGAGAAGCTGGAAGTGGGGCGGCGGGTGCAGGCGATAGAGAAGGCGCGCTGGCTGAGGGTCATTCCCTAGGGGGAGGAGTGGCCGATCACCCTTTCGGGCGATAGGCGGGCGTCGCGGCAGGGGCTAAGCCGGCAGCGAGGCAAGGGGAGAGATATTATGCGTTACGCGCTCATCTACGGCGCTCTGGCGGGCGCCATCACGGTCGCCGTCATCAGCGCCACGATCGCGTTGCACATGACCGGCCACGGCAGCGCCGGGATGTGGGTCGGCTATCTGATCATGCTGACGGCGCTTTCGGTGATCTTCGTCGGCGTGAAGCGCTATCGCGACGTCGAATGCGGCGGAGTCATTCGCTTCGGCCGGGCGTTCGTCCTCGGGCTTGGAATGGCCGCCGTCGCCGGACTGATCTACGCTTTGGGCTGGGAGCTTTATCTCGCCGTCTCCGGCAAGGACTTCATGGCTGAATATACGGCCAGCATTCTCGAAGGCATGCGCAAGGAGGGTGCGACGGCCGCCGCGCTCCAGGCCAAGGCCGCCGAGATGCGCGATTTCGCGCAGAGCTACCGCAATCCGCTGTTCCGGTTGCCGATGACCTTCGTCGAGATCTTTCCGGTGGGGCTGCTGGTGGCGCTGGTGACGGCGGCGCTGCTGCGCAACCCGAAATTTCTGCCGGCGACCCGCCGAGATTCGTAAGGGCGCCGCTCAGGACGCCGGCGCAACGAAGGGAATATCCAGAGCGGCGGCCCAGACTTGGGTCGCCCTGGCTTTCTCCACCATTGACTTGGTCAAGGCGAAGCCCAGCGCCCGATAGGCTTCGAACTGCTGCTCGCTGAAGAACTGGTCGGCGAGCGATTCCGAAGGAAAGAGGGGATTGGTCGCCTTGTAGGAATAAAGCGCGACGGGAAGATCGCGGACCATCGTCGACTTGATGTAGATGAGCAGGCCCGCCGGCTGCTCCTTGCCGTCGATCTTGGGATAACGGATCGTGCCCACCGCGTAGCCGGCGCCGGCGAATTGCAGCCTTTGCGCCAGATTGTCCTGCGGCGTCCCGGTGCCCTTCATCAGCGACGTGAAATGGGCGTCCTTGTCGGCGAAATCGACGGTGACGTTGAAGTCGATGTAGATCTTCTCGAGGACGTTGGCGAAGCTCTGCAGCGCGATCTCCGGATCGGTCGAACCGTCGGCGAAGACGATGGTGCGAACGCGACGACGAACGAGCTCGTAGATCCCGGTATTTTCGAAATGGCCGCCGTCGCTGAGCTCGAGCCAATTGGCGTTCTCGTTGTGATAAAAGCCGAACAAGCCCTGGAAGAGGCCCGGGAAGATGAAGTTGGGCGAGGTGCGGTAGCTGGGCAGGAAGCCGCCGGCGCCGAGCTTGCGCGGCGAAGGCACCCAGTAACCGAGCCTGAGGTTGAGCAGGTTGAGGAGGGCCGAGACGGCGCCGCCCTTGGTCGCGCCCTGGCCGTCGGCGCCGGCGCGCGGATTGAGCGCAGCGCCGGAAATCGCCATCGCCGTGGGCAGCCGCATCGCCCCGACCCTTTTGCCCATGGCGATCCAGGCGGGCCAAGCGGGGCCGGGAAGCCACGATTCCGTCGGGATGAACCCGGTCGCCTCCGAGCCGCAATAGAGCCGCGACATGACGAAGGCATCGCCCTCGCGGCTGCGGAGCCGGGCCTTCTTGGCGCCGAGCAGGACGACATGGGTGTTGATCAGGTGATAGGGGCCGTCGTCCTCCATCCCGCAAATGTCGGCCAGGGCCTTGTCGTCGGCGCTGGTCTCCGCCGCCTGGAGGTCGTCCCTTATGTCCTCGGGATCCGGCATGAAGCTTTCCATCAGCCGGTCGCGGTAGAAGCGGTGGAGCCCGGTGAGATTGATGTTGGTCCACACGCAGTAGACGAGGGTGGCGGCCAGGAAGGCCAGCTCGAGCATGCCGCCGGCCTGCACCACGTAAAGCGCGATCTCGTGACCGAGCACGCCGATGCCCGCCACCAGCAGAAACAGGGAAACCGGCGGCAGAAGCGCCATCGCCAGGCCCGTCATGAGGCCCGGCTTGGCGTCGCGAAGGCTGCGCACGGCCAGGCCTCCGACCGCTCCGAGGGTGGTGGACAAGGTGCCGAGGGTCGGCAGGTCGCCCCGGACATGGTTGCCGCCGAGCCAATCAATGACGATGTGCAACAGGCTGAGCAGCAAAAGGGCGATGCCGAGCCCGAGAAGGAAGCCGGCGACCTTCTGATAGGTCCTCCTTAAGGCGTAATCCCATGTCCCGGGGAGCGGGAGGCCGGTGAAGAGCGAGTAGAAAATCACGGTCACGCCCAGGATTGCGAGCATGAGAAGGCCGGCGGCCGCAAGCACGTCGAGCGATGCCAGAAAGGCGAGGGCCGGCGGCAGGGCGATGCCCGCTTCGCCCAGATTCTCCCGGAACAGGCCGAGATGAAGGATGAGCTGCGAGAAGATCGCCATCAATAGGACGAAGCCGATCACCGAGGTCAGGACGCTGCGCAGCAGGATGGCCATGGCCGAGACGACCGTGAAGCCGGCGCCCGGATTGAGGTAGGAGGCGCGCTGGCGGATGTAATCGAGGACCATCCGGCCGTCGATCGGCGCCTCGGTCTTGCTCGATATCGCCATCGACGCGTTCCTGACGCCCGCCGGCTCGCCGCCGGTGAACGGAAAATTGTCGAGCTCGGTACCGAAGCGCTTCCCCTCTTGCGGCTTCCAGGACAGGAACCAGCTCAAAGACGAGCCGGTAAAGCCGCCGCCCGACACCGTGCTCATATAATGGAGCCGGTCGATGATACCGGCCCGATGGAGCTGCTGGACGACCCCCATGCAGAAGGACGCCGACCTGATCCCTCCGCCGGAGAGGGCGAGGCCCCGCAACTGCCCGGGATCGAAAACCACCTTCTCCTCAAGGACTCCGCGCCGCCGCTCCTTGGCGATCCAGCGCTCGCCGACATAGCCGATTTCCTTGGCGAACGCCGTGTCGAACGTCGGCTCATACCCATTCTTGTAAGTGTCGACCATGTCGCGAGTCCCCCCGCCGACAAGCTACGCGCTAAATCGGGCAGGTAAATCCGAATTTTGATTATAAAGCTCGTGATAGGTCGTGCGGGCCGGAGACTCAGCTTGGAGCGGAGCCGAAGAAATTGTTCGCCCGGTGGAAGTTACGCGGCCCGCGGCTCGATCCGGTCGAGGGAACCGTTCAAGGCGCGCTTGGCCTCAAGCAGCTCGTACCGAACCTGGAGCCGTAGGAAGAAGCCCTCGGATACACCGAAATAGCGGGAAAGCCTGAGATCCAACTCGGCGTCCATCGCGGTCTCTCCGTTTATCACCGCCGAGAGATGCTCCGCGCGCACCTGGAGC
The DNA here is from genome assembly GCA_034668565.1 of Sphingomonadales bacterium. Taxonomy (GTDB): domain Bacteria; phylum Pseudomonadota; class Alphaproteobacteria; order Sphingomonadales; family Sphingomonadaceae; genus Allosphingosinicella. The sequence continues at coordinate 80,798 of JAXDPE010000012.1, read as the reverse complement.
GCCGAGGCCAGGGCGGCCGTCGATAATTTCAGTGGCTCCATCAACTCGCTCGCAAGCAGGCGACCGGCATGCTCATTCTCGAGCCAGTTCGGATCAGTGATAGTCGGCGATCTCGACATGCTCAGCGCCTCCATCGCGCCACACGAAACATATACGCCATTTCATGTTGATTGAAACGGAATGCTGGCCTTCACGATCGTCGGTCAAAGCGTGCAGGCGATTGCTGGGGGGCACGGCCAGATCGGCCAGATCCACGGCTGAGTCGATCCACTGCAGCCTTCGGAAAGCTCGCTGCTGGATCTGGGCAGGCAGCTTCCGGCTGCGCTCGCCGTTCCAGATTTTTTCGGCTTCTTCGTCCTTGAAGCTGCGTATCATGGTGAGTCCTTTCACCATGAAATTTACGGCTCACAAAAATCGAATTCTTTTGGTCCTTTGCAGACTACTGACCGTTACGGCCTCCCGCTTGCCTTGCGCCCCATCCGGATCGCCTGTTGCTTGCCGAAGCGGGTCTTGCGGGTGCCCGGTTTGCCCTCCGTCGAGTGGCCGAGCAGCGGCGCCTTCTTTTCGTGGTCGGGGATTCCGAGCTCGTCGGCCTCGAGGCGGCGGATCTCGTCGCGGAGCCTTCCGGCGGTTTCGAACTCGAGATCGCCGGCCGCCTTGCGCATGCGCTGCTCGAGGTCCGCGATATAGGCTTTGAGGTTGTGGCCGACGAGGTGAGGGCGATCTTCGTCGCCGGTGTCGACCGTGACCGAATCCCGGTTGCTGACGTGGCTGAGGATGTCCTGGATGTCGCGCTTGATCGTGGTCGGGGTGATGCCGTGCTCGGCATTATATTCGAGCTGCTTCTGGCGGCGGCGATCGGTCTCGCGAAGCGCCCGCTCCATCGAGCCGGTGGTCCGGTCGGCGTAGAGGATGACCCGGCCTTCGACGTTGCGGGCGGCGCGGCCGATCGTCTGGATCAGCGAAGTCTCCGAGCGAAGGAAGCCTTCCTTGTCGGCGTCCAGGATGGCGACGAGGCCGCATTCGGGGATGTCGAGCCCTTCGCGCAGGAGGTTGATGCCGACGAGGACGTCGTAGACCCCGAGGCGGAGGTCGCGGATTAGTTCTATTCGCTCGAGGGTCTCGACGTCGCTGTGCATGTAGCGGACCTTGAGGCCGGCCTCGTGCATGAACTCGGTCAGATCCTCGGCCATCCGCTTGGTCAGGGTGGTGACGAGGGTGCGGTAGCCGTTTCGGGCGGTAATGCGGGCTTCGTTGATGAGATCGTCGACCTGGTCCTCGACCGGCTTGATCTCGACCGGCGGGTCGATGAGCCCGGTCGGCCGGATGACCTGCTCGGCGAAGACTCCGCCGGTCTGCTCCATCTCCCAAGGGCCGGGCGTGGCCGAGACGGCGACGGTCTGCGGCCGCATCGCGTCCCATTCGTTGAAGCGAAGTGGCCGGTTGTCGATGCAGCTCGGCAGTCGGAAACCGTATTCGGCGAGCGTGATCTTGCGGCGGTGGTCGCCGCGCGCCATCGCGCCGATCTGGGGCACCGTCTGGTGGCTCTCGTCGACGAACAGCAAGGCGTTTTCGGGGAGATATTCGAACAGGGTCGGCGGCGGCTCGCCGGGCAGCCTGCCGGTGAGGAAGCGGCTGTAATTCTCGATTCCAGCGCATGAGCCGGTGGCGGCGATCATCTCGAGATCGAAATTGGTGCGCTGCTCGAGCCGCTGGGCCTCGAGCAACTTGCCTTCCGCGACCAGCTCCTTGAGCCGCTCGCTGAGCTCGTGGCGGATCGCCTCCATCGCCTGCTTCAGGGTCGGGCCGGGCGTGACGTAGTGGGAATTGGCGTAGACCTTGACGTAGTCCAAGGCGGCGATCTTCTTGCCGGTCAGAGGATCGAACTCGGCGATCTCCTCGATCTCGTCGCCGAAGAAGGCGATTCGCCAGGCCATGTCCTCATAGTGCGACGGGAAGATTTCGAGGCTGTCGCCGCGGACCCGGAAATTGCCGCGGGCGAAGGCCTGGTCGTTGCGCTTGTACTGGAGGGCGACGAGCTTCCGGACGATCTCGCGCTGGTCGACCGTGTCGCCCTTTTTCAGGGTGAAGGTCATCGCGCTGTACGTCTCGACCGAGCCGATGCCGTAGAGGCAGGAGACCGAGGCGACGATGATGACGTCGTCGCGCTCGAGCAGGGCCCGGGTCGCCGAGTGGCGCATCCGGTCGATCGCCTCGTTCACCGAGCTTTCCTTCTCGATGTAGGTGTCGGAGCGCGGGACGTAGGCCTCGGGCTGGTAATAATCGTAATAGCTGACGAAATATTCGACTGCGTTGTTGGGAAAGAAGCTCTTGAACTCGCCGTAGAGCTGCGCGGCGAGGATCTTGTTTGGGGCGAGGACGAGCGCCGGGCGCTGCAGCGCCTCGATCACCTTGGCCATGGTGAAGGTCTTGCCCGAGCCGGTGACTCCGAGCAGCACCTGGGTCTGCTCGTCCTGGCGGGCGCTGTCGACCAGCTCGGTGATGGCTGCGGGCTGGTCGCCCGCCGGCTCGTAGTCGGAGACGATCCTGAGCTTCCTGCCGCCTTCGGCCTTTTCCGGCCGCTTGGGACGATGGGGGACGAAGGACTGCCCCGTCTCCGGCTCTTCGAGGCCGGTCCTGATCATTATCGACATGGCCGCTATATGGTCATTTCTCCGCATTCGCGCTAGCTTCCCGGCCATAACAAAAGGGGGAGATGGGGATATGCGCGCACTGATCATCGTGCCTTTGTGCCTGGCGGCGGCCTGCTCGGATGGAGGCGCGGAGAATCAGGCGCCGGAAGCGGCCGACTCGATGCAGGCCGGGCAATATGAGATCAGCTCCGTGGTCAGCAGCTTCCGCTCGGCCGACAAGGCGACTCCGGCGCTCAAGGCGGCGGCCGGCGACAAGAGTTCGGCCACGGCCTGCATCAAGGCGGGCGACGAGGACAAGCCGCCGCCCGAAATGTTCGCCGGGGTCGGCTACAAGTGCGACTACAAGGACCGCTACATCAGCGGCGGGCGGATCAACCTGTCGCTCCAATGCGACCGCGAGGCGCTGCAGGGCAAGGTCATGGTGTCGGTCCAGGGCACCTATAAAGGCGATAGCTTCGAAGGCACGGCCACCGCGACGTCGTTCCTGCCCGGCGACGGCGACTTCGTGATGAGCAGCAAGATCAGCGGCCGGCGGACGGGCCCTACCTGCGCTGCTCCCGCGGCCGCCGGGGGGAAGGGCAAAGCCAAAGCCTGATGCCGGTCATTCCCTGCCAGCGCGCCCTCTTCGATATCCCGGAGGGGACGGCCTATCTCGATTGCGCCAAGATGTCGCCGCTCAGCCGGTCGGCGGTCGAGGCAGGGCGGCGGGGATTGGAGCGCAAGGCGCATCCGTGGGAGATCGCCGCGAGGCATTTCTTCGACGAATCGGAAAGCGTGCGCGGGCTGTTCGCCCGACTGATCGGGGCTTCGGCCGACGATGTCGCGATCGTGCCTTCGGTGAGCTACGCGATGGCGACGGTGATGGCGAATGTGCCGATGGCGGCCGGCCAGAAGATCGTCACCCTGGCCGAGGATTTTCCGTCCGGGATCCTGGCCGCTCGGGCGCTGGCGCAGCGGGCGGAAGGGCGGGTGGTGACGGTTGCCCGGCCGGAGGAAGGAAGCTGGGCGGCGGCCATCCTCGACTCGATCGACGGCAGCACCGCCCTGGTCGTCGCTCCGCATACCCACTGGGTGTGCGGGACGATGATCGACGTGGAGGCGGTCGGCCGGCGCTGCCGTTCGGTCGGCGCCGCTTTGGTCCTCGACACCACCCAGTCGACCGGCGCCCTGCCGCTCGACCTTGCCGCGGTCGACCCGGACTATCTGATCGCCACGTCCTACAAATGGCTGATGGGCCCCTACAGCCTCGGCTTCCTCTACGTCGCGCCGCGCCACCAGCAGGGGCGGCCGCTCGAGGAAGCCTGGATCGTCCGCAAGGGCGCGCACGATTTCCGAAGCCTCTCCGATTACGAGCAGGAATTCGCCGCCGGCGCCCGGCGCTTCGACATGGGCGAGCGGGCGAATTTCGCATTGCTCCCGGTGGCCGGCGCCGCGATCGGCCAGCTGCTCGAATGGGGAGTGGGAGAGATCGCCCAGAGCCTTGGCGCGATGACTGCGAGCATCGAGGACCGACTCGCCGAGCGAGGTGTCACCGGACAGGAGGGCAGGGCGCCGCATTTTCTGTCGGTGCGCTTCCCGGGCGGGCTTCCCGAGGGGATCGAGGAGAGACTGGCCGCGGCCGGCGTCCATGTCAGCCTGCGCGGCGAGCGAATGCGGATCACGCCCCACCTCTACAATGACCAGGCCGATGCGGAGCGGCTGTTCTCGGCGCTTTGGGGTTGATTGAATTTCCTCCCCCGGATTTCCGGGGGAGGGGGACCATGCGAACCATGGTGGAGGGGCCTTTCCGGCGCCCAAGAACCCCTCCACCGCGCTTCGCGCCGTCCCCCTCCCCGAGAAATCTCGGGGAGGAATTAAGGTACGCGTTGCTGCTATCGTGCAGGGTCCTTACGGTAGCTCGAAATCCCGGAGTTTCACGAATGCGCCTGAAGTGTCTTTTGCTCGCCTGCGCCCTTGCCTCCGCGCCCGCGGCGGCCTCCGATTTCGCCGGTTCGATCAAGGCCGATTACGACAAGCGCCTCGGCGCCATGTTCGTCGATTTCCACCGCAATCCCGAGCTGAGCTTCAAGGAGAACCGGACCGCGAAGATCATCGCCAAGGCGCTTCGGGCGGAGGGCGCGACGGTGACCGAAGGGGTCGGCGGCACCGGCGTGGTCGCAGTGATGAGAAACGGGGAGGGGCCGACCGTCCTGGTCCGCGCGGACATGGACGGGCTCCCGGTCGAGGAGAAAAGCGGCGTTCCCTATTCCTCAAAGGTCCATCAAGTCGGGGTCGACGGGCTCGAAATGCCGGTCATGCACGCCTGCGGCCACGACGTTCACATCACTTCGCTGATCGGCGCCGCACACCAGCTGGCGGCGGCGAAGGACTCCTGGCGCGGAACCGTCGTCTTCATCGCCCAGCCGGCCGAGGAGAGAGTCGGCGGCGCAAAGGCGATGCTCGCGGACGGCCTCTATACGCGCTTTCCCAAGCCCGATTACGCGCTCGGCTTCCACGTCAACTCCGGAATGCGCACCGGCACGGTGAGCGGCGCCGACGCCCTGATGTACAGCTCCGCCGACAGCGTCGACATCACCATCCACGGCGTCGGAGCGCATGGCGCGGCGCCTCAGACCGGCAAGGACCCGGTCTATATCGGCGCCCAGCTCGTTACCGCCCTTCAGTCGATCGTCAGCCGCGAGGTCGGGCCGCTGTCGCCCGCGGTGATCACCGTCGGCTCCTTCCATGCCGGGACCAAGCACAACATCATCTCGGACCGGGCCGACCTCCAGATCACCGTCCGGGCCAATGACGAGGCGGTTCGCCACCAGCTTCTCGCCGCGATCGAGCGGATGGCCAAGAACATCGCCCGGGCCAACGGGGTCGCCGAAAACCAGCTTCCCGACGTCAAGGTTTCCGAGGGCACCCCGACGACCAGCAACACGCCCGCCCTTGCCCAGCGGGTCCGGGCGGCCTGGACACGGGCGCTTCCGCGCGGAACGGTGCTCCCCTTCGCCCAGGAGAGCATGGGCGCGGAGGACTTCACCTATTTCGTCCAGCCCGAGCTCGGCGTGCCCGGCTTCTATTTCCAGGTCGGCGGCACCCCGCAGGCGGCGTTCGACGCCGCCCGGGCGGGCGGGCCGCCGGTGCCGTCGCACCATTCGCCCTTGTTCAAGATCGACCCGGAGCCGTCGATCCGGCTCGGCACGGAAGCGATGACGGTGGCGGTGCTCGATTTGCTGAGGCCAAGCGGAAGCGCGGCGGGGAATTGATCGGGGTGAAGGGGGAGAGACTATGAAGACGCATTTGATTTTGGCCGCGGCGGCGCTTGCGCTGGCCGCATGTGGAAGCTCCGGCGGCGATAGAGCCAAGGACAGGGACCGGGCGTCTTCCGCCGCGGCGAGCGGGGGCGAAAACGAAAGCGCTTCCTCGGGCGCCTCCCCCTCGGCTTCTGGAGTGAGCCTCCAGCCGGGCGAATGGGAGATAAAGACGGAGGTGGTCAACGTCAATGTCGAGGGCCTTCCGGAGGGCATCGCCAACGGGATGAAGGCCCAGGCCGGCGGCACCAGCCGCAGCTGCATGACCGCGGAGGACGCGAAGGGGCCGAAGCCCGACATGTTCAGCAAGAACAACCCCGCCAACTGCAAGTCCGAGAGCTTCAGCTGGGCCGACGGCCGGATCGGCGGAAAGACCACCTGCGCGGGCGAGGGCGGCCGGGGCAAGATGGTCATGACCATGAACGGCCGCTACAGCGCTCAGAGCATCGACATGACGATGAAGTCGGAAACCGACATGATGGGCAAGGCGATGACGCTGGACATGCGGATCTCCGGCCGCCGGATCGGCGAATGCACCGCCGAAGCGAAGAAAGGCTGAGCGATGATCGGCTATGTTACATTGGGCACCGACGATCTCGATCGAAGCCGGGCCTTTTACGACGCCCTGTTCGCCGAGATCGGGGCTTCGCGGCTGATGGAGATGGACAGCGGCTTCACCCTCTACGGAGTGGGCTGGGGCAAGCCCGGAGTCGCCGTCACCCGGCCCCATGACGGCGAACCGGCGCGCGCCGGCAACGGCAACATGGTGTCGCTGGTCATGGATGAGCGGGGGAAGGTCGATCGCCTCCACGCCAAGGCGCTGGAGCTCGGCGGCAGCGACGAGGGCGCTCCGGGCCTTCGCGGGCCGCAGGGCGACCGCGCCTTTTACGGCGCCTATTTCCGCGATCCGGACGGCAACAAGCTCTGCGCCTTCAAGATGGGTCCCGAATGACCGGCCCCAGCGTTTGAAGATCGTCGTCATCGTCAACCGGGCCGGAGGCTCGGCTGAAGGCGCCGAGGAGCGCATCCGCGAGGCCTTCGAAGGAACGGGGGTCGAGCCGGACGTGCGGGTCGTCGAGCCGGGCGAGCTCGACCGCCATTGCGCCGAAATCGCCGGAGCGGACGGAATCGGCGCTCTGGTCGCGGCGGGCGGTGACGGAACGGTCAGCACCGTCGCGGCGGCGGTCGCCGACACGCAGCTCGCGCTCGGCGTGCTGCCGATGGGAACCTTGAACCATTTCGCCCGCGACGCCGGAATTCCGCTCGACCTCAAGGAAGCGGCGGCGGCCATCGCCGCCGGCCGAACCCGCCCGGTCGACGCCGCCGAGGTCAATGGCCGGCTGTTCGTCAACAACAGCGCCGTCGGCCTCTATCCGATGCTGGTCAGGCACCGGGAGGCGCAGCAGCGCCTGCTCGGACGGACCAAGCGCCGGGCGATGCTGGTCGCGGCGGCTCGGGCGATGTGGCGCTTCTCCAGCCGCCGGCTGACCCTTCGCTTTGCCGGCATGAAGGCTCCGCTGGAGACACCTTTGCTGTTCGTCGGCAACAACAAATATGAGATGAGCCTGCTCGGCCTGGGCACCCGTGAGGCGATCGATAAAGGCGAGCTGTGCCTTTACGCCCCGCTCGCCCGCTCCCGCACCGCCTTCGTCTGGCTGTCCCTTCGGGCCGTTGTCGGCCGCCACGACCGGCAGCGCGACTTCCTCACCGTCGAGGGCATCGAGGAAGCCGAGATCAGCTCGCGGCGGGCGATGCTGACGGTGGCGGTGGACGGCGAAGCGACGCCGATGGAAACACCGCTCAAATACCGGATCCGGGCGGGGGCGCTGAAGCTGCTCGTCCCTTAATTCCTCCCCCGCTCTTGCGGGGGAGGGGGACCGTCCGAAGGACGGTTGAGGGGTTCCTGCTGAGTCTGAAGAACCCCTCCACCATGCTTCGCATGGTCCCCCTCCCCGAGAAATCTCGGGGAGGAATTAGGGCACCTCGAACGTCCGCCCCACTTGCGTCGTCATGAACTTCCCATCCGCAATGCCCCGCGCCCGGTTCGCCGCCGCCAGCCGCCTCGGCGGGTCGTCGATGCTTTCGAAGGTGAGCTGGAAGGTGCCCCAATGCACGCCCAGCGCCATGGCCGGCTTCAAGGTCTCGAACACCCGCACCGCCTCGTCCGGGTCCATGTGGTTGGCCTGCATGACGTCGCGCGGCTCGTAGGCGCCGATGGGGAGGATGGCGAGGCGGTAGGGGCCGTGGCGGGCCGCCTGAACCGCCCAGCGGCCGTCGCCATAGCCGGTATCCCCGGCGAAGAAGATATTGCCGCCGGGAAGGCGCAGGGTGAAGCCGGACCAGAGCGCGCGATTGCGGTCGGTGCCCCAGCGCGAGCCCCAATGGTGGACCGGCTCGACCGTCACGCTGCAGGGCAGAATCGGCCGGAATTCGATGCCCGGCGGAGGCTGCAGGCTGCAAGGAAGCGTCGGTCCCAGGCCCCAGTCGAAGGCGCGCGCCTCGATCCCGGCCTTCCTCAGGATCCTATCGTTGCCGAGGCTGGTGACGATGGCGGACCGGTCCCGATCCCACAGCCGCTTCAGGGTCGGCAGGTCGAGATGGTCGTAATGATTGTGGCTGACGAGGACGAGATCGATCCTGGGCAGATCCTCGAACCGCACCCCGGGCGCCCGAACCCGCTTCGGGCCGGCGAAGGCGAAGGGCGAGGCGCGCTCGGACCAGATCGGGTCGGTCAGGATGTTCATCCCCTGGGTCTGGATGAGCACCGTCGCGTGGCCGATCCAGGTAACGAGCATCTCCTTGCCCTGAACCCGGCGCGGAGGAACGGTCGGCGTGACCGGCACCCGGCCTGGCCAGGCCGAGCGTCCTTTGGAGCCGATGAACCGGTTGAGGATTCGGGCGGGTCCGCCATGCGCGACCGCAATTCCATCCCCGCCCGGATTGAAGAAGCGCTCGCCGTCGAAATGGTCCGAGCGCGGCCCCTCATAATAGACACGGTCGAGGAAAGGTGGGATCAGCGACGGCGCGAAGCACAGGCCGACCAGGAGGAAGAGGAGGACGGTGCCGAGGCGCCGGAGCCAGGTTCGCATCCGGGCGTCCTAGCCGACGCCGGCAGCGCCGACCAAGCCTTCAGTCGATCCGGAAACCGCCGGCCGCCTGCTTTTCGACATGCTCTTCGTGATAGAAGTCGAAGAACAGGGTCGTTCGGCCCGGAGCGACATCGCCGCAATTGAGGGCGTAGCGCTCGGTGATCGTCCCATAGGGACCGACTCCGGCTGCGCGTCGCGACTCCACGACCGGGCGCGATTCGTTCGTACAGCGAAGGCGGCCGATATAGGCGCGGGCCCCTTCCGGACCGCCCACCCGGATCGGGTTTTCGAGCGAGCCGAGCGGATGGAGCGCCGCCGTCGCCGCGATCTGCTCGGCCTCCGCCTCCGGATCGAGCGTCGCCTCCTCGCCGAGCACCTGGGTCGGGCTCGAGGTGCGCTCGCCGAGCTTCTGGGCGGCGGCGGGGGCGGCCAGCAAGGCGGCTGCGGCGAGGAGAGGAAGAATGCGCATGTTTCGGCGCTAAGGCCCTAAGTTGGAAAAGGAAAGTAGAGACCCGTCATTGCGAGCGAAGCGAAGCAATCCAGCGCTGCGGAGGTCGCGAGCGCCGAAGCTGGATTGCCGCGTCGCTTCGCTCCTCGCAATGACGAGGTCGTGCGCGGGGAGCTATTCGAGCTCGAAGGAGACCGACAGGCTGATCGAGACACTCTGCTCGCCCGGGTCGACCGAGGTGGAATCGGCGGCCTTGCCGCGCGCCGACTGCATCATCACCACCGGCTGGGCGTAATTGGCGCCCGCCTCGCTGATCGAGAGGATCCGGCCGACCCGCTTGCCGAGGGCCTTGGCATAGAGCTGGGCGCGAGCGCGGGCGTTGGCGAGGGCTTGGGTGCGGGCTTCGTCGAGCGCCGCCTCGGGCTTGTCGATGCTGAGCATGGGGCCGTTGATCTGGTTCGCGCCCTGGGCGACCAAGGCATCGAGGATCCGGCCGGTATTGGCGATATCGCGGAACCGCACCGAAACTTCGTTGCTGGCGCGGTAGCCGACGATCTGCGGGTTGTTGCCCTGGGCGTCCTGCCGGTAATCGGGATAGAGGTTGATCGAGCTGGTCTGGATGTCGCGATCGGCGATCCCGGCCCGCTTCAGGGCGGCCCGGACCGAGGCCATCTGGGTCGCGTTCTGGGCGAGGGCGGCGGTTGCGCTGGGCGCGACGGTGACAACTCCGGCGGTGATCCGGGCGATATCGGGCACCCGGCTGACCTCGCCGCTGGCGACGACGTCGAGGCGGGTACCGTCGAGGACGATGGAGGCGGGCTGGGGCTGGGCCGCGGCCGGCGCCAGGGGCAGCGCCGACAGAGCGAAAGCGGCGAGGATCAGGTGACGCATGGACTTCTCCGACAAGATGTTACGGTTCCGGTTCTTTCAACGCCGGAGCGCCTGCACCGTTGCTGAACCGACCCGTCATTCCGGCGAAGGCCGGAATCCATGAACACGGACGCTGTCGATAGCCGCAGGCCTCTGTGGTCATGGATGCCGGATCAAGTCCGGCATGACGGAAAGGCTTGACTTGCAGGGCTCTAGCTGGGAGTTGGGCCGTGATGACGAACCGCGATCCCCGCATCGGCTCCGCTTGCGCCCTTTCCGCAGCCGCCCCTGCGCACGCCTGGCATTGGTGGTGGGACATTTCCTCCGCCGCGGCGCGCGACCATCGATGGTGAACCGGACCTTCTAAGAGTTCCGAATCCCCAGCAAAGGCCCGCCGCTTCCGGCGGGCCTTTTCTTTTGCGCCTCATCCCAGGAAGAATGCCATGTCCACCCAGCCGCAATTTGCGCTTCCCGAATCCGAAACCGTCTCCGTCGAAGCGCCTCTCGCCCGGCTCTATAGCGGCGAGTCGCTGTCCGAAGCCGAATCCGAAGCCTTGTTCGGCGAGATCGTCGCCGGGCGGCTGCCCGAGCCGGCCATCGCCGCCATGCTGGTCGCCCTCCGCCTCAAGGGCGAGACGGCCGAGGAGCTGACCGGCGCGGCCCGGGCGCTTCGCGCCGCCGACGCCGATTTCCCACGCCCCGATTATCTGTTCGCCGACAGCTGCGGAACCGGGGGCGACGGCTCGGCCTCGATCAACGTCTCGACCGCCGTCGCCTTCGCGGCCGCCGCGGCCGGCCTTCCTGTCGCCAAGCACGGCAACCGCTCGGTGACCTCGCGCTGCGGCTCGGCCGACGTGCTCGAGCGGCTCGGGGCTAGGCTCGACGTCAGCGCCGAAGTCTCGCGCAAGGCGCTGGACGAGACCGGGATCTGCTTCCTGTTCGCGCCGCTCTACCATCCCGGGCTTCGCCATGCCGGGCCGGTCCGGCGGATGCTGAAGGTTCGGACGATCATGAACATGCTCGGCCCGTGCGTGAACCCGGCGGAGCCGAAGGTGCAGCTGCTCGGGGTCGCCGATCCCGCCTTGCTCGAGCCGGTGGCCCGCACCCTCGGCGCGCTTGGAGTCGAGCGGGCGCTGGTGGTTCACGGCTCCGGGCTCGACGAGATCGCCCTTCACGGCGAGACCCAGGCGGTCAGGATCGAGGGCGGGGCTTTGGAAGCGATCACGATCCGTCCCGAAGACGCCGGTCTCGAAAGGCGGCCGGTGCAGGTGCTTCGCGGCGGCGGCCCGGAGGAAAATGCCGAGCGCCTGAAGGCCCTGCTGATGGGCTATGGAGTCGCCGCCGAGACCGAGGTGGTGGCGCTCAACACCGGCGCCCTTCTGCTGACCGCCGGTCTGGCGGGCGACCTTCGCGAGGGCGTGGCGATGGCGCTCCAGGCGCTGGCTTCGGGCGAAGCCTATCGCCGGCTCAAGCGATTCATCGAGGCGACAAATGACTGAGACGAGCGGAATCCTGGCGAAGATCGTCGCCAGAAAGCGGGTCGACGTCGCGGCACGCCTCGGCGGCTTCGGCCTCGAGGCGGCCGAGCCGACCCGGCGCAGCCTCAAGGCGGCGCTGGCCCGGCCCGGCGCGCGCTTCATCATGGAAGTGAAGCGCGGCTCCCCGTCGGGCGGGGCGATCCGCCCGGGCGCGGACGCCGCCGCGCTCGCCCGAGCCTATCGCGGCGCGGCGGACGCGATCAGCGTTCTCACCGATGGGCCTTTCTTCGGCGGCTCGCTGGAGGACCTCGAGGCGGTCCGGCGAGAGTTTCTCGGGCCGATCCTGGCCAAGGACTTCATCGTCGACCCCCGGCAAGTCGCCGAAGCCCGGCTTCACGGCGCCGACGCTGTGCTCGTCATCCTCGCGGTGCTCGGCGACGAGGAGGCGGAGGCGGTGATGGCGGCCGCCCGGAGGCTCGGCATGGACGTGCTGGTCGAGGCGCATACGGCCGGGGAAGTGGGGCGGGCGGTTCGGCTCGGAGCCGATATCATCGGCATCAACAATCGCGATCTCGACACGATGACCATCGATCTCCGGACCACCGAGCGTCTGGCGGCCCTGGTGCCGGCCGGCACCGTGGTGGTGGCCGAATCCGGAATATCGACCCGCGCCGATGTCGAGCGCCTAGCGCCTTTCGCCGACGCCTTCCTGGTCGGCTCGTCCCTGATGCGCTCCGACGATCCGGGCGAAGCGGCCCGGGCGCTCGCTTTCGGCCGGGTCAAGGTCTGCGGAATCACCGACGGCCACGACGCGGCGATGGCGGCCGACCATGGCGCGGCCTATGCGGGAGTCGTCATGGTCCCGAACACGCCGCGCGCCGTCACCTGCTCGCAGGCCGAGGCGATCGCGGAGATGTCGCCGATCCCGCTCGTCGGCGTCTACCGCAACGAAAAGCCGATGCAGGTCGCCTTCGGCGCCCGCGCGTTGGGACTGCGCGCCGTCCAGCTCCACGGCGAGGAGGATGCGCTCTACATCCGGGCGCTTCGCGGGCTGCTCCCCCAGGAGACCGAGATCTGGGCGGCGGCCGCCGTCGGCCGCGAGGTGCCGAGGCCGCGGCTCGGCTCGGATCGCACCTTGTTCGACAGCCAGGTGGCGGGCCGCTCCGGCGGCACCGGAATCGCCTTCGACTGGGCCCGGCTTGACCACCGCGCCGATCTCGGCCGCTCCGTGCTCGCCGGCGGGCTGAGGCCGTCCAACGCCCGCGCCGCCGCCCAGGTCGGCGCTTTCGCGCTGGATGTCGGCTCGGGCGTCGAGATGGCGCCAGGACGCAAGGATGCGGGCCGGCTCTTCGCCTTCTTCGAGGCGCTTCGGCCGGCGGCCCGGGGGGAGGCGTCGTGCGGCTGAGCGGGCGCTTCGGCGATTATGGCGGCGCCTATGTGCCCGAAATCCTGGTGCCTGCGATCGAGCAGCTCGAGGCCGCCTTCCTCGACGCCTCCGGGGATCCGGCCTTTCGGGCCGAGCTGGACGATTTGCTCGCCAAATATGCCGGGCGGCCGACCCCGCTCACCCGCTGCCGCAACCTCGGCACCGATCGGGCGCGCATCTATCTGAAGCGGGAGGATCTGCTTCACGGCGGCGCCCACAAGACCAACCAGGTCCTGGGCCAGGCGCTGCTCGCCCGCCGGATGGGCAAGAGCCGGCTGATCGCCGAAACCGGGGCCGGGCAGCACGGAGTCGCCACGGCACTGGCCGGGGCGCTGTTCGGCCTGAAGACCCGGATCTACATGGGCGCCCACGACGTCGAGCGGCAGAAGCTCAACGTCTTCCGGATGGAGCTGATGGGCGCGGAGGTGGTCCCGGTCCAAAGCGGCGCCCGAACGCTCAAGGACGCGATCAACGAGGCATTGAGGGACTGGGCGGCAAGCTTCGAGGACACCCACTACCTGCTCGGCACCGTCGCCGGGCCGCACCCCTTTCCGCTGATGGTCCGCGAATATCAGCGGGTAATCGGCAAGGAGGCGCGCGCCCAGATCCTCGAGGAGGAGGGGCGGCTTCCCGACGCCTGCGTGGCCGCGGTCGGTGGCGGATCCAACGCGATCGGGCTGTTCGCCGACTTCATCGAGGATCGGGACGTCCGGCTGGTCGGAGTGGAGGCGGCGGGGCGCGGGCTCGACGGAAGCGAGCATGGCGCCACCCTCCTGCGCGGGCGGCCCGGAATCCTCCACGGCGCGGAGACCTACGTCCTCCAGGATGAGGACGGCCAGGTCGATGAGAGCTGGTCGGTCTCCGCGGGCCTCGATTATCCCGCGGTCGGCCCGGAGCATGCTTATCTCAAGGACAGCGGCCGGGCCGAATATGTCGGGGTGACGGACCAGGAAGCGCTCGCCGCTTTCGCCCTTCTGGCCCGATCGGAAGGAATCGTCTGCGCCTTCGAATCCGCCCACGCCTTGGCGCAGGCGCTGAAGATGGCCGAGGCCGCGACGGAGGACAGCGTTCTGGTGGTCAACCTTTCGGGCCGCGGCGACAAGGACATGGAGCAGGCCCGCAAGCTGCTCGGGGCGACGGCATGAGCCGCTACGGCCCCATGTTCGACCGTCTCGCCGAGCGAGGCGAGGGGGCGTTCGGCGCCTTTGTCATGCTCGGCGATCCGGATCCGGCCGCCAGCGCCTCGATCCTGGACGCGCTGGTCGAAGGCGGGGCGGACATGCTCGAGGTCGGGATCCCCTTTTCCGACCCCGTGGCCGATGGTCCGGTCATCCAGGCCGCCGCGGTCCGGGCCCTCGCCGCGGGCACCCGGACGGCGGACTGCTTCCGGCTCCTCGGCGAGTTTCGGACCCGGCATCCCGAAGTGCCAATTGGAATCCTGACCTACGCCAATCTGGTGATGGCCCGAGGCCGGGAGGCTTTTTACCGTGCCTCGGCCGAGGCGGGCGTCGACAGCGTCCTCGTCGCCGACGTCCCGCTGATCGAGGCCGATCCCTTTCTCGCCGCGGCGCGCGCGTGCGGGGTCGACCCGGTGCTGATCGCCGCCCCGAACACGCCGCCCGAGCGGCTCGCCCGGATCGCTCTCGAAGGCTCGGGCTACACCTACTGCGTCGCTCGGGCCGGGGTCACCGGCACCGATGTGAAAGTGCGCTTCGCCGGCGACGTGATTGCGGCGCTGAAGCGGGCCGGAGCGCCGCCGCCGGTGCTCGGCTTCGGAATCTCGGCGCCCGAGCATGTGCGCCTGGCGCTGGCGGCGGGCGCCGCCGGCGTGATCTCGGGCTCGGCGATCGTCGAGCGCGTCGCCCGGGGCGAGGACGTGCGGCGCTTCGTCGCCGAGCTCAAGGCGGCGACGCTTCCCTAGCGTCGCCGGTTGATCAGCCGGAAGATGAACAGGATGATGAGGGCGCCGATGACCGCGGCGATGAAGCCGGCGCCCTGGTTGGCCCGGTCCCAGCCGAGCGAGTGGCTGATGAAGCCGGCGAGAAGCGCTCCGCCGACGCCGAGCAGGATGGTGACGATGCAGCCGCCCGGATCGCGGCCGGGCATGATCAGCTTCGCAATCCCGCCGGCCAGGGCGCCGATCACGATCCAGCCGAGGAAGCCGTAGTCCGCCATCAAGTTCATGCGCCGCTCCTTGCCCTTGCTTGCTCGTTCGCGACTCTACCGCTTTCGAGTGGTCAAACCCCAGCAAAAAATGTACGAGGCGGGTCCGTCGCGGGGGTGCGCGCGGGAATTTAGACTTGAGGCAGGTGATATATTCGGCTAACACAGTAGCCGAAGCGACCTGCGGCCCGGTCCGGTGTGGGGAAAGATGAGAGCTATGAACTTCGAGTCGCGCAAATGGCGTAACGGCAGTGTCGAGAGCGAGGTCGTCGTCGTCGACGAGGCAGGGGCCGCGCGCCGCCGCCGGAGGAACATCATCCTCGCCGTCGTCGCTGTGCTGGTTCTGGCGGCCGCCGCTTATTTCCTGTTGAGCCGACGCGGCGGCGAGAAGCCGGCGGCGGCGGCCAGCGCCGACAAGGCCGGGGCCGCCGAGGCCCCCGCCGTCAGCGTTCTCGTTCCCGGTCGCCAGCAGGTCGCCCGCACCATTTCGGCGACGGGCACCCTGGCGGCGCGGCGCGAGATGCCGGTCGGCGTCGCGGGTGAAGGCGGCATGGTGGCCCGGGTGCTGGTCGAGCAGGGCCAATGGGTCGGCGCCGGCCAGACGCTCGCGGTCATCGAGCGGTCGGTTCAGTCGCAGGAAGCCCAGCAGCTCGCGGCCAGCATCGAAGTGGCTCGTGCCGATGCAAGGCTTGCCCAGCAGGAGCTTCAGCGCGCCCAGAGCCTGGTCGCGCGCGGCTTCGTGTCCAAGGCCGACGTCGAGCGTCGAATCGCCGCCCGGGACGGAGCCAATGCCCGAGTCCGGGTCGCCCAGGCGCAGCTCGGCGCTTCCCGCGCCCGGATCGGGCGGCTGGACATCCGCGCGCCCGCCGCCGGCCTGGTCCTCGGCCGCAACGTCGAGCCCGGCCAGATCGTCAGCGGCGGTTCCGGGGCGCTCTTCCGGATCGCCCAGGGCGGCCAGATGGAGCTGCTCGCTCGGCTTCCGCAGACGGACCTTTCCACTTTGTCGGTCGGCGTCCCCGTCACCGTAACGCCTGTCGGCTCGCAGCAAAGCTATGCGGGCTCGATCTGGCAGATCTCGCCGACCATCGATCCTCAGACCCGCCAGGGCGTGGCCCGCATCTCGGTCCCTTACAATCGGGAGCTTCGGCCCGGCGGCTTCGCCTCCGCGACGATCCGGGCCGGAGCCACGGTCGCTCCGCTGCTGCCCGAATCCGCCGTCCTCACGGACGATACGGGGACGTTCGTCATGATCATCGCCCCGAACAGCACCGTCCAGCGGCGAGCCGTGAAGATCGGAACGGTCACGGACAAGGGCGTGGTGATATCCGAAGGCCTTGCCGGCAATGAGCGGGTGGTGCAGTCGGCGGGCGCCTTCCTCAACCCGGGCGAGAAGGTGCGTCCGCAACGCGCGGTCAGCCGCTAGACTACAGGCCGATTGGGAGTCCACGAACGATGCGTAACATCTCGGCCTGGGCGATCCGGAATCCCGTCATCCCGCTCGTCCTGTTCACCTTCCTCCTCGCCATGGGCCTGGCCGCCTTCATGCGGATGGACGTGAACCTCAACCCGGACGTCAGCATTCCCGGAGCGAGCGTCTCGATCAGCCAGCCCGGCGCCGCGCCGCCGGAGCTGGAAATCCAGATCACCCGGCGGGTCGAGGCTGCGGTCCGCGGCATCGAGGGCGTCACCGAGATCAATTCGTTCATCCGCGAAGGCAACAGCACCACTTCGATCGATTTCGAGATTGGCACCCCGATCGACCGCGCCGTCACCGACGTGCGCGACGCCGTGGCGCGAATCCGCGGCGACCTTCCCGACGGGATCCTCGAGCCGCAGGTGCAGCGCGAGGAAAACGACGATTATCCGGTCGTCTACATGTCCGCCGAAAGCACGGCGATGACGGTCGAGCAGCTTTCCTGGTTCATCGACGACACGATCAACCGGCGCCTGATGGGCGTCGAGGGCGTCTCGATCGTCAGCCGCACCGGCGGCGTCAGCCGCGAAATCCGGGTGGAGCTCGATCCCGTCCGGATGCAGTCCCAGGGGGTTAGCGCCGCCCAGGTCAATCAGCAGCTTCGCGCGATCAACATGAACGCGGCCGGGGGGCGTGCCGAGATCGCCGGTTCCGAGCAATCCGTCCGGGTTCTCGGCAGCGCGCTCACCGCCCACGACCTCGGCGAGACCCAATTGTCGATCGGCGGCGGCCGCTCCGTCCGACTGAACTCGATCGCGAGCGTTCGCGACCAGTGGGCCGAGCAGACCAGCTACGGCGTCCAGAACGGCCGCCAGGTCGTCAGCTTCATGGTCCAGAAGGCCAAGGGCTATTCCGACCTCACCGTCTACAACGACGTGATGAAGCAGCTGAAGGATCTCCAGAAGGAAGATCCCCGGGTGAGCTACACCCTCCTCTTCACGCCGGTCCAATATATCAAAGGGCAATATGACAGCTCGATGCGCGCGCTGGTCGAAGGCGCGCTGCTCGCGGTCGTCGTCGTGCTGCTGTTCCTTCGCGACTGGCGTGCCACGCTGATCTCGGCGATCGCCATCCCGCTCTCGGCGATCCCCGCTTTCTGGTTCATGGACATGCTGGGCTTCACGCTCAACATGGTGACCCTGCTTTCGCTCAGTCTCGTCGCCGGCGTGCTTGTCGACGATGCGATCGTCGAGATCGAGAATATCGTCCGGCACATGCGGATGGGCAAATCGGCCTATCAGGCCTCGATCGACGCCGCCGACGAGATCGGCCTCCCCGTCGTCGCCACCACCTTCTCGATCGTCGCCGTTTTCCTGCCGGTGGCGATGATGAGCGGGATCATCGGGCAATATTTCATCAGCTTCGGCCTTACCATCGTCATCACCGTCCTGATCAGCCTTGCCGTCGCGCGCATGATCACTCCGATGATCGCGGCCTATTTCCTCAAGGCTCACGGCCAGGCCAAGCACGGCGAAGGCTGGCTGATGGACAAATATATCGGTCTGCTGCGCTGGACCCTGCGCAACCGGTGGAAGGCGGTCATCATCGGCGCCCTCTGCTTCGCCGCGCAGGTCGGCGTCTTCATCATGCTGCCCAAGGCGTTCCAGCCGGACACCGACGAGGATACGGTCCAGGTCGCGATCGAGATGCCGCCGGGCTCGACGCTCGACCAGACCCGCTCGGTCGCCGACCGCGCGGCGACTCTCGTTCGCGGCCAGAGCGACGTCGAATCGGCGTTCGAATCGGTTCGCGCCGGAAATTCGACCATCTACGTGTCGCTGAAGGATCGCGGCGAAGGCCGCGAGCGGACCAGCACCGACTTCCAGCGCCAGGTCGGACCCCTGCTCCAGGGTATCGCCGACGCCCGGGTGACCTTCCGCGCCCAGAACAGCATCGGCGGCCGCCCGGTCGCGGTCCTGCTTTCCGGCTCGGATCCGGTCAAGCTGCAACAGGCGGCGATGAGGCTGGTCGAGGAGATGCGCCATCGCCCCGAGCTGGTCTCGCCGCGAATCGCCGGCGACATGAGGCGCCCGGAGATCACGATTACCCCGCGGCTCAACCTGATGGCCGACATGGGAGTCACCACCGCGGCGATGAGCCAGGCGATCCGGACCGCGACCCAGGGCGAGATCGACCAGGCCAGCGCACGCTTCTCGCTCTCCGATCGCCAGGTGCCGATCCGGGTCGCGCTCCAGGAGGATTCGCGCCGCAACCTCTCGACGATCGAGAACATGCCGGTGCCGACCACGACCGGCGCCTCGGTGCCGTTGAAGGTCGTCGCCTCGATCGGCTTCGGCGCCGGTCCGGCGCAGATCCAGCGCTTCAACCAGGAGCGGCGGATCCTGATCGGCGCGGACCTCAAGCCGGGCGTCGTCGACAAGGACGCGATCATCGACCAGCTGCCGATCCTCAAGAACCTGCCCGAAGGCGTCGAACGGGCCCGCTCCGGCCAGCAGCGGGAGGAGGCCAAGCTCATGTCCGAGTTCATGGGCGCCCTGATCTCCGGCACCTTCCTGGTCTTCGCCGTGTTGGTCCTGCTCTACAAGCGCCTGATGGCGCCGTTCGTGAACATGGGCTCGCTTCTGCTCGCGCCGCTGGGCGGCTTCATCGCGTTGTGGGTGAGCGGCCTTGCCGTCTCGATGCCGGTGCTGATCGGTATCCTGATGCTGTTCGGGATCGTCGCCAAGAACTCGATCCTGCTGCTCGACTTCACGATCGTCGAGATGGCCAAAGGCGTGCCCAAGGACGAGGCGATCGTCGACGCCGGGCACAAGCGCGCCCAGCCGATCATCATGACGACGATGGCGATGGTAGCCGGAATGGTGCCGACGGCGCTGTCGTTGGAAGGCGATTCCAGCTGGCGCGCGCCGATGGCCGTGGTGGTGATCGGAGGCCTCCTGCTTTCGACGCTCCTGACCCTGGTCCTGGTCCCGGCTTCGTTCAGCCTCGCCGACAGCTTCGAGAAGTGGCTGGCGCCGAAGTTCGGACGGATCATCACCTACAAGGGGCCTAAGGATCACGGCCCGACCGTCGTGCAGCCCGCCGAGTGATCCCTTCGAGCCGGGCCCGGACGGGATCGGCGGGCGGTTCGGCAGGCGGACCGTCCACCGGGCCCGGTGGAGCCAAATGGCGCCCGGGATATTGAGCAGGGCATGAGCCCGACCGAGCCGGCCACCATTTACCGATCCGCGGCTCCGGCGAGCGGCCTTCGGACCATGCGCTTCGTCGCGACCGGAATGCTGGTGGCGATGGGCGCCCTGTTCCTGCTCGCCAACCGGCTTGACGGGACCTATCCGGCCTTCACCTTCGTCAAGGCTTTCGCCGAGGCGGCGATGGTCGGCGGCCTAGCCGACTGGTTCGCGGTCACCGCTTTGTTCCGCCACCCGCTCGGCCTGCCGATTCCCCATACCGCGATCATCCCGCGCAACAAGGACCGGATCGGAGCGGCGCTCGCCGCCTTCCTTCGCGAGAACTTTTTGATCCCGAAAGTGGTCGCGCGGCGCATGCGGCATGTCGACATCGCCGGGGCCATCGGCCGCTTCCTCGCCAATCCGCCTCCCGAAGGGCGACTGAGGCAGGGCGGCTCCCGACTGATCGCGGATCTTCTGGAGGCGCTCGACCAGGAACGGCTCGGCGGGATGGTCAAGAGCGCGGTCGCGTCGCGGATGCGCAGCCTCGAGGTCTCGCCACTGATCGGGCAGACGCTCGAGGCGGCGATCACCGAGGAGCGTCACATTCCGATCCTGGACGGCATCGTCACCTGGGCGGGGCGCACCCTCGACGCCAATGAGGATCTCATCCGCAAGATGGTCCACGACCGCGCCGGACTGATCATGCGCCTCGCCGGCCTCGACGAGAAGCTCGCCGACGGGATCGTCGACGGGCTCAGGCGCCTGACCATCGACATGGCCATCGATCCGGCCCATCCGCTTCGCGCCAAGGCCGAGGAGGCGCTCGCCGCCATCGCCTGGGACATGCGCTTCGATCCCGAGATGCAGGCGAAGGTCGAAGGCTGGAAAAACGAGATCATCGCCAACAAGGCGGTCACCGACTGGCTCGGAGGCCTTTGGGAGACCGGCCGAGCCGCTCTGCTGCGCGCCGCCCGCGACCCCGAAGCGGCGATGGCCGGGCGCTTCGGCGAGGCGCTCAAGCAGCTCGGCGAGACCCTTCAGCAGGACGGCCGGCTCAACAAGGCGATCAACCAGTTCGCCCGGCGGATGGCGGTCGGTACCGCGGCCACCTATGGCAGCGGGATCGTCACCCTGGTATCGGAGACGGTGCGCGGCTGGGACGCCCGGACGGTGACCGACCGGCTCGAAGGCGCGGTCGGGCGGGACCTCCAATATATCCGGATCAACGGGACTTTGGTCGGCGGGTTGGTCGGGCTTCTCATCCACACGGCCGAGGTCCTGGGCTAGTTCAGGCCTCGGCCCGTCCCATCGTCAGCTGAAGGCGGATTATCAGGAATTCCGCGGGCCTGGTCGGCGCGAAGCCGATGACGAGGTTGAGGTGGCCGGCGTCGATATCGGCCATAGTCGTCGTGGTGGAATCGCATTTGACGAAATAGGCCGACGTTGGGGAGGCGCCGGACAGACCCCCCTGGCGCCACAAACCGTTCAGGAAGTCGTCCGCCGCGCGGCGGATCGTCGTCCAAAGCCGCTCGCTGCTGGGCTCGAACACGGTCCAGGCGAGGCCGCCCGCCAAGCTTTGCTCGATATAGAGGGCGAGCCGGCGGACCGGGACGTATTTCCAGTCGGAAGCGAGCGAATCCGCGCCCTGAAGGGTGCGCGCCCCCCAAGGCACGGTCCCGTAAACCGGAAAGGTTCGCAGCGCGTTGAGGCCGAGCGGGTTGATGAGGCCGTTCTCGGCGTCGGTCAGGTTGACGGCGAGGTCGAGCACTCCGGCAATGGATCGGGTGATTCCCGCCGGAGCCTGCCAGACGCCGCGCTCGCGATCGCAGCAGGCATAGATCGCGGCCAGGGTCCCGCTCGCCGCGATCCGCCGGGCCCGGCCCGCGTCGAGCAAGTCGGCGACCAGCGGCTCGGGCCAGTAAGCGGCGGCATAGCTGCTGTTCTCGGATCCGAGCTTCGGCGCATCGTCCGTCGCCCAGCCCTGCGCCGCCTCGATCGTATCCACTCCAGCCGGCAGGTCGAGGATGAGGAAGGCGCGCCGGATTCGGCAATAGGCCGCCGCCGCGACGGCAAGCGCGCTATGCGCGTCTCCGGTCAGGCGCCGCGCATCGGGCAGGCAAAGAAGGTTGAACGCGGCGGCGCCCTCAAGCGCGTGAAGGCCGGTCCTCGAAGAAGCGTCGCCGATCAGGCTGAGACCATCCCCGGAGGGCGTGCCGGAGGCTCGAACCACCCAGGCTTCGCCGCCGCCATTGTCGTAGAAGCTGGCGACGGAATAGCCCATCTCTTCGCCGTCGAGGCCGCCGAACAGCATTTCGTATTCGCGCCAGCTTCGAACGGGCCGGGCCTGGTCGACCGGTCCCTGCGAGCAAAAGCCGACGAAGGCGGCGACCGATGTCGACACGCCGGAAATGCCTCCGACGCCCTGCGCCTCGGAAATGTAGGGTCCGGGCGGATCGGACGCCGCCACCTAGCCGTCGCTCGACCGCTCGATGTCGGCCCCCACCGCCTGCAATTTCTCCTCGAGCCGCTCGTAGCCGCGGTCGAGATGGTAGACCCGGTGAACCTGGGTTTCGCCCTCGGCGGCGAGGCCGGCCAGGACGAGACTCATCGAGGCTCGAAGATCGGTCGCCATCACTTCGGCGCCGACCAGGCCGGCGACCCCCCGGACCACCGCCGAGCGGCCGCGCACCTCGATCTCGGCGCCCATCCGGTTGAGCTCGGGGACGTGCATGTAGCGATTTTCGAAGATCGTCTCGGTGAGCAGGCTGGTGCCTTCGGCCAGGGTCAGCATGGCCATAAACTGGGCCTGCATGTCGGTGGGGAAGGCGGGGTAGGGCGCGGTCGAGAGGGAGAGGGGCTTCAGGCCGCCGTCGGCGCTGACGCGGATGCCGTCGGCCGTGTCCTCGACGATTAGCCCGGCGTCGCTGAGGCCGGACAGGATGGAGGGCATGGTGTCCTTGCGGGCGCCGAGCAGCTCAAGCGAGCCGCCGGTGATCGCGGCCGCGCAGGCATAGCTGCCCGCCTCGATCCGATCGGCCATGACCGCGTAAGTGGCGCCGTGAAGCCGGTCCTTGCCGCGGATCGTCAGGGTGTCCGTCCTCAGGCCCTCGATGTCGGCGCCCATCGCGATCAGGCATTTGGCGAGGTCGGTGATCTCAGGCTCGCGCGCGGCATTCTCGATCACCGTCTCGCCCTTCGCCAGGACGGCGGCCATCAGGGCGTTCTCGGTGGCTCCGACCGAGACGAAGGGGAAGGTGATGGTCCCGCCCTGCAGTCCGCCTTTCGGCGCCTTGGCCCGGACATAGCCGGCCGCGACCTCGATCTCGGCGCCGAGCGCTTCCAGGGCCTTGAGATGGAGGTCGACGGGCCGCATTCCGATCGCGCAGCCGCCGGGCAGCGACACGGTCGCCTCGCCGGCGCGGGCGACGAGCGGGCCGAGGACGAGAATCGAGGCGCGCATCTTGCGGACGATGTCGTAGGGCGCGACGGTCGAGGCGAGGTTGGAGGCGCGAAGGGTCATCACCCGGCCGAACTCGTCGGGCCGGGCGCCCTCGACGGTGGTCGAGACCCCGAGCTGGTTGAGGAGGTGGCCGAAGCTGTCGACGTCGGCGAGGCGCGGCAGGTTGCGGAGCGTCAGCGGCTCGTCGGTGAGAAGCGCGCAGGGGAGCAGGGTCAGAGCTGCGTTCTTCGCGCCCGAGATCGGGATCCGGCCCTCGAGGCGCTTGCCGCCGCGGATGATGATGCGGTCCATGGTGAGGTCTTAAGGCTTTCGCGAGGGGGTGCAAGTGAGGGGTGGGTAACGGCGGCAACCCGTCATCCCGGCGAAAGCCGGGACCTCAGGACGAGAAGCCTCGGCGGGTCTCCCCGAGGTCCCGGCCTTCGCCGGGATGACGAACTTATGCCTTCTCCAGCGTGCATTGCAGCGGGTGCTGGTTCTGCCTCGCATAGTCGATGACCTGGGAGACCTTGGTCTCGGCGACCTCGTAGCTGAACACCCCGCAGACGCCGACTCCGCGCTGGTGGACGGCGAGCATGACCCGGGTGGCGTCCTCGATGTCGAGCTTGAAGAACATCTGGAGGACCTGAACGACGAACTCCATAGGCGTGTAGTCGTCGTTCAGCATCAGCACCTTGTAGGGCGAGGGCGTCTTGGTTCGGGTTCGGGTGCGCGTGGCGACGCCCAGGCCGGGGTCGTCGACATCCCCGCCCTTGCGCTCGTCCGCGGCCGTGATTTCATCCCACATCGTCACCATGCCCTAGATATGGCACGCGGCCATCTTGCGGCAAGAGCTTCGCGTCACCCACGGCGCTAAAGCTCGACCGGCGGCGCGGTTCCCAACGCAAAAAGGGCGGCCCCCGCGGGGGCCGCCCTTACTGCACCAGCTGGCGCTGTGGCTCTTTACAGAGCGACGGCGGCCTTAACGCGCTCGGCGGCGACCGAGTAGCGGCTGGCGAGAGGCTCGGCGACATCGCCGGCGAGCTTGATCATCGTCTCGGAAAGCTTCGAGCTCTCGCTGACGAAGCCGTCGAACTGGCCGCGGACGAAGTCGCTCTGCAGGCGGAAGAAGTCGGTGGCCGACTTCACTTCGGCGAAGCTGCGAAGGGCGGCCGAGGCGTCCTCGAAGCTCTTGCGGCTATATTCGGCGACGTCCTGGCCGACGGTCTCGAGGCCCTTGGCGACGATCTTGGTGGAGGCGACCATCGCCTCGACATTGCCCTTGGACAGATCGGTGAACTGCTCGGCGATGCGCGTGTTGCGCTCGATCTGGGTGCGGGCGCGCTCGTTGACGTCGCCGAAGACGGCCTGGAGGCGGTCGGCGACCTGGGCGGTCTCTTTCTTCATGATTCGGGTTCCTTCGTTCTGGATGCGGGTAGTGGTCCGGGTCGCGGTGCCGGCGGTCGCTGCGGCGGCGCGCTTGGCCGGACGGCCGACCTTGCGGGCGGCGGGCTTGGCGGCGCGGGCCGGCCGGGCGGCCTTGGCGGCGCGCGGCTTGCGGGTCTTGGTGGGGGCGGGGTCGGTGGCGGCCTTGACGACCTTCGCGGCGGCCTGCGCCGGAGCGGCGGCGGCCTTGGCGACGGCGGCTTCCGGAGTGGCGGCGGTCGAGGTCTGGGTCTGGGTGTCGGCCATGGGATGTTCCTTACAGTTCTATGCTGCAATGCAACATAGGGGAGGCAGTTCCGGGTTTCAAGAGAAAAATGTTGCGGTGCAGCAGAAGGCGAATTGGGTGCTCCGTCATCCCGGCGAAAGCCGGGACCTCAGCACGAGAAGTCGCGGCGGGTCTCCCCGAGGTCCCGGCTTTCGCCGGGATGACGAATTACCGCGCCCTTACATAGCTTCCCGGCGCGTCCTCGATCGCCTTCAGCTTGCCCTTGCCGGGCACCCGCGCGCCCTTGGCCGGCACTTTCCTCTCCGCCAGCGAGCCGATCCATTTCGCCCAATCGGGCCACCAGCTGCCCTTGTGCTCGGTGGCGCCGGCGACGAATTCGTCGAGGGTCGTCGGCTTTTCGTCGTTGGTCCAATATTGGTATTTCTGCGCCTCGGGCGGGTTCACCACCCCGGCGATATGGCCGGACCCGGCGAGGACGAAGCGCAGCGGGCCCTGGAAATAATGCGTGATCTTCCAGACGCTGGCGGCGGGCGCGATATGGTCCTCGCGGCCGGCCTGGACGTATGTCGCAGTCCTGACCTTGTGGATGTCGATCGGCGTGCCGTCGACGACGAGGGCGCCGGCCTGGACCAGCTTGTTGTCGCGATAAAAGTCCTTGAGATAGGATTGGTGCCATTTCGCGGGCAGGTTGGTCGTGTCCGAATTCCAGTGGAGAAGGTCGAAGGGGGCGTAATCCTCGCCCATCAGATAATTGTTGGTGACGTAGCTCCAGATCAGGTCGCGGCCCCTCAGCATGTTGAACGTGGCGGCCATGTAGCGACCGTCGAGGAAGCCCTTTTCGGCCGAAATCCGGTCGATCATCTGAAGGGTCTCGTCGGCGACGAAGAGGTTGAGGTCCCCGGCTTCCGAGAAATCGACCTGGGCGGTGAAGAAGGTGGCGCTGGCGACCTTGTCCGCTTCGCCCCGGGCCTCGAGCAGGGCCAGGGTCGCGGCCAAAGTGGTGCCGGCGACGCAATAGCCGATGGCGTGGACGCTCTCCACGCCGAGAAGCTCGCGGACCGTGTCGATGGCGTCGACCTGGCCGCGAATGACGTAATCGTCGAGCGTGGTTTCCGCGAGAGTCTCGTCGGCCGATTTCCAGGAGACGACGAAGACGGTCAGGCCCTGCTCGACCGCCCAGCGGATGAAGCTCTTCTTCGGATTGAGATCGAGAATGTAGAAGCGGTTGATCCACGGCGGGAAGATGATCAGCGGAGTCTCGTGAACCTCGTCCGTGGTCGGCGTATATTGGATGAGCTCGTAGAGCGGAGTGCGCTTGACGACCTTGCCGGGAGTGACGGCGATGTTTCGGCCGACCTCGAAGGCCTGCGGATCGGTATGGGTGAGCTGGCCCTTCGAAATGTCGCCGAGCATGTGCTCGAGGCCCTTGAGGAGGCTCTCGCCCTTGGTCGCCATCGCCCGCTCGAGGACGAGCGGGTTGGTCGCAGCGAAGTTGGAAGGGGCCATCGCGTCGACGAAGTTCTTCGTCATGAAGCGGAGCTTGTCACGCTGCTTCGGGTCCAGCCCGTCGATCGAATCGACCGAGCCGAGCAGCCGCTCCGAGACCAGCAGATAGGATTGGCGGATCATGTCGAACAGCGGGTTGTCGCGCCATTGCGGAGCGGCGAAGCGCTTGTCCTTGTCCGCTTTCTCGACCAGCTCGGTGCGCGGCGCCTCGCCGCCCAGCGCCCGCTGCCAGATGGCGAGCCCCTGGGTCCACAGGTCCGCCTGCTGCTCGGCGATCCTGGCGGGATCGGCGAACATGTTGAGCCAGGGCAGCTGCGGCGCTTTCGGCTCGGCCGCGCCCATCGGCGGGATCTTGGCCTCGCCCATCGCCTTGGCGACATGCTCGAGCATCATCTGCTGGGCGCGCCCCATCACCCAGGTCCATTGCTGCATCTCCTCGAGGGTGGGCAGCGGCGGGGCCTCGGGGGCCTTGGTGTCGGGGTCGGCCATCATCGTCTCCTGTCGCGCGCTATTTAGGGAATGCGCGGGTCCGGGGAAAGGTTCGGACCTTATTGCTCCCCCGCGGCCGCGGGGGAGGAATTCCCCTTCACGACATTCACGACTTTCACACGGCACCGAGTTTTTTCTCGAGTTCGGCGACGGCCTCGCCGGGATCCCCATCGCCCGTCCAGACCCAGCCCGGCGGCACCCATACTTCGCAGCTGAGCTCGGTCCACCCTTGGGCGCGGCGCTGCTCGTCCTCCCGGAGCCTCCGCGCCTGGATGTTCGCGCTCATCTGGTTGAGCTTCTCCATCAGGCCGTCGGGGCCCTCCCGTGCCTTGCGCTCCTCCTCCGCAATCCGGGCGCGGATCTCGCGCTCGATCTGCTTGCGTTCGAAGGCGGCCAGACGCTTGCGGCCGAAGCCGGGCCGGGCGCCATATTTCTTGGGGCTGGAACCCTGGAGGAGGACCCGGAGCATGTAATCGGAACGGCGGATTCGGGTGCCGACCACCTTGCCGCCACGGATCACCGGCTCCTCCTGGCCGACGACGGCGCGCTCGTAAGCGGTGAGCTCGATCGGGGTCGACGCCATTTCGAGGGCGAGCTCGCAATAGCGCTCGAATTCGGGATCGCTCTTCTGATGGTTGTAGACGGTTTTCGAAGAGACGCCGGTGATCCGGCAGGCGTCGAGGATGCAGCCCACTTTCGCAAGGGCCTTCAGATATTGCTGCTTCCTCGCTCCGGTGAAGGCGTCGTGGCGCGGGCGGCCGATCTCCTCGGGCGGATCGCCTTCCCAGGGCGGAGGGTCGCCGGGGGGCGGCGACTCCGCGGGCGGGAGGGGATTGGAGGGCGAGGCGGAATCATCGGGCGCCGTCTCGGTCGGGTGCGTCGAGCGCGAATCGTTTCTGTCCATGCCTACATAGAACATAAAAAGAACAGTAGGACAAATCCTATTTACGGATCCAATGGCGGGACGCGACGCAAATTCGGCGTCCGGCCGAATTTCCGGGTCGACGGCTATGGCGGGACGCCTAGGGAGGGGCATGACCGATTTTTACCGAATCCGCCGCCTTCCACCCTACGTCTTCGCCGAAGTGAACGCGATGAAGGCCGCCGCCCGGGCGCGGGGCGAGGACGTGGTCGACCTGGGAATGGGCAATCCCGACGGTGCTCCGCCGGCCCATGTGATCGAGAAGCTCGCCGAAGTGGCGCGCAATCCGCGGGCGCATCGTTATTCGGCTTCGCGCGGGATCGCCGGGCTGAGGAAAGCGCAGGCCGCTTATTACGCCCGGCGCTTCGGGGTCGAGGTCGATCCCGAGCGGGAGGTGATCGTCACCCTCGGCTCGAAGGAAGGGCTCGCCAACCTCGCCCAGGCGATCACCGCTCCGGGCGACGTCGTCCTGGCGCCGAACCCCTCCTATCCGATCCACCAGTTCGGCTTCATCATCGCCGGCGCCGCGATCCGCTCGATCCCGGCGGCGCCGGGACCGGATTTCTTCGACAGCCTCGAGCGGGCGGTGCGATTCACCGTCCCCAAGCCCAAGGTGCTGGTGATCGGCTATCCGTCCAATCCTACGGCCTATACCGCCGACCTTCCCTTTTACGAACAAGTGGTGGCCTTCGCCCGCGAGCACGATCTTTGGGTGATCAGCGACCTTGCTTATGCCGAAATCTATTTCGGCGAGGCGCCGACCCCGTCCATCCTCCAGGTGCCCGGGGCGAAGGCTGTGGCGGTCGAGTTCACGTCCCTGTCCAAGACCTATTCGATGGCCGGGTGGCGGATAGGCTTCGCGGTCGGGAACGAAGAGCTGGTCGGGGCGCTCGGACGGGTCAAATCCTATCTCGATTACGGCGCCTTCACGCCGATCCAGGCGGCGGCGACGGCGGCCCTGAATGGGCCGCAGGACATCATCGAGGCCAATCGCCGCCTTTATAAGGCGAGGCGCGACTGCCTGGTCGAAGGCTTTGGCCGGGCCGGCTGGGAGATCCCGCCGCCGGAAGCGAGCATGTTCGCCTGGGCGCCGATCCCGGAGGCGTTTCGAGCGCTGGGCTCGATGGCGTTTTCCAAGCGGCTTCTGGAAGAGGCGCATGTCGCGGTGAGCCCGGGCGTAGGCTTCGGCGAGGAAGGGGAGGGCTTTGTCCGGATCGCGCTGGTCGAAAACGAGCAGAGGATCCGCCAGGCGGCGCGAGGGGTGAAGAAGTTCCTGTCATAGCTTCCTCCATTTCGCGGGGAGGGTGGTGGAGGGGCCTTCTGAGCTTGAAGAAAAGAACCCCTCCACCGTGCTTCGCACGGTCCCCCTCCCCCGGAAAATCCGGGGGAGGAATTTAGGGAGCCGGCTCCACGACCGCCGCGGCGACCTCGGCGGCGGGGTCCGGCTTGAACATCGAGCGGTCCGACAGCCAGCCGGCGGCCTGGTCGGAAAACATTCCGGCGAGGATCCCGATGCCGCCATAGGCGATCAGGTTCTGGGCCGAACCGCTGGCGTTGGGGCCGGCGAGGACCGCGACTCCGCTGAACATCAGGACGAAGACCCCGAGCGCGATCAGGCCGCCCAGAAGGATCCGGCCGAAATAGGATTTCGTCCGGGTGAATTTGTAGCGGTTGTCGGGGTAGACGAATAATATCAGGGTAATAAGCAAGGCCCCGAACAACCCCGATACGGAGGCGAGGATGATTCCGGTCAGCGCCGGCGGGACGTAGACGAGCTCTCGGGCGAGCGGCCAGCGGCTGTCCTCGAAGACCTTGAGGACGGCGATGATGTCGCCGGAGCGGGCGGCGGCCTCCATCTGCTTGTCGATATTGTTGCGCTCCGCCTGGAGCAGGTCGAGACGA
Organism: Sphingomonadales bacterium; assembly: GCA_034668565.1. Classification (GTDB taxonomy): domain Bacteria; phylum Pseudomonadota; class Alphaproteobacteria; order Sphingomonadales; family Sphingomonadaceae; genus Allosphingosinicella. The sequence continues at coordinate 50,842 of JAXDPE010000012.1, read as the reverse complement.
TCCTGGATATCGTCGGCGTCGCGCTTGAGGCCGGCGCCGTCGTCGAGCGATTTCTGGACGGCGCGCTGACCCGCGAGGACTTCCCGAGCGACCGCCGCCGCGGCCGCGTTCGAATCTTCGGCCTGGGCGACGCAATGCTGGACCGCAACCGCCGCGCCGACCAGCTCGGCCGGAGTCGGCGCGGAGTCGGCGACGGGCGCGGGGCTCGGGCAACCGGCGGCGCCGAGGCGTTGCAGATCCTGGGCGAGATCGCCCGCCTGGTCGGTGACCATCTGGTTCGCCGACTGGAGGCGGTCTTTGGCGGCGCGAAGCAAAGCGGTCTGCTGCTTGATCGACTGGCTGTTCTCGCCGACGACGTTCCTCAGGCTCTCCTTGCCGAAATAATAGCGAACGGCGACGCTGTAATCGTAGCCCACGGCCTCCTTGGTCAGCGCGTCGTCGACTTTCTGCTGAGCGGTGGCGACGAGCAGGACGACGATGAAGACGTAGGTGACGGCGACGGCGACGACCGCCCGGGCGGTCCAGTGCGCGGCCGTCCTGGCAAAGGCATAGCGGTTCGCCGGCTCGGTCGGTGCAGTGGCCATTTCATTCTCCCCCCGGAGCCAGGTTATATCCGTAAATCGGTTACGAATGATTGTCGCGTCGAATTCCTCCCTCGCTTTTGCGGGCGAGGGGGACCGGCTGTAGGCCGGTGGAGGGGTTTCTTTTCCGCTTACTCAGAAAGGCCCCTCCACCATACTTCGCATGGTCCCCCTCCCCGAGAAATCTCGGGGAGGATTTGTCGGGCTAATCGTCCTTGCCGAGGATGTGGCGGAGGATCTTGGAGCCGGTCTTGACCGCTTGAACGACGTTCACGCCCGAGCCGCGCGGGCAGGCGATGGCGCAGGTGTCGTAGCCAGCCTGGGCCCGGGGAAGCTCGCCGGGGAGGAGGTGCTCCCGCTCGCCTTCGACCGGGACGACCGGCAGACGCTCCGGGTCGGAGCGGCGGCCGCACACGACGATGTCGCCGCTTTGGGACTCCCGGTGGCAGGGCTTGGTGCCGGTGGCGTCGCGGACCTGGTCGCGCTGGATCTCGATCGCCTGCTCGGCGGTCAGCGGCTGCGGACCCGCGAGCGCCGGAGCGGCGGCCGCCAGGAGGATGAGGGCGGCGCAGAAGGGACGCGGAGCGCTCATTCCTTCTTGATGGCCTTGACCGCGGTCTGGACCAGCCAGATCGCGATCGGAAGGACCGGCAGGCCCCCGCTGCAATGCTGGTCGCGGCCCACCGTCGTGCATTTCTCGGCGCTCAAGGCGAGGGCGTCGGCGGGATCGGCGGGCTCGCCGGAATTGCGGGCGCCGGGCTCCGGCGCGACCGGGAGCGGGAGCCGGTTGGGATCGGGCCCGCGGCGGCCGCAGACGACGATCTCGCCCGAATCGCGGTCGCAATCGAGGCCGAGGCTGGAGCGGAGCGAGGATTGCTGCCGGGCGAGGGCCTCGTCGGCGCTCGCGGGAGGCGCCGCAGGGGCCGGGGCCGTCGTCAGTGAAACCGCCGCCAGTGAAGCCGCCGCCATCGCCAGTCCGAGCTTCGCCATCGCTTCGTCTCCTGCCCCCCGTTCGCGAGGCTGTTGAAAGAAAACGGCCGAAATATGACGCGGGTCCATTCGATTTGCGCTTGCGGACGAACGGGATGCGTGGCCGCGCTCGACTTTGCCGGGGGGCTCTCCTATCGCCGCCGCTCGCTTCAAGGAGGATGCAAGCTGTCATGGTGAGCGCAAGCCACGTTCTCGACCGGGTGCTGGTGCTGGAGATGGTGAGGGTGACCGAAGCGGCGGCGGTCGCGGCGTCGAAGCTGATCGGCCGAGGCGACGAAAAGGCCGCCGACCATGCCGCCGTCGAGGCGATGCGGGCCGCCCTCAACACGCTGGAGATGGACGGAACCGTCGTCATCGGCGAGGGCGAGCGCGACGAGGCGCCGATGCTCTATATCGGCGAGAAGGTCGGCGCCGCCCAGGGCAGCGGGCCGAAGATCGACATCGCGCTCGATCCGCTCGAAGGCACGACGATCACCGCCAAGGCCGGGCCCAACGCGCTCGCCGTGCTCGCCATCGCCGAGGAAGGCGGGCTGCTCAACGCGCCCGACGTCTACATGGAGAAGCTGGCGGTGGGGCCGGGCTATGCGGACGGAGTGATCGACCTCGATCGAAGCCCGAGCGAGAATGTCCGCTCGGTCGCCGCGGCGAAGGGCGTCGATCCCAGCGAGATCATCGTCTGCGTGCTCGACCGGGACCGCCACCGGGCCCTGATCGCGGAATTGCGCGGGCTCGGCTGCGGGATCGTGCTCATCCCCGACGGCGACGTCGCCGGAGTGATCGCGGTGACCGATCCCGACACCACCATCGACGTCTATATGGGATCGGGCGGCGCTCCGGAGGGGGTGCTCGCGGCGGCGGCCTTGAGGTGCGTCGGCGGACAGTTCCAGGGCCGGCTGATCTTCCGCAACGACGACGAGCGCGCCCGGGCCGCCAAATGGGGCGTGACCGACCTCGACCGGATCTACAAGCTCGAGGATCTGGCCAAGGGCGACTGCATTTTCGCCGCCACCGGAGTCACCGACGGCTCGCTGCTCGAAGGGGTGAAGAGGCGTCGCCATGCGATCACGACGGAGAGCGTGGTGATGCGGGCGTCCACGGGCACGGTGCGCTGGGTGCGGGGCGAGCATCGGCATGAACCGGGGACCAAGGGGTAGCCGCTCGACCTCTTGGAGCCGCAGGTCGAAGCGTATATCGAGGCGAAGATCGAAGGAGAGACGACATGGCCAAGGGACAGATGAAGAGCAACAAGGAGGCCAGGAAGCCCAAGAAGGAGGTCAAGAAGACCATTGCCGCCAACCCGTCCAGCAAGGGCGTCGTGAAGGATTGATGGCCGAGCCTTTCGCCCGCCATCGCCAGCCCTGGAAGCAGGAGGAGCTTCAGAAGCTCCATCTGCTCGCCGGCAAGGGCATGTCCCTGAAGGCGGTCGCCAAGGCATTGACCCGAACCGAGGAGTCGGTGAAGGAGCGGGCGAAACAGGACGGGCTCAAGATCAGCAAATTGCGCTGACCGAAATCCGGTTCCTCCGATAAGAGACCCGACATGGCCGATACGCCCCCCGACCGACTCTCGCTCAACCCGCGCAGCCCGTTCTTCGACGGCGAACTGCTGCGCCGCGGCGTGGGCATCCGCTTCAAGGGCAAGGAGCGCACCGACGTCGAGGAATATAGCATTTCGGAAGGCTGGATCCGGGTCGCCGCGGGCCGGAGCATGGACCGCTACGGCCAGCCGATGACGATCAAGCTGAAAGGCGAGGTCGAGCCGTTTTTCTCGGACGTAAAGGCTTCCGAGGAAGGCGAAGACGCGGAGAGCGGGGAAGCTTAGAATCGTCATTCCGGCCTTCGCCGGGATGACGATGTTGGCGGTGTCTTTGCCTTTGCCCCTCAGCGCAGGCCCAGCCGCTCCATCGGGCCGCCGAACGTGCCGGCCACCATTTCCGCCTGGATCCGGGTCGCCGGCCACAATCGTCCGAACGGCGGGACGAGGCGGTCGCGGATCCAGGGCAGGATCCGGCTGTCCGACTGGTAGGCCGGGGTGAAGAGGGCGGAGAGGCCCTGGTAAAGGCGGACGTGGGCGCGGCGAAGCGCGACGGCGCGGCGGACCGCGGCTTCGAGCCTGTCTTCCTCGCGAAGCGCCTTGGCCAGCGCCCAGGCGTCGAGCAGCGCCATGTTGGCGCCCTGGCCGAGCTGCGGGCTGGTCGAATGCCAGGAATCGCCGATGTGGATCAGGCCGGACGCTCCGGGCTCGCGAAGCGTCCGGTGCGCGTAGCGGGCGAAGGTCAGGCGCTCCGCGCTGTCGATCTGGTCGAGCAAAGGCGCCGTCGCCGGCCAGAGCGCGCGCACGTCCCGCTTCCAAGCTTCGAGCCCGCGCTCCCGCCATTCGCCCAGCCGGTCGCCGCGCAGCAGCCAGAAGAAGGCGGCCTTGCGCCCGGCTCCGCCGGGGGCATGACCGACCGGCAGGACTCCGGTCATGACGCTGGCGCGCCGGTAGCGCTGCTCGAGCGCGCGGTCGTCGAAGCCGTCCGCCCAGTCGAGGCTGGCCCACAGCGCGCCGTAAGCGAGCGGCCGGGCGGGGTCGCCGGCGAGCGGCGATCCCGAGCCGAGCGCGTCGACGAGGAGGTCGTGCCGGGCGGAGGCCTCGCCGCCGGCGAACAGCAATCGTCCTTGCGACCGTCCGCTCACGGTCCGGCCGGTGTGGATCGGAACGGCCATCGCCGCCACGGCGCGATGAAGGATGTCGAACAAGGTGGCGCGGTGGACTCCGTAGCCGCGAGCCCCCGGCCGGCGAAGCCAATCGTAGCGGACGTCGAGGACGATGCGTCCGGAGGGCTCGGCCTTGCCGAGCAACCGCTCGACCGGCGCCGCGGCCTCGGTCAGCGCCGAGGCGAGGCCGAGCCGATCGAGGACGGCGAGACCGGTCGGCTGGATCATCAGCCCGGATCCCACCGGCCGAGGCGCGTCGAAGCGCTCGTAGAGGGAGACGCGGTGGCCGTCGCGGGCGAGCAGCAAGGCCGCGGCCAAGCCGCTTATGCCGCATCCGGCGACGCCGATGTCCAGGCCCTGCATCGGGCGGGTCTAGCGGGGATGGCCGGAAATTCCTCCCCCGCTTTTGCGGGCGAGGGGGACCATGCGAAGCATGGTGGAGGGGTTCTCGCTGACTCCGAAGAACCCCTCCACCGCGCTTCGCGCGGTTCCCCTCCCCAGGAAATCCTGGGGAGGAATTTTCGGTTAGCGCCGCCGCAACCGCTTCAGCAGGCGGTTTCCGCCCAAGGGTTCGAAAGGCTGGTTGGGGCCTTCCGGGTCGAGCAGCTCCTTCTTCGCGACGGCGGTCAAAGCGGCGCTGAACTCCGGTGGGCGGAAGGGGACGAGGGTTCGCCCCTCGCCGCGAAGACGCTCGATGGCGGCGATCAGCGAGCCCTTTTCGAGGCAGGCGGCCCTGACCTCGGCCGGATCGACGCCGAGATGCTCGGCGAGGAGGTCGGCGCGCCGGGCGACGATCGCCTCGCCGACGCCTTCGTGGCCCGGACGGCGGGCGTCGATCATGACGTCGCACTCGCTGTCGAGACCCATCGAGCGGTTGTTGAGATTGGCCGAGCCGACGCGGAGGACGACGTCGTCGACGATCATGATCTTGGCGTGGACGTAGATGTCCATCCCGCCCTCCGTGACCGGGGTGTAGATGCGGAAGCGCCCGTAGCGGTCGCGGCGCTCGAGCGACTTCACCAGCTCGGCGCGGGCCGGGCCCATGACCGATTCGTCGAGCCAGCCGGCGCCCGCCTTCGGGTTGATGACGACGAACTCGGGACCGTCGGGCTCGGCGAGGCGGGCGCCGACCGCTTCCGCGACCACGCGCGAGGCGAAATACTGGGTCTCGATATAGACGTGGCGCCGGGCGCTGGCGATGAGATCGGCGAACAGGGCCTCGATCTCGCGGACCTGCGACCAGCGGCCGTGCTCGGCCCGGGTTCGGGAGATGGCGATGTCGACGTCGCGGAAGTCCGGCTCCAGCTCCTCCGGCCAGGCGTCGCCGCCCCGGCCCGAGTTCTCGAGCCGGGTCTCGGTCGCCGCCTCCCAGCGAAGCCGGGCAAGGTCGCCCAGCGCGAGGGCCGCGGCGCCGTCGACCGCCATGGTGGCGTCGTGCCACGGATCGTAGCGCCGGCCGGTGGTCGGCGCCCGCCGCCCCGGGTCGTCGTCGAGATGCTCGCGCCGGTCCCAGCGGTTGGCGGTGATGTCGATGCCGCCGCAAAAGGCGAGGGCGTCGTCGATGACGGCGATCTTCTGGTGGTGGCTGCCGGCCCGGGGGTGGGCGCTGTCGAGCCTGAATTCGATACTGCCGGTAGCGCGCCAGGCGGCCATTCGCGCCAGGGTCGTGCCCCGGCCGAGGACCTTGTAGGCCAGCCCGCCCCAGGCGAGGATGTAGATCTTGAGGTCCGGCTTGTGCCTGACCAGCCAGGAGAGGAGCGGGCCGAGATGGATGGGCGGGTCGCCCTTCGCGCCCGGCTCGTCGAGGGCGATTCGCGTGTCGAGATCCCAGCCGACCAGGAAGATCTGCTTTTCCGCTTTCAGCATCGCTTTGCGGACGAGCCGGAAATAGTCGCAGCCGTCGACGATCAGAGCGGCCCGAAGGGCTCGGGCGACCCGCCAGCAATTGCGTCCGTCCTCGAGCTTGAAGATGCGGCTTTCGCGGTTACGCTGCGTTTTACTGGTCACGCGCATCGGAACGTATCTCGTGCCGCAGCCGTTCCAAATGGAATTCCTCTCCCGCGAAAAGCGGGAGAGGAGGGGCCCAAGCCGAAGGCTTGGGAGGTGAGGGTCTTGCTGAGTCGGCGGTACAGACCCTCACCTGCCACCGCTTCGCGGCGGGCCCCTCCTCTCCCGTAAGGACGGGAGAGGGGTCGTTGTCGAAGGAGAAGACATTTTGCGAAGCGCCCCCCTCATCGCCCTGCTGCTCGCCACCGCCGGGTGCGCCACCCATCAGGCGAAGCCGCCCATGACGGCGGGCGCCACGGCCGACGGTTACGACCTCGCCGCTCAGCGGGCGAAGATCGCCCGCATCCAGATGAATCCGAACACCGCCTTCCTCAACGCCGAGGAGCGGGACGTGGTGAACCTGCTGATTCAGGCCGCCGACCTCCTCAACCCCGTCTTCCTTCGCCAGGTGAGCGCGGACAATCCCGGGGTCCGCGAGGCGATCGCACGCTCGGGCCGGCCGGACCGGGCGCTGCTGCTCGACTGGTTCGATTTCAATGCCGGTCCCTGGGACACGCTTGCCGACAACCGTCCCTTCTGGGGCGATCGTCCGCTGCCGGCCGGCGGAGGGGGCTATCCAGCCGATCTCACCAAGGAAGCGCTCGACGCCTATATCGCCGCTCATCCCGGGGAGAAGGCGGCGCTGACCGACCCTTATACGGTGGTGAAGCGCGACGGCGATCGGCTCGTGGCGGTGCCCTACAGCGTCGAATATCGCCAGTGGCTGGAGCCGGCGGCGCGCCTGCTCGATAAAGCCGCCGAGCGGACGAGCAATGCCAGCCTGAAACGCTTCCTGACGCTTCGGGCGAAGGCGTTCCGGACGAACGATTATTACGAATCGGAAATGGCCTGGATGGACGTCAGCGGCACGCCGATCGAAGTCGTGATCGGGCCCTATGAGGTCTATGCCGACAATCTCTACGCCCAGAAAACGGCGTTCGAATCCTATGTGACGGTCGCCGATCCGAAGCAGTCGGCGGCGCTTTCCCGCTACAAGGCGCTTCTGCCCGACATGGAGCGCAACCTGCCGGTCGACGCGAAGTACAAGAACGCCAACCGGCCCTTCTCGTCGCCGATCCTGGTGACGGACGAGGTCCATGGCGGCGGCGAGGCCGGGCCGGGCATCCAGACCATCGCCTTCAACCTTCCCAACGACGAGCGGGTACGCGCGGCCAAGGGCGCCAAGAAGGTGATTCTGGCCAACGTCCTGGGCGCCAAATACGAACGGATCGTCGCGCCTCTCGCCGGGCTCGTCTTCGTTCCGGAGCAGGCGCGATCGGTGACGAAGGCTTATATGACCCAGGAGACTTTGTTCCACGAGCTCTCCCACAGCCTCGGGCCCGGAATCATCACGGTCGGCGGGCGCGAGACGACGGTCAACGCGGAATTGAAGGACCAGTATAGCGCGGTCGAGGAATCCAAGGCGGACGTGATGGGCGCCTGGAACATCCTCTATCTGATGCACCGCGGCGAGCTTCCGATCGGCGAGCGCGACCAGCTGCTGGCCAGCTATATGGCCGACGTCTTCCGTCACCTGCGCTTCGGCACCGCCGACGCGCACGGCAGGGGCGCGGCGATGCAATATGGCTTCCTCAGGGAGCATGGCGGGCTCGCCTGGGATTCCTCCGCCCGGCGTTTCCGGCTTGATTACGACAAGCTCGAGGCGGCCATTCCGCTGCTCGTGGCGGAGCTGGTCAGGCTTGAGGGGGACGGGGATTACGAAGGGGCCAAGGCCTTCCTCGACCGGTACGGACGGCTCGATCCCGAAGCCCAGGGGGTGATCGCGACGATGGGGCACATCCCGGTCGACATCCAGCCGGTCTATCCGACCCGGGTTTAGGCGTGACGTCTGAATTCCTCCCCGAGTTTTCTCGGGGAGGGGGACCAGGCGAAGCCTGGTGGAGGGGCCTTGCCGAGTCGGAAGAACCCCTCCACCGCGCTGCGTCGAAGACGCAGTTTATCCTGAGCGCCCCCGCAGGCGGCGTCGAAGGGCGCGGTCCCCCTCCCCCGGAAATCCGGGGGAGGAATGAGGAGAAGGAGTGAGAATGGATTATCAGGCTCTCGTCGACGAGGTGCTGGCCGATGTCTCCGCCTATAAAGGGCAGGGGAAGGTGGCGTCCTACATCCCCGCGCTCGCTTCGGCCGATCCGAACAAGCTCGGCCTCGCCTTGGTGGTGGAGGACGGATCGAGCTTCGTCGCCGGCGACGCCGACCAGCTCTTCTCGATCCAGAGCATCTCCTACGTCTTCGCCTTGTGCCTGGCCCTTCACCACGTCAAAGCCTCGCTCTGGAACCATGTCGGACGCGAGCCGGCAGGGTCGCCGGTCAATTCGATCCTCCAGCTCGAAATGGAGAAGGGCCGGCCGCGCAACCCGATGACCAGCGCCGGCGCCCTCGTCGTGTGCGACCAGCTGATCAGGGCGGCCGGAGGCGCCGACGCCGCTGTCGGCGAGCTGGTCGGTTTCCTTCGCGAGCGCTGCGGAAGCGACGAGGTCAGGATCGACGAAAGCCTCGCCATGTCGGAATCGCGGGCGGGCGCGTTCAACCGGAGCCTTGCCCATTTCATCGCCGCCTTCGGCAACCTCGCCAACCCGGTCGAGTCGGTGCTTTCCGCTTATTACCGGCAATGCTCGGTGGCGATGACCTGCCGCCAGCTTGCTCAGGCGGCCTTGTTCCTGGCCTTCGACGGGGTCGATCCGAGGACCGGGGACACGGTCACGGTCGCTTCGCGCTCGCGCCGAATCAACGCCTTGATGCTGACCTCCGGCCATTACGACAATAGCGGCGATTTCGCCTTCCGGGTCGGCCTTCCCGGCAAGAGCGCGATGAGCGGCGGGCTGCTCGCCGTCATCCCCGGCATCGGCGCGGCCTGCGCCTTCTCGCCGGGGCTCAACGCCGCCGGAACCTCGCTGGCCGGGGCGATGGCGCTCGAGCGGCTTGCAGAGCGGACGGGGTGGTCGGTGTTCGTCTGATGAATTCCTCCCCGGCATTTGCCGGGGAGGGGGACCGCCCGAAAGGGCGGTGGAGGGGCTCTCCGGAGGCCGTAAGGCCCCTCCACCATGCTTCGCATGGTCCCCCTCCCCGAGAAATCTCGGGGAGGAATTTCAGCGTGCGCCCGGCGCAACCGCGTCGTCACAATTCGCAGGCCCTACGACCCCGCCTTATGCTATGCGCGCGCCATGGCCGACGGCGACACCGCTCTTCTGCTGGCGAGGGCCCAATTCGCCTTCACCGTCTCGTTCCATTTCATCTTCCCGGCCTTCTCGATCGGGCTCGCCAGCTATCTCGCCGTCCTCGAGGGGCTTTGGCTGGCGACGGGCAAAGCCCGGTTCCTGACGCTTTTTAGATACTGGCTGAAGATCTTCGCGATCGCCTTCGCGATGGGCGTCGTCTCGGGAATCGTCATGTCCTACCAGTTCGGCACCAACTGGTCCGTCTTCTCGGACCGCGCCGGACCGATCGTCGGGCCGCTCATGGCCTATGAGGTGCTGAGCGCCTTCTTCCTCGAGGCGGGGTTCCTGGGCGTGATGCTGTTCGGCCTCGAGCGGGTCGGCAAGAAGCTCCATTTCCTGGCCACCTGCCTCGTCGCGCTCGGCACCGCCATGTCCGCTTTCTGGATCCTGAGCGCGAACAGCTGGATGCATACGCCCACGGGCTGGACGACCAATGCCGAGGGCCAGTTCGTCCCGGCCGGAAGCTGGCTCGACATCATCTTCAATCCGAGCTTCCCCTACCGGCTCGTCCATACCGTGCTGGCCGCCTATCTGACGACGGCGCTCGTCGTCGGCGCGGTCGGGGCCTGGCACCTGCTCAAGGGCCGGGACAATCCGGCCGTGCGCACCAGCTTCTCGATGGCGATGTGGATGGCGGCCCTGGTCGCCCCGGTCCAGATCGTGGCGGGGGACCTCCACGGCCTCAACACGCTCGAGCACCAGCCCGCCAAGGTGCTGGCCATGGAAGGGGATTACGAACCTTCCCCGAACGGGGCGCCGCTGATCCTGTTCGGAATTCCCGACGACGAGGGCGAGCGTGTGGGCGGGGCGGTGGCGGTGCCCGGTCTGGGCTCGCTGATCCTCAGGCACGACCGGGCGGCGCCTCTGCCGGGGCTGAAGGATTTCGCGAAGGGCGACCGGCCGCCGGCGGAGATAATCTTCTGGTCGTTCCGGGTGATGGTCGGCCTGGGGCTGGCGATGTTCGCGCTCGGCCTGTGGAGCCTGCTCGCGCGGCTGCGCGGGCGGCTTCACGACTGGCGCTGGCTTCACCGTTTCGCGGTGGCGATGGGTCCCGCGGGGTTCGTCGCGGTGATCGCGGGCTGGGTGACGACCGAGGTCGGACGCCAGCCCTGGGTGATCTACGGGCTGCTTCGAACGAAGGACGCGGTGTCGCCGATCGCCGCGCCGGGGGTGACGGGATCGCTGATCGCCTTCGTTCTGGTCTATTTCGCGGTATTCGGGGCCGGGACGATGTACATATTGCGGCTGATGGCCAAGGCGCCGGAGGACGGCGAGGAGGGGGAACCCAGAGCGCCGATCCGGACGGCCGGGGTGACTCCGGCGGCCGGGCTGGGGAGGAAAGGATGACGAGCGCCGACTGGAAAGGCCAGCGCAAGGCCGGCATCGCCGCCATCGCGGCCGCAAGCGTCGTCGCCGCCGCCTTGTGGTTGGGCATCCGCTTTCTCGCGCCGCCGCTCGCCGGGATGGAGAGCCTCGGCGACCGAATGCTGGTGGCGCTCTACGGCTGCTGCTTCGCGACGCTCTTCTGCCTGGTGACGGGGATCGAGGCGGTCGCCCACGAGCGGCTGCAGTCGCCGGCCTTCGATCCGCTCGCCGGCTATCGCAGCCGGCGGCTCGAAGTGAACCAGCGTTATTTGCAGAATACCCTGGAGCAACTCGCCGTCTTCGTCCCCGGGCTCTTCGGGCTTGCGGCTTACAGCCCCGACGGGGGCTCGATGCGAGCCGTCGTCGCGACGACCATGGTCTGGATTCTGGCCCGGCTGGCTTTCTGGATCGGCTACCACCGAAGCGCCGCGATGCGCGGCCTGGGCGCGCCCGGGATGATGGTGGGCATGCTGGTCCTGCTCTACGTGGTCTTCAGGATCGCCTGCGATGCCGGCGGGCTCGCCGCCGGGATCGGCGCGATGGCCGCCTTCGGAGCCTTCGAAGCGGTGCTGTTTTGGGGAACCCGGGCGCGGGTAGAGGAGGGGGCGGCGGGATGAGCGCGCCTCGACAATTCCTCCCCGGCTTTTGCCGGGGAGGGGGACCAGGCGAAGCCTGGTGGAGGGGCTCTTTGGCAGCAGGCCCCTCCACCGCGCTTGGCGCGGTCCCCCTCCCCTCGAAATCGAGGGGAGGAATTTAGCGTGGACCTCACCATCGTCTGGGCGCTGCTCATCGCCTTCGCGGTCGCCGCTTATGTGGTGATGGACGGGTTCGATCTCGGCATCGGCATCCTCTTCCCCTTCTTCCCGGTGGGGCGGGACCGGGACCGGGCGATGAACGCGATCGCCCCCGTTTGGGACGGCAACGAGACCTGGCTGGTGCTCGGCGGCGGCGGCCTGCTCGCAGCCTTTCCGCTCGCTTATGCGATCATCCTTCCGGCCCTTTACGCACCCCTCATCGCGATGCTTCTCGGCCTGGTCTTCCGAGGCGTCGCCTTCGAGTTTCGCTGGCGCGATCCGGGGCACCGCAAGGCGTGGGACACCGGCTTCTTCGCCGGCTCGCTGGCCGCGACCTTCGCCCAGGGGGTGACTTTGGGCGCGCTCGTCCAGGGCATCTCCGTCTCCGGCCGCCATTATAGCGGCGGCTGGTGGGAGTGGCTGAGCCCGTTCAGCCTGCTCACCGGCGCCAGCCTGGTCGTCGGCTACGCCTTGCTCGGAGCGGCTTGGCTGATCTGGAAGACGAGCGACGATCTCCAGGCGCGGGCGCGGCGGCTGGCGCGGGGGCTGCTGCCGGCGCTGCTCGCAATGATCGGCCTGGTCAGCCTCGCCACCCCGTTCGTCGAGCCGCAATATTTCAAGCGCTGGTTCGAAAGCCCCGGGGTCTTCGTCTCGCTGCCGATGCCGCTGCTCGTCGCCGCCGCGGCCTGGATAGCCTGGCGAAGCCTCGCCCGGGGACGGGACTGGATTCCCTTCCTGTGGTCGCTGGCGCTGTTCGGCCTCACTCTGGCCGGCCTTGGAATCTCGATCTGGCCGGACGTCATTCCGGGCCGGGTCACGATCTGGCAGGCCGCCGCGCCGCATTCGAGCCAGATCTTCATGCTGGTGGGGGCGCTCGTCCTCATCCCGCTCATCCTCGGCTACACCGCGTGGAGCTATTGGGTTTTCCGGGGCAAGGTAAGCGAGGAAGGCTATCATTAAGGCTCGGCAGCTCGCCTGGTTCGCCGGGCTGTGGGCGGCCGGCGTGGCGAGCGTCGGCGCGGTGGCGTGGGCGCTGCGATGGTGGCTGGTCGGATGACGGGGAGATCGAGATGAACCGTCCGGTCGCTCTGGCGGGCGCGGCGATGGCCGGGATCGGCGTCGGCCTCGGCGCCTTCGGCGCGCACGCGCTCAAGACGGTGCTGAGCGCCGAAGCGCTCGGCTGGTGGCAGACCGCGGTTCAATATCAGATGTGGCACGCCATCGCCCTGGTGGCGCTCGGAACCGGAACCTTTGCCCGGCCGACGGTCCCCGCGCTCCTTCTGGGCGGCGGCGCCTCGATCTTCGCGGCGACGCTTTACGCCATGGCGCTGGGCGCGCCGCACTGGCTGGGCGCGGTCACCCCAATCGGCGGGGCGCTGATGATCGCCGGCTGGATCTGCCTCGCCTTCCGCCTGATCGGTCCGGGCGAGCCCGAACCCCGCTAAAGCGGCTTCCCGACTTGATGAAGCAGTGCTAACGTTTGTATTGATACAATAGTTAGCATCCCTAATAACGAGTGACATGCCTTGAACGACGACCAGCTCGAGGCGATGGCGAACGGGCTTCACGCCGCGGCGGCCAGGCTGCTGCGCATGGCTCGAAACGATCGCGGGCAAAGCGGGATCAGCGCTCCACGGCTGTCGGCCTTGGCGGCGCTGGTGTCCGGCGGGGGGATGTCGCTGGCGGCGCTGGCGGCGGCCGAAGGCGTCGCGGCGCCGACCATGTCGCGGATCGTCGAGGGGCTGGTGAAGGACGGCCTGGCGACTCGTGAAGCCGATCCCGCCAACCGGCGAAAGGTGAGGATCGCGGCGACCGACGAGGGGCGGCGGCGGCTCCAGGAGGGCCGCGACCGCCGAATTCGTGCCCTTCGGGAACGGCTTCGTCGGCTGGCCGACAGCGAGCAGCGCGCCCTTGCCCGCGGGGTCGAAGTGCTGGAGCGGGCGCTGCGGTGATCGATTCCTCCCCGGCATTTGCCGGGGAGGGGGGTCTAGGCGGGTCGGCATGCAGGGGGCATGCCGAGAGCCGGAGCCGGCTGCGCAGCAGCCGTCGGGCGAAGCTTGGTGGAAAGGTTGTTCTGGCGCCGTAGAACCCCTCCACCACGCTTCGCGCGGTCCCCCTCCCCCGGAAATCCGGGGGAGGAATTTAGTCTACTCGAGATCGAAGCGAATGAAGTTGCCGGCCTCGGCCTTGCGCACCGACTGCGCTTCGAGACGCTTCAGCATGTCCTTCGGCATCTTCCTTCGAAGCGGGCCGCGCTTGTCGAGGATCAGCGTCTTCGCGCCCCAGTGGCGGGCGAGGCTCAGGCGTTCCTCGCGGCTGAGCGCCGGGTCGAACAGGCGCTCGGCGGCGGCCTGGCGATCGGCGAGGCCGTCGATCATCGGCTCCGGCCAGGGCACCGAGACGACCCGCTGGCCGGTGGCGACGATGGGCCAGGCGAAGACGTCGTAGGCGGCGACCGGCTGGCCGTCGGGAATGTCGCGGGTGAGGGCCAGAGCGGCGTCATAGCTGCTGCCCTCGTCGTGAAATTCCTGCCGTTCGACCCTGAGCTGAGCGACGGTGACCAGCCCGAAGGCGGTGAGGCAGAGCAGGGCGAAGGCGAAAAGCCCGAGCTGGGCGGCCCGCGCAAGGGTGCGCCAATCGTCGGCCAAAGCGAGGAACAGGGCGCCGAGGCCGATATGGAGCATCAGCACGGCCGGCATGACGAAGCGGGTGGCGATGAGCAGTCCGAACCAGCCGGTGGCGAAGATTCCCGCGAACAGCGCGAAGGCGGCGAGGACGGGCAGGCCCGTTCGAGCGAAGCGGCGATGGCGGAGCCCCCAAAGTCCGAGCAGCGAGGGCAGGAAGGCGGTCACGAGCATTACGGGGCTGTAGAAATTCAGGCCTCCGCTCCAGGTCGGGATGCCGGTGCGGGCGATCGCCTCGAACGGATTATGGTAGGGCCAGGCGCACGACAGGGCGATCCCGGCGGCGATCGCCGCCGCCGCGACGGCCCGCGCCTTCAAGGTCGCTCCGGGCCAGAGCAGGATGAAGCAGCCGGCGGCCATGAAGCCGATTCCGGCGCCGAGCTGGTGGGTGGCGAACATGAAGGCGGCGAGCGGCACGATCCACCAGGCCCCGGCCGGGCGTTCCAGGGCCCGGATGACCAGGGCCCAGAGGAGCAGCGACAGGCCGATCAGCAAGGCGGCCGGATAGGCCATGCCTTCGATGAGGGTGCCGAGGCTGTGATAGCCGGTATGGCTGATCGGCAGGGACCAGCCGAACGCCATCGCCCCGAGCAGGGCCAGCGGCCCCCAGGGCGTCCGGTAGAAGGCGCGGCCGAACGCGTAGATTCCGGCGAGCAGGGTTCCGGCGCTGACGAAGCCGGCGAAGGCGATGGCCTGCCAGGCGTTCCAGCCCATGGCTCGCGCGACCAGAGCCACCGAAACCCAATAAGGATGGAAGTGTCGGGAGCCTTCGCCGGTGGCCACGAACGGGTTGGAGGGGTGAAAGGGGTTGGCGATCAGCTCGCGGAGCGTGGCAAGGTGCTGCCAGAGGTCGCGCGAGGTCTGGTTGAGGAAATGGCCGCCCGCGAAATTCCAGGCGGCGAGCCCGTAGACGATCAGCCCGGCGACCCAGAAGCAGAGGCTGGGGCTTCGCAAAAGCTGCTGGAACAGGCGCGAGTGCGCCGGCGCGGGCGGGAGGGAATCGGCGAGGCTGGCCATTTCGGCGCTAAGCGAGGCGCGCGACGAAGTGAAGGCGGCGGTCGAACAGCCAGCTGAACGGCGCCGGATAGAGGCCGACCTTGTCGGTCAGCCGATCGACCTTGAGCCCGAGCTTCGACCAGATCGAGCGCCATTCCGGATCGGACAGGTAGTTGTAGGGCAGGACGACCCCGTGCTGGGCGTTGCCGACCCAGTCCATGAACCGCAACGTCGCGTCGGCGAGCACGCCTTCGCGGAAATGATCCTTGATCACGATCCCGCCCTTCGAGACCCTTTTCGCCTCGGCGAGCAGCCGCGCCGGCGCTTCCGTGTGGTGAAGCACGTCGACGAACAGGGCGATGTCGAAATGGCCGTCTTCCCAGGGGATGGTGTCGCCGTCGAACTGCGTCACCGGGATTTCGGTGCCGGGACGGACGAGGACGTCGATCCCTTCGATGCTGACGTCGGGGCGGAGCGCCATGATCCGCCGGGCGAGGGTGCCGCTGCCGCAGCCGATGTCGAGGACGCGGGCATTGGCGGGGATGAAATCCGCCAGGGTTCGGGTCAGGACCTCGATCCGGCGGCCGAACACCGCTTTGTCGTGGGCCTTGCTGTGGAGGCTCTTGAACAGGCTCATGACTTTACCTTTGCGGATGGCGGGCGGGGTGGGAAAGCAGCTCGAGCAGGAACGAGGTCAGCATGAGCTGCAGGCCGATGCCCGCGGAAAGGACGGACGGAATGGACAGGCGCATCAGCATGTCCGGATCCATGTCGCTGAAGCCGGCCCCGGCCCAGGACGACAAGGCGACGAGAGCTCCGCCGAGGCCGGCGAGCATCATCGCGCCGCCGATCAGCGAGCCTTTGTCGATGGTGAGCATCGCCCGGGCGCGCTCGAGGCCGCGGCCGGCGGACCAGTAGCGCTCGCGCACCCCGAACAATCCGGCGAGGAGGCCGAAGCTCATCATCTGGGCTCCGATCAGCATTCCGGCGCCGGCGAAGAGCAGGCTGTGCACTCCAAATCGCACGCTCCCGATCGTCACGTCGCCCGGCAGAAGGCCGAGGAAGACCGCCAGGCTGAGCGCGAACAGGCCGAGACCCGGATAGAGATAGAGCGAGCGCGGCGCGAAGAGCAGGAGGAATTTGAGGTGACGCCAGCCGTCGCGCCAGCTGCGCAGGTGGGGCGGGCGGGAGCGGCCGTCCTTGCTGAGCGTGGCCGGAACCTCGGCCATCGAAAGTCCGGCGAGCTGCGCCTTGACGATCATCTCCGAGGCATATTCCATGCCGGAGGAGGAGAGACCGAGCGACTGCACCGCGTCGCGGCTGAAGGCGCGGAGGCCGCAATGGAAGTCGCCGATCGGCGCCCGGAAGAAGATCCGTCCGGCGAGGCTGAGCACCGGATTGCCGAGATAACGGTGCAAGGGCGGCATCGCGCCCTTGCCGATGCCGCCGAGGAAGCGGTTGCCGACGACCAGCTCGGTGCCGGCGCGGAGCCGATCGAGGAAGGGCATCAGATCCATGAAATCGTAGCTGCAATCGGCGTCCGCCATGGCGACGAAGGTGCCGCGGGCGGCGTCGATTCCGGCGCGGAGGGCGGCGCCGTAGCCGCGCTCGGCGACCGGGACGACCCGCGCGCCGGCGCCGATGGCGATGGCCGTCGAGCCGTCGGTCGAGCCGTTGTCGGCGACGACGACTTCGCCCGAGACGTCATAGGCACTGAGGAATCGCCGCGCCCGGTCGATCACCTGGGCCAAAGTTTCGGCCTCGTTGAGGCAGGGAATGACGATGGTAAGCTCAAGCGCCCCGGCCGCCGCCTGGGACACGAATCCCACCGGCGTTTCCGTCAGCGCCTTTTTCTTCACCCCCTGCACGAAGCGTTCCTCCTTTTATGTTGGGAGGGGTTTGGCAGCCCATGGTTAATTTTTTGTTGATGGGACGCTCGAAAGGGAGGGGGGTAAGAGAGTAGGCTCGCCGCGCCCTAGTCAAGCCGCATTCCTGTGGCTATGGCCGCGGCGACCTTTCCTCACCTAAAGAGTTATCCTGAAATGAGCCTCCGCAACGTGGCGATCATAGCGCACGTCGATCACGGCAAGACCACCTTGGTCGACCAGCTGTTCCGCCAGTCCGGCACCTTCCGCGACAATCAGCGCGTGGAAGAGCGCGCCATGGATTCGAACGATCTCGAAAAGGAGCGGGGGATCACCATCCTCGCCAAATGCACGTCGGTCGAGTGGCAGGGCACCCACATCAACATCGTCGACACGCCGGGCCACGCCGATTTCGGCGCCGAGGTCGAGCGCATCCTGTCGATGGTCGACGGCGTGATCCTGCTCGTCGACGCCGCCGAGGGACCGATGCCGCAGACCAAGTTCGTCACCGGCAAGGCGCTTGCGCTGGGCCTGAGGCCGATCGTCGTCGTCAACAAGATCGACCGGCCCGACGCCCGGCCGGCCGAAGTGCTGGACGAGGTGTTCGAACTGTTCCTGACCCTGGAAGCGAGCGACGAGCAGCTCGACTTCCCGACCCTCTACGCCTCGGGCCGGGCCGGCTATGCCGGGCTTTCCGACGACGTGCGGCAGGGCGACCTCAACCCGCTGTTCGAAGCCATCGTCAGCCATATCCCGGCACCCGACGCCAATCCCGAAGGCCCGTTCCGGATGATCGGGGTCCTTCTCGACCGCGACCCGTTCCTCGGCCGGATCCTCACCGGCCGGATCGAGAGCGGGCGGCTCCAGGTCAACATGCCGATCAAGGCGCTCGACGTCGACAATAACGAAGTCGAGACCGGCCGGGCGACCAAGGTCTTCGCCTATCGGGGGCTCGAGCGGGTGCCGGTCGAGATCGCCCAGGCGGGCGACATCGTCGCCATCGCCGGGCTGACCAAGGCGACCGTCTCCAACACCATCGCCGAAATGGCCGTTACCCGCGCCATCGCCGCCCGGCCGATCGATCCGCCGACCCTGGCGATGAGCTTCGCCGTCAACGACAGCCCCTATGCCGGGCGCGAAGGCGACAAGGTGCAGAGCCGGGTGATCCGCGATCGCCTCGAGCGCGAGGCCGAGACCAACGTCGCCATCCGCCTCACCGAAAGCGCCGAGAAGGACGCCTTCGAGGTCGCCGGGCGCGGCGAGCTCCAGCTTGGCGTCCTCATCGAGACGATGCGGCGCGAGGGCTTCGAGCTTTCGATCAGCCGCCCGCGCGTCCTGTTCCGCGACGGGGCGGGCGGCCGCGAGGAGCCCTATGAGACGGTGCTCATCGACGTCGACGAGGAGCATGCCGGGACCGTCGTCGAGAAGATGGCGCAGCGCAAAGGCGAGATGACCGACATGCGCCCGTCCGGCGGCGGCAAGACCCGACTGACCTTCTCGGCGCCGTCGCGCGGCCTGATCGGCTATCACGGCGAATTCCTCTCCGACACCCGCGGGACCGGAATCATGAACCGCCTGTTCGAGAAATACGGCCCCTACAAGGGCCAGATCACCGGCCGCCAGAACGGCGTGCTGATCTCGATGGAGCAGGGCGAGGCCGTCGGCTATGCGCTGAACATGCTCGAGGAGCGCGGCGTGCTGTTCATTTCGCCGGGCGAAAAGCTTTACGAGGGCATGATCATCGGCGAGAACGCCAAGCCCCAGGACCTCGAGGTCAATCCCTTGAAGTCCAAGCAGCTCACCAACTTCCGCGCGTCGGGGCCGAAGGACGAAAGCATCCGGCTTACCCCGCCGCGGCGGATGACTCTGGAGCAGGCCATCGCCTACATCCAGGACGACGAGCTGGTCGAGGTTACGCCGAAGGCTATCCGGCTCAGGAAGCGGCATCTCGATCCGCATGAGCGGAAAAGGCAGAGCCGGAAAGCCGAAGCCGCCTAGCGGCTGCGGCGAGAGACGGCGAAAGCCGGAATCCATCTTCTTTTCTCACGCGAAGCGGCGAGGCGGCAAAGAGGTGGATTCCGATCAACCCCGCGATGACGAGTGACAGTCGCCGGCTGCTCAAAATGCGCCGAAAACGCCTAAAGCACGTCGCCAAACATGAACCATAAAGCCGCGAACCAGACGAGCAGCGCGGAGATGCCCATCATCCACACGAGGGCCTTCGATCTCGTTGCCGGGCCTGGATCTTCGTCGGACACGTTGCGGCTAATGGTGGAAGTCGCTCAAGCCGGCAACTGTCGTCCGCTGCCCGCCCCCGCTGTTCATCGACTTGAAACCTCTCTACCTCAGAGGCTTAGGCCAGCTCGGGAGGCAAGATATGCGATCGCTTTCATTCATGGTCATTTTTTTCGGCCTGCTCGCCTCGGCGGCCTTCGCTCAGGCGCCCCAGGCGGAGTTCGAGGCGGCGGCCGGGCGCTACGCGGCGTGCATGGTCGCGACGGTGCGGATGGGCATGACGACGAAGATGGATCCCGACGCCTTCAAGGCGGGCCTCGACAAGAGCTGCAAGGCCGAGGAAGCGCGCTTCAGGGCCGCGGGCGTCAGGCAGGCGGTCGCGCTCGGCCGAACCGAGGCGGAAGCGGCGGCGGAGATCGAGGGCAATATCGCCCGGGGCAAAGCGGTGTGGGCCGCCGACCAGGCCAGCTATGTGCGGACCGGGAAGGTTCCTAGGTAGGGGGGGCAGTATACGTTACCATCCGGTAAGGGCCCGTTGCAGCCGCGAGTGGAATCGCGGATTATCCGCCGGTGAACTGGCTTTCGAAATACCGGCAATCCTTGCAGGACGGCCGTTCCGCTCGCGTGGTTCGTGCGGCGGGATGGATCATGTCCGGCTTCACCGCCCTCTGGGCCATGGGCCTCTTCCTGTTGCTCAAGACGGCACTTCCGGGCGGAACGGCCGAATCCACCGTCGTGGCCTATGCCGGGCTGCTGATCGTCGCTTTCTTCCTCTATTCGATCGTGAAGCTGCTTTTCCTTCCGACCTGACGCTGACGTCCGCTTTCCGCGCATGGCCGCATCGGGGCGGGCGAAGCTTGGCTGCGACTGGAATGCGCAAAGTGTGAATTGTCGCCCGGGCGTTTCGGACTCCCGCTTTCTTTGCGCTGGCGCCGGAAGAAGGTGGATGCGCGATCAAGTCCGGCATGACGGATGATGCGGATTAATGCCCGATGCTCTAGCTGCGGCACAGCTCAGGCGTGAAGAGCGGCTGAGGCTCGGGCGGCGCCGGCGGCGGGGGCGGTCCGCCCGCGGAAGCCGGCTTTCGAGGCGCTGCCGCTGGAGGCCTTGCCGCCGCTCCGATCCGGGCGACAAGCTCGTCTCCCTGCCGGGCGCGCCGCGTCGCCTCCTCGTCGTAGCCGATCGAGCGGACGATCTTTTGGGCCGTGGCACACCCGTCCGCCGAACCGCAGACGGCGCGGGCCGAAAGGCCGATCGGCGGTCGCAGGGCGCTTCCCGGATGGTCTCGAAGCGCCTGCGGAGCCACCTGCGCGAAGGGGAAGGCGAAATAGTGCCGGTCCTGGCCGCTTCGCTCGATCCAGAAGGTGCGACCGGACCAGTGCGCGATCTCGGCGGTCTTGCTTCGAAGCAGGTCGCTGCCGCTGCAGCAACCGGCTTCGAGCGACACCGCCACCGTACCGTCCGGAGAGCGGAGATTGAGCACGCTCTCGCTGTAGGGCCCGACCTTCGCCTCCCAGTCCGGCGGGTAATGGACCGTGCCGACGGGCGCCCAGGCGATCGTCGCGAATCCCGCCGGCACCGGCTCCGCCGAAGCGCCGCCGGGCAGGGGGCAGACCGCGATCCGCTGGGCCTGCTCGGCGCAGCCGGCCAGCACCGGCGCCGCGAGCAGCGCCAGGCCAGCCAGGATTCGGCGCAGGTCAATAAGTCGTCTGGAAAGTGGCTTTTTCATCATTGCAGAACGCCCGCCTCAAGGTCCCTCTCGCCTGCTGCTGGTGCATAACGCAAGCGCCGCTCGCAGTGTCCGTGCGATGCTCCATGCCGGAGAAATGGCCCAGCTCGTGGAGCAGGGTCGACTGATAGTCCGCGTTCCACTGGGTCATCGCCCCCTGCACGCTCGCATCGCAATGGAGATCGTAGGAGCGCATCGTGTCGGTCGTCGCCGGCCAGTAGATGAGATCGGCGTTGACCTCGATGTCGGCGTCGATGAGCGAGCCGTAGCTTTCCCAGAAATAACCCGGCCCCGTATAGGATTTGAGCGTGGTCGCCAGGGTCACGCTGCCGCCATAGCCCTTGGGCTGATAGCTGAGCGTCGACTCGCCTCCGGATGAAAAGGGACCCCAATGCGACCCGATCTGGAAGTTGGGATCGAGCTGGTTGATCGTATCGCGAGCGGCAATGAACGGATTGTCGCACATGTAGGGGAGATTCTGGTCGATCGTTATCTCGCGGGTATAGGTGTCCCACTTGTTCGGCATGGGCGGCTGCCCCGCCAGGGCCGCGCCCGGCGCCGCCAGCAGGGCCGAGGAGGCCACGAACAGGCCAATGATTCTGCTTTTCATCATCTATGTCCTTCTTGCTTTCCGGTGTTGGGATGGGAGTTAGAGGTCGCTCAGCTTCAAGTCGCCGATGCCCGGGCTGCTGGCCCGCGCCACGCCGCCTTCGACGGCGAAGGGCTCCAGCAGCTTCGTATAGGCCGAAGGATCGGCCGCCAGCCGGAGGCGGCTTCCGCCGCGCAGGGAGGGCGCCACCTGCGAGAGGACGAGCACGACTTCGGCGCCCGGCGCGGGAATGGCTTCGTCCGAATATTTGAGCTGGCCCCCGGCGGCGTCCTGGCCGGAGCGCATGACGACCTCGATCGCGGTCCCCGATGCGATTTCCCCCTTATAGGCCTGGAGGACCTCGACCTGCATCACGGCGCCGCCGGCCGAGCCCTTGGGCGGCAGCCGGTAGCCGGTCACCTTGCCCCGGACCACCGCCTTGCTGAGCAATTTGTAGTCGGCATAGTCGGCGGCCAGGACGAGCTTGTCGGACGCGGCCGAGAAGAGCGCCGCGGCCTGCGCCTGGTCCTTCAGGTCGCCGGGCCTGAAGCCGAGGGTCGCGAGCTCCAGGGCCACCTCATCGAGGAAGGTGTCGGCCAGATCGCCCTGCTTCTGGGCGGAGAGGCCGGCGAGTCCGCCCTTGCCCTTCGGCTTGAAGCGGGCGACGAGGCTTCGGACCTCGCCGAAATTGAGACCGGCAGCCCTCAGCTTCTCCTTCTGCTCCGACTGCCTCAGCTTCTTGTCCTGGAGAAAGTTGCCGGCGGCATCGTCGACGGTTCCAGCGGCCCGCAAAGCCGGCTTTCCCTGGTCGGCGGAGGTTTGCGCCGAGCCGGCGGCGGCGAGCGCCAGCGCCAGGCCGGCCGTGGCTGTAACGAAAGTGCGCATTCTGATTGTCCTTGTCCTGCTTGGAATGAGATGGCTCATACCCGGATAGAACAGACAGCGAACAAGAAGGTTCCTATAATATTCCTACATTATTCCTATTCACTGGACCCCGAAGTTGCCGTCATGGCGGTCCTGCCCATCGACAGAGGCCACGATTCGAGGAGGTGATTTCCACACCAGGGGATCGCCATCGGAGCGCTGGAGCCGGCGATGGCGATCGGGGAATTCGTTCCGTTCGTGCCGGGGGAGGCGCCTGGCAGCTGGCGGGCGCGGAAAATGCATCCCGCCTTGGCCGCGCTCGAGGGGGAGCGGCGGCCGGCGCCGGAGGCGAGGGATCCCGGAGCGGATCCGGGATGACGCCGCCCGCCCGCAGAGTCTTCTGCACGATTTCTCCTTCTCGCCGGCATTCGGGCTGCAAGGGAGCGTGCGAGAGGGGAGGCTGACTTATTCATGGCGAGGACAAGAGGATGAGCGGGCAAGCGCGGAGGGGCGGCCAAAGCGGCGGCAAAGGCGGGCGGACGATCGTGTGGGGCGGGGCGGCGGCGCTGATGCTCGCGCCCGCCATCGCGAGCCGGACGACCGACGAGATGGCGTGGGACCGGGCCGATTTCATCGTCTTCGGCCTGATGCTCGCGGCGGCCGGCGGCGCCTGGGAGATCGCGATGCGCGGGACGAGGAGCCCGGCTTATGCCGCGGGCGCCACCGTCGCGGCGGGCGCGGCGCTTCTGCTCTTCCTGGTCAACGCGGCGGTCGGGTTCATCGGCGACGAGGACAATCTCGTGAACCTGGTCTTCTTCGCGGTGCCGACGCTCGCTTTGGGCGGAGCGGTGATCGTCCGCTTCCGGCCCGACGGAATGGCCCGGACCATGGCCGTCACGGCCGCGGCGCAGGTCGCGGCGGGAGGCCTGGGGGTGATGCTGGTTCCCGACCTGCGCGGCTTCCTGGTCGGGACGGCCTTGTTCGTGCCGCTCTGGCTGCTCTCCTCGCGGCTGTTCGCGCGGGCGGCCCGGGAAGAGGCCGCCTAGGCCGGCTTCTGCGGGGGCTCGCCGCGCTGGCGGGCGAGCTCGGCTTCGATCCTGGCCAGGCCTTCGAGGATGAGGACCTGTTCCTCGTGGGTGAAGGCGTCGCGATTCTCGTTCATCCGATCGATCAGGCGGACGACGATCAGGGGAGCGACGCAGAAGACCGACAGGTGCATCAGCACGAAGGCGAGCATCTGTCCGCCGATCGATTTGGGCGCGACGTCGCCGTAGCCGGTGGTCGTCGCCGTGGTCCCCGCCCAATAGAGGCTGGTCGGAAAATCATGGTGCTCGAGCAGCATGAAGAGGATGGTGCAGCCGAGGAGCAGGAGCGAGTAGAGGAGCGCCAGCTCCTTCAGCGTATCCGTCGCGGCGCGCAATTTGTGCATGATCAGCCCCTTATCAGATGCGGGACGAAACGGGCCTTGTTGCCGGTAATGAGGCCGTCCTCCCTGATCCCCATTCCCGCGGCCTCGCCGTCGACCACCCAGCTGCCGAGCACGGGATAGCCGCCGCCGAAGTCGCGAAGCCGGTAGAGCTCCTGATAGAGGGTCAGGCCCTCCCGATACTCACCCTGGCTGCGCTCGATCGTCCGCCCGTCCTCGACCACCTCGATGTTCGCCCCTTCGCGGGCGAGGAAGGGCTTGGCGACGTAGCTGCTGCCGATCTTCTCCGAGCGCACCGAGGCGGCGAGCAGGTTGGGATGATTGGGAAACATGTTCCAGAGGATCTGGAGGACGGCCTTGTTGCTCCACACCATCTTCCAGATGGGTTCGATCCAGGCCGTTTCGGGAAGGCGGCGGACGATGTCCGGCCCATAGGCTTCGCCGACGATCCATTCCCACGGGTAGAGCTTGAAGATGGCGGTGATCAGCTGCTCCTCATGGTCGAGGAGCCGGCCCGAGGAATCGAGGCCGATATCGTCGATCACGACGGCATGGGTCTCGAGCCCGGCCTGGGTGGCGAGGTCGCGCAGGTAGGTGGTCGTGATCACATCCTCGTGCGCGGGATCGGCGCCGTGGGTGAACCAGAGGCGCCGGCCGGGGAGCCGCGGGCGAAGCTCGGCCCAGCGCGCGATCAGCTTTTCGTGAAGGCTGTTGAACTGGTCGCAAGCGGGGAAGAGGTCTTCCTTCCATTCCCACTGGACCACCGCCGCCTCGAGCAAGGAGGTCGGCGTGTCGCAGTTGAACTCGAACAGCTTCGGCTCGCCGCTTCCGTCATAGCCGAGGTCGAAGCGGCCGTAGTTGAGCGAAGGCGGCTCCTGCCTCCACGCCGCCTTGATCGCGCGGTGGCAGAAATCGGGGATGCCGAACAATTCCATCAGGGTCGGATCGTTGGCGATCTTCTCGCCGGCTTCGAGGAAAAGCTGGTAGAGCGTTTCCGTCGCCGCTTCGATCGTCTCGATCTCGGCCGGGGCGAAGGAATAATGCGCGCTCTCGTCCCAATAGGCCTGGCCGGCCTCGCTGTGCCAGATCAGCCCCTGCTCTTCGACGATGCCCTGCCAGCCTTCGCGGGGCGCGCTCGAGTGCCGTTCCATCCCGCGCTCAGGATCTCCCGCCGCCGAAGCGCCGGGCGCTGGATCCGAGTCCGCCGCGCGACACCGCCTGGGAGCGGGTCATCTTGGTCGAGGCCGGGCCCCGGGCGTAATCGACCCCGGGCCGGGGCGCGAACGAGCCGTATTGGCCCTGGCGCGCAAAGCGGCGGTCGTAGATGGAATCGCCGTAATAAGGCACGGCGGAGTTGCGGCCGATATAATACCAGAGGAAGGCGTTCGAGACGCCGCCGCCGCCGCTGCGGTGGCCGTCGTTGCACAGATCGTCGTCGACCCGGCTGCCCTGCTGATCGACGCAGACGGCCGTGTCGCGATCGGCGACGACATCCTCGTTCCAGCCGTCCCCGGACGAGCAGGCGGGCAGGGCGACCAGGGCCGCCGCCATCGCCGTCGTCATGGTCAATTGCTTCCTCATCGGTTGAAATCTCCTGTCGGGCTCGGCTTCAAGGGACCATGCAGGCGGCCTGGAGGATGCCGATCCCAAGCCCGGTGCCGCCGACGAATATGCCCGACGCCGCGCATCCTTCCACGATCCGGGTCGAGATCGTCCGGAAGAGAAGCCGGGAAATGACGAAGAAGACGGCGAGCTGGACGATCGCCGCGACCGCGCCCCACAGCAGCATGTCGGGGATGTCGACCGAATGGCCGATGACGAGGGCGACCGGGATGCAGAAGCCGAGGAAGGTGCCGGTGAGCTGGAGCGCGGCGGCGCTGTTGCCCTTGCGGATGAGCTCGAACTCGCGGTGCGGCGTGATCAGCACGTAGATGGCGAGAAAGGCCGCGGCGAGAAGGATCGCGGCGCCGAAATAGGCGAGGAAATGCGGCAGCGTCTCCGTGAAATAGGCGAACATCCAGGCCCCCTCCCGTTGCGTCGAGCAGCGAGCCTAACAGCCGAAAGAGGCTTGCGGAAGACCGTCGCCGCCTGAAAAATTTTGTAGGACAAACCGCGAACGGGGCATGTTATACGGTTGGATCGGCAGCGGCCCGGGGCGGCGGGCCGATCCGGGCACGGGCAGAAAAGGCGGCGACTTTACGCATTGTAAAGAGGGTCTTGGCTAGCTTGGCGATACTACAGGGGGGAATTACATGCCTTATGGTCGTCGGGGCGGCGAGATCGTCGTCAACAAGCAGCTCGCCGGGATCCAGTACGCGCCGTCCATCGCCGCTTTCGCGTCCGGGGGCTTCATCGTCGTCTGGAACACCCTCGACACGCTGCAGGACGGTTCCGGCCGGGCGATCAAGGCGCAGCGCTACGATTCGTCCGGCAACGCCGTCGGCGCCGAGCTGCTGATCAACAGCGCCGTCACCGGCGACCAGCGCGCGCCCAGCGTCACCACGCTCGCCAACGGCGGTTACGTCGTCACCTGGGAGACGAGCGATACGACCCAGGACGGCAGCGGCTTCGCCATCAAGGGCCAGCTCTTCGACTCCAGCGGCGCGGCCGTCGGCGCCGAGTTCCGGGCCAACAGCCAGACGGTCGCGGACCAGACCAAAGCCAGCGTGACCGGCCTCCAGGGCGGCGGCTTCGTCGTGACCTGGCAGACCGCGGACTCGACCCAGGACGGCCACACCTCGGCGATCAAAGGGCAGATATTCAACGCTTCCGGAGCGGCGGTCGGCGGCGAGTTCCTCGTCAACACCGGCGCCGTCGGCGCCGAAAGCTCGCCCAGCGTGACAAGCCTTTCAGGCGGCGGCTTCGTCGCGACCTGGACCCTCGGCTCCGGCACCAGCGCGGACATCTACGCCCAGGTCTTCACCTCGACCGGAGCGAAGAGCGGCGGCCAGTTCCTGGTCAACAGCACCACCCCCTTCAACCAGGATTCGGCCAGCGTTTCGGAGATTTCGGGAGGACGGTTCGTCGTCACCTGGAGCAGCGCGTCCAGCCTCACCAGCGGCGACGGCGAAATCCGGGCCCGAATATTCTCGGCGAACGGAACGCCGATCGGCAACGACTTCGTGGTCAGCACGACTCGGGTCCAGGCCGAATACGGATTCCCGATCTATTCGTCCCAGCCGAGCGTCGACGACCTTCCCAACGGCGGCTTCGTCATCACCTGGACCCACTCGGGCGGAAACTACATGTGGAGCTCGATCCGCGGCCAGTTCTTCGACGCGAACGGCGCCAGGGTCGGCACCGAGGTTCTGGTCAGTGCCGCGACCGACCGCCTCGAGGGGCAGGGCGACGTCGCCGTCGACGGCAACGGGATGATGTTCGCGGTCTGGGGAAGCGCCAACCAGTCCGCCACGAACGACGACATCCGCGGTCAGATCTTCGTCGCCAGCGGCGCTCCGGAGATCGTCTCGAACGGCGGCGGCGACATCGCCACCGTGAGCG
The DNA here is from genome assembly GCA_034668565.1 of Sphingomonadales bacterium. Lineage (GTDB taxonomy): Bacteria > Pseudomonadota > Alphaproteobacteria > Sphingomonadales > Sphingomonadaceae > Allosphingosinicella. The sequence continues at coordinate 23,245 of JAXDPE010000012.1, read as the reverse complement.
TCGCTGAAAACCAGAATGCGGTGACGACCGTCACCGCCGTGGATGCCGACGCTTCGGGCACCCTCGTCTATTCGATCGCCGGCGGCCTCGATGCCTCCCGCTTCGCCATCAACGCCTCGACCGGCGCGCTGACCTTCGTCTCGGCGCCCAATTTCGAGGTCAAGGCCGATTCCGGCAACAACAATATCTACAACGTCCTCGTTTCGGTTACCGACGGGGTGAACACCGACATCCAGGAGCTTTCGGTCACCGTCACCAACGTCAATGAAGGCGTGACCATCTCGGGAAGCGAGACCTCCTTCATGTTCGCCGAGAACCGCGCCTCGGTCGCCACCTTCTCGGCGACGGACGCGGACGGCGACGCGGTGAGCTGGTCGATCGCCGGCGGCGCCGACGCCGCCTTGTTCGCGATCGATCCGGTCACCGGAGCGCTGCGCTTCATCACGGCGCCCAATTTCGAGGCGCCGGCCGACGCCGGCGCCAACAACGTCTACGACGTCGTCATCTCGGCCAGCGACGGCAGCCTGGCGACCGCCCGGGCCCTGACCGTCGAAATACTGGATTATAACGAGGGTCCGCTGATCGTCTCCGGCGGCGGCGGCGACAGCGCCTCGATCAGCGTCGCGGAGAACGTCAACCTGGCGACGACCGTCGTCGCCGACGATCCGGATTTCCGGGACTCCGCCTTTACCTTCACGATCACGGGCGGCGCCGATGCGGCCCTGTTCAGGATTTCGGCGATTGGTCAGCTCTTCTTCCGGACCAACGTGGGCGCCAATTTCGAGGCGCCGGCCGACGCCGACCACAACAATGTCTACGAAGTGACCGTCTCGGTCAGCGACGGCTTCAATCCGGCCGACACCCAGGCGCTCTTCATCACCGTCACCGACGCCAACGATCCTCCGGTCATCACCTCCAACGGCGGCGGTTTCCTGGCTTCGGTCTCGGTCCCGGAGAACCAGCTTGCCGTCACCACCGTCACCGCGTCCGACCTCGAAAATGCGGTCCTTACCTATTCGATCACCGGCGGGGCCGACTCGGCCCGCTTCACCCTCAATGCCCAGACCGGCGTGCTGAGCTTCGTGTCGGCGGCCGATTACGAGGCGCCGGTCGATGTCGGCGCCAACAACGTCTACAATGTCACGGTCTCGGTTTCCGACGGCGACAAGAGCGCCACCCAGCAGCTTTCCGTCACCGTCCTCAATGCCAACGACGCCCCGATCATCACTTCGAACGGCGGCGGCAGCACCGCCGCGATCGCGGTGGCGGAAAACGGGCTCGCGGTGACCCTCGTCACGGCTTCCGACCTCGAGGGCGCGGCCTTGTCCTATTCGATCGCCGGCGGGGCCGACGCTTCGCGGTTCGCGATCAATGCCTCGACCGGAGCTCTGAGCTTCGTAGCCGCGCCGGATTACGAGCAGCCCGGCGACGCCGACGGCGACAATGTCTATCTGGTCACCGTCCAGGCGTCGGACGGGGCGCTGGCGGACAGCCAAGCGCTCTCGATCACGGTCGGCAACGTCAACGAGCGGCCGGTGATCGTCTCGAACGGGGGCGGCGCCTCCGCCTCGATCCGGATCGACGAAGGCCAGACCGCCGTCACGAATGTGATGGCCAGCGACGTCGACGGACCGGGCGCGCTGACCTATTCGATCGGCGGCGGCGCCAATGCCGCCTTGTTCGCGATCGATTCCGCGACGGGTGCGCTGAGCTTCATCGCGGCGCCCGATTACGAGGCGCCCGCGGCCGGATCCAACAATGTCTACAGCGTCACCGTAAGCGCGAGCGACGGGATGCTGAGCAGCTCGCAGGCGCTTCAGGTCACGGTCGGCAACGTCAATGAAGGCGTCACCATCACTTCCGGGCCGACGGCGTCGGTGGTCGAGAACGGCACTGCGGTGACGATCGTCTCGGCGGTCGACGCGGACGGCGACTCGGTGAGTTTCAGTATCGTCGGCGGCGCGGACGCCGCTCGGTTCGCGATCGATTCCGCCACCGGCACCCTGAGCTTCCGGGCCGCGCCCGATTACGAGGCGCCCGGGGACTCCGATTCCAACAATGTCTACGAGGTCGTGGTGTCGGCTAGCGACGGCAGCCTCTCGGCCTCGAAGGCGCTTTCGGTGACCGTGACCAATCAGAACGAAGCGATCGCCTTCGTTTCGGGCGGCGGCGGCGATCGGGCGTCGGTGACGATCGGCGAGAATAGCGGCAGCGTCATGGCGCTGCTTGCGGTCGATCCGGACGGGACGAGCCCGCAATATGGCATCGCCGGCGGCGCCGACGCGGCCCTGTTCGAGCTGGATCCGGCGACCCACGCCTTGCGCTTCAAGGCCCTGCCCGATTTCGAGCATCCGCGCAATTCCGACGGCGACAATGTCTACGAAGTGGTCGTCGGAGCAACTGACGGGCAGACCTTCGACTATCAGTCGATCTCGGTGACGGTAGCCAACGTCTACGAAGGCGTAAGCTTCGGCGCGAGCGACTTCCAATTCCCGGCCGCTGAAAATTCGAGCGCCGTCGGCGCCGTGGCCGCGGTTAGCGGCGAGGGCCGTGCCCTGACCTATTCGATCGGCGGCGGCGAGGATTCGGCGCTCTTCGCCATCGATTCGGCCACCGGCGCGATCAGCTTCATCGCAGCGCCCGATTTCGAGGCGCCCCGGGATTCCGGCGCCGACAATATCTACCATCTGACGGTGACCGCGAGCGACGGCACGTCCGGCGCCAGCCAGGCCGTGACCGTGGTCGTCGGCAATGTCGACGAAGCCGTCCAGCTGAGTTCCTATGGCGGCGCCGGCAGCGTCTCCCTGGCCATGGCCGAGAACGACACCCAGATCGGGCGGGTCAAGGCCTTCGATCCGGACGGCACCACGGTGACCTATTCGATCGCCGGCGGGGCCGATTCAGGCCTGTTCCGGGTCGATGCCGCGACGGGTTCGCTGAGCTTCCTCAGCGCGCCTGATTTCGAGCGCCCGCGCGATGTCGGCGCCGACAATGTCTACGACGTGGTCGTGGCCGCCGCCAGCGGCGGGTCCACCGCGACCCAGACCTTCGCGGTCTCGATCACGAATCGCAACGAAGGGATCTTCATCACCTCGAACGGCGGCGGCGCCAGCGCGACCGTCGCGGTGGGCGAGAACGGCCTTGCCGCGACCAGGGTCACGGCCTTCGATCCCGACGGGACCGCGCCAAGCTTCCAGATCGTCGGCGGCGCCGACGCCGCCCGCTTCACGATCGATGCGCAGAGCGGCGTGCTGACCTTCGTCTCGGCGCCGGACTATGAAGCGCCCGGCGATTCGAACGGCGACAACGTCTATCGGGTCAGCGTCGCCGCCAGCGACGGCGAATTTAGCGCCCGGCAGGACCTTTCGATCGTCGTCGGCAACGTCAACGAAGGCGTCGACATCACCTCCGGCGGGGGCGGTTCGAGCGCGTCCTTGACGATGGCCGAAAACGCCACGGCGGTAACGGTCGTGGCGGCCCGCGACGCGGACGGCGACCGGGTCACCTATGCCATTGCCGGCGGTGCGGATGCGGCCCGGTTCACCATCGACGCGGCGACGGGAGCCCTGGCGTTCGTCTCGGCCCCGGACTTCGAGGCGCCTTCGGACGCCGGAGCGAACAACGTCTACGACGTCGTGGTCTCGGCCAGCGACGGGACCTTCGTCGACGCCCAGGCGCTTGCCGTCACCGTCGGCAACGTCAATGAGGCCGTCGTCATCACCTCGAGCGGCGGCGGGGCCAGCGCGACGGCGACGGTCGCCGAGAATGGCACGGCGGTGCTCAAGGTCGGCGCCAGCGATCCGGACGGCGGTCCGGTCACCTATGCGATCGCGGGCGGCGCCGATGCGGCGCGCTTCACCATCGACGCGGCGACGGGCTCTCTCGCCTTCGTCTCGGCCCCGGACTTCGAGGCGCCCACGGACGCCGGAGAAAACAACGTCTACGACGTCGTCGTCTCGGCCAGCGACGGGACCTTCGTGGACACGCAGGCGCTGGCCGTCAGCGTCGGCAACGTCAATGAGGCCGTCGTCATCACCTCGAACGGGGGCGGCGCGACCGCAACGGCGACGATCGCGGAAAACACCGTTGCCGTGCTCAGGGTCAGCGCAAGCGACCCGGAGGGGGGCTCCGTCACCTATGCGATCGCCGGCGGCGCCGACGCCGCGCGCTTCACCATCGACGCGGCGACGGGTTCTCTCGCCTTCCTCTCGGCGCCGGACTTCGAGGCGCCTTCGGACGCCGGAACGAACAACGTCTACGACGTCATCGTCTCGGCGAGCGACGGGACCTTCGTCGACACCCAGGCGCTCGCGATCAGCGTCACCAACGTCAACGAGGCCGTCGTCATCACCTCGAACGGCGGCGGGGCTGCCGCTTCGGCGACGGTCGCGGAAAACGGCACGGCAGTGCTAAAGGTCAGCGCCAGCGACCCGGACGGCGGCCCCGTCACCTATGCCATTGCCGGCGGCGCGGATGCCGCGCGTTTCACCATCGACGCGGCGACGGGCTCTCTCGCCTTCCTCGCGTCGCCGAACTTCGAAGCGCCTTCGGACGTCGGAGCGAACAACGTTTACGACGTCGTCGTCTCCGCCAGCGACGGCAGCTTCGTCGACACCCAGGCGCTCGCCATCAGCGTCGCCAACGTCAACGAGCCCGTCACCATCACCTCCAACGGCGGCGGCGCCAGCGCGACCGCGACGATCGCGGAAAACACCACGGCGGTGCTGAGGGTCAGCGCAAGCGACGCGGACGGCGGCCCGGTCGCCTATGCGATCGCGGGAGGCGCCGACGCCGCCCGCTTCACCATCGACGCGGTCACGGGGTCACTCGCCTTCCTTTCGGCGCCGAACTTCGAGGCGCCTTCGGACGCCGGTGCCAACAATGTCTACGACGTCATCGTCTCGGCGAGCGACGGCACCTTCGTCGACACCCAGGCGCTCGCCGTCACCGTCGGCAACGTCAACGAGGCGCTGGCCATCACTTCGAACGGGGGCGGCGCCACGGGCTCGGTCTCGGTCGTCGAGAACGGCGCAAGCGTCACGATCGTCACCGCCGCCGACCCGGAAGGCGTTGCGGCCACTTATTCGATCGTCGGCGGCGCCGACGCGGCCCGATTCACGATCAATGCCCAGACCGGAGCGCTGCAGTTCGTCGCCGCGCCCGACTGGGAGCTGCCGGGCGATTCGGACAAGGACAATGTCTACGCCGTGATCGTCCGGGCCAGCGACGGCCAGTTCAGCGACGACCAGGCGCTCAGCGTCTCGGTCGCCAACACCCGCGACGGCGCCAACGTGACCGGCACCGCGGGCAACGACACGATTTCCGCCACCAGCGCCGCCGCTCTGCGCACGACCAATTCCGAGGACCTCGTCTTCGGCCGCGACGGCCACGACACCATCTACGGAATGGGCGGCGACGACGAGCTCTACGGCGAGGCGGGCAATGACATTCTGGTGGGAGGCGAGGGCGCTGACCGGCTGCTGGGCGGGCTCGGGAAGGATCAGTTCACCTTCAATTCGGTGTCCGAATCGACCGCCGGGTCGATCGACCTGATCCAGGATTTCAGCCGTTCGCAGGCGGACAAGATCTCGCTCAGCGGGATCGACGCCAACAGCCTGCTGATCGGCGACCAGGCCTTCAGCTTCATCGGGACCTCGGCCTTTTCCCACGTGGCCGGCCAGCTTCGCTTCGAGACTTCCGGCGGGGTGACCACGATCTGGGGCGACGTCAACGGCGACGGGGTCGGCGACCTGCAGATCCAGCTTTCGGGCTCGATCACTCTGGTCGCGTCGGACTTCCTGCTTTAGCGGGCCGCCCGGCGGCGGTTGAAGCGGTTCAGGGATTCGAGCAGGCTGAGGTCGTCGGCGGTGGCGATATCCGCCACCCGCCAGCCGGCCGGGGTGCGGACCAGGCGCAGGGTGAGGTCGCGGCGGTCGGAGCCGCCGAAGTCGACCAGGACCCGCGCCGTCGCCGCGGTGGCGCCCGTCCGGCCGACCTCATCGATGGTCGCGCGGAGTCCCGCCGAATCCTGGCATTGGCAAAGCGGATCGGCATCCATGTAGCCGACCTCGCCCCGGGACAGGCGCGCGTCCTCGCGGATCGCCGCGACGAGCGGCGGCGCGAAGATCCGCCGCGGATGAGCGAGCGGGTTGAAGTCGGGATCGCGATAGCCGGCATAAAGCCGCTCCACGAAGGCCTTGGGGGCCTCGACCGGTAGGCCCGGAGCGAGCAAGGCGGCGGCGAGGAGGAAGCTCATCGCTTCGCGCCGGCAAGCTCGAGGATCACGGACCATTCCTCGTCCCGGACCGGCGCGACCGACAATCGGGACTGGCGGATCAACTCCATCGCGGCGAGCCGCGGCTCCGCCTTGATCGCCTTCAAGGAGATCGGGGCGAGCGCCCGGACCGGCTCGACCGCGACGGACACCCAGTCGCCGTCCTTCGGGTCCGGCCTCGCCTCCCGGGCGACGCGCATGATCCCGACGACCGCGCGCGCCTCACCGCTATGGTAGAAGAAGGCTTGGTCCCCGATCTTCATCGCCTTGAGGTGAAGCCGGGCGGCGGGGTTGCGGACGCCGTCCCATTCGGCCCCGCCGTCGCGGACGAGATCGTCCCAGCCATAGCTGCCGGGCTCGGATTTCATCAGCCAATGGGCCATCGCTCGCCTCCTTCCGCCGCCAGCGTAGATTTTTACGGCGCGGCGCGCCACAAGGAGCCGCATGCGACGACCCATCATCCTTTTCGGCCTTGCCCTATCCGCCTGCGGCCAGCCGGCGCCGGTCGCCAACCGGAGCGCCGACGTCGAAGCCGCCCCGGAAGCCCCGGTGGTGACGCCCGAATCGCAGCCGGTGAGGATCGGGGATTACGGAGCGAATTTCCGGGCCTGCGGAGCCGCCGGCACCCCGCGCAATCTGAAAGCCGGCGAGGCGCTTCCAGTCCGCTTCGCGCCTTTCGAAAATGCCGGCCTCACCGGAAGCGTCGCCGCTCGGGCGCAGTTCTTCGTCTGCACTCGAAGCTTCGACCAGAAATGGTTCGGAATCGTCTATGACGAGGGCGGCACGCTTGCCGAGCGCTGCGGCGTTTCCGAACCGGTGAGCGGCCCCCGCGCCTATGCCGGGCCGTGCCGATCGGGCTGGGTGGAAAGCGCCTTCGTCAAGGTCATCGCCGGGGAGGAGCCGGCCCCGGCGGCCCGCCCCGACGCCGAGAACGTTTCGGAGCCGGCCAAATCCGCCATTCCAGGTGGTTGAAAAAAGCAGTTTTTCTTTAAAGTTCCGGACAAAGACGAATTTTTCTTCGTCGTGTCCCTTGAGTCACACGACTCGTCGCTTCGCCGCCTCGGCCGGCTTGCGCCCGATCCCGACTTCGACCATCTCGCCCTCAGCTTAGTAGCGAGAGTGGGTCCGCCGCAGCCGGTAATACGGTCGGCGGGAGCTCGAGACGGGGGGCGATCGGGGATGCGACACGCGCATCCGGGGGATCGGCCAGCCGCATAGACAAGAGATTAGATGATCCGAATCGTTCGCGCCGCGGGCTTCGCCGCGGCTGCCTTTGCGCTTGTCGCCGGGGCCAGCTACTCCGACCCCGCCTCCGCCGGCGAAACCATCGCGCCCCCGGTGACCATCGCGGTCCGAGTCACCCCCGCCGTGCCGGCCGTGGCGACGACCCGCGAAACCATCGCGGTTCCCGCCACCACCGCCATTCGGCCCGTCGCCACGCCCCAAACTGCGCCGGCGGCGACGATGACCGATCCGAACCTGTTCTCCAAAATGTGGGCGAACGTCACGCAATTGGTGACTCCGAAGCCGGAAGCCCCGGTCTCGACGACCCTGGCGCCGGCGAGCCGCCTTGCCGAGCTGGTCCTGGCTTATGCCGGCACCCAGACCGGGGATCGCGAAATGGAGTGCCTCGCCAACGCCGTTTATTTCGAAGCCCGGAGCGAGCCGATCGAAGGCCAGCTTGCCGTCGCCGAAGTGGTTATGAACCGCGCCGCCTCGGGACGCTATCCGACCGACCTGTGCGCCGTCATCCTGCAGAAGGCGCAATTCTCCTTCATCCGCCGCGGCCGCTTCCCGCAGGCCGACCACGGGTCCGAGGCCTGGAGGAGGGCGGTCGCCATTTCCAGCATCGCCCGCCAGAAGCTGGCCGGTTCGCTCCCGGCGAGCGTGCTCTGGTACCATGCCACCTACGTCTCCCCGAAATGGGGCAAGCGCCTCACCCGGCAGACCCAGATCGGGCTTCATATCTTTTATTCGTGACGCAAATTCCTCCTCTGCATTTGCAGGGGAGGGGGACCATGCGAAGCATGGCGGAGGGGCTCTTACGGATTCCGAAGAACCCCTCCACCGGGCTTCGCCCGGTCCCCCTCCCCGCGAAATCGCGGGGAGGAATATTATGCCAACGTCCTCAGCGTTACCGAATAACGCAGCGTCTCCACCGGCGGGATGCTGTGCTCCCATTCGTGCCGCGCCTCGCCCTTCAGCAGATAGGCTGAGCGGGGCTCGGCGGTGAGCGTGAAGCGCTCCCATTTCGATCCCGACTTGCGGCGGAACCGAAGCGGCGCAGGAGCAAGAAGGGAAATCCCGGCGACGTCGCCGAACACCCGCCGGTCGCGGTGCCAGCCGATGCCGGCGCCGGGCGCATATTCGATCACCAGGGCATGGACGAAGGCCTCCGCTTCGAGGTGCGCCAGAGCGGCCGTGCGGGCGCGGAGCGGAAGCAGCCAGTCCGGAATGGGCTCCGCCTCCCTCAGGCCGCTGCCGTCGAACGCATAATGCATTCCGAAAGAAACGGTCCGGCGATTGCCGGTGAAGCCGTGGAACTCGAACGGCTTGAAAGGCAGGGCGGCGATCCGGGCGGCCAGCCCTGCCTCCTCGTCTGCGCCGATGAAACCGGGCGCATAGACCAGTCCCGCGGGGCCCGTGCTCGCGGGAGGATCGAACAGATCCGGCTGAGGCTTGGTCATAAGCGAACGTCCTCAACGGGTTCGGCTAGCGATTCGGTAATCATTTCTGTGCGATGGGAACTTTGACACGCCGATCCTGGGGGCCGAAATGCACGAACTCCGCTCAACGATCCTTTCCGGGGAGCCCAAGGCTTCCCCCGTTGCGCGCAAAGCGAAGACCAAGGCCGAGGGCGCCAGCCCAGGCGGCCTCACCAAGATCGCGATCAAGCGCCAGGAAGCCCGGGTCACCGACCAGCGCCTCGAGGACCGGCTGCGCGGAATCGTCGAGAGTACGACGATCGTCTTCCGTCGCCGCAAGCAGGATGTCGCGGTGGTCAACGTTTCGTCGCGCGGAGCGATGATTCGGGGCGAGATCGAACCGCGAATCGGCGAGAAGATCGAGCTTCTGTTCGACGGCCGCAACCGAACCCAATGCATCGTTCGCTGGGTGCGCCAGGGCCGAATCGGCCTCGAATTCGTCAACGAGACGATTTTCTGGAGCTCCGACCAAAGCAGTGGCCCCGTCTTCCAGCCCGAAAAAGCCGAGGCTCCGGCCGTCCACGCCGTCACCGAGCGGGAATCGCGCCACAAGCTGTTGCGCGCGGGCACGCTCTACTGGAGCGGGATATCGATTCCGGTCCGGCTTCGCAACATTTCCGGCCGAGGCGCGCGGGTCGAAAGCGGTCGCGAACTTTGTCCCGGCTCGGAGGTCGAGCTCGACCTCGGCGAAGCCGGCTTCCAGGTCGCCGAGGTGCGCTGGTCGAAGGACGGCCAGGTCGGCCTCCGGTTCGCCGACGCGTTCGACATCGAATCGCTGGCGCCCGCCCACCAGGGGGAGCGCCCGCCCGAAGTCGTCAAGCCCGCCTATCTCGAGACCGAGCTTCAGCCCGATTCGCCCTGGGCGGCGCGCTTCGAGAAGCTGACCCTGACGGATCTGAAGCCGGTCGATCGGAAGTGATTAAAGGTGGATCGCCTGCTATTTGATCCCACCGTCATTGCGAGCGCAGCGAAGCAATTTAGCGCGGCCTTGCAGGCCCGCTGGATTGCTTCGTCGCTTCGCTCCTCGCAATGACGATCAAAAGAGATGATCGCGCTGCAGCTGCTCCACGGTTAGGATAAAGGCGCATCACCCCACGCTCGACATCCAGAATAGGCCGAAGCCGACGAACAGGAAGCCGAACACGGCCATGATCAGGTAGATCGGTCCCGGCTTGCTGGTTTCGAGCACGCATTCTTCCGGATTTTGAGGATTGTAGCGGACCGTCGGGTTTGCTCCCGCCGGATAGGCGGCAAGCGCGGCTTCCGCTTTCTTGCGGCTGGAGGACCGGTAATTGCCGAAGCGAAGCCGACGGCCGGTCAGCTCGCGGCCGCCGGCGGAATAAGCGTAGGTGACGACCGGATTGTACCAGGTGCTGGTGCCGCCCTCGCGATCAGTGGATTCCTCCTCGACGACCTCGCTCGAGATCACGCGCCCGGTCGCCGTCGGCCAGCTCTCCGCCGCTTTGGCTTTGCCGACCGCCCGGAAATGGGCGTAGCCGAAGCCCGCGAGCCAGAGAATCCCGAGCAGAAGCATTCCAAGACCCATATATTCCATTGAGAACCCTCCCTTTTAGCGGCGCCATTGAGCATCGGCACCGGCCCGGAGTAAAGCCCCCGGAAGCAAGGGAGACGGCGATGCTGAAGCTCGTTCTGGGACTGTTGGCGCTGGCCTGGGCCGGCGCGGCCGCCGCGCAGCCCGATTACGCCGCGCGGCTGAAGGAGGGCGACGCCGTCCTGGGCGACTTCCGCTTCGCCAGCGGCGAGCGGATGAGCGAGCTCAGGATCCATTACGCAACGCTCGGCACCCCGCGGCGCGACTCGAGCGGGGCCGTGACCAACGCGGTGATGGTGCTCCACGGGACCGGGGGCTCCGGCCGGCAATTTATCCAGCCCCAGTTCGCGGACGAGCTGTTCGGCCCGGGCCAACCCCTCGACATCGCCCGCTATTACATCATCCTTCCGGACGGCATCGGCCACGGCAAGTCGTCGAAGCCCAGCGACGGCCGGCGGATGGCTTTTCCGAAATATGATTATGCCGACATGGTCGAAGCGCAGCGGCGGATGCTGGTCGAGGGTCTCAAAGTGACCCGGCTGAGGCTGATGATGGGCACGTCGATGGGGTGCATGCACATCTTCGTCTGGGCCGAGACACACCCCGATTTCGCGCGGGCGCTGATGCCCATGGCCTGCCTTCCGACCGAGATTGCCGGCCACAACCGAATGTGGCGCAAGCTGGCGATCGAAGGGATTAGGAGCGACCCCGCCTGGGCGGGCGGCGATTACGCCGCCGAACCCGTGCAGGGCCTTCGGACCGCCGTCAGCATCCTCCAGATCGCCGGCTTCGCGCCGCTCTACCTTCAAAAGGCCTATCCGACCCGCGAGGCCGCGGACGCCTACATCATGGACCGGGTCGCCAAGGACCTGCCGACGCGCGACGCCAACGACCTCATCTACCAGCTCGAAGCTTCGCGCACCTACGATCCCTGGTCGGGGCTGGATAACATCCGGGCGCCGATGACCTGGGTGAACAGCGCCGACGACTTCATCAACCCGGCCGACTACGGAATCGCCGAAGACGCCGCCCGGCGCCTGAAGACCGGCCGCTACATCCTCGTCCGGGCGACGTCCGATACCCGTGGCCACGGCACCCACACTTGGGCGAAGTTCTGGCGCCAGGACCTGATCGACCTGCTGGCGCGAACGGAGTGAGCCTCGCAATGACGGTTGCTCTCACGATATAGGGAGGTGTGGAGACCCTCAACGCTCTCGTCGCGGCCGAGCTGGCCGAGCCCGTCGACCCTCGGGTGAGGGCGATGGCGGCGGCCGTGGCCGCGGCCTATCCGGGGGCTTCCCGGGCAGTGCTGTTCTACGGATCGTGCCTCAGGCAGGGCGAGCTCGATGGGCTGATGCTCGATTTCTACCTGATCGTCTCCGATTATCGGGCCGCGTACGGGAGGAGCTGGCGGGCGCCGGCCAACCGGCTGATCCCGCCCAACGTCTTTCCGTTCGAGCATGAGGGCCTCATCGCCAAATATGCGGTGCTCAGCGAGGCGGACTTCGAGCGGCTGAACGGGCCGGAGACCCTCTCCGTGTCGGTCTGGGCTCGCTTTGCCCAGCCGTCGCGGCTGGTGTGGAGCGCCGACGCGGTCGCGGCGGCGCGGGCGATCGCGGCCGTCGCCCGGGCGGCGCCGACCTTGCTCGGCGAGGCCCGGCCGCTGTGGGAGGGCGGCGACGATCCGCTCGACCTTTGGCGCTGCGCCTTCACCTTGACCTATTCGGCCGAGCTGCGGGCGGAACGGCAGGGCCGGCCGGCGTCCGTGGTCGACGCGGAGCCTGAGCGTTACCGTCGCTTCGCCGCCGCCGCGGGCCTGGATCTCGCCGCTCCCGTGCCCGAGGCGGACCGCAAGCGGGCATCCCGGCGCTGGGCGGCGCGGCGCCGGGCAGGCAAGGCGCTGACCGTGCTTCGGCTGGTGAAGGCGAGCGGCACTTATGCGGGCGGCATCGATTACCTCGCCTGGAAGATCAATCGCCACGCGGGCACGAAGATCGAGATCAAGCCCTGGCAGCGGCGCTGGCCGCTGGTCGCCGCTATCGGCCTGCTGCCGCGGCTGCTGAGGCGGGGGGCCATTCGTTAGGCCGCTTGGCGAGCGCTCCGGCTACCGCTCCGGCCAGGGCCGCCACGGTGAACGGCTTGCGAAGGATGTCGTGCCCGCTCAGCTCCTCGCTTCCGGCCTCGCCGACATAGCCGGTGACGAAGAGGATGGCGGTCGAGGGCCACCTCGCCGCGGCCTCGCGGACCAGCTCGGGTCCGGTCATCTCCGGCATCATGATGTCGGTGATGATGAGCTCGATCCGGCCCGCTTCGCGTTCCAGTATCTCGAGCGCTTCGCGGCCCCCGGCGCAGGCGACCGGCCGGTAGCCCAGCTCTTCCAGCGCGCCGACCGTCGACCGGCTGACCCGGGGGTCGTCCTCGACAACGAGGATCGCCGTGCCGGCGGCGTCGGACCGGGCTTCGTCCAGGCCCGAGGCGGCGACCGCCGCGGCCGATTCCACTTCCCGATCGGAGCGCGGCAAATAGAGCGAAACCGTGGAGCCGACACCGACCGTGGAATCGATGACCACATCGCCGCCGGATTCGCGCGCGAAGCCGAAAATCTGGCTGAGGCCAAGCCCGGTGCCTTTGCCGACCGGCTTGGTCGTGAAGAAGGGCTCGAACACCCGCTCGATCACTTCGGGCGCCATTCCCGAACCGGTGTCCGAGACGCTGATGCGGACGAACTCGCCGGCTTCGATCCCGCTCACCTCGCCGGCGGCCAGCACGACATTCTCGACGCTGATCGCAAGCTGGCCCTCGCCGTCCATCGCGTCGCGGGCGTTGACCGCGAGGTTCAGGATGGCGTTTTCGAGCTGGTTGGTGTCGACGCTGACGTTCCAGCTTTCCTCGGGGAACAGGGTGCGGACGGTGATCCGCTCGCCGATCGACCGGTCGACCAGGTCGAGCATGCCTTCGACCAGCCCGGCCGGAGCGACCGCGACCGGGAGCAGGGGCTCGGCGCGCGCGAAGGCGAGCAGGCGCCGGGTAAGCGCCGCGGCTCGGGTGGCGCCTTCCATCGCATTGTCGAGATGGAATTCGACTTCGCGGCGAGGGCCGGTGAGCTTGCGTCGGGCGAGATCGAGGCCGCCGACGACGACCGCGAGCATGTTGTTGAAATCGTGGGCGATGCCGCCGGTCAGCTGGCCGACCGCCTCCATCTTCTGGACCTGCCGGAGCTGGGCCTCGGCGGCCTCGCGTTCGCCCGATTCGGCCTTGAGCTGCTCATAGGCCTGGCTGAGCTCCCGAGTGCGCTCGCGGACGGCCTCTTCGAGCTGGCGGGCGCGGCTGGCCTCGCTGTCGGCTTCGCGAAGCGCTTCGAGCCGCTCGCTGATCGCGCGGAAGGCGAGCCAGCCGATGACGATCGCGCCGATCCCGATCGCCACCGCAAGCCAGCCGAGCCATTCCGTCAGCTGATCGGATCGGGTTCCCGAGGCCCGGGTGGTGGTCATTCGCCCGCGCAGGTCGTCGCGCTCGGCGGCGGCGATCTGGGCCAGGGTCTCGCGCAGCTTCGGTCCGGTCGGCGTTCGCGCCGCCCCGTAGAAAAGCGAAATGCCGCCGCTGCCGCGCTTCGCCTGTGCGGCGACGGCGGCGGGCGCCAGCTCCCTGCCGCGGGTCTCGAACAGAGCCTCGAGCGCCTCGACCCGGCCGAGCTGCTCCTTATTGCCGCGAACCTGGCGCCTCAGCTCGGCGATCAGCTGCTGCGCCTGGCGCCATTCGGCGCCGTAGACGGCGCCGCTGGTCGCGACGTCCTCGTCGAGGACGTAACGGCCGAGCGCGGCCTCGGAACGGGCGATGGTGCCGTCGACGGTCCGAGTCAGGAGCATGACGTCGTAGCTGTGGCGCTCCAGGGCCAGCGCCCGGTCCCGAGCCTCGTTCGACGAGGTCACCATCAGCATCAGGGCGACAAGCAACAAAGCGGCGAGAACGGCCCCCGCACTCGCCAGCACTCCGCGCCATGCCCCGGAAGATCGCTCCTCGGCCACGGCGTCCATGTCCTCGCCCGCCATGAGGGCGAGTCTAGATCAAGCGGGGAGGCGATGGAAAGAAGGTTCCGCAGAACGCAGATCAGTTCGCCGCGCTTTGGGGGGCGGCGGTCGCTGCAGTTCTTTGAATCCTCCCCGCGATTTCGCGGGGAGGGGGACCGCCCGAAGGGTGGTGGAGGGGTTCTTCGGAGTCAGGAAGAACCCCTCCACCATGCTTCGCATGGTCCCCCTCCCCCGGAAAACCGGGGGAGGATCTCAGCCGAGAATTCCCGTCGCCTTGCCCGCAGCCTCGAACATGGCGAGAATCTGGGTCACCTGCTCTTCCGTGTGGTCGGCGCAGAGCGAGCAGCGCAGCAGGTACATTCCGGCAGGCGTCGCCGGCGGACGGGCCATGTTGACGTAGACTCCGGCCTCGATCAGCGCCTGCCACATGCGCACCGTCCGGTCCTGATCGGGCAGGAGGACGGCGATGATCGCCGACTGGGCCTCGGGCGTGGCGAGGTCGAAGCCGAGGTCGCGAAGCCCCTTGTGCAGCCGGCGGCTGTTTTCCCAAAGGTGCTGGCGCTTGTTGCCGGCATATTTGAGCTTTCGGATCGACGTCGCCGCGGTGGCGACGACGCTGGGCGGAAGCGAGGCGGTGAACACATAGGGCCGGCAGACGAGGCGGAGCACCTCGAACTTGGGATGGTTGGAGACGATGAAGCCGCCGACCGTCCCGACCGACTTGGAGAAGGTGCCGACGACGAAGTCGATCTGGTCCTCGACCCCCGCTTCCTCGAACACGCCGCGGCCGTTGGGGCCGAAGAAGCCCATGCCGTGCGCTTCGTCGACGACGACCATGGCGCCGTGGCGCTTCGCGACTTCGACCATCTCCCTGAGCGGGGCGATGTCGCCGAGCATCGAATAGACGCCTTCGAGGACGACCAGCCGCCCGCCTTCGGCCGGGAGCCGGCCGAGGCGCTTGTCGAGATCCTCGACATTGTTGTGGCGGAAGCGGACGATCTGGGCGTCGCCCAATTTGCAGCCGTCGTAGATGGAAGCGTGGCTGTCGGCGTCGAGGATGATATAATCCTCCTTGCCGGCCAAGGTCGACATCAGGCCGAGATTGGCTTGGTAGCCAGTCGAGAAGACCATGGCGAAAGCGGTGCCGTAAAAGTCCTTGAGCGCCTCCTCGACCTCCATATGGCCTTGGTAGGTGCCGTTGAGGACCCGGCTGCCCGTCGTCCCAGCGCCGAATTCGTCGAGGGCGCGCTTGCCGGCCTCGACGACGTCGGGATCGAAGGTCATGCCCATATAATTGTAGGTGCCGAGAAGGATCGTCTCCTTGCCCCTGACGATCGCCCGGGTCGGCGACAGCACCTTCTCCATGACCAGTCCGAACGGGTCGCGGACGCCGGTGTCGAGCAGAGCCTCGCGCTCAGCGATCAGGGCGTCGAACTTGGAGAAGAGGTCGCGGCCCTGGGTGTGGCCGGCGGCGGCGGCCGCGGGGTCCATCGGATTCGCGTCGGATTCGGTCAATGAATTCCTCCCCCGGAGTTCCGGGGGAGGGGGACCGCCCGAAGGGTGGCGGAGGGGTTCTGCGGAGTCAGCAAAGCCCCTCCACCAGGCTTCGCCTGGTCCCCGTCCCCTGCAAAAGCAGGGGAGGAATTTACTCCCCAATCCCTCATCCGTCGTTCCGGAGCTCTTCGACGGCGTCGACAAGCTGGCCGACCGTCTCGATCTCGGCCTGCATGTTCATCGTGATCAGGATGTCGAACTCGTCCTCGACCGAAGCGACGAAATCCATGACGATGAGGCTGTCCCATTCGAGATCGCCGGCGAAAGTGGTCGAATCGGCGAGCGCGACGTCCTTCTTGTTGAACGGCTCGATGAGCTGCGCGACCTTGGCGAACGTCTCTTCTCTGTCGGTCATCCCAGCCCCTTATGTCCGGCGTCACCCTCTGCCAAGCGATTAGGGCGTCAATGGGGCGCGGCGGTCAGTGCACCGCCGCGAGTACCTCCGCCGCGAACTGGCTGAGCGTGTCGTCGCGGGCGCCCATGATCAGGATCCGGTCGCCGAGCCGGGCAAGGGCGGCGAGACGGCGGCCGGCCTCCGCGCGATCGGGGATATGCTCGGCGATCCGGCCCGCGGCGCGGACGTCGGCGACGATATCGGCGCTGGTCACCGTGCGCTCGACCGTGCCGCCGTAATAGACCGGGTCGCACAGGATGAGGACGTCCTCGCTTTCCATGCCGTCGGCGAAGGCGGCGACCAGCTCGGGCCGCATCGTGCGGAGGGGGCCGTAACCGTGCGGCTGGAAGAACAGGAGGAGCCGGCCGGGAAAAGCGTGACACGTGGCGAGCGTGGCGCCGATCTTGTCGGGGTTATGGCCGAAATCGTCGATGACGGTGACCCCGCCGCGGCTGCCGACGACGTCGAACCGCCGACGAAGGCCGGCGAAGCCGGAGAGCGCGTCGGCGGCTTCGGCAAGCGGGATTCCGGCGGTCCGCGCGGCGGCCAGGGCGGCGAGGGCGTTGGCCGCGTTATGCCGGCCGGGGACCGCGAGCCGCACTTCCGCCGTGGCGCCGCCACGCCGTTCGGCGACCGTGAAGCCGATGCCCGCGGGCGCCTCGGCGAAGGCCGAAGCGCTGTAGTCGGCCCCGGGATCGACGAGGCTGAACGTGATCGCGTCAGGCCCGGCCAAGGCTTGGGTCTCGGGGTCGTCGAGATTGACCACCGCCGTTTGCGCCCGGCCGAGGAAGTCGCAGAACAGCGCCCGCAGCTCCTCCATCGACTTGTGGTCGAGGCTTATGTTGTTCAGCACCGCGATCTTCGGCCGGTAGAGCGCGATCGATCCATCGCTTTCGTCGACCTCGCTGACGAAGACCCGGTCGCGGCCGACGAGTGCGCTGGCGAAGGCGGCTTCGGGGGTCGCGAAATTCTTCATCACGGCGCCGTTCATCACCGTCGGCTCGAGGCCGGACTGGTGGAGGATCCAGGCGATCATTCCGGTGACGGTCGACTTGCCGCTGGTACCGGCGACGGCGATCCCCAATTCGGCGGCGTTGAACAGGCGGGAAAGCAATTCGGCGCGGGTGATCCGCTCCAGACCGAGTCGGCGGGCGGCCTGGACGTCGGGGACGCTTTCCTCGACCGCCGCCGACGCGACAAGGACCTGGCCGGGGCGCGGGCCGCTGCCGTCCTGCGGGTAAAGCGCGATGCCGAGGCCGCGCAGATAGTCGAACTTGGCGCCGGTGCGCCCCTGGTCGAGCGCCCGGTCGGAGCCGGAGACCTCGGCGCCCAGGCCGCGGACGATCGCGGCCAAGGGAAGCATGCCGCTGCCGCCGATGCCGCAGAAGAAATAGGATTTGGTCCCTGACATGGCGCCGCCCTATTGCGGTCCGCGGGGCATTTCAAACTTTTGAGGGAGCGAAAGTGCGCATTGGAATAGTGGCTCCGAGCACGCCCATCCTGGCGGAGACGGCCCAGCGGGCGACGGCGCTCGCGGCGGAGGCCTTTCCCGGCCTCGAGCTCGTCTTCCACCCGCAATGCTTCCTCAGCCACCGCCATTTCGCGGGCGAGGATCAGGTGCGCGCCGACGCCTTCGTCGAGATCGCCAACGACCCGGGCTTCGACGCGCTCTGGTTCGCCCGCGGCGGCTACGGCTCGTGCCGGATCGCGGAAGGCGTGCTGGCGCGGCTCCGGCCCCAGGCCCGGGACAAGGCCTATCTGGGCTATAGCGATGCCGGATACATGCTGGCCGGGTTGTATCGCGCCGGCTTCCCCCAATTGGCGCATGGGCCGATGGTCAACGACCTTCGGCGCGAGGGCGGTGATGCGGCGCTCGTCCTGGCGCTGGCCTGGCTCGCCCGGCGCGACCCGGCGGCGCTTGAGCCCGGCCTGGACGAGAGGCCGGCCGCCGCGTTCAACGTCACGGTCTATTCGCAGCTGCTCGGCACCCCGCTGGAGCCCGACCTTGCCGGCCATGTGCTGATGCTCGAGGACGTGGCCGAGCATATGTACCGGACCGACCGCTCGCTCTTCCACATCACGAGCAACGCGGGGGTGCAGGCGGTGGCGGGCATCCGCCTCGGCCGCTGCACCGAGGTTCCCGAGAACGATCCCGACTTCGGCGCCGGCGAGGAGGAAGTGTTCCGCTATTGGTGCGACCGTTCCGGAATTCCCTTTCTGGGGCGCGCGGATATCGGCCACGATGCCGGCAATAAGGTGGTTCCTTTCGGCCGGCGGTCAAGAAATTGCGAATCGGGCGTTGGCGCTCTTTCGGCCCCCTCGGAGGGCAGATTCGGTCAATGATCCACATTAAAAACGCGCTGGAACGGCCCTGAGCCGCGATCCGGCGAATTCCGGCCTTGGAATCTCTTGCGCTCGCCGCGCGTTTGAGGCTTATCAGCGGAGCACTCACAGGAGGGAAACTATGGCTAAGGGCACTACAACCGGTGGAGCAAGGGGCGGATTGTCGCGCCCGGTGACGCCATCGGCGGATCTGGCGGCGATCACGGGCAAGGACCCGCTTCCGCGCAGCCAGGTGGTCAGCAAGATGTGGGACTATATCCGCGCCAACAAGCTTCAGAATCCGGAGAACAAGCGCGAGATCCTGGCCGACGACAAGCTCAAGAAGGTCTTCGGGACCGACCGCTGCTCGATGTTCGAGATGAACAAGCATCTCTCGCGCCATCTGAGCTAGAGCCTTTTTCCGCCTCGGCGGAGAACGAAGATCGGCCTCGCCCGCAAGGGCGGGGCCGTTCTGGTTTTAGCGGCACGCCCTCCACCCCATCGCGCCGCGCTTCGCCTGGTCGAGATGGAGATGGTCGCGGTGGGCTGCGTTATAATCGGGCGAGAGCGTGGTGGCGAACAGCCGGCAGGCGCCGTCGCGGACGTCGCGGAGGAAAAGCGCCTTGGCTCCGCCCCCTTTCCAGTCGCCGGCGACGCTGATCCGCCGGCCGTCGGCGAGGCGGAAAGCGGCGATGTCGACGGCATTGGCCGAGGCATGCTCGCTCCAAGCCCCTTCCGACCGGCCGTAGATTCGGCGGCAGCTGTAGCTTCCGAAATGCTCGACGGCGGCCACCGGGGTCCCGAAGCGTCGCAGCGCGGCCGGCTGGACGACATGCCACTCCCACAGCGCAAGAGCAGCGGCGACCGGGCAACTGGTGCCCAGGCCGCCCGGCCGATAGCGGATCGCGAGCGCTCCGCCGGGCGAGAAGCGGACGGCGTCGTCATAGCCGCATTGCCCATCCTCCCGGCGGGGGAGAGCGACGAAGCGGATCCCCGCCCGGCGCAGGAGTGCGCGGCATTTCCCGGCCTCGCCGCCGAGCCCCGCCAGCTTGCGGCCGGTGAAGGCGCCGACCGGCTGGGCGAGGTCGAGCTTCGTCCAGGGCACATCTTCGGGATGATTGCGGGCGTAACCCCAGCCGAGGAAGGCCAGGAAGGCGATCAGGGCCACCACTAGGAAGATTTTTACCCGGCGCGCGTATCTCATGGCGGCAAGACTCCGGACGACAGGCGCCGGTTTCGAAAAGGCGAAGGACAAAAGGTGACGGCAAGCCGCCTCGCGTCAAGGCAGGTCGAGAAATTGTGGGGGCGCGCCGAGCTCCCGCAAAGCTTCGGCGCGGCCGCGGCCGGGGGCGAGCCGATCGGCGAGATCTGGTTCCAGGATGGCCGCGGTGCGGAGGCCGAGCTGCTCGTCAAATATCTGCTGACCCGCGAGAAATTGTCCATCCAGGTCCACCCGGACGGCGAGGCGGCGCGCGCCGCGGGCCATCGCCGGGGCAAGGACGAGGCCTGGCTGGTTCTCGAAGCCGAGCCCGGCGCCCGGATCGGCCTCGGCCTCAAGAAAGCGATCTCGCCCGCCGAACTGCGCAGCGCCATTGCCGCCGGAAGCCTCGAAGCCTTCGTCGACTGGCGCGAAGCCAAAGCCGGGGATTTCTATTATTCTCCGGCGGGCACGATCCACGCCTTGGGGCCCGGGCTGACGCTCGTCGAGATCCAGGAAAATGTCGATCTCACCTATCGCCTGTTCGATTACGGCCGGGAGCGGGAGCTCCAGGTCGAGGCGGGCGTCAGCGCGGCCCGGCCGGAGCCCTATCGGTCGCCGACTCCTCGGCGCGAGATCGAGGCCGGACGGGAAATATTGGCTGAAGGCGGAGCCTTCGTGGTCGAGCGCTGGACCCGGCCCGCGGGCGGCCGTCTTGCCGGTGAGGTGGAGCGGCCGGTTTGGCTGGTCCCGGTGCAGGGAAGCGGGCTGATCGACGGGCAGGCGCTCGAGCCGCCGTCGGTCTGGCTGGTCGAGGACCAGAGCCGGGTCCGCCTCGATCCGGGATCGGAGACGCTGTTCGCCTATCCCGGGCCGAGCGTGATCGAGACCCTGTTCGTCGACACGCGCCAGTCGCCGCCGGCGGAACTGATCGAGGAACGCCGCCGCTACCGGCCCCCGGTGCGGCTGGAACCGAGTTTCCGCTGATGCTCAACGGTTCGCCGCAAGTATCGGAACTTGCAGACTCTCGGAGCTTTGACGCCATATGATGTACGCGTTCCCCATCCTCATCGCCCTCATGCTGACCTACATGTTCTGGCTGGCCGCCTTCCGGCTCCGGCGGGACCGGCTCGCCGTGGCGCGCCTCAGCCGCCCGAAGCGATCTCAGCGCCGCCGGGCGCTTTCATAGGGCTCGGACGTCACCGGATAGCCGATCCCTTCGGGGATGCAGACGAACCGGCGGCCGTCCCTCTCCTCGACCCAGGGGGTGATCTGCCGCACCGGATGGCGCTCGGCGTCGGCCCGCGCCTCGGCGAGCGAGGCGAAGCGGGCGAGGCGTTCGAGGTTGCGGCGGGTCGGGAAGATGGCTTTGGCCCGGCCGGCTGCGATCTCGGCCAGCACCGTCTCGGCGCTTGCCCAGAAAGTGTGGACGCTCTCGGTTTCGTCGGCGCTATGTCGAGTTCCCCCCCCGGCCGGCGCCACGGCGAGATAGAAGAGCGTGTCGAAGCGCCGGGCCTCGCGGAAATTGGGGCACCAGCGGGCGAAGGGCGCGAGCGCATCGAGATCGAGCGACAGCCGCATTTCATCGAGCAGCGCCGTGAAGGGGCGGCCGGCCGCCAACGCCTCGCGAAGCGCGGCGGCGTCGGGGGTGGGGACAAGCGCCGGAGCGACTCCGGTTTCCTCGATCGTCTCGCGGATCGCGGCGATTCGGGCGGCGGCGTCCGATAGCTCGGGAAAGCGCCGGGCCATCGCCTCGTCCCCTGGGTCGATCCGGCCGCCCGGAAAGACCAAAGCTCCGGCCGCGAAGGCCATGGTCTCCGCCCGCTCGAGCATGAGGATCTCGGGCGGTCCGCCCGCGGGCGCGGGCCGCATCAGGATGAGGGTGGCGGCCGGGATCGCTTCCGGCAGATCGTCGTCCATGGCGGGAGCGTTAGGCTCGGACGGAGCGCGGGGGAAGCCCGGGAATCTGCGTCATTGCGAGCGGAGCGAAGCAATCCAGTGCGGCCTCGGACGCAGCGCTGGATTGCCGCGTCGCTTCGCTCCTCGCAATGACGGCCTCACCGCTCTCAGGCGAAGTCCGGCGATTTCACGACGTGGAGGAGAGCGCCGGGCGCGTAGGGCTTGGTGAAGAAGATGGCGCGTTCGGGATAGCTGTCCCGGGGCGGGCGAAGGCCGCCGGAGACCATGACGATGCGCAAATGAGGCCAGCGCTCGGCCGCCACCCTAGCGAGGGTCATTCCGTCCCCTGGGCAGGCGACGTTGAGATCGGTGACGAGGACGGCGGTGTCGGGCTCGGCCTCGAGTTTGGCCAAGGCCTCCTCGCAGCCGGTGCATTCGGAGACGTCGTAGCCGTCCTCGATGAGCAGGTCGGCAGTGGTGCGAAGCACGAGCGGCTCGTCCTCGACCAGCAATATCTTGGCCCCGGGCACGCGCTTTTCCCCTGTTTCGGACCGGCGAAAGCCGGCCCTGATGCGCTAACCCAGATCAGCGCGGCGCGTTCCCCGGATCGTCACGGAAATGTAAAGAATCCTGGGGACATTTATTCCTCCCCCGGCTTTCCGGGGGAGGGGGACCGCACGAAGTGCGGTGGAGGGGTTCTTCTCGGAGTCCGTAGGACCCCTCCACCATGCGTCGCATGGCCCCCCCTCCCCGGCAAATGTCGGGGAGGAATTGTTCTCACTCGGCGATCCTGAGCCGCTCGGCGACGGTCTTCGAATAATTGGGACCGACCTGGACGATCGCGCCGTCGCGCAGGACCAAAGCGTTGATGGTCCGGCCGAGGCGCTGGACCTCGACGACGTTGGCTGGGCGGGCGAAGGCCGAGCGGTGGACCCGCATCAGCTGGGCCGGATCGAGCCTGTCCTCGAGGGCGCGCATCGAGATCCGGAGGATGTGGCTGCGCGTCGCCGTATGGAGCATGACATAGTCGCGCTGCGCCTCGATCCAGTCGATCGCCTCGACCGGAACGAAGACCGCGCCGGCCCGGGTCGGGACCCAGAGGCCGTCCTCCCGGGCGGGATCCTGGACCGGCGCTTCGGCGCGGCCGGCCAGGGTGCGCTGATGTTTGCGGCGCTTGGCGCGTTCGACCGCCTGCCAGAGCCGGTCGAAGCGGACGGGCTTGAGCAGATAGTCGGCGGCTTCGACCTCGAAGGCGTCGGGGGCATATTGCTCGAACGCGGTGACGAAGATGATCTCCGGACGGTCCTCGGGCGAGTGGG
>JAXDPE010000011.1:0-7077 GCA_034668565.1 Sphingomonadales bacterium | reverse complement strand
CGGGACGATGGCCAAATGGGGGATCAAGGCGAAGGAGGTCGAGCTCGATCTCGACGTCATGCATGCCGGCCGCCGGGAAGCGATCAAGGGGCTGACCGGCGGGATCTAATTCCTGTTCAAGAAGAACAAGGAGACCTGGCTAAAGGGCCATGCGAAATTCACCGGGCCGAACGCTCTCGACGTTGCCGGCCAGGCTTATACGGCGAAGAGCATCGTCATCGCCACCGGCTCCTCGGTGACTCCGCTTCCGGGAGTCGAGATCGACCAGGAGCGGATCGTCGATTCCACCGGCGCGCTTGAGCTCGCCAAGGTGCCCGGCCACATGGTGGTGATCGGCGGCGGGGTGATCGGGCTCGAGCTCGGCTCGGTCTGGAAGCGGCTCGGGGCCAAGGTGACGGTGGTTGAATATCTCGACCAGATATTGCCCGGCATGGACGGCGAGGTTCGCAAGGAAGCGAACAAGATCTTCAAGAAGCAGGGCTTCGAGATCCGCACCTCGACCAAGGTCACCAAAGCCGAGAAAAGCGGTGAGGGCGTCGCTCTCACCGTCGAGCCGGCGCAGGGCGGCGAGGCCCAGACGATCGAGGCGGACGTCGTCCTGGTCTCGATCGGACGGCGCCCCAATGTCGACGGGCTCAACCTCGAAGCGGCCGGGATCCAGCTCAATAAGCGCGGCCAGATCGAGGTCGACCACGATTTCCGGACCGGCGTGGGAGGCGTCTATGCGATCGGCGACGTCACGCCCGGGCCGATGCTCGCCCACAAGGCGGAGGACGAAGGCATCGCCGTCGCCGAGATCCTCGCCGGCCAGGTGGGGATCGTCAACCACGACGTCATCCCGGGCGTCGTCTACACCTTCCCGGAGATCGCCGCGGTCGGCAAGACCGAGGAGGAGCTGAAGGAAGCGGGCGTCGAGGTGAAGATCGGCAAGTTCCCGATGATGGCCAACAGCCGCGCCAAGACCAACCGCGAGACCGACGGCTTCGTCAAGATCATCGCCGACGCCCGAACCGACCGGGTGCTTGGCGTGCACATCATCGCCTCCGTCGCCGGAACCATGATCGCCCAGGCCGCCCAGGCGATGGAGTTCGGCGCGACCAGCGAGGACATCGCCTACACCTGCCACGCCCACCCCACCCATTCGGAAGCGATCAAGGAAGCGGCGATGGCGGTGACGGGCAAGCCGATCCACATCTGAGCGCCGGGCGGGCCGAGCTTGACTGCGCGGGCCGACGGGCGTCTCCTTTCGCCCGAGACCGTAACGATGGAGCGCAGCCGTTGAAACCTGTCCCCGCTTTGCTGGCCGGCGCGCTCACCCTCTCCGCCTGCGGCGCCAAGCCGCTCGACCTGCCCGCCGACCCGATCGACCGGGCCGCGACCTGCGCGGTGGTCGCCGCGGCCGCGGCGCGCACCGCCGAGACCGATGTGAAGGCCCCGCTGCCGCTCGCGGCCCAGGGCAGGATCTTCCATTACGCGCTCCTTACCGCGTCGAAGGACGGGACGTTCGAGGCCGAGACGGCGAACCGGATCAACAAGCGCCTGCGCGAGGTCGAGGCGGGGATCACCGGCGGCAAATGGCGCGACCTGGTGCCCGTCTGCGACTCGGCCTTTCCAGTCACCGGCAAGACCGAGGTCCAGCTCCCGGCCGCTCGCTTCGAAGCCCAGATCGCCTGCGAGGAGCTGGCCGAGTTCACCAGCGTCGCGCTCGAAGGCTCCGAAACGCATTTCGGCAACGAGCTCGTCGGCTACCGGCGGATGCGAAGCGAGCTCAACGACGCCCTCGCCCCCGGTCTTCGCGCCAAGGCCGGCTCGAGCCCTGAAACGCAGAAACGGGAGAGGAACCGGGCGCTCGCGGCGGCGGCCGCCCTCGGCTCGCCGATCCCGGTCCTCGACAAGTGCGTCGAGCGGTTCAAATGACCGCCGCCGCACTCGGCGCCGGCGTCACCTTGAACTTGTTTCAGGGACCAGGCCTCCACCCGCTAGGCCGCTCGTCGCTGGATGCTGAAACAAGTTCAGCATGACGGCTTGCGCGGCGACGAAGTAGCGAATGAAGACCCGGCAAAGGCTCAGGCGCTGGCATATCTGGCTCGGCTGGATCGTCGGCCTGCCTTTCCTTTTGTGGACTGTGTCCGGCCTGGTCATGGTCGCCCGGCCGATCGAGACCGTGCGCGGCGAGGGGCTGCTCGCCGAGGCGCCGCCGATCGCGGCCGGCCTGGCGCCGGTTCCGCCCGCCATCGGGCCGCGGCCGCTTTCCTCGCTGAAGCTGGAAGGACGGCCGGACGGGGCCAAATGGCTGCTCGCTTATGCCGACGGCGGCACCCGGCTCGCGGATCCCGCCACCGGCCGGCTGCTGCCGCCGCCGACCGCGGCCGATGCGGCCCGGATCGTCGAGGGACGCTATAGGGGCGCGGCGCGAGTCGCCGCCGTCGATCGAACGTCCGCGTCGGCCCCTCCGCTCGACCTTCGCCGCAAGGTCGCGGCCTGGCGGGTGACGATGAGCGACGGCACCCGTTTCTATCTCGATGCCGGAACCGGCGAAGTGCTGGCCCGGCGGACCCGCTGGTGGCGCTTCTACGATCTGATGTGGGGCCTCCACATCATGGACCTGAAGACTCGCGAGGACGCTCACAACCCGCTGGCGATCGGCTTCGGGGTCGCGGCCCTGGTCACGATCCTGCTCGCCCTGGCGATGCTTCCGCTCACCCTGAGGCGGCGGCACCAGCGATGACGGGCCCGGCCGCCTTGCTCGGCTCGGCCTTGCCCTATCTCGACTGGGCGGGGGTCGCCGTCTTCGCCTGCTCGGGCGCCCTGGTCGCCGCCGCGAAAAGGCAGACGCTGGTCACGCTCATATTCTTCGCCGTCGTCACCGGAGTCGGCGGCGGCACGGCGCGCGACCTGCTGATCGGAGCGCCGGTCTTCTGGGTCCACGGAAATTCGCTCCTGATCATCTGCCTCGCGGCCGCCCTGGCGGTCTGGATGCTTCCGGGATCACTGTGGCAGGGACAGGCTTTGCCCTGGCTCGATGCCGTCGGAATTGCCGCTTACGCCACCTACGGCGCCGCCAAGGGCCTCGCCTTCGGCCTGGCGCCGATTCCGGCGATGGCCATGGGCGTGCTCACCGCCTGTCTCGGCGGTATCGTCCGCGACGTCCTCGCCGGCGAGCCCTCGATCCTGATGCGGCCGGAACTCTATGTAACGGCGGCGGCCTTTTCGGCGGCCCTGATGGTCGGGTTGCTGCTCGCCGGCGCCCCGGCGGCGGTGGCGGGAACGGTCGCGGCGGCCGCGGGCTTCGCCCTCCGTGCCGGCGCCATCCACTACGGATGGAAGCTTCCGGCCTATACCCGCAACCCGGATTGACCCGGAAACGTGCATGCCGGACCTGCGCCGGGCAGATCGTGGCCAGTTGCGTCCTTGAGACAAGCCACCTCAGCGAGCCAGCACGCCAGCTTGCCATGGCCGCGAAGCTGGTGGCTGGGACCCTGCCTTATAAGCCAGTTCGCTTATAAGCGAGTTCGCTTATAAGGCAGTTCGCTTATAACCGAGCCGGCTTATAAGGCGGTCCATTCCCGTGCCGGCAAGCCCTGTCGCTACGCTCGCCGGGAGGGCTTGGGCTCCATCTGGGGCGGCTTCGGCTCCGCCGGCGGTGACGCCGACGCTGCCAGCGCCCTTTGCCACAGGCCCACGTCGTGCCAGGCGTCGAGCTTCCAGCCGACCTGGCGATAGGTCCCGGCGCGCTCGAAGCCGAGGCTTTCGTGGAGGCGCACGCTGGCTTCGTTCGGAAGGGTGATCGCGGCGATCGCCTGGGTGAAGCCCTGCGCTTCGAGCGTCGTCAGCAAAGGCTCGTAAAGCTGTCGTCCCAGGCCGCGGCCGCGGGCGTCGGAGCGAAGATAGACGCTGGTCTCCACGGCGAAGCGGTAGGCCGTGCGCTCGCGGAAGCGGGCGGAATAGGCATAGCCCAAGATCGCGCCCTCTTCCTCACCCACCAGCCACGGATAGAGGTCGTCTCCAGCCGCCATGCGCAGCCGCATCGCCGCTTCGCCCGGCGGCTCGATTTCGAACGAGACGGCGGTTCCGATCACGAAGGCCGCATAGATTTCGGCGATGTCGGCGGCGTCGGCGGGCGTCGCGGCCCTCAGCCTCATGCCCCGAGCAGGCGCCAGAGCCAGGCGGTCAAGCCGGTTCCCAGCGGCGACGGCGAGGTCGCGTTCCGGCCGCCGCATTCGAGGCAGCGGGCCTGGATGGCGGCGCCGGAAACCAGGTGCTCGGCCTCGCCGATGGCGGCGAGCATCCGAAGGCGCGGCTTGGCGGCGAGCCGGCTGAACGCGTCGGGCGCGGTTTCCTCGTCGCCGCCGTCGCCGGCCAGCGACATCAGCAGCCGGTCGCTGAAATCGGGCTCCTTTTCGAGCCACACCGCCTTCGCCTCGCCCGGATCGAGCTTGGCCCGCCGGGCCGCTTCGCGGATCGCGTCGTCGAGGCCTCCGAACGAATCGACCAGCCGGAGCTGATGGGCGGTGCCGCCGGCCCAGATCCGGCCCTGGGCGATCTGGTCGACCTGCGCGACCGGTATTTTCCGCGCCGCTGAAACCAAGGCCAGGAAGCGGCGATAGGTGCCGTCGACGCCCATCTGCAGAAGCTGATCGGCTTCCGGCGAGGGGCCGCGCAGGACGTCGGGCTCCCCCGACAGCGGGGTCGTCTTGACGCCGTCGGCGCCGAGGCCGAGCTTGGTCAGCGCACCCTCGAAGCTGGGAAGCACTCCGAACACTCCGATCGAGCCGGTGATCGTCGAGGGCTCGGCGTAGATGCGGTCGCCCGCCGTCGCCACCCAATAGCCGCCCGAGGCGGCGACGCTTCCCATCGACGTCACCACCGGCAGGCCCTTCGCCTTGGCGACGAGCACCGCCTGACGGATCCGCTCGGAAGCCAGAGCGGAGCCGCCTCCCGAATCGATCCGGACGACCAGCGCCTTGAGATCGCGTTCGCGCAGGCCCTTTTCGAGCGCCCGGACGATGGTCTCGGCGCCGGCGGTGCCGAGATTGGCCTCGCCGTCGACGATGTCGCCGGCGATGGTGATTATCCCGATCTCGCCGCCATTGTCGCTGGCGGGGTTGGCTTCGACCCACTTGCGATAGTCGATCCGCTCGAAGCTCCCGGGAAGTTCGGAACTGCGCTTGCCGGCGATCTCCGCGACGCGACGGTCGAAGGCTTCACGCTCGCCGATCCGGTCGACCAGCCCGGACTTGAGCGCCGCGCCGGCCATGTCGCCGCCGGCCGAGGCGATGCGGCCCGGCATGTCCGCTATGTAGGGCGCGACCTGAGCCTTGGGACGCGCCTGGCGCACCTCCTGCTGCCAGCTTTCCCACAGGGTTGCGTAGACGGCGCTCAGCGCCTGTCGCGCCTCGGGCGACATGTCGGTGCGGGTGAGCGGCTCGGTCGCCGCCTTGTAGGTGCCCGCTTTGTAGACGTTGGCCGTTACACCCAGCTTGTCGAGGAGGCCCTTCATGTAGAGGTTGGAACCGCCCGGGCCGGTGATCAGCACTCCGCCCATCGGGTTGAGCCACAGCTCGCTGGCATGGGCGGCGAGCTGATAGGAATCGTCGTCATAGGCGGTGGCGTAAGCCAAGACGGGCTTGCCCGCCTTGCGCACCGAATCGAGCGCCTCGCCGACCGACGATAGGGTCGCCTGGCCGCCCCCGGAGAAGATGTCGAGATCGAGCGCGACCGCCTTGACGCGGTCGTCCCCGGCCGCCGCGTTGAGCGAGTGGACGAGGTCGCGAAGCCGGTATTCGCGCGGGCCGCGGCCGCTGAAGACCTGGCTCGCCGTCGCCTGGGCCGGCTGTTCGACGATCGGTCCGTCGAGCCGGAGCAGCAACGCCCCCCGGTCGCCGGAGCCGAGCGTGGGGCGCGCCGTCATCGCCGCATAGAGCAAGGCGAAGAAGAGGAGCATGAACAGGAGGACGAGCCCGTCCTTGATCCCGACGAGCAGCTTCCAGACCTTGCCCGCGAACTTCATTGCCTTGCTCTCCGTTGCCAGCGCCATCGGCTAGACCAGCGCCGCGCCGCTGTAAATTGAGTCGAGGGGAAGCGGCTGGCGAATCAAAATCCGAGCCTCGGCCCCTTGACCCGCGATGAACAAACCCTAGATCGGCTTTGCTGGCACTCGCGAGGGGTGAGTGCTAATAATTTCAGAGACGGCCCCAGCGCCCAAGGTGGGAGCGGCAGCCGCAAAGCGAAGAGGTAACGCGCATGAATTTTCGTCCGCTCCATGACCGAGTATTGGTCCGCCGCCTGGAGGCCGAGGAAAAGACGGCCGGCGGCATCATCATCCCCGACACCGCCAAGGAAAAGCCGCAGGAAGGCGAAGTCGTCTCGGTCGGTTCGGGAGCGCGCGGCGAGGACGGAACGGTCACGCCGCTCGATGTCAAGGCCGGCGACAAGATCCTGTTCGGCAAATGGTCCGGCACCGAGGTCAAGGTCGACGGCGAGGATCTGCTGATCATGAAGGAAAGCGACCTCCTCGGCATCATCACCCACGACGGCGGCAGCTGAGGCTCGGCGTCATCCCGGCGCAAGCCGGGACCCCAGGTCGCTAAACGCACAGCAATTCCACGAGGCCCCGGCTTTCGCCGGGGCGACGTGATCAAAACCAAGGAGCAATCAACATGGCAGCGAAAGACGTTCGCTTTTCCCGTGACGCCCGTGAACGCATCATGCGCGGCGTCGACATCCTCGCCGACGCGGTCAAGGTGACGCTCGGCCCCAAGGGCCGCAACGTCGTCCTCGACAAGAGCTTCGGCAGCCCCCGCATCACCAAGGACGGCGTCACCGTCGCCAAGGAGATCGAGCTCAAGGACAAGTTCGAGAACATGGGCGCGCAGATGCTGCGCGAGGTCGCGTCGAAGACCAACGACCTGGCCGGCGACGGCACCACCACCGCCACCGTGCTGGCCCAGTCGATCGTCCGCGAGGGCATGAAGTCGGTCGCGGCCGGAATGAACCCGATGGACCTCAAGCGCGGCATCGATCTCGCCGTCACCCGGGTCGTCGAGGATCTCAAGGCACGCTCGAAGCCGGTCAGCG
>JAXDPE010000010.1:0-49397 GCA_034668565.1 Sphingomonadales bacterium | reverse complement strand
TACGCCCGCCCCGATAGCCTGGCCGCCAGTCGGCAGCGTCGCATAGGGCATGAGCGCCACGGAAAAGCCGCTTCCATCGGGGTTCTTCAAATTCTGCCGGAGCGCGACGGTGAGATCGCCGACGCCGGAGGCGTGGTCGACCGATCCGGTGAGGCGGTCGCGGGTGCGGACATGGCCGAAGGCGGTCCAGCCCAGCTGAGCCTCGAGGCTGTCGGTGAGGCCGATCCGGACGAGCAGCTGGCCGGCCTCGATCGTGTCGGTGCGCAAATCGGGTGTCCGATCCAGGGTCCAGTCGACGAGCCCGGCCTCGATGTCGAAATGGCCGGGATCCATCGTGCAGGGCGGAGTGCCGAGGCCGGGACGGTCGGGACAGAAGTCGCGCAGATCTTCGGCCTGGGCTGAGGATGCGGCGAGGGCGAGGCCTGCGATTGCGAGGACGATTCGGCAGGAGGACATGGCGACCGCTTTAAAAGCCTCGTGATGGCTGGGAAGTGGAAATCGGCGTTGGAACCGTCATGCTGAACTTGCGACATGGAGCGGTCTTCAGGCCCGTCATCCCGGCGAAGGCCGGGATCCATGAACACGTCGCAACCCGGTTTCCAACGGCGGAGTTCATGGATTCCGGCCTTCGCCGGAATGACGAGGTGCAGGTCCGGGCTGGGGTGACGCCACGCGGCGGCGGCGCTACCACTCCCCCCATGACCGACCTCACCCCCTTCATCGCCGGCCTGCCCAAGGCGGAGCTCCACATGCATATCGAGGGCAGCCTCGAGCCCGAGCTGATGTTCGCTCTGGCCCGGCGCAACCGGGTCGATATCCCGTTCGCGAGCGTCGAGGAGGTTCGGGCGGCCTACAGCTTCTCGAACCTTCAGGATTTCCTCGACATCTATTATCGCGGCGCCGACGTGCTTCGCACCGAGGAGGATTTCCGCGATCTCGCGGCCGCTTATTTCGATCGGGCGGCGGCGGATTGCGTGACCCATTCCGAAATCTTCTTCGACCCCCAGACTCACACCGACCGCGGCATTCCTCTCGAGGTGGTGATGAAGGGGCTCCTCGCCGGAATGGACGAAGCGCGCGAGCGGCACGGTTTGACCTCGAAGCTCATCCTCTGCTTCCTCAGGCACCTGGAGGAGGAGGCCGCCTTCGCGACCCTGCGCGAGGCCGAGCCCTGGCTCGACCGGATCGAGGCGGTCGGGCTCGATTCCTCCGAGCTCGGCCACCCGCCGGAGAAGTTCGCCCGGGTCTTCCGGGCCGCCGGGGAGATGGGCCTGAAGAAGGTCGCCCATGCCGGGGAAGAGGGACCGCCGGACTATGTCTGGCAGGCGCTGGACGTGCTCCGGGTCGACCGTCTCGACCATGGCAACCGGTCGCTGGAGGATCCGCGGCTGGTCGAGCGGCTGGCCCGGGAGGGGATGACCCTGACCGTCTGCCCGCTCTCCAACCACAAGCTCTGCGTGGTCGCGGACCTGGCCGCCCACCCGATCGACCGGATGCTTGAGGCGGGATTGCGGGCGACGATCAATTCGGACGATCCCGCTTATTTCGGCGGCTACGTGAACGACAATTACCGGGCGGTGGCGGGAGCGCTTGGCCGCGAGGCGCTGGTCACTTTGGCGAGGAACAGCTTCGAGGGTTCGTTCCTGGGCGAGGCGGAGAAAGCGGAGCAGGTCGCGAGGCTGGACGCTTATGTCGCGGCACAGCCGTCACCCTGACCCCCGTCATTGCGAGCGAAGCGAAGCAATCCAGTGCGGCTTCGGACGCCCGCTGGATTGCCGCGTCGCTTCGCTCCTCGCAATGACGGAGTCTAGGCGGGGTCCCGCCCCGTCTTCGGCTCCGCATAAGGCATGATCAGCCTCCCGTCCGGCGCCGCCGTGAACGTGGTCTGGGTCGGGTAGGCGAAGTCGATGCCGAGCTCGGCGAAGCGGCGCAGGATGCCGAGCATGACGCCCTGGCGGACATCCATGAAGGTCGGGAAATCGGGCGCCTGGGCGAAGAAGACGAGCTCGAGGTCGATCGAGGAGGCCGCGAAGGCCGAGAGGTGCGCCCGGTCGAATCGCGCCCGCGGGTCGCGCTCGACGATGACCTTCAGTTGGTCCGGAAGGGCGGCGAGCTGCTCGACGGGCGTATTGTAGACGAGGTTGAGGACCATCAGCACCCGGCGATGCTCGAGCCGGGTCATGTTCTGGAGGCGGGCGTTGAGCAGGTTGGCGTTGGAGACGATCACCTCCTCGCCGTTGACCGAACGGATCCGGGTGCTCTTGAGGCCGATCCGCTCGACGGTGCCGGTCGTCTGGTCGAAGCTGATCGAATCGCCCCGGCGAAACGGCTTGTCGAACAGGATCGAAAGCGCCGCGAACAGATCGGAGAAGATGCCCTGCGCGGCGAGGCCGATCGCGATCCCGCCGATGCCGAGGCCGGCGATCAGCCCAGTGACGTTGACGCCCAGATTGTCGAGGATGAGGATGATCGCGATGGCGAAGAGGGTCACCGTCACCAGCAGCTTGATGATGCCGATCGCCGAGGCGAGGGTCGACTGTTCCTGGTCGCCGGTGCGGTGGGCGACATAGCCGAGGATCAGCTCGCGCGCCCAGATCGCCGCCTGGAGCGACGCCGCGATGACGAAGCCGACATGGATGAGGCTCATCAGGGCCGGCGGGGTGTTGGCATGCTCGGCGACGAGCTGGGCCGAAGTCAGGACGATGAAGTAGATCTTGGTCTTGGCCAGGGCCTTGGCGAAGATGGCCGGCCAATGCGGGTCGCCGCCCCACCGGGCGATCAGCTTGCAGCCGAGCGAGCGCAAGGCGAGCATCGCCAGGGCGATCGCAACGCCAATCGCCGACGCGACCAATATGCCGACGAGATTGCCGCTGACCCAGGCCTGCGATTGGGTCGCGAGTGCGCTGCTCTTGGCGACGAAGTTCGACGTGGTGGCTGCCATCAGGCGGCCTTTGCAGGAATCTTGCCCTTCCCGTCCACCTTCGCCTGCTCCTCGGGGAGCGCGTCGAGGAACTCGATCAGGCCGCGCTCGGCCGAGCTCAGATATTTGGAGGCACGCGGCAGCGGCCTCTCCCCGATCGCGCCGGCGTCCTTGGCGGCCTCGATCAGGGCCGGGTGGACGTAGGATTTGCGGCTGATCGCGGCGGTGTTGCCGAGCGCCTCGGCGACCGGCTCGATGACGCTCTTCAGCTTGACCTTGCCGTGCTTGCGGTAGCGGCGGATCATCTCTTCGAAGGCGATCGTGCTCGCGCCCCAGGTGCGGAAGTCCTTGGCGGTGAACTCGTCGCCCATCGCGTCCTTGATGTAAGCGTTGACGTCGCCCGAGGTGACCGGACAGACGTCGCCGCCCTCGCTGACATATTCGAACAGATTCTGGCCGGGCAGATCCTGGGTCCGCTTGGCGATTCGGATGAGGTTGCGGTCGGCAAGGGTGACGGTGCGCTTGATGCCGTGCTTGCCGGTGTAGCTGATCCTGAGCTGGCCGCGGGTGACCTTGGCGTGGCGGTTGCGAAGCGTGGTCGCCCCGAAGCTCTTATTCTCCTTCGCATATTCCTCGTTGCCGACCCGCATCCGGGTCTCGTCGATCAGCCGGACCACCGCCGCGAGGACGGTGTCGCGGACCGTCGGCTTGCCGGCCAGGTCTTCCTCAACCTTCTTGCGAAGCTTGGGCAGGACTCGCCCGAAGGCGGCGAGCCGCTCATATTTGGCCGCCTCCTGCTGGGTGCGGAAATCCGGATTGTAGCGATATTGCTTTCGGCCCCTGGCGTCGTAGCCGGTCGCCAGGATGTGGCCGTTGGGCTTGGGGCAGAACCAGCAGCGCTCATAGGCCGGCGGCATCCCCACGGCGTTGAGCCGCTCGATCTCGTCGCGGTCGGTGATCCGGCTTCCGTCGGGCGCGAAATATTGCCAATAGCGCCCGCTGCGCTTGCGGGTGATCCCGGGCAAATTCTGGTCTTCGACGAAGCAGAGCATGGGCAGTGTAATCGTCCGCCCCGCCCTTCGTTCCGGGAACGCGGTTCCAGGCTTTCCGTTGAGCGCGGCGAAGGAGAATTTCATGCCCGACATTTCCGAAGCGAAGATCCTGATGATCGCCACCCATGGCTATGAGGATTCCGAGCTGCTCGAGCCCCGGCGGATACTGACCGAGCGCGGCGCCGACGTCACCCTCGCCTCGCTCGAGACCGGCGACATCAAGGGGGACGGCGGCGCCACCGCGAAGGTCGACTGCACGATCGGCGAGGTCGAAGCCGGCGATTACGACGCGCTCGTCCTTCCCGGCGGCACCAAGAATCCCGACAAGCTCAGGATGAACGAGGCCGTGGTGGCGACGATCCGCGCCTTCGCCGACGCGGGCAAGCCGATCGCGGCGATCTGCCATGGCCCCTGGCTCCTCGTCGAAGCCGATCTGGTCCGCGGGCGCCGGGTCACCGGCTGGCCCTCGATCCGGACCGACCTGCGCAACGCCGGGGGCGAGGTGGTCGACGCGGAAGCGGTCACCGACGGCAACATCGTCACCAGCCGCAGGCCCGAGGACATCCCCGCCTTCACCGACGCCCTGATCGCCCTGGTCGAGAAAGCCGAGGCGCCGCTCGAAGCGGCGTAGCCTAGGCGGCCGCCTGCGCCGGGCGGCGCGGCAGGCGCCGGTCGAACAGCCGGTTCAGCGCCCGCTGGGCCGGCCGCTCGACGCCGTGATAGAGGCCGACCGAGGCCAGGAAGGTGAGCAGCAGGAACAGGCCGATCAGCGGCGGCGACACGTTGCCCGGATCGTCGACGAACAGGATCTTGAAGACGATGTAGAGGAGGAAGTGGACGAGGTAGGTCGAATAGCTGATCTCGCCCAGATAATATATCGGCCGCGCGGCGAGCGGATTGCCCGGCCGGTCGGCGGTCAGGGCGACGGCGAGCAGAAGCCCGGCCAGGAACGGCGGCACGACCAGGGTCTCGGGAGCACCAGCCGCGAAGCCGAGGAGGAGCGCGCCGCCGCTGAGCGCGCCGGCCAGGACTGCGGACCGGCGCGGAGTCGGACACCAACGCTGCCAGAGCGCGCAGACGATCGTGCCCATCGAGAATTCGGTCGCCGCCCGCAGCAGGCCGAAGCGCGGAATGTCGCGGCCGAGGCTGTCCGCGCCGTTCCAGCCCATCACCGCCCAGAGCAGGAGCGCGAGCAGGACGAGGGCCGCGATCGCCAGGGCCGGGGGAAGCCTGCGCCAGTCCATGCCCAGGACGATGATCGGGAAGAGCAGATAGGCGGCCGCCTCGCCGCTGATCGACCAGCTCGGATCGTTCCAGGTGAGGCCGCTGGTGAAGCCCCAATTGTGGATGAGGAGGACGTGAAGCGGGAGCTCGTCCCAGGGATAATGGACCGGGTTGAGCTTGCCGTGCGCGACGAGGACGGCGGCGTAGACGACGGTCAGGCTGAGGATGAAGAGGTGGAGCGGCCACACCCTCGCCACCCGCCGGGCGAGATATTTCGGCACCGCCGCGAAGCCGTCGCGGCGAAGGCGTTCGGAGTAGTTCAGCCACAGGACGAAGCCCGACAGCATGAAGAAGAGATCGACCGCGAGATAGCCCTTGGAGAGGGCGTAATAAGCCTCGGCCGGGAGATAGGACCAGGCTCCGACCCGGATATGGTAGAGCACGACGAACCAGGCGGCGAGGCCGCGGATCCCGGTCAGCGCCGGAAGCTCGGCGCGGGGCTCGGCCGGGGCGCCGCTCATGCCGGAGCGGTCCCGGACGGCGTTCGCGCCGGCACGAAGGCGGGTCGCGGCCGCTCCGCTCGCTCGCGCCGGGCGACGAGGCTGTCGAGTCCGATCTGGATGCCCAGGATCATCAGGGTGAAGGGGGTGTAGGCGATGGCAACGAATGAGGCGCCGATCAGATAGATGATCTGGAAATGCTGGAGGGCGGTGGCGAGCGGAGCGATCCAGGCCTTGTCGCCTTCCGCCTGGCGGTAGCGGCGGCGAATCACCTCCATCCTGACCAGCCCGCAAATATGGAGGACGAGGAAGAGGAGGAGGCCCGGAAAGCCCTGCTCGCCGAGCATCTCGAAATAGGCGCTGTGCCAGGCCCGACCCTCGTCGACGCCGTTGACGGCGGTGATGCTCGCGACCCCGCCGACATTCTGGGTGGTGACCGTGCGGACCTGGATCTTGTTGCCGAGATAGGCGCCGAAGCCGCCGCCCTGGGGATGCTCCTGGGCGTAGTTCCAGGTCCAGCTCCACACGGCGAGGCGGACCTTGGCGGACGAATCGCCTTCATAGCCCTGGATGGTCGACATCCGGCCGGTGAAGCTGTCGGGCAGGAAGGGCACCGAAGCCAGCACCAGCAGGCCCGCCCCGGCGATGAAGAGGAAGCGGCGCTTGACGTTGCGAAGCGTGAGCAGGCCGAGCACCGCGATGCAGACGAGGCCGGTCCGCGCCTCGGTTCCGATCGGCATCAGCAGGCAGGCGAAGATCAGCCCGGCGGCAAAGGCCTTCACCCGCCAGTCGGGCGGAAACACGGTCCCGAACTTGGCGAGCCACAAGATGATCGGGATGAGCGCGATCGCGATCGTCGAGATGGTGCTGCTCTCGTAGAGGTTCGAATTGTTGGTCACCATCAGGTTGAGCACGCCGTAGCCGCCGCCCGAAGCCACCGTCTTCAGCCCGCCGACGATGATGATCGTCGCCGCCGAGATGGTCAGGAACAGCAGGAGGGATTCGATCCGGAGCTTCGATCGCAGCGTGAAAGGCAGGAAGATGGCGAAGGCCAAGGCCGTCGACGCCCAGTCCCACTTCTCCTTGGCGGCGATCGGGAAGTCGGCGTTCGCGGTCGTGTAGAAGGAATAGCAGAGGAGGAGCGCGAGCAGCCCCTGGCGGACGCTGAAGCCGACTCCCGTCTTCTTGTCGGCGATCAGCCAGCCGGCGAAGGCCAGGCAGGCGACGATCAGCGACAAGGGCAGGCTGTTCAGGAGGTAATAAGACAGGCGCTGGGGCGCGACCGTGTCGATATAGGCGTAGACGAGGACGAACAGGAACGGCCGGCGGAAGCCGAGCCCGAGCAATCCGACCAGGAAGGCGACGAAGGCGAGATCACGCATCCGGGCGGCTCTTGCCGAGGGTCCAGCGCCGGCTTTTGGGAGCCGCGGGCTCCGTCCCGGGCGCCGGGTCCTCGTTGAGGTCGGTTCGGAACATCAGGCGCCAGGCGACGAGCGCGAGCAGGCCGTGCGTTAGAGCGAGCGAAAAACTGTCGATCATCGGAGCCGTCCCTGCGCCCGCTTCATCTTTCGCTCTCTAGAGACGCGCGGTTGACGGGCCGTTAAGGGTGGCGCGCTCCGTCATTGCGAGCGGAGCGAAGCAATCCAGTGCGGCTTCCGAGGCCGCTGGATTGCTTCGTCGCTGCGCTCCTCGCAATGACGGGCCTAAAGCGCCCGTTCGTAGACGGCATTGCCCCAGGCCTGCTCGGCCATCCGCGCCGCGGTGCGGACGGCGCCGGAGCGCAGCGGAACCGCCTCCGCCTCCAGCGGCAGATCGCCAAGGTCGCTGAAAAAAGCGGTCGGCAGCCGCTCGCGCTCGGCCGCCAGGAACCCGCACAATTTCTCGAAGCGGCGGACGAGGAGCGAATTGGCCCTGTCGCCGCCGCGCACGGCGAGCTCGAAGCTGTGGCCGACGATATTAACGACCGGATGGCGGTGGCCGGCGGCGTGAAGCAAGGCGGCCCGCATTTCGGCGAACGAGACCGCGCAGATCTGGAGATGCCTGAGCCTCCCGGCGCTCGGCTCGATCTGGGTGACCGGGATCTCAACCACCCCTTCCAGAAGCGCCGGAGCGATCCGGCGCGGGTCGAGCGGAAGGGCACTCGGATCGGGATAGTGGCTGCCATTGTGGCTGCTGTCGAAACGGATTCCGAGCGTCGAAAGTGCTTCGAGGGTCGCCAGGTCGGCGGCGTAGCTTCCGGAACGGAAGGCGACGGGCGCTGGAGCGCCGGCCTCGACCAGCAGGTCGCGCGCGGTCCGGATCAGCTCGAGCTGGCGAGCCGCATCGAGCCCCGTCAGCTCGAACACCGGGTCGGCAATATCGGCCCAGGAGGGGTGGATATGGAGCTGCACTTCCTGGCCCGCCGCGAGGAGCGGCTCGACCATGCGCCGGATAGGCTCGATCCCGTAGAGGAGCGCCGGCATCGGATCGACGAAGAAGCACGCCTTGAGGCCGTGAGCGGCTAGCCGCTCGAGCTGATAGCCGACCCCGACCCCGGCCGGATCGAAGCTGAACGCCAGATTTTCCTGCCAGGACGACCCGTCCAGATGCCGGTCCCACCTCAGCTCGGTGTCGATCGTCAGGAGAACTCGGGTCGCCATATCAGCGCCTCGCGAACGCTTCGATCTTCGGGTCGAGCCGGTTGCCCCGGATCGTAAGCCGCTCCCCGCTCCAGTCGCCGACGAAGGCGGTGGTCCAGCGGAAGCCCGGCGCCACGGAAGCGTCATTGTCCTCGATCACCAGCCCGGCAGATGGATTCTCGGCGCCTTCGGGGGCGACCGTGATCATCGTCGTATAATTCTCCTTGCCGGTGCCGTGGACGAAGACGTTGCCGGCGATCCGGCCGACGGCGCCGTTGGACAGGTCGATCATATAATTGGTCCGGCGCCCCTGGCTGTCGTCGAAGCTGCTGTTCAGGACTTCGATCCGCGGCGCCCGGCTCTTGACGTAATGGCCGCCCCGGCCGCGCTCGAAGCGGCAATTGGTGACGCTGAGGCTGCCATAATGGCCGATATAGATGGAATGGACCCCGTCGCCCTCGCCAAGGCCGCTGAAGGTCGAATGGTCGATCCTGATCGCGCCCGGCGGGCCGTTATGGGACAGGATCCCGGACTGGCCGTCGGAAAAGAGCGTCCAGGAGACGTCGAGGTCTCCGTCCTGGAGCCGGATTCCGGCGCCGTTGCCGTCGGGTACCCGGACCCGGGTGAAGACCAGGCCGTCGACCCGGGCGGCCCTGCCCTTGAGAACCAGAGTCGCCTTGCCCTCGCAGGCGCCGCCGTCGAAGATCGATTCGCCGCGCCTTTCCGCGACATAGGCAACCCGGCCGGCCTCCTGGACCGCGCATTCGCCATAGACGCCCGGAGCGATCCGGATCGTCCCGCCGCCGCGGCCGATCGCGTTCACCGCTTCCTGGAGGGTGCCGAAGGAGGCCCCGGTCTCGGCAACGGTGAAAAGCCCGGCGGGTTGCGCCCGCAGCGGCCAGGCGGCGAAGGCGGTCATGGCGGCGAGTGCGAGAATGAGGCGCGGTTTCATGGATCGGCTGTTAGGCCGGTCCGGTTGACGGGCCGTTAAGCTCATTGTGGCAGACGGTGCCGCATGCGCATCCTCCACGTGCTCGACCACAGCCTTCCGCTCCACAGCGGCTATACCTTCCGCACCCGCGCGATCGTGACCGCGCAGAAGGCGCGCGGAATGGACGTCGCTTGCCTGACCGGGGTCCGCCACTTTCAGGGCGGGGCCGATCCCGAGACGATCGAAGGCATCGACTTCTACCGGACCCCGAAGCCCGCGCCCGCCCCCTCCCCGTTGCGGGAATGGCGGGAGATAAAGGCGCTCGAGGCCCGGCTCGACGCCGTCGCCGAGGCGTGGAAGCCCGACCAGCTCCATGTCCACTCGCCGGTCCTCAACGCGCTTGCCGCCTTGCCGGTGGCGAAGCGCCGGGGCCTTCCCCTCATCTACGAGATCCGCGCTTTCTGGGAAGACGCCGCGGTCGGCAACGGCACCGGGACCGAAGGCTCCGCCCGCTACCGGCTGATCCGGATGTTCGAGACCTGGGCCGCGCGCCGCGCCGATGGAGTCGCCGTGATCTGCGAGGGGCTGAGGCGTGACCTGATCGGACGCGGCATCCCGCCCGAAAAGATCATCGTCGCGCCCAACGGGGTCGACCTTACGCTGTTCGGCAACCCGCTTGCCGCCGATCGCGCACTCGCCCGCAAGCTCGGCCTCGCCGGCGCCGACGTTGTCGGCTTCATCGGCTCCTTCTACGATTATGAAGGACTAGACGATCTCATCGCGGCGATGCCGCTGCTCCTCAAGAAGCGCCCGAAGGCGCATCTCCTGCTCGTCGGCGGCGGACCGGTCGAGGAAGCGCTGAGGGCGCAGGCCGAGGCTTCTCCGGCCCGGGACCGGATCCATTTCATCGGCCGCGTGCCCCATCACGAGGTCGACCGCTATTACGGCCTGATCGACATCCTCGCTTATCCGCGCAAGGCGATGCGGCTCACCGAGCTGGTGACCCCGCTGAAGCCGCTCGAAGCGATGGCCCAGCGCAAGCTCGTCGTCGCCTCCAACGTCGGCGGCCATCGCGAGCTGATCGAGGACGGAGTGACCGGCACGCTCTACCGGGCCGGCGACCCCAACGCCCTGACCGACGCGCTCGACACCCTGTTCGCCAATCGCGGCCGCTGGGACGAGAGGCGCGACACCGCGCAGGCCTTCGTCAAACGAGATCGTAACTGGTCGTCAAATATTTCCAGTTACATACCTGCTTACCAGAAGCTCACGGGCAAGGCGGTCTGATGCCGAAATTCTCATTTCCAAGCGCACGCGCATTCGATTCGGGCCTGGCGGCGCTGGCGGCCTTGTCCGCCGGCTTTGTCGCCTTCGCGATGCCCGAATCGCTTTTTTCGAGCCTCGTCGAGACGAGCCGACTTCCCGATTTCGTCCCGGCGGCCCAGCCGCCGCTGGGCGAGACGGCCCGGTTCGCCACGACCGCGGCGGCTTTCCTCCTTACCTTCGCGCTGGTGTGGGCGCTGATGGCCCTTCTCGGCCGCCGGCCCGCCCCCCGCAAGGCCGAGGCCGAGCCCAAATCGGAAGCGCCCCGCCTTCGAAGGGCGGACGCCCATCCCGACGCTCCGGCGCGGCAGCCGCTGCTCGCCCGCGATCTCGGCGAACCGCTCGACCTCGACGATTTTCCGCAAAGCCCGGCCGACGAGGAACCCGCGTTCGCCGAGGCCGAGCACCGGACTCTCCCGCCCTTCCTGGTTCCCCAGGAGCCGGAGCCGGAGCTCGAGCCGGTCGCGGAGGCCGAGCCGGAGCTCGACGAGCCCGAAACGGGAATGGACGAGCCGCAACCTCTCTGGACTCCTTCCAAGCCGAATTGGGCCGAGCCCGAGCCCGCGCCGCAAGCGGAAGTCGAGCCGGAGGCCAGGCCCCTCCCCCTCTCCGCTCTCGCCGCCCAGCTTCCGCAAGCCGAGGAAGCGGAATCCGGCCAGTCGCTGTCGCAACTGGCAGGCCGGATCGAGTTCGGGCTGGCCCGCAAGCGCCAGGCCCTGCCGGCGGCCGCGGACCTGACCCCGGCGGAGGAAATGCCCGCGGAGCAGGAAAAGGTCGGCCATCGCCTTCGCAGCGCGATCAACGACCTTCAGAAGATCGCCTCAAGCGGCGGCTGAACCTCTTGTTTTCCCGACTAAGGCCGGGACCCAGGTTTCGAACCATCCGGCGTTGCAAATCTGGGCCCCGGCCTTCGCCGGGGAGCAGCCTGGCGAGCACCGACGCGCTCATCTTTCTTCCACCGTCAGAGCTTCGAGGCGGATTCGGGCCAGGCCCGGCCGCCTCTCCTGCGCCACCAGCGACACTTCGGCGACGAGATGGCCGCGAAGCGCGAAGTTGCGCGCGTCCAGGCCGCTCAGCAACCGTTCGGCCGCTTCCTCGGCGCCGTCGCCCTCGAGCCTGAAGGCGAGCTCGTGGCGGGCGCCCTGGAAGGTGACGCTCGCCCAGCGCCGGCTTCGAATTTCCTCGAGGACGAAGCCGGTGAAGTTCATCAAGTTCACGATGTTCAGGCGGACCACCTGAAGCAAAGCGCTGGCCGCATCGATCACTATAGGTGGCGACGGCGAGCCTTCGGAGGCGCCTCCATTTCGAGCTCGACCCGTTGCAGATAGGCCAGGATCTTCGCCTCCATCCGCGGCCGCGGCACCCTTCCCTGGCGGATCTGGAAAACGAGCTGCGGATCGCCGGTCACATCCAGCCCCATCCGGGTAGGCGATATTCGGGTGCGCTGTAGAAATTGCTCTATCCGGCGCCGCAATGTCCATTTCACCAGCACTCCCCTGCGAATCGTTGTTCGCTATATGTTCTATATAATTCAAAAATCCTATTTGTCTAGGAAAACTCCTACCAAAACGGATCAAGTTTCGTGTTGTAATAAAGGCCGGACCTGCGCCTCGTCATTCCGGCGAAGGCCGGAGTCCATGAACTCGGTCTTAGAAAACCGAGTTGCGACGGTGGTCATAGATCCCGGCCTTCGCCGGGATGACGGCCTGACGGCCGCGGAGTCTCGATCCCGTCCGGCCCCCTAGCGGCGGCGCTCCTTCAGCCAGAAGGCCACGGTGACCAGCAGGCCCGTCCCCAGCCCCGCCAGGAAGCCGATGCTCGGCTGGCCGACGATGATCCCGGCAACGGCTCCAATGAGGATGCTGATCGCGAGGATGAATCCCGCCGCCTGGGCGGATCGCGTGGGCTGGGACATGAAGGGCCTTTGGCAGGAAGGGGTCCGCGACTCAATTCTTTGGTGAACGCTTCGTCAAGCATCACCCTGCGCGGTTTGGAAAGCACTGGCCGCTAAAGCCTGGGGCAAGGGAAAACCGGGGGAAAGCTTGCTTCAGCCAACATCATTCGCGCCGGCCGCCTTCACCGAGGCGGCGCAGCTTATCGAGCGTTTCGGCCAATATGCCGGGTCGGAGGCGGCGCTGCGCGCGGACAAAAGCCGCGACGTGGGCAATTTCGTCCATTTCTGCCGCTGGCGCGAAGTCGGACGCCTGATCGAGCTCATGTCCGACGAAGAGGTGACGGGACCGGTCCACTGATCGTCATCCCGGCGAAAGCTGGGACCTCCCCGAGTGAAAGACGCGGAGCCTGATCTCCACGAGGTCCCCGCTTCCGCCGGGATGACGGCGCGGGCTTGCCCCCGTAATCTTACCGCTGGCGGCGCCTCCCCGCGCCCGCTAGATTCGCCCGATGTTTCAAATCGATGCGGGGCGGATGGTGGCGGCCGCGCTGGCCGCCCTTTTGCTGTGCGCCTGCCCCGGGGCGCTGCTCGCCCAAGAGGCGGCGCAGCCCGGCGATCCGCTCGATCTGCCTCCGCTCGATCCGTCGGCGCCGCTCGAGCCTTTGCCGGACCTCGGGGTCGACTGGCCCGACATGGAGCAGGGCTCCGACGACCGGATCGCCGACGCCCCGGACGCGGGCATCGCCGATTCCGCCGCCGAGCGCCGCTATTCCGTCCGGATCGAAGGGCTCGACACCGACACCGAGGCGGCGCTCCGATCGCAATTCGATTCGCTCTCGACGCTCGCCAAGGACGCCAGGGACCCGGCCAACGCCGCCCAGATCGACCGCCGCGCCCGCGAGGACGCCGATCTGCTCGGCGAGCTGCTTCGCGCCCGGGGCTATTACGACGCCCTGGTCCGGACCCGGGTCGAAGCCGCCGCGAGCGGCGGCCAGGTCACCGTCACGCTCGAAGCCGAACCCGGACCGGTGTACCGCTTCGCCGGCATCGACCTGCCCGGGATCGACTCCGCCGGCGAGGATTCCGCGGCGCTTCGCGAAGCCTTCGGCCTGGCGGCGAACGAGCCGGTCGACGCGGCCCGCGTGACCGCCGGCGAAGCCGCGCTTCGGGCCGAGCTCGGCAAGCGCGGCTACGCCTTCGCCGAGGTCGGCGAAATGGACATCGCGCTCGACCATGAGACTCGGACCGCCGCGCTCACCCTCCCGGTCAATCCGAACGGAAGCCGGAAGTTCGGCCGTATCACCGTCGACGGCCGGCCCCTGTTCAGCGCCCGCCACATCCAGCGCATCGCCCGCTGGAAGCCGGGCGCGCCCTATAGGGCCGCTCTGGTCGAGGACCTTCGGCGGGCGCTGATCGCCACCGGCCTCGTCTCGACGGTCGCGATCAAGCCGGCGGCGGCGGCGGACAAGAGCGTCGACCTCGCCGTCTCGCTGGAACGGGCGCC
The DNA here is from genome assembly GCA_034668565.1 of Sphingomonadales bacterium. Taxonomy (GTDB): domain Bacteria; phylum Pseudomonadota; class Alphaproteobacteria; order Sphingomonadales; family Sphingomonadaceae; genus Allosphingosinicella. The sequence continues at coordinate 35,431 of JAXDPE010000010.1, read as the reverse complement.
GATGCGGACCGTCGCCGGCCAGGCCGGGTTCGGCACCGGCGAGGGCATCAGGGTCGAGGCGAGCTGGCAGCACCGCAACCTGCTCCCGCCCGAAGGCGCCGTCACCTTCCGCGGGGTCGCCGGGACTCAGGAGCAGCTGATCGGGGCCGTCCTCCGGCGCAACAATTTCCGCCGCCGCGACCAGGTGCTGACCGCCCAGGTCGCGATCAGCCACATCGACCGGGCCGCCTATGACGCCCGGACCTCGATCGTCTCCGCGGCGATCGAGCGGCAGACCAACCTCATCTGGCAGAAGAAATGGACCTGGTCGGCCGGAGCCGAGCTGGTCGCCACCGACGAGCGCGACGTCGATCTCAAGACCGCGACGACCCGCCGCCGCACCTTCTTCATCGGCGCCCTCCCGGCCAGCCTCAGCTACGACGGCTCGAACGACCTGCTCGATCCCACCCAGGGCTATCGCCTGGCGTTGCGGCTTTCGCCCGAAGCCTCGCTCCAGTCCGGAACCTTCGGCTATGCCCGGACCCAGATCGACGCCAGCGTCTACCAGCCCTTCAGCCCGGGGGTGACCCTGGCCGGGCGGATCCGGCTCGGAACCATCCTCGGCGCGACACGCGACCGGATCGCGCCCTCGCGGCGATTCTATGCCGGCGGCGGCGGCTCCGTGCGCGGCTACGGCTTCCAGCGACTGGGCCCGCGCGATCCGGTCTTCGACGATCCGATCGGCGGCCGGAGCCTCTCCGAATTCGCGGTCGAGGCCCGGATCCGCTTCGGCAATTGGGGGATCGTGCCCTTCTTCGACGGCGGCAACATTTCGACCTCCTCTTTGCCCAAGTTCGACAATCTCAAATTCGGCGCGGGGATCGGCGTTCGTTACCACACCCGCTTCGGCCCGATCCGGGTCGACGTCGGAACCCCGCTCAATCCGAACAAGGGCGATTCGCGGGTGGCGGTCTACGTCTCGCTCGGCCAGGCCTTTTGATGGACGAAGGCGAGGCCCCGCCGCCGCGCCGCCGGCGCTGGCTATCGCGCCTGGCGAAATGGACGGTCGGGCTCGCACTGGCTCTGACCGTCATCGCCGCCTTGCTCGCAATCCTCATCGACACCGGCGCCGGCCACCGCTTCATCGCCGACCGGATCGCCGCGATGGCGCCGAATTCGGGGCTCCGGATCCATATCGGCCGGATCGAAGGGTCGATCTGGAACGACACCAGGCTTCGCGACGTCAGGCTCTACGATCCCCAGGGCCTGTTCGCCGATTCGCCGTTGATCGAGGTCGACTGGCAGCCGCTCGCCTGGATCACCAACCGGCTCGTCATCCACCGGCTCGACGCCGATCTCGCCTCGCTCCACCGGCTCCCCAGGCTTCGCCCGAGCGACCGTCCCGGCCCGGTCCTGCCCGGCTTCGACATCCACGTCGGGCGCCTCGAAGTCGCCCAGCTTCGGATCGGCAAGGCCGTCTCCGGTCAGCCCCGGGTCGCCAGCCTTTCCGGAGAGGCGGACATCCGCTCCGGCCGGGCCCTCGTCGACCTGAAGGCCGCGGTAAAGGGCGGCGGCGACCGTCTCTCGCTCCTCCTCGACGCCGAGCCGGACCGCGACCGCTTCGACCTCGACGTCAGGCTCGCTTCGCCGGCCGGCGGGGTCGCCGGGGCGATGCTCGGGACGGGCCGGCCCATCGCCCTGACCGTCGACGGCGACGGCCGCTGGGCGCGCTGGAACGGGACCGCCCGGCTCGATCTTTCCGGACGGCGCACGGCCGACCTTCGTCTTCGCGCCGAGAAGGGCCGCTACAGCCTCGCCGGCCGGATCGCCCCGGCGCAATTCTGGACGGGCAAGAAAGCGAGGCTGACCGCGCCGCTGGTCCAGGTGGCAGGAAGCGCTACCCTCGAGGACCGCCAGCTCGAGGGGCGGCTGGCGCTTCGCTCGCCGGCGCTGAGCGTCGTCGCGACCGGGATCGTCGATCTCGCCCGAAGCCGCTTCCGCGACCTTCGCATCGGCGCCGACCTGCTTAAGCCGCCCGCCATGTTCCCAAACATGACGGGGCAAAAGGTAAGGCTGGTCGCACTGCTCGACGGGCCGTTCAAGACCTTCAGCTTCGCCTATCGGCTGACCAGCCCGCACGTCGCCTTCGATGCGACCGGCTTCGAGGACGTCTGGGCGCAGGGCCGCGGGCGCCTTTCCAAATCCCCCGTGACGGTGCCCCTGGTCATGTCGGCCCGGCGAGTGACCGGGGTCGGCGACGTCGCCGGAGGGATCCTCGCCAACCTTCGGGTCGAAGGCCTGCTCAAGGTGACCGGCAAGGCGCTTACCGGCGAAGGGCTCAACCTCACCTCCGACAAGCTCAAGGGCAGATTGAGCCTGTTCGTCGACCTCGTCACCGGCCGGTTCGACGTCGTCCTGTCCGGCGGCCTCACCCGCTATCTGATCCCCGGCCTCGGCATCGTCGACGTGGCGAGCGAGCTCAAGGTCGTCCGTCATCCCAGCGGCAAGGGCACCCTGGTGACCGGCAAGGGCCGGGCCTGGGTAAGACGGTTCGACAACAAATTCCTTGCCGGGCTCGCGGGCGGACTGCCCTATCTCGAGGCCGACCTCGTCCGCGGCAACGACTTCGTCCTCCACTTCAACAACCTCGTCCTCACCGCCCCGAAGATCCGCATCGTGGGCGCCGGATTCCGCCGCCGCGACGGGACCTTCTTCTTCGAAGGCAAGGGCGCTCAGGCGGCCTACGGGCCGTTCGCGATGAGCCTCGACGGCCATATCGAGCGGCCGAAGATGGCGATCCGCCTCGCCCGGCCAAGCCCGGCGCTTGGCCTGACCGACGTGCTCCTCAACCTCGACCCGACCGCCGACGGCTTCGCCTATCGGGCGGCGGGGGGATCCTATCTCGGCCCCTTCACCTCGAACGGCGCCATCCTTCTGCCCAGGGATCGGCCGGCCCTGATTCAGGTCGGCGCGATCAACGTCTCGAACAGCCGGGCGTCGGGTGCCCTGCGCTCCGATCCGGGCGGCTTCACCGGGCAGCTCGACGTCGTCGGCGGCGGCCTCTCCGGGCGACTCGCGTTCAGCCCGTTCAACAATTTGCAGCGCATCGCGATCGACCTCAGGGCCGACAACGCCCGCTTCGCCGGGCCGCCGCCGATCCTGATCCGAAGCGGCCGGCTGGAGGGCGTCGCCCTTCTCGACCCCGGCGGAACCTCGCTGAAGGGCAGCCTTGTCGCTCGCGGCCTGAGCCGGGGAGCGCTGTCCATCGCGAGCCTCAACGCCACCGGGGACCTTCGCGGCGGCGCCGGCCAGATCCGGGCGCGGATCGCGGGCACGCGGGGCCGCGACTTCGTCTTCGACACGGTCGCCGACGTCGCCCCGGGGCGGCTGCGGCTGACCGGGCGAGGGACGGTCGACCGCCGACCGATCGTCCTTACCCAGCCCGCCACCCTGGTCCGCGAGGGCGACGGCTGGCGCCTGGCTCCGACGGCCCTCACCTTCGCCGGCGGCGACGCCACCGTCTCCGGACTGTTCGGAGGATCGGTCAGCGAGCTCAACGCCCGGGTGGAATCGATGCCGCTCGGAGTGCTCGACATCGGCTGGCCGCAGCTCGGGCTCGGCGGAAGCGCCTCGGGGACCTTGAGCTACCGCTTCGGCGCCGTCGGGGAGCCGAGCGGCGACGCCAATCTGAGGATCCGGGGCCTCACCCGGTCGGGCCTCGTCCTCTCCTCCCGACCGGTCGACATCGGGGTGGCGGCGAAGCTGGCGGGCGGCAATGCGGCGCTGCGGGCGATCGCGGTCAGCGAAGGCCGAACGATCGGCCGCGCCCAGGCGCGGCTGGGGCCGATCGGGCGGACGGGCGACATCGGCGAGCGGCTGAGCGCCGCGCCTTTGTTCGCCCAGCTTCGCTACAATGGCCCCGCCGATACGCTGTGGCGGCTGACCGGGGTCGAGCTGCTCGACGTCTCCGGCCCGGTCGCGGTCGGCGCCGACGCCCGGGGCACCTTGAGCAATCCGCAGATTCGCGGCTCGCTGAGGACGGAGCGGGCCCGGATCGAGAGCGCGGTGACCGGGATGGTGATCGACAATGTCCGGGCCGCCGGCCGCTTCGGCGGCTCCAAGCTGGTCCTCGACAGCTTCGCGGGAACCACCAAGCGCGGCGGCTCGGTCACGGGCCGCGCGGTTTTCGACCTCGCCGGTCCCAAAGGCTTCGGGATCGACATCGCCCTCCAGGCCAGGGCGGCCCAGCTTCTCGACCGCGACGACATCAAGGCGCAGGTGACGGGCCCGGTCGCGATCCGCTCGGACGGCGAGACCGGGAGCATCTCCGGCAAGGTCGATCTGGTCAGCGGCAGCTTCCGCCTCGGCGCCGTCACCGCCTCGACCCAGGTCCCCCGGCTCGCCGTCCGCGAGATCAACCTTCCCCCTGACGAGCGGCCCGAGCCTCGGCAGCTCTCGCCCTGGCGGCTCGACCTCGACGTCAATGCCAGGAACCGGCTGATGGTCACCGGGCTCGGCATCAACAGCGAATGGAGCGCGGACCTCAAGGTCGCCGGCACCGTCACGGAGCCGAGGATCAGCGGCCGCGCCGACCTCGTCCGCGGCAGCTACGATTTCGCCGGACGCCGCTTCGACCTCGAGCGGGGCCAGATCCGGTTCCTGGGCGAATCCCCGGTCAACCCGGTGCTGGACATCACCGCCCAGGGCGGAGTGCAGGGGCTGAACGCGGTCATCCGGGTCACCGGCCGCGGCCAGCGCCCCGAGATCGCCTTCACCAGCACTCCGGCGCTGCCGCAGGACGAATTGCTCAGCCGGCTCCTGTTCGGCGCCTCGATCACCAACCTGTCGGCGCCGGAGGCGCTCCAGCTCGCCGCGGCCGTCGCTTCGCTCAACAACAGCGGCGGCGGCCTCGATCCGATCAACGCGGTGCGCGCCGCCACCGGGCTCGACCGCCTTCGAATCGTCCCCGCCGACATCACCACCGGCCAGGGCACGGCCATCGCCGCCGGCAAGTATCTCGGCCGGCGGGTCTATGTCGAAGTCGTGACCGACGCTCGAGGCTATTCCGCGACCCTCGTCGAATATCAGATCACGCGGTGGCTCTCGCTCCTGTCCAGCATCTCGACCATCGGCCGCGAGAGCGTGAATGTGAGAGTGTCCAAGGATTATTGACCCGTCATTGCGAGGAGCGAAGCGACGCGGCAATCCAGGAGGCGGAGGCGCCGCACTGGATTGCTTCGCTACGCTCGCAATGACGGCCAGAGCGAATTGATCTATGTTTACAACAACTCCGCCCGCCAGGCAGCATTTCGTTAACGCGCCAGGGTTAAAGCCGAGCCCAGCCTCAACTTGGGGATGGGGATCGGAAATGTCCTCGGACGACGATAACGGCTTTGACAGCGGCCGGCGCGCGGAACGGCTTCCGGTCGACGCGGAAACTCGGCTTCGGCCGAACAGCTGGAGCAGCCTCCAGATCAAGATGCTGGACCTTTCGGCCTCCGGCTTCCGTGCACAATGCGAAGCGCGGGTGAAGCGGGGCTCCAGCGTCTCACTCGACGTGCCCGGCATCGGCGCGGTCGACGCCCAGGTCGAGTGGCAGCGCGACGATCAGTTCGGGGCGCGTTTCTTCGCGCCGATCGAGCTCAGAAGCTGCTTATGGACTTTCCCGGAGCGCCACACCGCGCTGGCGCGGCTGCTCGTCGAAAGGGCCGCCGCCAAGCGGGCCGGGCGGCGCGGCGCGGAAGGGCAGCTGCGGCGGGATATCCTGACGGCCCTGCCGATGCGCAAGGGCTGCGCCTCGGCATGATTTTTAGAGAGGCGGATAAGCGCTTCTTAACCTGGGTTACCTAGGCCTCCGTCCATCGGCTCGGGGGGAGCCTGCGGATCATTATCGGGACTCGACGAAGATGCGCAAAGGGCGATTCGCCGGTTTGAGCGACAAGGGCCAGGAGGCCGTCACTCCGCCGGAGCTCGCGGAGCTGCTTCTGTTCGATTTCACCCCGGCCGCCGATGAAGACGACGAACGCGCCGCCCTTGAAAGGGCGCGGACGATCAAGCTCACAATTCCGCTCCTCGCCGGCTCTCACGCCTTGTGGGGCGCCGTCCTGATCGGCGGGCTCGCCGCCTCGGGCGCGACGGCCGGCCTCGCCAAGCTGTCGGGCCTCCTCGTCGCCGTCCTGCTCCTCGATCTGGCTCTATGGCTGGGGCTGAGGCGGCTTAAGCTCCGGGCCTATCAGGCCATGCGCCTCGCCGCCGTCCACGGCGCGGCGACGGCCGCCTTGTGGTTCGTCTCGGCGCTGATCGTCGCTCCCGAGGCGCAGACGCTGCTCGTCAAGGCCGCGCTCGTCGCCGGGGCCGGATCGGCCATCGCCGTCTACTTCATGGTGCCGCTGCTGATGATCCTCGCGCTCGCCACCACCTTCCTGGTGGCGACGGCGATGCCGAGCGAGGAGCCGATCCTCGCCATCGGCGGGGCCTTGAGCCTGTTCCTTTTGTGCCTCGGGGTGTCGCGCTCGCGCCAGCTCCTCTTCGCGGCGCGCCAGCGACTCTCGCTCGAATGGCGGGCGGAAAAGGCGCGGCGCTTCGTCGCCGACTTCGAGGCGAGCGGCCGCGGCTGGTTCTGGGAAACCAATGCCGACGGCGCTCTCAGCTACGTCTCCGAGCCGCTCGCCGCCCATCTCGGCCTCGCCTCGGCGGACCTCATCGGACGCCGCTTCGAGGAGGTGCTCCTGCTCGATTGCGACGGCGAGGACGACAGCCGCCGCACCCTGGGCTTCCACCTTTCGGCGCGCTTCCCCTTCGCCGAGCTGATCGTCCGGGCGCCCGCCGCGGAGGATGTCTGGTGGTCGCTTTCGGGCAATCCCAATTTCGACGATTACGGCCGCTTCCTCGGCTTCCGCGGCCTCGGCAGCAACCTCAGCGAGCAGCGCCGGAGCGAGGCCGAAGCGAGCAAGCTGGCGCGCTACGACAGCCTCACCGGCCTCCCCAACCGGGCGATGATGCGCGCCATGCTCGATCAGGCGCTCGCCAATGCCGACGCCCGCCGCCGCGGCTGCGCCCTGATGATCATCGATCTCGACCGGTTCAAGCAGGTCAACGACACGCTCGGCCACCCGGTCGGCGACAAGCTGCTCAAAAAGGTCGCCGCCCGGCTCGGCCAGGTGCTCGGCGACGACGGCCAGGTCGGCCGCCTCGGCGGCGACGAATTCGAGGCGATCCTGCCCGGCATCGAGGAGGAAAGCCGGCTCTCGGAGCTGGCCCGGCGGCTGATCGAAGAGGTTTCACGGCCCTACAGGATCGAAGGGCACGAAATCCGGATCGGCACCTCGGTCGGGATCGCCGTGGCGATGCCCGGCAAGGCGCTCGCCCAGGCGCTGATCAAGGATGCCGACGTCGCCCTCTACGCCGCCAAGGCCGACGGCCGCGGAACCTTTCGATTCTTCGCGCCTGAGATGCACGCCCTCGCCGCCGACCGGCAGAGGCTCGAGACGGACCTGCGCGAGGCGCTGGTCAATGACCAGTTCGCGCTCGTCTACCAGCCGATCGTCGATTCGGTTTCCGAAGAGGTCGTCGCCTTCGAGGCCCTGCTGCGCTGGAACCATCCGACCCGCGGGCTGCTGATGCCCGCGCTCGTCATCCCGCTCGCCGAGGAGAGCGGCCTGATGCCTCGGATCGGCGACTGGGTGCTGAGGACGGCCTGCGCCGAAGCGGCGAAATGGCCGAGCCACATCCGGGTGGCGGTCAACCTTTCCCCGGTGCAGTTCGCCGATCAGGCGCTGGCCGCTACCGTGACCGGAACGCTGGCCGCGTCCCGCCTCGATCCGGAGCGGCTCGAGCTGGAGATCAACGAGGCGGTGTTCCTCGCCGACCGCAAGGCCACCGAGGCCACCCTGACCCGCCTTCGCAGCCTCGGAGTCCGGCTCGCTCTGGACAATTTCGGAACCGGGCATTCCGGCCTCGGCCATCTTCGCGATACGCCGCTCGACAAGATCAAGATCGACCGCAGCTTCGTCCGCGGCGCCGCCAGCCCGGGCAGCCGCAACGGCGCCATCGTCCGGGCCATCGTCGTCCTCGCCGAGAGCCTCGGAATGGACACGACGGCGGAGGGGGCGGAGACGATCGAGGAGCTGTCGCTGATTCGCCGGCTCGGCTGCTCGCAGGTCCAGGGCTTCATCTTCGCCAGGCCGATGCCTGCCAGCGAGGCGCTGGCGCTGGCCACCGAAAGCCGGCCCTCGGCCGAGGTGGTGGGCTTCAGCCGCCCGCCGCGCCACCGCCTGATCCGCAACGGCAGCCTGCTTTGGGAAGGCCGAACCCTGCCGGTGCGGCTTCGCAACATTTCCGCCGGCGGAGCGATGATCGAGTGCGACGACCCACTCGAGCCGGGAACGCCCGTCGAGCTCGATCTGGCCGAGGCCGGCACCCTACCCGCCGAGGTGCGCTGGTGCCAGCAGGGCCAGGTCGGCCTTCACTTCGGCGAGGCCTTCTCGCTCGGCAAGCTCGCCCGCACCCGCCGCAAGGCCGCCGCCGCCAAGATGGTGACTCCGGAGTATCTGGAGCCCCGCAAGGCGGCGAAATAGGCCGCAGCATTGCGAGCGAAGCGAAGCAATCCAGTGCAGCTTGCGAGGCCCGCTGGATTGCCGCGTCGCTTCGCTCCTCGCAATGACGGCTAGCTCGAATAATAAAGGTCGTATTCGACGGGGCTCGGAGTCGTCTCCCAGCGCATCTGCTCTTCCCACTTGAGCTCCATATAGGCGTCGATCTGGTCGTCGCTGAACACGTCGCCTTTGGTCAGGAAGGCCCGGTCGTTCTGGAGCGAGATCAGCGCCTCGCGAAGCGAGCCGCACACGGTGGGCACGTTGACCAGCTCCTGCGGAGGTAGATCGTAGAGGTTCTTGTCCATCGGATCGCCGGGATGGATCCGGTTCTGGATTCCGTCGAGGCCGGCCATCAGGATCGCCGAATAAGCGAGATAGGGATTGGCCAGCGCGTCCGGGAAGCGGAACTCGACCCGCTTGGCCTTTTCGCCGGCGCCGTAGGGGATCCGGCACGAGGCGGAGCGGTTGCGGCTCGAATAAGCGAGCAGGACCGGCGCTTCGAAGCCCGGGACGAGGCGCTTGTAGCTGTTGGTCGTCGGGTTGGTGAAGGCGTTCAAGGCCTTGGCGTGCTTGATCACCCCGCCGATGAAATAAAGCGCGGTCTCAGAGAGGCCGGCATAGCCGTTGCCGGCGAAGAGCGGCTTGCCGCCGTTCCAGATCGACATGTGGGTGTGCATGCCCGAGCCGTTGTCCGACTTGATCGGCTTGGGCATGAAGGTCGCGGTCTTGCCATAGGCCTGGGCGACCATGTGGACGACATATTTGTAGATCTGCATCCGGTCGGCGGTCTGGACGAGAGTGCCGTAGGTGAGGCCCAATTCGTGCTGGGCGGCGGCGACCTCGTGATGGTGCTTGTCCATCGGCAGGCCCATTTCGAGCATGGTCGAGACCATCTCGCCCCGGATGTCCATGGCGCTGTCGACGGGGGCGACCGGGAAATAGCCGCCCTTGGCGCGGGGCCGGTGACCGAGATTTCCGACCTCATATTCGCGGCCGCTGTTGGTCGGAAGCTCGACGTCGTCGATCCGGAAATAGGAGCTGTTGTAGCCGTCCTCGAAGCGGACGTCGTCGAACATGAAGAACTCCGCCTCGGGGCCGACGAAGACGGTGTCGCCCACTCCGGTGCCCTTGAGATAAGTCTCGGCGCGCTTGGCGGTCGAGCGCGGGTCGCGGGCGTAGAGCTCGCCGGTGCCCGGATCGACGATGTCGCAGAAGACGACCAGCATCGGGGTGGCGCTGAACGGATCGACGTAGACCGCGTCCAGGTCGGGCTTGAGGATCATGTCCGATTCGTTGATCGCCTTCCAGCCGTTGATCGAGCTCCCGTCGAACATGAAGCCGTCGTTGAGCTGGTCCTCGTCGACCGCTCCGGCGACCATCGAGAGATGCTGCCACTTGCCGCGCGGATCGGTGAACCTGAGGTCCACCCACTCGATCTCCTCGTCCTCGATCCGCTTCAGGATTTTGCCCGCGTCGCTCGCCATGATCATTCCTTCCGATGTTCCCCGGCGAAGGCCGGGGTCCACTTCGCCACGGCCCGACCAGCTGGACCAAGGCCTTCGCCGGGGAACGCCACCGCCCGAATCCGTGGATGTCGGATCACCCTTTCCAAGGCCATGGCCGAGGGTCCAGCCTGCCGTGAACATTTCACGTGGGTAAGGTCAGAACGCCCTTCGCTGGGCCGCGATCAGCATCCTCAGCAGCATCGCCACCGGCCTCGGCACCCCAACCTTGCCCTCGAGCCAAAGACTGACCGCCGAGCGGCTGACCCCGATCGCCGAGGCGAGATCGTTCTGGGTCCGGTAGCCGAGCGCACGCATTGCGGAGCGCAGCTCCTCGGGGGACATGGAGGCGAGGCGGGGATCGTCCACGGGGGGGATGTACCCTCCCCGTCATCCCGGCGAAAGCCGGGACCTCAGGCCGGAAAGGCTCGGCGGGTCTCCCCGAGGTCCCGGCTTTCGCCGGGATGACGGGCACATCGGGTCAGATCGCGTCCGATCCCCGCTCCCCGGTGCGGATCCGAAGCGCTTCCTCGACGTCGATGACGAAGATCTTGCCGTCGCCGATGCGGCCGGTGCGCGCCGCGTTGGCGATCGCCTCGACCACCCGCTCGGCGAGGCCGTCGTCGACCACCACTTCCAGCTTCACCTTGGGCAGGAAATCGACGACATATTCGGCCCCGCGATAGAGCTCGGTATGGCCCTTCTGGCGGCCGAAGCCCTTCGCTTCGGTGACGGTGATGCCCGACACGCCGACGTCGTGGAGCGCCTCCTTGACGTCGTCCAGCTTGAACGGCTTGATGATCGCCTCGATCTTCTTCACCGGCCGACTCCTGATCTGCTGCGCCGCAGCCTAGCGGGCAAGTCGATGCGTGCAACCCGCCTTCGGTTCGTCCGCGTGAGCGCCGTCACGCTCCGCAGCCTCCTCTTCCGGTCATAACCGTCCACGAGGGAGCTTAGTCACGGGAGACCGTCCATGAACCGTCGTTATCATCTCTGGCTCATCGGAGCCTTCGTCATCGGATCCGCCTCGATCGCGGAAGCGAGGACCTGGAAGGGCGCCAACGGCAACAGTTACGACACTTTGGCGCTATGCTTCGCAAAGAACACGACCTGCACGCCCCAAGCCCGTGTGATCAGCGTCCCGAACGTGGGCGCCATCCCCAAAGGGCGCGTCCAGACCGCCCGTCTGGCGCAGGGTGCCGTGTCGCCGCCCGAAACGCTCTACGTCATTCCGCGATTGGGAGGACGCCGGCAGTCGGAACCGGGCTCCGGCGGCATTCTCCCGGTAGACGTCAGGGCGTGCTGGACGGTGGGGACCAATAATTTCTCGTCAGGTCCATTCCCCTGCGGCGGGAATCAGGTTGAAGTCAACGTCATCGAACGAAACTAGCGGCGGCGCCGCCCGCCGCGGAAAACCGCGGCGGGCGGCGTACCGGGCTGGGGAAAAGCGACGGCGTCAGTCGTGCTGCGCGATCCAGTCCTCGACGACGGGCGCGATCCGGTCGCGCCATTTGCTGCCGTTGAAGATGCCGTAATGGCCGACGCCTTTGGCGAGATGATATTGCTTCATGTCGCGCGGCAGCCGGGTCGAGATGTCGAGCGCGGCCTTGGTCTGGCCGATCCCTGAAATATCGTCGCGCTCGCCCTCGATGGCGAGCAGGGCGATGTCGCGGATCGCGGCCGGATCGACCCGGCGGCCGCGGTGTTTCATCTCGCCCTTGGGCAGCAGGTGGCGCTGGAAGACGACGTCGACCGTCTGCAGATAGAATTCGGCGGTCATGTCGCAGACCGATCGATATTCGTCGTAAAAGGCCTTGCTCGCCTCGGCGCTTTCGCCGTCGCCCTGGACGAGGTGCTTGAACATCTCCCAATGGCCGGTGAGGTGATCGCCCAGATTCATCGCCATGAATCCCGCGAGCTGGAGGAAGCCCGGATAGACCGCCCGGCCGGCGCCGGGATAGGTGTAGGGGACGGAGGCGATGACGTTCTGCTGGAACCAGCTGTGCGGACGCTGAGTGGCGACGGTGTTGACCGCGGTCGGCGCCTTGCGGGTGTCGATCGGGCCGCCCATCATGGTCAGGCTGCGCGGCCTTGCCGGGTTCTTGTCCGCGCTCATCACGGCCGCTGCCGCGTAGCAGGGGACCGAGGGCTGGCAGACGGCGAGCATGTGCGCGCCGGGTCCGATATGCTCGAGGAACTCGATCAGGTAATCGATATAATCGTCGAGGTCGAAGCGGCCGGAATCGAGCGGGACGAGCTTGGCGTCGCGCCAGTCGGTGATGAAGACGTCGTGGCCGGGGAGCATCCGCTCGACCGTGCCGCGAAGCAGGGTCGCGTAATGGCCCGACATGGGGGCGACGATGAGCAGCTTGGCGCCGCCCTCAACGCCCTCACGGCGGAAATGCTTGAGCTGGCCGAACGGCCTCCTCAGCACGACCTCCTCGTGGACCGCCACCTCACGGCCTTCGACCAGCGTCGAATCGAGGCCGAAATGGGGCTTGCCGTACGGGGCCGAGGCATGGGCGAAGACGTCGAGCGCGGAGGCGACGATCGGGCCCATCTGGCTGTAGGCGAACGGATTGGCGGGGTTGTTCAGCCAGCCGGCGCCGATATTGGCGAGCGTGCTGGCTCCGGCGAGCAGCGAACGCTGCATTTCATAGGCGTCATAAAGCATGCGGCCCCTACTTGGTGCGCCGCAGCGTAAGCGTCAACGGAAAAGGGGTTTCGGATCGAAACCGTCCGCAGGGGAGATAGTCCCCTGCGTCATCCCGGCGAAAGCCGGGACCTCGGGGAAGACCCGCCGAGACTTCTCGTCCCGAGGTACCGGCTTTCGCCGGGATGACGGGAGGGCCTGCCCCTGCTACCGCTCGCGCATGGCCGAAACGATCGACGAGACCGCGACCCCGCGCCGCATCGCCAACCTTGCGCTGATCTGGCGCTTCACGGCGCGCTACAAGGGCCATGTCGCGGGCGCTCTGCTCGCCCTCGTCGTCGCCGCGCTGGCGACCCTGGCCATTCCCAGCGCCTTCAAGCTGATCATCGACCGGGGCTTCGCCGGAACCGGCGGCGGCGATATCGGCCGCTGGTTTCAATATCTGCTCCTGATCGTCGTCGTGATGGCAATCGCCACCGCCTTGCGCTTCTATTTCGTCTCCTGGCTCGGCGAGCGGGTCGTCGCCGACGTTCGCGAGGCGGTGCAGCGCAACCTGCTCCGCCTCGCCCCTTCCTTCTTCGAGGAAAACCGGCCCTCCGAGATCGCCTCGCGCCTCACCGCCGACACGACGATCATCGAGCAGGTGGTCGGCACCACGATCTCGGTGGCGCTTCGCAACATCGTCATGGGCCTCGGCGGGATCGTCTACCTGCTGGCCCTGGCGCCGAAGCTGACCGCCATGCTCCTGCTCGGAATCCCGGTGGTGATCCTTCCCATCGTGTTTCTCGGCCGCCGGATCCGCAACGTCTCGCGCTTCGGCCAGGACCGGATCGCCGAAGTCGGAGCGATGGTCGACGAGGTGCTCGGAGCGATGAAGATCGTCCAGGGCTTCGGCCAGGAAGAGCGCGAGGCGAACCGCTTCGCCGAAGCGGTCGAACGCGTTTTCCAGACCGCCCGGCGGCGGATCACCTTGCGGGCGCTGATGACGGCGGGCGTGATCGCCCTCATCTTCGGCTCGATCACGATGGTGATGTGGCAGGGCGCGGTCGACGTCCAGTCGGGCCGGATCAGCGGCGGGACCATCGCCGCCTTCGTCCTCACCGGCGGCCTCGTCGCCGGCGCCTTCGGGGCTCTGACCGAAGTCTATGGCGACCTGCTGAGAGGCGCCGGCGCCGCCGGCCGGCTCACCGAGCTGCTTCGGGAGGAGCCCGAGATCAAGGCTCCGGCCAATCCGACGCCTTTGCCTTCGCCAGGCCGAGGCGCGCTCGAGTTCCGGGAGGTCACCTTCCGCTACCCGACCCGCCGCGAAGTCAGCGCGCTTCACGAATTTTCGCTGAAGGTGGCGCCGGGCGAGACCCTGGCCGTGGTCGGGCCTTCGGGGGCGGGCAAGTCGACCTTGTTCCAGCTCGCTTTGCGTTTCTACGATCCGGAAGCGGGGATGGTCCTGCTGGACGGAGTGGCTTTGACGGATGCGGATCCGGCGCAGGTGCGGGCCCGGATCGCGGTCGTGCCGCAGGACACCGTGATCTTCGCTGCCAGCGCCCGGGACAATCTGCGCTACGGCCGCTGGGAGGCTTCGGACGACGAATTGTGGTCGGCGGCCGAGACCGCCAATGCCGCCGACTTCCTGAGCAAGCTGCCCGAACGGCTCGACACCTATATGGGCGAAGGCGGCGCACGGCTTTCCGGCGGCCAGCGCCAGCGGCTGGCCATCGCCCGGGCGGTGCTTCGCGACGCGCCACTGCTTCTGCTCGACGAGGCTACGTCGGCCCTCGACGCGGAGAGCGAGCGGCTGGTCCAGCGCTCGCTCGAGCGGCTGATGGAGAACCGGACGACCATCGTCATCGCCCACCGCCTGGCGACGGTGCGGGCGGCGGACCGGATCGTGGTCATGGACCAGGGCCGGATCGCCGAGATGGGCACCGACGCCACGCTGCGCGCCGAGGGCGGCCTCTATGCCAAGCTTGCCCGCCTCCAGTTCGACGGCATCGCCGCCTGACACTGAATTCCTCCCCTGTTTTTGCAGGGGAGGGGGACCATGCGAAGCATGGTGGAGGGGCCTTGCTGACCCGAAACCCCTCCACCGCGCTTCACGCCGTCCCCCTCCCCCGGGAATCCGGGGGAGGAATAAAAAAAGGCGGCCCCGCAGGACCGCCTTGAGAGAAATGCAGAAGGTTCGCGCTTCAGAAGGTCGCGTAGGCCTCGTTGCCGACGAAGCCCATTTTCTCGACCCGGGCGCGCTTGGTGACGGCGAGGACTTCGTCGACCAGCTCGTAGCGGGCGTTGGGCTCGGGCTGGAGATGAAGCTCGGGAACCGGGTTCATCGTCTGGGTGACGTCGAGATACTGGCGCAGCCGGACGAGATCGATCGGAGCGCCGTTCCAAAGCACGATATCCCCCGGCGAGATCACGACCTTGTTCTTGACCGGATCGATGGGCGGCGGGTTTTGCGGCGGCTGGTCCTGGGGAAGGTCGAGCTTCACCGCGTGGGTCTGGATCGGGATGGTGATGATGAACATGATGAGCAGCACCAGCATGACGTCGATGAGCGGCGTCGTGTTGATGTCCATCATGGGTTCGTCGTCCGAACCCCCGACTGCCATTGACATAAGCTCTAACTCCTAAATCTGTTTCTAGCGCCGCCTTTAGAGGCGGGCTTGGCCCCGCGGAGGCGGCTCGGAAATGAAGCCGACGCGGGCGAAGCCGGCCCGCTGCATCGTGTAGATGGCGCCGCCGACGCATTTGTAGGGCGTATTGATATCCGCCCGGATATGAGCCTCCGGCATGTTCTCCTCGGTCATGTTGTCGACGCCGCCGAGCTTCTTGATCTCGTCCTCGAGCTTCTTGACCGCCCGCTTGAGCAGCTCGTCGGAATTCACCTTCTGGAGGCCCCAATAGACGCCGCAGCTGCCGTCTTTTTCTGAACGGACGGAGAGGGAGACGTTCTCCGGCTTGGTCGTGGTCGCCTCGAAATCGACCTTGGGAAGCTTCATCGGGATCGTCTGGACGACGACCGGAACCGTGATCAGGAAGATGATGAGCAGCACCAGCATGACGTCGACGAGCGGCGTCGTGTTGATGTCGGACATCGGCGCTTCGTCGCCGCTTTCGCTCTCTTGGCCGACAGTCATGGCCATGGTCGGTATTCCTATCTAGCTCGAGTGCCGCGTGAAGGCCGCGCCGGCGGAGCATCGGCTCCGCCGGCGCGCTCAGATCAGACTTTCTTCGGACCGCCGTGCGGGGCGCCGATCGCGCTTCCGGTGGCAGTGGATCCGCCCGGCGAAGCCGCGCCCGGACCCTTGGCCGCGCTGGTCCCGCCGGTGGCGGCTCCGGCACGGCTGGCGACGACCGGACGGACGGTTCCGCCCGACATCATGTAGCCGTGAAGCTCGTTGGAGAAGCGGGCGAGCTCCTCGAGGATCGACTTGTTGCGGCGGATCAGCCAGTTGTAGGCGAGCACCGCCGGAACCGCGACGACGAGGCCGAGCGCGGTCATGATCAGCGATTCGCCGACCGGGCCGGCGACGGTATCGATCGAGGCCTGACCGGCCGCGCCGATCTTCACCAGCGCCCGGTAGATGCCGACGACGGTTCCGAACAGTCCGACGAACGGCGCGGTCGAACCGACGGTGGCGAGGAAGGCGAGGCCGCTCGACAGCTTCGAGGTGATCGCGCCCTGGCTGCGCGCCAGCGAGTTGAGCATCCAGTCATGCTGGTCGATCGGATCGGTCAGCTTGTCGTGCTGCTCCAGCGCCAGGATGCCGTCGTCGACGATCTGGCGATAGGCGCTGTTCTTCTCGAGCTTCGAGGCGCCTTCGCGAAGGTTCGCCGACTGCCAGAAGCTGGTCCGGGCGCGGCGGCCCTGGTTGATGATCTTCTGCTGCTCGAACAGCTTGACGAACAGGACGTACCAGGAACCGGCCGACATGATCGCGAGGATGATGAAGGTGGCCCAGGCGATCGCTCCGCCTTGCTGGAGGGCGGCCCAGAGGCCGTAGGGGTTTCCGCCGCCTGCGGGGGCTGCGCCTGGTGCTGGGGTGGCCATGGTCTCTATTTTCCTCTCAGATATAGTTTGAATTCGATGGTTCCGGTCGGTCCGTCCTATTCGGCCGGCAGTCGCCAGACGATACGGCCGTTATACGAATCGCCCGTCGCCGAGCCGGTGCTGTCGGTGGCGGGCGTGAACCGGGCCCTGGACCTCAGCAATCGACAGGTCGTCGAATCGAGCGCCGACGATCCGCTTGACGACGTCACCGTACAATTGGTGACCCGCCCGTTGGCGCCCACTTCAAGCCGGAAACCGGTTGCGCCGGATTCCGAAGCGCGAAGCGCCGAAGCCGGATAATCCTCGTCCGAGAAGAGCGAGGCGAGATTCGCCTTGGCCCGGGCGGGAGTGACCTTCTTCGGTGGCGGCGGCGGTGGCGGCGGCGCCGGAGCCGGCGGCGCCGGCGGAGCCGGAGGCGCCGTGTAGGTGATCTGCGGCGGCGGCGCGACGTTCGTCGTCACCATCTGCGGCGGCGGCGCGTTGGTGCGCACGATCGGCGGCGGAGTCACCATCGGCGGCGGAGTCTGCGGCTGGTCCGGCGGCGGTGGCGGCGGTTTCTCTTCGGGGGGCGGCGGCTCCTCCTCGACGTTGAAGGTCTTCAGGTCCGCCGCCACCTTCTTGACCACGTTGTAGGCGAGTCCGGTGACGAACGCGTAGCCTAACAGAGCATGGAGGATGGCGACGATGATGATCGCCGTCAGGCGGCTCCGGCTCATCCTGTTGTCAGCATATGCCATTAATCAGCCACACTCCCTCTCTTCGTCCCTCTGCCGGGGACCCGCGCGCATCAACAACGCGGCTGATCCCCAACGGCTCCATCCGAAATGCTATGTATCAACATATCATCCGCTAGAGCCGGTTCATCTATCGTGTGACCAGCGAGGACGCAATCCTCCTGTATATGCAAGGCGCTTGCGGCTAAAACGGCCGAAATCCGCCGTTCATCCCGCTAAGCTTATGGGAAACGGGGCATAAACTTACGGAGGCGGAACGGTGGCGAGGGCGCTGACTTTTTGTAAATTGGCGCTGGCGGCGGCCCTGGTCGCCGTCGCGGCGGCTCCCGGCGAATCGCAGGCCCCGGCCGGCGCCGCCCCGAGTCCCGGGCCGACTTACGCGGAGCCGACCTATGCGGATCTGGCCGACCTCGCGCTCTCGGCGCCGGTCGCGGCCCAGGTCCGGATCGCCGAAGCCGCGGCGGTCAAGGCCGAGCGGGCGCCCGATCTCAAGCCCGGCATGGCCCGTTTCTTCGTCGAGGCGGCCCTGGTCTCGCTGATCCGCTCGCCCCAGTCCCTACCCGCGCGCCTCTCCTATCTCGTCGATCTTCCGCGCGACTCCAGGGGCAGGGCGCCCAAGCTTCGCAAGGGCAGCGAGTTCCTTCTGCTGGCGACGCCGGTGACGGGTCGGCCCGGCGAGCTTCGGCTGGCCGCCCCGGACGCCCAGATCGCCTTCACCCCGGCGCGGGCCGCCACCCTGCGCTCGATCATCGGCGAGGCGAGCTCGGCCTCGCCGCCGCCGCGGATCGCCGGCATCGGCCGAGCCTTCCACGTGCCGGGGGCCGTCCGCGGCGAGAGCGAGACCCAGATCTTCCTCCAGACCGCCGGCGGCACTCCGGTATCGCTGACCGTGCTTCGTCGCCCCGGCGAGACGCCCTTGTGGGCGGTGGCGCTGAGCGAGATCGTCGACGAAGCGGCGGCGCCGCCGGCCCCGGACACCCTGCTCTGGTACCGCCTCGCCTGCGGCCTTCCCCGAGCCCTGCCAAGGCAGAGCCTTAGCGAAGCCGGCGAGAACGTTCCCGCGATCCAGGAGGACTACCGGCTGGTGCTCGAGCGGCTTGGGCCGTGCGTGAGGACGAGGCGGTAATCGTCATCCCGGACTTGATCCGGGATCCATGAACACTGCCCGTGGAAACCTAGCCCGTCCGTGCTCAGGGATCCCGGCCTTCGCGGGGATGACGGCTAGTAAGACGTCAGCTCCACCCCGACTCCCGCGCAGTCCGGATAGATGTCGGGCTTTCGGGTCGCCACCCTAAGCCCGGTCACCCCCCGCCGCGCCGCCACCAGGTCGTAAATCTCCCGGGCCACCGTTTCCTGCAGATTGAAGCGGCGGCCGCCGATCAGGGCGCCGATCTCGGTGCGCAGGAAATCATAATCCCAGGCGCCCGCCGGCTGGTCGTCCGCCGGGAAGCTGGCCTCGTCGACCCACACTTCGACCGTGACCAGAAGCCGCTGCGGGGTTCCGACCTCGAAATCGTGGAAGCCGATGTCGGCCGCGACGCAATAATCGTCGAGCACGATCTTTCGGCTCCTCGGCGCCAGCCGCTCCGGCACCAGGCCGTCGAGCTTCACCTGCTCATTCCCAGCTTCCTGCTCATTCATGGCCGGGCTCCAGGAACTGGACGTCGCGGGGCAGCGCCCGGAAGCGCTGTCCGCCGTCGAGGGTGAGCGTCTGCCCGGTGATCGTCGGCGTGGCAATGAGGAAGCGCAGGGCCCCGACGATATCCTCGACCCGGACTCCGCGGCCAAGCGGGTTGAGGGCATGGACGGAGTCGAAATTCCGCTGTGCGCCGGACACGAGCGTCACCGACGGCGCGATGCCGCAGACCCGGATTCCGCGCTCCGCCCAGGCCCGGGCGCAAAGCTCGGTGAGCCCGGCGAGCCCGAACTTGGAGATCGTGTAGCTGAAGAAATCGGCGTTGGGCTGGGCCAGCTTGGAATCGAGCAGGTTGACGATCAGGCCGGGCGCCTCCGCCCGAGCCGCGAAAGCCTGGGAAAGGAAAGCCGGCGCCCGCACATTGACGGCCTGATGGGCTTCCCAGCTTTCGACGGTGAAGTCGTCGGCGCTGTCGAAGGCGAAGCGGGACGCGTTGTTGATCAGAAGCCGCGCCGGCGGGAGGTCTTCCAGCGCCGCCATTATCCGCTCCGCCGAATCGGGCGAGGCGAGGTCCGCGACGACGACGGCGGCATTGCCCAATTCCCGCGCCAGCCGGCCCGCCTCGTCCGTCGAGCGACGGCAATGGATGAGCAGATGCCAGCCGTCCTCGGCGAGCGCCCGGCAAAGGGCCGCCCCGATCCGTCTCGCGCCCCCGGTGACGATCGCCGTGCGCGGCCCCTGGAACTCGCTGGCCATGGCCGCCGGATAGGATGGACTGGGGGCGGATTCAATCGACGGGCTGTTCGAGCGCAAGGCTTGCTCCCGCGGCCCCGCCCCGCCAGAGTCGTCCGATCATGCCGATGTCCCCGCCTCTCGACGACCTCGCCGGCCTTTCGCTCGCCGAAATCGCCCGCCTGGCGGAGGAGAAGAAGCTTCCGCCCGTCGACAAGTGGAACCCGACCCATTGCGGCGACAGCGAGATGCGGATCGCCCGCGACGGGACCTGGTTTCATCAGGGCAGCCCGATCGGGCGGCAGGCGATGGTCCGATTGTTCTCGACCATCCTTCGGCGCGAGCCGGACGGCCGCTTCGTCCTGGTCACGCCGGTCGAGAAGCTCGATATCGAGGTCGAGGACGCGCCCTTCGTCGCGGTCGAGCTCAAGGCGGAAGGGCAAGGCGAAGCGGCGTCGCTCGCCTTCCGGCTCAACACCGGCGACCTCGTCGTCGCCGGCCCGGACCACCCGCTGCGCTTCGAAGCGGGCGCCGAAGGTCCGCATCCCTATGTCAGGGTCCGCGGCGGGCTCGACGCGCTCGTCTCCCGCCCGGTCTATTACGAGCTTGCCGAGATCGCTCTCGCCGGCGGCGACCCGCCCGGCCTGTGGAGCGGGGGAATATTCTTCCCGATGGGCGCGGCATGACCGTCCTTGCCGAGCGCCTCCGCGATGCGCTCGAACGGGGGCGGCGGCGCCGCCCCATCCTGCTCGAAGGCGATGTCATGGAGGGCGCCGACGGGGACCTCACCCCGGCCGCCGTGCTGGTGGCGGTGGTCGACCATGCCTCGCCGACGGTTATCCTGACCGAGCGGCCGATGACGATGCGCAAGCATCCGGGCCAGATCAGCTTCCCGGGGGGCCGGATCGATCCGGACGACGACGGCCCGGTCGCCGCCGCCCTTCGCGAAGCCGAAGAGGAGATCGCGCTCCCCCGCGACCGGGTCGAGGTGATCGGCGCGGCCGACCGCTACCGGACCGTCACCGGCTTTGAAGTGACCCCCATCGTCGGAGTCGTTCCGCCGGGCCTCAGCCTCGTCGCCCAGCCCGGGGAAGTCGCCGCGATGTTCGAGGCGCCGCTTCATTATCTCCTCGATCCGCGCCATCAGAAGGTGCGCACGGCCCAATGGCGGGGCGTCGAGCGAAGCTATTACGAAATCGAGTGGGAAGGCCGGCGGATCTGGGGGGCGACGGCGGCCATGATCGTCAACCTGTCGCGGCGCCTGGAATTGGTTCGATGAAGCTGCCCAAAGCGGACTGGCAGCGGCGGGAGGGGATGAAGTCCCTGCTCGCCGCGCTCGGAGCGAAGGACGGCGACACGCGCTATGTCGGCGGCTGCGTCCGCGACACCCTGCTCGGGCTTGCGGTCAGCGATGTCGACCTCGCCACCCGCCTGGCGCCGCAAGAGGTGATGGAGAGGCTCGGCCGGGCCCGGATCAAGGCGGTGCCGACCGGTCTCGCCCATGGCACGGTCACCGCCGTCGTGGGGGGAAAGCCGGTCGAGGTGACGACCTTGAGGCGCGACGTCGCCACCGACGGCCGCCGGGCGACGATCGCCTATACCGACGACTGGCGCGAGGACGCGGCCCGCCGCGACTTCACGATCAACGCCTTGCTCGCCGATCCGGCGACGTTCGAGATATTCGACTTTTTCGGAGGCGAGGCCGATCTCGACGCGCGCCGGGTCCGGTTCATCGGCGACCCGCTCACCCGGATCGCCGAGGATCATCTCCGCATCCTCCGCTTCTTCCGCTTCTTCGCCCGTTTCGGGGAGGGCGAGCCCGACCCGGCGGCGATCGAGGCCTGCACGACGCGCGCCAACGACCTGATGGCCTTGTCCCGTGAGCGGATCGCCGACGAGCTGACCAAGCTGCTCGCATTGCCGGAACCGATCGCCGCCGTCCGGCTGATGGTGGAGCGCGCCATATTGAAGCCGGTGCTTCCGGAGATCGAACCGGACGGGGTCGAGCGGCTGGCAAGGCTGGTTCGGCGCGAAGCGGAGTCGGGCACGCCGCCGCACCCGCTTCGCAGGCTCGCCGCCTTGCTCCCCGCCGACCCGGAGCAAGCGACGGCGGTCGCCGCCCGCCTGCGCCTGTCGAACCGGTCCGCCAAGAGGCTGACCGCCGCCGCCGGCCGCAACGCCGGAGATTCGCGGCCGCCGGAAGCGCTCGCCTACGCGATAGGCGCCGACGAAGCCGTCGACCGGATCCTGCTGGGCGACGGCGAGCCGGGCGCGACGGCGGCCCTGGCCGGCTGGCAGCGGCCGCGGCTCCGGATCGGCGGCGGCGAGCTTATCGCCATGGGCCTCGAAGCCGGACCGGTCGTCGCCCGTACCCTTCAGGCGATCGATCGCGAATGGGCGCAAGCGGGCTTCCCGCCGGAGGCCGCGGCGCAGCGGGCCATCGCCCGCCGCCATGTCGATCAGGCCCTTCGCGACGCCCAGTAAGCGAAGGCGGCGTCCGCCTCGAGCGGCCGGGCGAAATGGAAGCCCTGGCCGTGCGAGCAACCCATGTCGCCGAGCGCCCGGGCGAGCTCGGGCGAATCTATGCCCTCGGCCGTCGTGTCCATCCCAAGCGCGCTGGCGAGCGACAATATGGCGCGGACGATGGCGACCGAATCGGAATCCCTAAGCATTCCCGAGACGAAGCTCCGGTCGATCTTGAGCATGTCGATCGGCAGCCGCTGGAGGTAGGCGAGCGAAGTGTAGCCGGTGCCGAAATCGTCCATCGCGACGCTGACGCCGAGCGCTTTCAGGCCTTCCAACACCGTCGTCGCGCGCTTCGGATCCTGGACGATCGCGCTTTCGGTGAGCTCGAGGATGAGCCTTTCGCCCGGCATCTGGTGGCGGGCGAGGACGGACGCGACGAGGCCCGCGACGTCGTCGCGCGCGATCTGCAGGGCCGACAGATTGACGCTGACCGAAAGCGGAAGCTCGGCCGCGCCGGCCAGGTCCCATTTCGCCAGGGTGGCGACCGCGGTTTCGAGCGCCCATTGGCCGAGCGGGACGATCAGCCCCGATTCCTCGGCGACCGGGATGAACTCGCTCGGCGAGATCGGGCCGCGCCGGGGATGCTCCCAGCGGGCGAGGGCCTCGAATCCGGCGACGGCGCCGGAGCGAAGGTCGATCAGCGGCTGATAGGCGAGGGTGAGCCCGTTTCGCTCGATCGAATGGCGAAGCTCGGTCTCGATGCTGAAGCGCCTCCGGGCTACCCGCGCCTGGTTGGGCTCGTAGATCTGCACCGCCCCGCTCGCCTTGGAACGCTTCAGGGCGAACTGGGCGTTTCGCAAGACCTCCTCGGCCAGCGCCTCGCTTCCGCTGAGCAGCGCACAGCCGAGCGCGCAATCGACTCGTATTTCCAGCTCCGAGAGGCGGAAGGGCGCGGTCATCGCGGCTTCGATCCGGTCCGCCGCCTGCAGCGCTTCCTCGAGGCCCCGGTCGAGCCGCATCAACAGGCCGAACTCGTCGCCGCCGGTTCGGGCGAGCAGGTCGCCGGCGCGAAGGGCGGAATAGAGGCGGCGGGCGAAGGTGATCAGCAATTCGTCGCCGGCGAGCGATCCGACGCATTCGTTGACCCGGCTGAAGCGGCGCATGTCGACGACGAGGACGGCGTGGCTTCCGGGCTGGAAGCCGGGATCCTCGAGCACCGCTTCGACCCGCTCGTTGAACGCGATCCGGTTGGGAAGGCCGGTCAGGCTGTCGCGAAGCATCTCGGCGCGCAGGCTTCGCTCGGTCTCGACCTGGGCTGTGCGGTCGTTGAGCGAGACCAGGCAGCGCCGGCCGAGCGCGGGAATCCGATTGAGCCGGGCGAACCGCACTTCGAAGTGGCGGCCGCCGACAGGCTTGCCGTCGCCGGCCTCGAATTCCCGGATCTGCTCGTCGCCGC
Organism: Sphingomonadales bacterium; assembly: GCA_034668565.1. Lineage (GTDB taxonomy): Bacteria > Pseudomonadota > Alphaproteobacteria > Sphingomonadales > Sphingomonadaceae > Allosphingosinicella. Next base: position 11,634 of record JAXDPE010000010.1, on the reverse strand, counting down.
GCAGGAAGCCGGCGATGGCGGGGCCGACCCGGCTTTCCTCGAGAAACGCGACCGAGCCGACCGGCGCGCCCAGATCGGGCGCGTCGGGAGCGACAAGGTCGCGGAACCGGTCGTTGGCGACATCGATGAACGGGCCGCCCTCTTCGCTTTCCGCGGCGACGAAGGCGGCAATCGGCAGGGCTTCGAGATAATCCTGCCGCGCCCGGGCGAATTCCGCCTCGCGCGGCGTCAGCGACGCGGCCGCGCCGGCCACGCGAGGGCGGGCCGATCCGGGTGACTTGCTTCGCCCACGCGGGGGTGCGGCCTGCATGACGAAAGGCTTAGAGAAACAGGGTTAACGAAGGGTTAGGGAGGACATGCCGTCATCCCGGCGCAAGCCGGGACCTCGGGGAGACCCGCGGAGACTATTCGACCTGGGGTTTCGGCTTTCGCCGGGATGACGATTAGCCGAACGGCTTCTCCTTCGGGAAGCCGTTCGGCGGCATCCGGCCGGCGGCGCCGCGCGCGGCGCGCCAGGGGTTCATGTCGGCCTCGGTTCGGGTCCGGCCGCTGTCGCCGCCCATCGGCCAGCTCAGGCCGTCGGCGAAGCGGAAGCTGGTCGCGTCGCCGAGCCCACCGTCGCGGTAGCGCTGAAGCTGGACGCCCTGGCCCCGGCCCATTTCGGGAAGCTCGGCGAGCGGGTAGACGACCAGCTTCCGGTTCTCGCCGATCACGCCGACATAATCATGGCCTTCGCCGATCGGCCTTACCGTCTTCAGCCGGGCGCCGGGCTTCAGGTTGACGACCTGCTTGCCCTTTCGGGTCTCGGCGACGGCGCCCGCCGCCGACGTCAGGAAGCCGCGCCCGTCGCTGGTCGCGAGGAGCAGCTTGTCGGCCGCCCCGGCCCGGAACAGGGTGACGATATTCCCCTCGCCCTCGACGTCGACCATCAGCTTGATCGGTTCCCCGAAGCCGCGGCCGCCGGGCAGCCGGTCGGCGGCGAGCGTGTAGAAGCGGCCGTCGGCGGCGGCGAGCAGCAATTTGTCGGTGGTGTGGGCGTGAAAGAAGAAGCGCCCGCCGTCGCCCTCCTTGAACTTCAGAGCTTCCGCCTCGGCCGGATCGACATGGCCCTTCATCGCCCGGATCCAGCCGCGCTGCGACATGATCACAGTGATCGGCTCGCGCTCGATCATCGCCTCGAGCGGGATCTCGCGCGCCGGCGCGGCTTCCTCGATCAGGGTCCGGCGGCGGCCGAGATCGGTGGCCGGGCCGTAGCGGTCGCGGAGCCCGGTCAGGTCCTTGACCAGCCGCTTGCGCTGAAGCTTCGGGTCGTTGACCAGGGCTTCGAGCCCCTCCCGCTCGGCGATCAGCTTGTCGCGCTCGCCCCTGAGCTGCATCTCCTCGAGCCGGCGCAGCGAGCGCAGGCGCATGTTCAATATGGCTTCCGCCTGGCGGTCGTTCAGGGCGAACTCGGCCATCATCAGCGGCTTGGGCTCATCCTCGGTTCGGATGATCTCGATCACTCGGTCGAGGTTGAGGAAAGCGATGATATAGCCTTCGAGCAGCTCGAGCCGGTCGTCGATCTTGCCGATCCGGAATTGCGAGCGCCGCATCAGCACGCTGAACTGATGCGCCACCCAGGCCGACAGGACGTCCTTCAGGCTCATCACCCGGGGGGTGCGGTCGGCGTCGAGGACGTTCATGTTGAGCGGCACCCGGACCTCGAGGTCGGTAAGCCGGAACAGGCTTTCCTTCAGCAGCTGCGGATCGATCGTCCGGCTGCGCGGCTCGATCACGATCCGGATCTGGGCGTCGGATTCGTCGCGGACGTCGGCAAGGATCGGCAGCTTCTTGTCGGAGATCAGGGCCGCGATCTGCTCGATCAGCTTGTTCTTCGGCACCTGGTAGGGGATTTCGGAGATGACGAGCTGCCACATGCCGTTCGGCAGCTTCTCGATCCCGCCGGCCTCCCATTCCCCTTCGGCGCTCCTGCCGGTCGAAAAGCGGCCGCGCACCCGGAACGAGCCGCGGCCGGTCGCATAGGCCAAGGCGACGACCGCCGGACTGTCGACCAGCACCCCGCCCGTCGGAAAGTCCGGTCCCTGCACCTTTTCCATCAAAGCCGCATGATCGGCTTTGGGATCCTTTATGAGGACGATGGCGGCGTCGACGATCTCGGCCAGATTGTGGGGCGGGATCGAGGTCGCCATTCCGACCGCGATTCCGCTGGCGCCGTTGGCGAGCAGGTTGGGGAACAGGCCCGGAAAGACCTCGGGCTCCTCTTCCTCGCCATTGTAGGTCGGGCGATAGTCGACCGTGCCTTCGTCGAGCCCGGCCATCAGCTCGATCGCGGCCGGGGTCAGCCTGGCCTCGGTGTAGCGGTAGGCGGCGGCGTTATCGCCGTCGATATTGCCGAAATTGCCCTGGCCGTCGACGAGCGGGTAGCGGAGCGAGAAATCCTGGGCGAGGCGGACCATCGCGTCGTAGACCGACTGGTCGCCGTGCGGATGATATTTGCCGATCGTATCGCCGACCACGCGGGCGCATTTCTTGTAGCCCGAGGCCGGATCCAGCCGGAGAAGGCGCATCGCCCAAAGCAGCCGGCGATGCACCGGTTTCAGCCCGTCGCGGACGTCGGGCAGCGAGCGCGCGGTGATCGTGGACAAAGCGTAGACGAGATAACGCTGCGACAGCGCGTCCTCGAAACGGTGATTCTGGATGGGATCGATATCGTTGACGGTGTCGGACATGGCGAACCGATAGCAGCCGGATTCTCAGGATGCGACCGGCGTCTTGCGTTTGTCTACCAATAGGATAATGTTACATGGCCGGCATCAGACCGGTCGCGAAAAATAAGGAGAGAGGGATGCGCAAGGCAATCTGTGTGAGTCTCCTGCTGGCCACCGCCGCCTGCGGCCAAGGCGCGGATCATGGCTCGGCCCGGGACGGCCAGGCCAATATGACCACCTTCGACGTCCAGGAGGAGCCGGCCTCGAGCCGGGCGCCGCGGCCGCCGGGCATCGGCCCAACCGCCGCGCCCGGAGTCGCCTTCAACTATCGCTACGCCTTCCGGCTTCCCGCCGAGAATATCGGCCGGGTCCAGGAAGAACATGCCGCGGCCTGCGAGAAAATGGGCGTCGAGCTCTGCCGGATCACCGCCATGAACTATCGCGACCAGGGCGACGGCGACGTCGACGCCGAGCTCGTCTTCAAGCTCGATCCGGCCCGGGCCCGAGCCTTCGGCCGCGACGGCCAGGCCGTCGTCACCAAGGCCGAGGGCGAGCTGCTCGAGGCGGCGATCACCGGCACGGACGTCGGCGCCGAGATTTCCGAAGCGAGCCGAGCCCAGGCGCAGCGGGCCGACGAGATAAAAAGGATCGAGCAGCAGCTCGCCCGGCCCGGCCTGAGCTCGGCGGAAAGGGTCGAGCTTCAGCAACAGCTGCAGGGGTTGCGCGGCTCGGTCCAGACCGGCGAAGCCGAACAGACCGGACGGCGCCAGCAGCTGGCCAGCACGCCTGTCGTCTTCGACTATCGCGCCGGCAAGACCGGCAGCCGACTCGAACGCGCCGTCGCCGACGCCGGCGACAATTTCGTCGGCGCCGCGACCACGGTTCTGATCGTCGTGGTGACCTTGCTGCCCTGGCTGGCCGCCTTGCTCCTGCTCTGGCTGGCCTGGCGGTGGCTCAGTCGCCGGGTCCCGCTGCTTCGGCGCGAGCCTCGGCCCCGATTCGTCGAGCCTAGCGAGCCGGAGGCGTGAAGGCCGCCGCCGGGGCCGAAGGGGCCTCGGCGGCGATCTTGCCGAGCAGCCAGTCGCGAAAGGCGCGGATCTTGGCGCGGCCTCTTTTGTGCTCGGGATAGACGAGCCAATGGGCGCGCCTTTCGCAGGCGATCAGCGGGAAAGGCTGGACCAGGCGGCCCGCGGCCACCTCGGCCTTCCAAAACATCGGAGTCAGCATTCCGACGCCGTGGCCCGCCATCGCCGCCTGCCCTTCCGTCGCCTGGGAATCGAGCCGGATGCCGGGCAGGCGCTGCGCCGGCAGTGCGACTTCGGCGGCGCTCAGCCAGATTTCCCACCATTCGTCGTCCGGAGTCAGGCGCGCGACCCGGAGCACGTCTTTCGCCTCGCGCAGATCGTGGCGATCGCGGAAATCGGGCGTGCACATCGGCGTGAAGTGGTGGTGGAAGAGAAAGTGGCTGCGCAGGCCTGGCCATTGCCCGTCCCCCATGCGGATCGCGACATCCACCTCGTCGCGGGCGAAGTCGACGAGGCCGTTGCTGGTCTGAAGCCGCACCGCAAGCTCGGGCCGGGCGACCTGGAAGGCGCCGAGATGGCCGGCGAGCCAGTTGGACGCGAAGGTCTGGGCGGTGCTGATGGCGAGCACGCTCTCGTCCTCGTCGACGAGGTCGGCGAAGCCCTCCCCCAGTCGGTCGAAGGCGTCGGACACGATGGGCGCAAGCCTCCGCCCGGCCTCGCTCAGGGTCACCCGCCGCTTCGAGCGCACGAACAGCGGCACGCCGAGCCGATCCTCGAGGATCCGGACCTGGTAGCTGACCGCCGCCTGGGTCATTCCCAGCTCGGCCGCCGCGAGGGTGAAATTCTCGTGCCGGGCGGCCGCCTCGAACACTCTGACGGAGGCCAAGGGCGGGAGGTGACGCATCGCAAAGATGATAAGCCCAGCTTATCACCTGAGTCCAGCCTTTAGTTGGACGGTCCAGGGGGCCGCCTCCTATCTGGCTCCATGAAGCGCCGCACGATGCCGGCCGCCAGCCAAGGAGTGATAAAATGCGCGACGAAATCGACAGCCGCCTGTGGGTTGAGCACGGCCACGCTTTCTCGGAAACCGTGGCGAATTTCCTCGCCCGCGCCGGCGACGCTGTCGGCACCGGCCTGAGGCGCCTCAACGAGATGGAGTTCGACGCGCCCTGGAAGCGCGACGCCCGCGGCCCGGGGCAGGCTTAACTCCGGCACGGCAAAGGAGAAATGACATGCGCGACCCCGCCCTCAAGCTTGCGATGATTTTCCTGGTCCTGTCCCTGACGGTCGCAAGCGTGATCCTGACCGCGACGGCCTCCGCCTCGCCCCTTCTCGCCTGATCGCCGGATTCGGCGGCCGCCCTCTCGGGCCGCCGACGAGCGCCGGGAGCCCTCTCCTCCCGGCGCTCGCTCCGCTGAAAGCGTGAAATGGCGCCAGGCGCCAATTTCCAACCGTCTGAAATCAAACCGCAATAAAATCGGTGTCAGACACCAATTAGGGAGTTTGCCAGCTTCGCCGCCGGCCGCTACCGCCGCGCGATGCGTCCCGCCCTTGCCCTTGCCCTGCTCACGGCGCTAGCCGGGTGCACGGTGTCCCAGCCCCCCGCCCCCCCACCTCCCGCCCCGCCTTCGGCGCAGCCCCAGCTGATGAAGTGGCCGGACCTGCTCGGACGTCCTCGGCCGGAGCCGACCGCCACGATCGCCTATGGCGACGACCAGATGCAGAAGGCCGACCTCTGGCTTCCGGCCGGCCGCGGCCCGCACCCGACGGTGCTGATGGTCCATGGCGGCTGCTGGCAAACCGAGATCGCCGACCGGCGGATCATGAACTGGATCGCCGACGATCTCGCGAAGCGCGGGATCGCGGTCTGGAACATCGACTATCGCGGAGTGGACCGGACCGGCGGCGGTTATCCGGGCACCTTCCTCGACGCCGCGGCGGCGGCCGACGCCCTTCGCGGCCAAGCCGCCCGCTACGATCTTGACCTCAGGCCGCTCGTCGCGGTCGGCCATTCCGCCGGCGGGCATTTGGCGCTGTGGCTGGCCGCCCGCAACGCGGTCAAGGCCCGCGCGCCCACCCCTCTCATCCCGCGCGGCAGCCCGCTCGTCGGCCCCAACCCCATCCCCATCGATACGGTGATCAGCCTCGGCGGCCTCCCCGACCTCGAACTCGCCGCCACCCCGCCCGGAAGCGGCTGCGGCACCGAGGTGATCGAGCAGCTGGTCGGCCCGCCGACCTTGAGCAGCCGCAACGTCTACGCCGACACCTCGGTCCCGCGGCTGGCGCCGCTCGGGGTCCGCCAGATCCTGATCAACGGCCTCCAGGACCGGATCATCCCCACCTTTTATGCCGAAGCCTATGCCGGCCCGATGCGCGCCGCCGGCGACAAGGTGAAGGTGCGGATGATCGACAATACCGGCCATGTCGAGCTGATCGCGCCCGAGACCGCCGCCTGGGCGGCGACGGTGGAGGAGATCGAAACCGCCCTCCACCGTCATTCCGGCAAAGGCCGGAATCCATGAACACGGACGGCGGAATTTCGAACGCGCCCGTGTTCATGGACCCCGGCCTTCGCCGGGGTGACGGGAGGTGACGACCCTCGAGGAAGTCCGGGCGCTCGACGCCGCCGACCCGCTGCGCCCTTTGCGCGACCGCTTCGTCCTGCCCGACGGGATCGTCTACCTCGACGGCAACTCGCTCGGCGCCCTTCCCAAGGCGGCGGTCGCCCGGCAGCGGGTGATGGTCGAGGAGGAATGGGGCTCCGAGCTGATCCGAAGCTGGAACTCGCGCGGCTGGATCGACGCTCCGCAGCGGGTCGGCGCCAGGATCGCCCCGTTGATCGGAGCGAAGCCGAACGAGGTCATCGTCGCCGATTCGACCTCGGTGAATCTGTTCAAGCTGATCGTCGCCGCCGCCGCCCTCGCCCCCGGCCGCCGCCAGCTCCTCTCCGAAGCCGGCAATTTCCACACCGACCTCCACATCGCCGCCGGCGCGGCCGAATTGGCGGGCCTGCGCCTCGACGTCGTGGAACGCGATGCGCTCGACGCCGCGATCGGCCCCGACACCAACCTCCTCCTGCTCACCCACGTCCATTTCAAGGCCGGCTTCCGCTTCGACATGGCCGAGGTGACGGCCCGGGCCAAGTCGGCGGGAGCCCTGACCTTGTGGGACCTGAGCCACAGCGCCGGCGCCGTCCCGCTCGACCTCAATGGCGACGGCGCCGAGCTCGCCGTGGGCTGCGGCTACAAATATCTGAACGGCGGCCCCGGCGCTCCCGCCTTCCTCTATGTCGCCGAGGCGCTCCAGGAACGGCTGATGCCGCCGCTGCGCGGCTGGATGGGCCATGCCGAGCCTTTCGCCTTCACCGACGATTACCGCCCGGCGCCCGGAATCGACCGCTTCCTCGTCGGCACCCCGCCGATGCTGAGCCTGGCGGCGCTCGGAAGCGGGGTGGAGAGCTTCGACGGCGTCGACATGGCGGCGCTCTGGGCGAAGTCGATCGCCTTGTTCGATCTCTTCGCCGGTCTCGTCCAGGCCCATTGCCCCGAGCTCGAGTGCATCTCCCCGGCCGACCCCGACCGGCGCGGAAGCCATATCAGCTTCCGCCACCCCCACGCCTTCGAGCTCTGCCAGGCCCTGATCGCCGACGGAGTCATCGGCGATTTCCGCTCGCCCGACGTCGTCCGCTTCGGCCTGACGCCCCTCTATCTCGGCTTCGAGGACATATGGTCCGCGGTGGAGCGGATGCGGGCGGTCCTGGACGGCGGCCGCTGGCGCGAGCCGCGCTTCGCGGTGCGCGGTAAGGTCACATAATCCTCCCCGGCATTTGCCGGGAAGGGGGACCATGCGAAGCACCACCCTTCGGGTGGTCCCCCTCCCCCGGAATTCCGCGGGAGGATTTAGCCCCTTGTGTATTATAATCATAAGACACTAGTATCGGGCGGACTCGAAACCGTGAGAGGTGCCCGATGAATGCCAAGATCCTGCTGCTCGCCGCCAGTGCTGCCATGACCGTCGCCGCCATCCCCGCCATCGCCCGGGGCGAGGTGCCCTTGATCGCCCGCGAGAAATTCTTCGGCAATCCGTCCATGACCGCCGGTCGCCTCTCGCCGGACGGCAAGTGGCTGAGCTGGATCGCGCCGCGCGACGGCGTGCTCAACATCTACGTCGCTCCGGCCGCCGATCCGAAAGCGGCGCGGCCGCTCACCGCCGAGACCAAACGCCCCATTCGCCAATATTTCTGGTCGCCCGACAGCAGGCAGATCCTGTTCATCAACGACAAGGGCGGCGACGAGAATTTCCTGCTCTACGGAGTCGATGTCGTCTCCGGCACGCAGCGCGCGATCACCCCGTTCGAGAAGACCCGGGTGATGATCGTCAACATCTCCAACGACGTGAAGGACCGGATCCTGATCGGCGTCAACAATCGCGACCCCAAGTGGCACGACGTCTACAGCCTCGATCTCGCCACCGGCAGGCTGACCCCGGTGCTGATGAACATGGGCGGCTATTCGGGCTTCATCGCCGACGAGCAGCTCAAGGTGAGGATCGCCATCAAGTCGCGCCCGGACGGCGGCAGCGACTATTTCCGGGTGACCGGCGACAGGATCGAGGCCCAGCCCTTCGAGCAGGTCGGCCTCGACGACAGCCAGACCTCCGGCCCGGCCGGCTTCACCACCGACGGCAAGACGCTTTACTGGCTCGATTCCCGAGGGCGCGATACCAGCGCCCTCATCGCCCAGGACGTCGCCTCCGGCCGCAAGACGATCGTTGCTCAAAACGCCCGCGCCGACATTGGCGGCTCGATGGCCGATCCGAAGACCGGCAGGGTCCAGGCCTATGCGGTCAATTATCTCAAGAACGAGTGGGTTCCGGTCGACGGCTCGGTGAAAGGCGACCTCGCCTTCCTCGAGAGCCGGCTGAAGGGCGATATCAACGTCACCTCGCGCACCCAGGCGGACGACAAATGGATCGTCGCCGTCGATCCGGGGACGGCGCCGTCCAGCGCCTGGCTCTACGACCGCAAGGCCAAGAGCCTGACCAAGCTCTACACCACCCGGCCCGAGCTCGACGGCCTGCCGATGGCGGCGATGCACCCGGTCGAGATCAAAACCCGCGACGGGCTCAACATGGTCTCCTATTTGACCCTGCCGCCCGGAAGCGACCCGGACGGCGACGGCCGCCCGAACCGGCCCGTGCCGATGGTGCTCTTCGTCCACGGCGGCCCCTGGGGCCGCGACAGCTACGGCTTCAACGGCTACCATCAGTGGCTCGCCAATCGCGGCTACGCCGTCCTCTCGCCGAATTTCCGCGCTTCGACCGGCTTCGGCAAGAAGTTCATCTCCGCCGGCGACCTCCAGTGGGGGACGAAGATGCACGACGACCTGCTCGACGCCGTCGACTGGGCAGTGGAGCGCGGAGTCACTCGCCAGGACAAGGTGGCGATCATGGGCGGCTCCTACGGCGGCTATGCCACCCTCGCCGGCCTTGCCTTCACGCCCGACCGCTTCGCCTGCGGAGTCGACATCGTCGGACCGTCCAACCTCAACACCCTCTTGTCGACCATCCCCCCATATTGGGAAGCGATCCGCGCTCAATTCTACAAGAGGATGGGCGATCCGACGACCGAAGAGGGCAAGGCGCTGCTCAAGGAACGCTCGCCTTTGTTCAAGGCGGACCGCATCCGCCGGCCGCTGCTGATCGGCCAGGGCGCCAACGATCCCCGGGTCAACATCAACGAATCGCAGCAGATCGTAGACGCCCTCAAGGCCAAGGACATCCCCGTCACCTACGTCGTCTTCCCCGACGAGGGCCATGGCTTCGCCCGGCCCCAGAACAATATCGCTTTCAACGCGGTGGCGGAGAATTTCCTGGCCAAATGCCTCGGCGGAAGGGCGGAGCCGATCGGCCCGGCGCTGAAGGCGTCGTCGGCGCAGGTGCCCTACGGGGCCGAATATGCGCCGGGGCTGGCGGAGGCTTTGAGACCCTAGTTCCTCCCCCGGATTTCCGGGGGAGGGGGACCGCCCGAAGGGCGGTGGAGGGGTTCTACGGAGTCGGAGAAAGCCCCTCCACCAGGCTTCGCCTGGTCCCCCTCCCCTGCAAAAGCAGGGGAGGAATCAAACGCCGACATCCTCCCATTCGTCGAACACCGTCCGCGGCACCTCCACCCCCTCGCGCTCGTCGTCCCAGATGAGGTGCATCAGCCACCAGCGCTCGCCGTCGTTGAACAGATGGGCGAAGTTCATCCCGCGCTTGATCAGCGCGCCCCCTTCCGGCGCGCTGCGCGCCTCGTAGGCGGAGAAGACCTGGGCGAGATGGCCGAATCGGACGACGCGCCGCGCCGTCTCCACTTCGTAGAAAGGCATGCCGGCGAGCAGCGCCTTCGCATTCGCCTCATATTCGTCTCCCGAGAAGGAGAAGGCGATCGGCTTCCCCGCCTCGTCCAGCCGGGTCCGAACCAGGCGGACGTCGGGGTGGTAAAGCCGCCTCGACAGCTCGAAATCCTGGCCGCCGGGCGGGCCGGAGATGGAGCTGTAAAGCGCCGTCATCAGCCCATCGATCGTCGCGAATTCCTGAGTGCCGCCGGCCATCCGTCCCTCCCGCTTCAGCGGACCACATTGCACAAGGAGGGGGCTTCCGCTATGGGCCGGAGCCCGTCCGCCATGCCGCGTTACGGGATCGATTTCCCCAGTTTCGTGGAGCACCCCCTCTTTTATGTCCCGCCGCCGCCAGATTTACGAAGGCAAGGCCAAGATCCTCTACGAGGGGCCCGAGCCGGGCACGCTCATCCAATATTTCAAGGACGACGCCACCGCCTTCAACGCCCAGAAGCGCGGCACCATCTCGGGCAAGGGCGTGCTCAACAACCGCATCTCCGAGCATGTCTTCACCCTGCTCGGCCAGATCGGAATCCCCCACCATTTCATCCGCCGCCTCAACATGCGCGAGCAGCTCATCCGGCAGGTCGAGATCATCCCGATCGAAGTCGTGGTCAGGAACGTCGCCGCCGGAACCCTCTCGACCCGGCTCGGGATCGAGGAAGGGACCCAGCTTCCGCGCGCCATCCTCGAATATTTCTACAAGGACGACGCGCTCGGCGATCCGATGATCGCCGACGAGCATATCGCCTGCTTCGGCTGGGCCAGCCAGGAGGAGATGAACGACATCGCCGACATGGCCGTCCGGGTGAACGATTTCCTCTGCGGCCTCTTCGCCGGGATCGGCATCCGCCTCGTCGACTTCAAGCTCGAGTTCGGGCGGATCTGGGAGAATGAATATCCCCGGGTCATCCTCGCCGACGAGATCAGCCCCGACGGCTGCCGCCTGTGGGACATGGCCACCAACGAAAAGCTCGACAAGGACCGCTTCCGCCGCGACCTCGGCGGCGAAGCGGAAGCCTATCAGGAAGTGGCCCGGCGGCTCGGCCTGATGCCCGAAGGCGACGGCAACATGGTCCTCGATCTCGACAAGCACCGGCAGAAGAAGGGCCGCTAGCGCCTCGATCCGGCCGTCACCAGCTCGTCGCCGTCGTAGAGGAACTGGGTGGTGCCGGTGGCCGTGCTCGAGACCTGGAACAGCCGGCCGAGCGGGTCGTAGACCAGGGCGGCGTTCTTCACGCCTGTCGCCGAGATCAGCCGGTTCTCCGCGTCGTAGGCGAAGGTCGTCGAGCCGTCCGAGATAAGGTTGCCGTTGGCGTCGTAGGCGAAGGTGGCGCTGGGCACGCCGTCGCTGACCGTTCCGGCATATTGGTTCTGGCCGTTGGCGGTGCCGTAGCTCCGCTCGACGCTCGCCGCGCCGCGCCAGGCGTAATCGTCGTTGCTGCGGCTCTCGCTCACCGTCTGGCTCGCCGGATTGTAGAGGAAGTCCGAGCGGCTGTTGCCGACGCCGGCGCCGAACACGTC
>JAXDPE010000009.1:0-62274 GCA_034668565.1 Sphingomonadales bacterium | reverse complement strand
ATAGCGACATCCCAATAATCGCAAGCGCGGCCCAGCAACGCATGACGGCCTCTTTCAAAAATGTGATGGCGCGCCCTACGGGAATCGAACCCGTGTTTTCGCCGTGAAAGGGCGACGTCCTGGACCGCTAGACGATGGGGCCATCGGCGGAAGCGCGGCACTTAAGTGGCCCGGCGCGCCGCGTCAATCGGCCCAGGCGGCGTCTTCCAGGTGGAGCTCGGCGCCGATCCGCCCGTCCCATTCATCCTTCCTGACCCGGCCCGCGACCCATAATTTGCGGTGGGGCGGCGCCGCCAGCATGGCTTCCCCGAGCGGGCTCGCCGCCATTCTAAAGGCGATGGCCTTGATCCGCCGGCCGTCGTCGCCGGCGACGATCAGCCGCAAATGGCCGTTTCCGACCACGTCCGCCTTGATCACCCGAACCGGACCGGCCGCCACCCGCGGCGACGGCCAGCCGGCGCCGTAGGGCCCGCCCGCCTCGAGCGCGTCGCACAGATTGGGGCAGATCCCGCCCGGCGCCAGCACCGCGTCGAGCAGCAGCGCCCGGTCGTCGCGGCTCTTCGCCACGTCGGCCGACAGGCTTTCGTCGAGAAAGTCGCAAAGCGCCTCGATCCTGCCGCGCTCGACGGTGAGGCCGGCCGCCATCGCATGGCCGCCGCCCGCGACCAGGAGTCCGAGATCCCTGGCCGCCATCACCGCCGCGCCCAGATCGACTCCGCCGATCGACCGGCCCGAGCCCTTGCCGACCCCGTCCTCGCCCAAGGCGATCACGATGGCGGGCCGGCCGAACCTTTCCTTGAGCCGGCCGGCGACGATCCCGATCACCCCGGGATGCCAGGCCTCGCCCGTCGCGACGATGACGGACCGGTTGCCCTGGCCCCCGCACAGGCTCTCGGCCGCCTCGCAGACACTCGCCTCGATCGCCCGCCGCTCCTCGTTCAGCCGGTCGAGCTCGGCGGCGATCGCCTCGGCCTCGCCGGGGTCGTCGGTGGTGAGCAGCCTCACGCCCAGATCCGATTTGCCGACCCGCCCGCCGGCGTTGATCCGGGGGCCGAGCGCCCAGCCGAGATCGGTGCAGGAAGGCGCCCGGGTGAGCCGGGCGGCGTCGACCAGCGCGGCAAGGCCGGGGTTGCGGCGCTGAGCCATCACCTTCAGGCCCTGGGTCACGAAGGCGCGGTTGAGGCCGCGAAGCTGGGCGACGTCAGCGACCGTCCCGAGCGCCACCAGATCCAGCAATTCGATCAGTTTCGGTTCCTCGCGGCCCTCGAAGAAGCCGCGCCCGCGAAGCGATCGCAAGGTCGCCGCCCCGAGCAGGAAGCAGACCCCGACCGCGGCGAGATGGCCGTGCGCCGCCGCTTCCGCCGCTTCGTCGAGCCGGTTGGGGTTGACCAGCGCCAAAGCAAGGGGAAGCGCGCTCGAGCATTTGTGATGATCGACGACGATGACGTCGACCCCGGCCTCGCGCGCCATAGCCAGCGCCTCGAAGGCCTGGGCGCCGCAATCGACGGTGACGATGAGCCGAGCCCCCTCCCGGCCCAGCCTGACCAATGCCTCGCCCGAAGGGCCGTAGCCTTCCATCAGCCGGTCGGGAATATAGGCGCTCGGATCCGAGCCGAGGCCGCGCAGAAGCCGCACCAGCAGGGCCGCGGAGGTCGCCCCGTCGACGTCGTAATCGCCGAACACGGTCACCTTCTCGCCCGCCTCGACCGCGTCGGCGAGCCGCTCGGCGGCCTTGTCCATATCGCGGAACAGGGACGGATCGGGCATGAAGCCGCGAAGCGTCGGAAGCCGGTGCTCCGCCAGCGCCTCGCGGGCGACGCCCCGCGCCATCAGCAGCTGGTCGATCACGTCGTCGGGCTGGAACGCCTCGTCATGGCCGTCGGCGGCCGCTCCCCGCCAGCGCCAAGGCTGGCCGAGGATCGAACGGGAAACCCCGCAGACATGGGCTTTGGTGAGCATCTCCGCCGAGCCTAGCCTATTGCGAGTCGCCCGTGAATCGGGCCGGCGAAATAATTGTGGAAAAGCCCGCCGCTCCAGCGGCTTCGCGTTTGCCAAGACTTCAGCTTTTATCGCTACCCGGGCGCCGCGAGGGGGGAGACTTGAGTGCCGAAATCCTTTTTATGGTTTCTCGCGACGGGCGGAATCTTCCTGCTCCAGCTGTTCCCGGTCCCCGGCATCTTCATGATGATGCTTGCGGCGCCCTTCTGGTCGGTGCTGACGGTCAATGCCGGTTTCATCGGCCTCGGGGTCGAGGCCGCGACCGGGCGGGTGAACCGGCTCTGGCTGATCCTGCCCCTGCTCTGGTTCGGCGGCTATGGCGCCGCCGCGGCCCTCAGTCGGTTCGAGCTCATCGCCCTGAAGAAGGAGCTCGTCCGAGCCAATGCGGGTCAGGCGGTCGCTTTCGATCCGGCCCGCAATGCCCTCGTCTTCGATCCCGGGGGCGACGTATTGAGCGGCGCCGCGGAAGAGCTGGTCAAATCCACGACTTTGCCGGTCGCCTACGAATCGAACCGGAATTTCGAGGGTGCCTCCCACCTCTCGCACCGGCTCGGCGGCGCCGAGACGTGCCGACGGATCCGCGAGGACCCCGCCGCCGGCGCCGTCGGAATCCGCGCCTTCGGCTATCACCGCGACGGCCGGCTCGTCGAAGGCGAGTGCCTCTATTACGCGCCTCAGGATCCCGTCCTTCCGGTCTATCGGGTGTCCGCTTCCGAAGGTCGGGTCGAAGCCGGACTGCTTGCGCGCCGGCTCGCCACGATCCGGATCGAGGCGCCGTCGGGGCGGACAGCCAGCCTTCGCACGGCCACGGCCGAGCCGCTGGGGTGGATCCCGCTGCCGGTGATCGGCTGTGCGATGACCTCGACGAACTGGGGCTGCTTCGCCACTTTCTATCGAAGCCGCACCCATTCGGCCGGCGGGTCGGAAGCGCTGGGCGGAGGCGCGGTGGCGGCGGTCGCCGACGCTCTGAGGCTTGGCGCCAGGCGTGCCGGTCCGCCGGCCGAAGAATCGGCGCAAAGCGTGGCCGCCGCCCTCGATGGCGTCACCGCGGCGCGGACCGAGGCCTCGCTGGCCAATCTCGACCGGATGCTCGTCGGCGACGAAGGCCGGTTCACCGTTCACGACGTCGCCGGGCTCAAGGAACGGCCCGGCCTGCTGGCGCCGCGGGCCGCGAAGATGGCCGCCGCCTTTGCCGCCGCGGCTTCGGGCGGCGTCGCCACTCGAGAAAAAGCGAGCGTGCTTCGCGGCCTGCTCGCCGATCTCGATCCCGCCGATTTCCAGCGGATCGAGGATCGGCTGCTGGAATTGTACGACAAGGGCCGGGTGACCATTGCCGCATCGGATCACGACCCGCTGGTGACCCGGCTCGGCAATCTTGGTCCGCGGGCGCTGCCGATGCTTGAACGCAATATCGGCGACGGCGGAGGCGGCAACGCCAACGTCATCCTCGGCCTGTGCCGGGTCGGGCTGGCCGCGGCAGGGTCGGCGGACACGGTGGCGGCCGTGCTTCGGGCAACCGGCCGAAGCCCCGGCGGCGAGGTCCATTCGGCCGCCTACGTGGCCCTGCTTCGGATGGGGCGCGCCGACCTGGCGGATTCCGATCCGGATTCGGCGAACGGCTACCGCAAGAGCGAATATGAGGCGGTGCGCCGCTCGGTCCGCCCATCCAGCCCGCCCGGCGTCTGCGTCGACGACTGGGGAAATCCGCGTCTTCCCGACGTGCCGGCGCAGCGGTAAGCGGCTCGGCTTCTTTCGTCCGCCGTTTTTGCTATCCAGCACCGATGACGCAAGACGAAGCGCACAGGCTGGAAGAAAAGGAGCTCGCGGCGTCCATCCGCCTCAGCCCGATCGCCACCGTGCTCAGCAACCCGCGCCTTCCCGACAATCCGATCGTCGCCGCCAACGCCGCCTTCTGCGCCCTCACCGGCTATGAGGAAGGCGAGATCGTCGGCCGCAATTGCCGATTCCTCGCCGGGGCGGACACCGAGCCCTGGCTGACAGACCGGATCCGCCAGGCCCTGCGCGACCTCAAGCCGTCCCTCACCGAGCTGCTCAATTACCGCAAGGACGGCTCGCCCTTCCGCAACGCCGTCCTGATCGCCCCCTTGTTCGGCGCCGACGGCGAGGTCGCCTGGTTCCTCGGCTCGCAGGTCGAGGTCGATTCCGGCGCCCAGGCCCCGCTCGCCTTGCGCCAGCGCCGGGCTGCGGGTCTGGCCGGAAGCCTTTCGCCTCGCCAGCGCGAGGTCCTGAAGGAAATGGCGGCGGGACAGCGCAACAAGCAGATCGCCTGGAGCCTCGGACTTTCCGAGAAGACGGTGAAGATGCACCGCGCCCTGCTGCTCGACAAGCTTGGAGTCACCACCAGCGCCGACGCGATCCGGCTGGCCGTGGAGGCGGGGCTTTAAATTCCTCCCCGCGAAATCGCGGGGAGGAATTGAGTCTAGATCCGCATCAGCGCGACGCCCGCCAGGATCAGTCCGGCGGCGGCCCAGCGCCGGGCCGGTGCCCGCTCCTTGAGCCAGAAGGCGGCGATCAGCATGGCGAAGAGGACGCTCGTTTCCCTCAGCGCCGCGACCATCGCCAGCGGCGCCTGGGTGAAGGCCCAGATCGCGATCCAATAAGCGCCGAGCGACATCGCTCCGGCCATCGCCCCGGGCCGCCAGGCCGGGAGCATCGCGGCGATCCCGGCGGGCCCGCGGGCGGCGAGGCCGTAAGCGAGCATGATCAACCCGTCGAGGACGATCATGATCAGGATGAAGGCGGAAGCCGAGCCCGCGATCCTCGCGCCGACTCCGTCCGCCAAGGTGTAGGCGGCGGTGAACCCGGCCGTGACGAACGCCCACCCCAGGCCGGCGCGGCCGAGCCCGCCTTTGCCCGCCATCAGCAGAATCCCGCCGGCGATCGCGATTACCGCGGCCGTCCTCGCCGCGTCCATAGTCTCGCCGAGGAACCAGGCGCCCGCCACCGCCACGATCAGCGGCGCCGTTCCGCGCGACAGCGGATAGACCTGGCTCAGGTCGCCGCGGCCATAGGCCTGGATCAGCGCGAGCTTGTAGCCGCTGTGAAGCGCCGACCCGGCCAGCACCCACGGCCAGGCGGCCCGCGACGGAAGCCCGAAGAAGGGTAGCAGGAAAAGCGCGATCGCGCCCTGCGCCAGACCCAGGAACAGGATCGACGAGAAGCGGTCCAATCCGGTCTTGACCAGGGCGTTCCAGCCGGCGTGGAGAGCGGCAGCGAACAGGATCGCGAAGAAGACCCCGGCGCTCATTGCCCCGTGGCCGTCCCGTCATCCCGGCGAAAGCCGGGACCTCGGGGAGACCCGCCGAGACTTCTCGTCCTGAGGTCCCGGCTTGCGCCGGGATGACGGGGGGTGGCCCATTCGTCCATCGACGGCTTTAATAGCCCTTTAGCCGAGCCGTGCTACAGCCCGCCGCATGGCGAATCCCATCGTCCAGCTCTTCTACAACCGAAGCGCCGGGGGCCACTGCCCGGACCGGCTCGCCGCCCTTCGCTCCGGCTTCGAGGACCGGGGGGCGAGAGTCCTCCTGTCCGAATGCGGCCCGGGCCTTCCGATCGAGGTCGGCGCCGAGGCCAGTCACGTCTGCGTCGTCGGCGGCGACGGCACCGTCCGCCATGTCGCCATCGCTCTGGCGCGCTGCGGCCGGATCGTGCCGCTTAGCGTCTACCCCGCCGGAACCATCAACCTCGTCCACCGCGAGCGGCTTCTCCCGACCGACCCGGCCGGCCACGCCTCCCGGCTGCTCGGCGAGGCGGGCGGCGGCCCCTTCCACCCGGCCGCGCTCAACGACACCTTCTTCCTCGCCTGCGCCAGCGTCGGCCCCGACAGCCGGGCCGTCGCCGAAGTCTCGCTTGGGCTCAAGCGCCGGATCGGCAAGCTCGCTTACGCCGTCGCCTTCGGCCGGATCCTCATCGACTGGCGACGCTCGCCGATCCGGCTGCGCTGGCACGGCGGAGCGCTCGACTGCGAGGCCTTCTACGTCGCCAAGGGCCGCTATTTCGCCGGCCCGTGGAGCTTCGCGCCCGAGGCCAGCGTCGCCGAGCCCTTGCTCCACGTCGTCGCTTTGGCCACGGCCCGGCGCCGCGATTTCGCCCGCTTCGCCTTCGCCTTGTGGCGAGGCCGTCGGGTCGACGCTTTGCCTGGAATCACCGCCTTCACCTGCACGGCCCTTGAGGCCGAAGCCGACGCCCCCCTCCCGATCCAGGCCGACGGCGACCCGGTCGGCCCGCTTCCGGCGAGCCTCTCGCTTCACGGGGAAGCGCTCAGCCTGTGCTGAGGGCCTAGCGGCGAAGGCTCGCCTCTTCGGCCCAGCTTCGCGCCAGCGAGTGAAGCTCGGCATAGGCCCGCCAGGTCGAAACCGCCCAGGCCTGAACCGCCACCCGCCAGGCCCCCGGTTCGTCGATCCTCTCGACGTCGCCGAGCGTGATCCCGCCGCGCGCATCCGGGAGCGGCGGCTTGTCCAGCTCGCGCGTCCCGTCCAGCCAGGCCCTCAGCCCGGGCCCGCCGGACGCCGGCGAAATCCCGTCCTCCAATATCTGGCCCAGGCCGACCAGATGCGCCGCCAGCGACTTGGCCGATCGGCAATAGCGCTCCGGATGCTGAAGCGAATAGGTGTCGACGAACATCCGGTGCACCGCGAAGAAGGCGGGCTCCTCATAGTCGCGCGCGAGCAGCGCCTCGTAGCGCGCCTGGCAGCCCTCGCTGCCGCCCTCGACCACCCGGCCGCAGCCGCCGCAGCGCTCTTCCCTCATTGGCCGGTCGCTCACTGGCCGTGCCCCGCAAGCCAGCACGGATCCCATTGCGGCTCCGGGCCGAACCGCCCGACCAGGAAATCGACCAGCGCCCGCACCCGCGCCGTCGTCGCCCGTCCCGGCGGCATCACCGCGTGCAGAGCCCCTTCCTCCATCGGATAATCGCGAAGCAGGGGCTCGAGCGTGCCACGCTCGAAGCCGGGCGCGGCGATGAAGCTGGGCAGGATGCAGATTCCGAGCCCGGCCTCCGCCGCCGCCCTCAGCATCTCGCCATTGTCGGCCCTGAGCCTCGCTTTCCCGCGCACATATTCCCACTTGCCGGCGACCCGGAAACGCCACTGCTCGTTGGCGTAGAGAAGGATGTCGTGGCTTGCGAGGTCGCGGGGATGCTCGGGCCGGCCGCGGGCGTCGAGATAGGCCGGGCTCGCCGTCGCCACCTTGCGCACCGGGGCGATCCGGCGCGCCACCAGCGCGCTGTCCTTCAGCGAGCCGATCCGGACCGCCAGGTCGAAGCCGCCCGCGGCGAGGTCGACCGGCCGGTCGTCGAACGAGATGTCGAGCTCGACCCGCGGATGCGCCTTGGCGAACTCCGCCAGCGCCGGCGCGAGATGCTCGACTCCGAAGGAAAGCGGCGCCGACAGCCGGATCGGTCCCGCCACCTGGGTGACGGCCTCGGCCACCACCTCCTCGGCCGCCTCGAGATCGGCGAGGATGTTCGACGCGCGCTCGAAATAGGCCTGGCCGACCTCGGTCGGCTGGGCGCCCTGCGCCGTGCGGGTCAGCAGGCGGGCGCCCAATTGCTCCTCGAGCCGGGCCACCCGCCGGCTGAGGATCGACTTGGACATGCCCATCCGCTCGCCGGCGCGGCTGAAGGCGCCGGTTTCGGCGACCCGGACGAAGGCCAGGACATCGAGGAGATCGACCGAAGAGCGTTCCATAATCAGCAACACCATAATGCGCCGCGCACGGCTACAAGCAACGATGCTAGGGGCCTACATGTCTCTTTGCAAGCTCAGGAGGCTCAAATGACCAACGTCCTCATCATCGACAGTGCCGCCACCGGCGAAGCGTCCGTCTCGCGCCGGCTGACCGGCGAGCTGGAAGCGATCCTTCGCGGCCGCGGCCCCGTCCGCGTCGTCCGCCGGGACGTCGGCACCGATCCCGTCCCCCACCTCACCGCCGAGACGACGGCCGCGATCCGCGGCGCCGAGGCCGAGACCGACGCCGCCCGCGACGCCGTCGCCCTTTCCGAAGCGCTGATCGCCGAGCTGAAGGCAGCCGATCTCGTCGTCATCGGCGCGCCGATGTACAATTTCGGAATGCCCTCGACGCTCAAGGCCTGGTTCGACCACGTCCTCCGCGCCGGAATCACCTTCCGCTACTCGGAGGCCGGCCCCGAAGGCCTGGTCAAGGGCAAGAAGGCGATCGTCGTCGAGAGCCGCGCCGGCCTCTACAGCTCCGGCCCCTCGGCGGCGATGGACAGCCAGGAGCCGCATCTTCGCACCCTGCTCGGCTTCATGGGCATCGCCGACGTCAGCTTCGTCCGCGCCGAGAAGCTCGCCTTCGGGCCCGATTCGGCCGCCGCCTCGATCGCGGAAGCGGTCGACCAGCTGCGCAGCCTCGCCGCCCAGGAATTGTCGCTGGCGGCGTAAAATTCCTCCCCGCGATTTCGCGGGGTGGGGGACCGCGCAAAGCGCGGTGGAGGGGTTCTTCGGAGTCTGAAAGAGCCCCTCCACCAGCCTTCGGCCGGTCCCCCTCCCCGGCAAATGCCGGGGAGGAATTTGCGACGACAGTCACCATATCACCACCACCCAAGGGAGAATCGACATGAAGCTCTATTACGCCCCCGGCGCCTGCTCGCAGGCTCCTCATATCGTCGCCCGCGAGGCGGGAATTCCGATCGAGCTCGCCAACGTGCGCTTCCCCGACAAGGTCACCGACGACGGCGAGAAGCTGACCGACGTCAACCCCAAGGGCGCCGTCCCGACCCTCCGCCTCGACGACGGCGAAGTGCTCACCGAGAATGCCGTGATCCTCCAGTATCTCGCCGACCTCGCGCCCAATTCGGAGCTCGCGATTCCCGCGTCCGGGATCGAGCGCTACCGGCTGCTCGAAAACCTGAACTATATCGCCACCGAGCTCCACAAGGGCTTCGGCCCGCTGTGGAATCCGGCGACCCCGGATTCGTTCAAGGACGCCACCCGCGAAGCGCTCGGCAAGAAGTTCGACTATCTCCAGGACAAGATCGGAGACGGGCCCTATTTCCTCGGCGACCGCTTCTCGATCCTCGACGCTTATGCGTTCGCGGTGCTCAACTGGACCAAGGTGCACCAGATCGACATCGGCCGCTGGCCCGGCCTCGCCGCCTATCTGGGGCGCGTCGCCGCCCGCCCCGCCGTCCAGGAGACGCTCCGCGCCGAAGGCCTGATCTAACTACACAATAACCGTCATTGCGAGGAGCGAAGCGACGAAGCAATCCAGTGGGCCTCCGAGGCCGCGCTGGATTGCTTCGCTCCGCTCGCAACGACGGGAGCAGGAGACCAACCATGATCGACATCCGCCCCTTCGCCAGCCTCGGCCAGGCCGACCATGGCTGGCTCAACGCCCGCCACCATTTCTCGTTCGCCGATTATTACGATCCGAAGCGGACCGAATGGGGCGCCATCCGGGTATGGAACGACGACGAGATCGCCGCCCGCTCCGGCTTCCCGCCCCATGGCCATTCGGACATGGAGATCATCACCTACGTCCGCGAAGGCGCGATCACGCATCAGGATTCGATGGGCAACAAGGGCCGCACCGGCGCCGGCGACGTCCAGGTCATGTCGGCGGGCACCGGGGTCCGCCACGCCGAATATAATCTGGAGGACGAGAAGACGACCCTGTTCCAGATCTGGGTCCAGACCGACAGACGCGGCGCCGAGCCCGGCTGGGGCGCCCGTCAATTCCCCAGGGACGACCGCGCCGGCGGCTTCGTCACCCTGGCTAGCGGCTTTCCCGAGGATGCTGAAGCCCTGAATATCAACGCCGCCGCCAGGGTCCTCGGAGCGACCCTGAAAGCGGGCGAAACGGCCGAGTTGAGCCTCGACCCCACCCGCCACGTCTATCTCGTCGCCGTCGGCGGGGCGATCGAAGTCAACGGCCGCCGCGCGGAGCCTCGCGACGGAGTCGCCGTGACGGGCGAGGAAAAGCTGACGATCAAGGCGGTCGAGGATAGCGAGATCGTCCTCGTTGACGCGCGGTAAATTCCTCCCCTGCATTTGCAGGGGAGGGGGACCATGCGAAGCCTGGTGGAGGGGCTCTTGCCGACTCCGAAAGAATCCCTTCACCGCGCTTCACGCAATCCCCCTCCCCCGGAAAACCGGGGGAAGATTTTAACTGACCGCAGGGCGCACCCGCCTAAAAAGGTTTTTGTATCAATAAGGCGCCGCGGTGTCCGGTTGGTCTCCCTTGGGCGCAGCCGTTCGGTTCGGGGCCTCGGCGGCCGGAGTCCGGCGCTCCGGAACCACTCGCCAGATCGTGTTCGACAGGTCGTCGGCGACGATGAGAGCGCCGCGCGGGTCCACCGTCACGCCTACCGGCCGGCCGCGCGTCTTGCCGTCGCCGCTTTGGAAGCCCGTAACGAAGTCGACCGGCGGCCCGGCGGGACGGCCGCCGCGGAACGGGACGAACACGACCTTGTAGCCGGACGGCCGGCTCCGGTTCCAGCTGCCATGCTCGCCGACGAACACGCCTTCTGCGAAGCGCGCCCCCATGGCCGGGCCGGAGAAAGCCACGCCGAGCGCAGCGACATGCGATCCAAGCCCGTAATCCGGCCGTATCGCCGAGGCGACCTTCTTCGGATCCTGCGGCTGGGCGCGATCGTCCACATTCTGCCCCCAATAGCTGTAGGGCCAGCCGTAGAAGCCGCCTTCGCGAACCGAGGTGAGATAATCCGGGACCAGGTTCGGGCCGAGCTCGTCGCGCTCGTTGACCACCGCCCACAGCATGCCGGTGCCCGGCTGCACGGCGAGCGCGGTCGGGTTGCGAAGGCCGGTCGCGAAAGGCCGGTGGGCGCCGGTCGCGGCATCGATTTGCCAGACCATCGCCCGGTCGACCTCGGCCGCCATCCCCCTTTCGGTGATGTTGCTGTTCGATCCGATGCCGACATAGAGGAAGCGGCCGTCCGGGCTCGCCGCCAGCGACTTGGTCCAGTGATGGTTGATCCTGGACGGCAGGTCGGTGACGGTCACCGGCGGTCCGCTCGCCTTGGTCTGGCCCGGGCGGTAGTCGAACCGCACCAAAGCGTCCTGGTTGGCGACGTAGAGCTGCCCGCCGACCAGCGCCAGCCCGTAGGGCGCGTTGAGCTTGTCGGCGAAGATCGTCCGGCCTTCATAGACCCCATCGCCGTCGGCGTCGCGAAGCAAAGTGAGGCGGTTGCCGCTCTTGGCCTGGCTTGTCCCCTTGGCCTTGATGAAGCCCGCGATGATGTCCTTCGGCCTCAGCGCCCGTTCGCCGCCGCCCCGCCCTTCGGCGACGAGGATGTCCCCGTTCGGAAGAAGCAGAGTCTGGCGGGCGATCCCGAAGCCGGTGGCGATGGCGGTGATCGTATAGCCCTGGGGCACGGTCGGCCGCTCCTGGCCCCAGGCGGTCGGATCGGCGATCTTCATGCTGGGGACCAAGGCGCGCTGCTGCGCCGGCAGCTGCGGATCGCCGCCATATTGAACGGGGTCGGAACCGGAGTCCCGGCCGCAGGCGCTCGTCAGCGCGGCCAGCGCCGCGACGGTCAGCAGGCCCCTCATCTCGTCTCTCCAGCGCGCAGGCTCGAAAAGCCCACGAAGGCGGCAAGCAGCGCGATCCCGGTGACGATCCCCGAGAGAATGGGCGCGGCGGGCATGATCGCGAAGGCGTCGCGCGCATGGACGAACGAATTGACGAGGCCGAGCGCGAAGGCGGCCAGGACAAGGACGAAGCAGACCAAGGGCCATCCCCGGCGCGGCCGGGCCCGGATCAAGGCGATCAGCGACCAGAGCAAGGCGAAACCCGTCAGCACCATCGCGCCCAGGATCAGCCAGGCGGCGAAATTGCTCCATTGCACCTCGGCGCTCGAGCCGTAAGCCAGGTCGCTGAGCAGCCCGCCCAGGAACAGAGGCGCCGCTCCGGCGAGCAGGAAGGCGTGCAAGGGATGGATGGGCCTTGCTCCGCCGGCGGTCACGGCCACGGCTGTGTTCCTTTCCAAAGGGCCGGCTCTCGGCGCGACGAAGGGGTGCCGGCCGGCCGGACGGCGCACATTCAGAATGCAGGCGCGCCGTCCTTGTTCCGGGGGAAGTCTGTACAGGTTCGCACGCAGGGGCGTAGCATTGCTTCAAAGCAAGGGAGAGCCGTCGTGACCGACAGATCGAGAGCGATAGCGATCCTGCCATGCACCGACCTGGATTCGGCCGAGACATGGTGGGGCCGGCTCGGCTTCGTCCGCCCGGCGGGGCAGGATCATCCGGGCTATCGAATGCTGTCCGACGCCTCGGGCGCCGAGATCCACCTCAACGAGGCCGTTCCCGGATGGCTGGCGCCCGGGCGCAATCCGTTCGGCATCTACGTCTATACGCCGCTCGTGGATGCCCTCGCCGACGGGGTGCGCGAGGCGATCATCGGCCCGGCGAGAGGCCCGGAGCACAAGCCCTGGGGAATGTACGAATTCGCCCTCAACGGGCCCGACGACCTGCTCGTGCGAGTAGGCTGGCCAAGCCGGGCCGTGGCCTGACCAGGCCTGCTTCTCTCTCAAGATCGGCGCCGCAAGGCGGACTCGTGAAGAGGGACACGAGCCTTTCCGCGAAAAGGCCCGTGCCCCCGCTTCGGTTCACGCGGCGGCGGATCGGCGCATCAGGGTCGCCAGCCGGTCCTTGACCAGCAGCCGCAGCTTCTTGAGGCGAAGCAGCTTGAGGCTGTTGGGCAGCCGCCGCCTCATTTCGTTGGATATCGCGTCATCGAGACGGCGGTGGGTTTGCGTGAGTCGGTAGGTTGAAGACGACATGATGCTCTCCAGCAAATAAGTGCCTGCCCGCGACGGGCAGTTCAGGCCTGAATGCGCCGCGGTGCGGCGGTTCAGGCGGCTGGAGGGGCCCTTGCCCGGTAGGAGGCCGTCGCCGGCTTCGGGGCCGAGAGCCGGTCGCGGGCCTGGGCGCCGGCCACGGGCCGTGCCCAGAGCAGGTCGGTGACCGGGATCGGTTCGGAGGACGCGAGGAAGGGGCCGCCTTCCGGGCCGGTTGTCTCGTCGTCGAGCGGATTTCGGGTGCCGGCCAGGAGGAGGGCCGTCCCCGGCCCGTTGCGGCTCGGCCCAAGCCGCGCCAGCGGATCGCGAAGGCCGCTCCCGGCGGCGGAGTCGATCCCTGAGCTCAGCAGCAGGCTCAACAGGATCAGCAGCGCCGCGAATGGCCCCCTGCGAACGCGATCCTGTGCCGTCGTCGGCACGCCTGGGTCTCTCCTCTGACGCTCCCGTCGATATGGAGCGACGACGCTCGAAAGCAACAGGCCCGGCGGGCCGATGCGACGAACCGAAAAAGCGCCGGGTTTGGAGCCTCCCCGCCGAAATGCTTATACCGGTCCCGCCGCGAAACGATTGGTGCGGCCGTGAGGAGCGCGAATGAATCCCGTCGAGACGTTCGAGCTGGTCCTCGCTTTGCTGGCGACGGTGATCGCGCTCCACATCGGCGCGGCCCGGCTCGGCTTCCCGCCTTCGGCGGCCTTGCTGGTCGGCGGCGGCGCCCTCGCTTTCCTTCCCGGCCTTCCGCAAATCTCGCTGGATCCGGAGCTGGCCCTCGTTCTCTTCCTTCCCCCGCTGCTGATGGACGGCGCTTATTACACCGCCTTCGGCCGCTTCCGCCGCCATCTGCCCGGCATATTGTCGCTGGCGGTCGGAACCGTCCTGTTCACCACCCTTGCCGTCGGCCTGGTCGTCCATCTTCTCGTCCCGGCCTTGCCCTGGGCGGCCTGCTTCGCACTCGGCGCGATCGTCTCGCCGCCCGACGCGGTGGCGGCCCGGTCCGTCCTTCAGCGGGTCGTCCTTCCGCGCCGCCTCCAGGCCCTGCTCGAAGGCGAAAGCCTCCTCAACGACGCCACCGGCCTCGTCCTTTTCCGCTTCGCCGTCGCCGCGACCCTGAGTGGAACCTTCGACGCCGGGGCGGCGGTCGGCAGCTTCCTCCTCCTGGCCTTGGGCGGGGTCGCGGTGGGCGTGGCGGTCGGTTCGGCCTGGGTCGCCGTCATGCGGCGGATGGCGGACGAAACCCTCATCGTCGCGACCGCGACCCTGCTCTGCTGGGCCGCCTATCTCGCCGGCGAGTGGCTCCACGTCTCCGGAGTCCTGGCGACGGTGACCGCCGGGATCATCTTCGGCTGGCGGCAGCATGTCGTCTTCCCCGCCGGGGTGCGGATGCAGGGCGCCGCTTTCTGGCGCACTATGGTGTTCAGCCTCGAAGCGCTGGTCTTCATCCTCATCGGCTTTTCGCTTCGCGGCGTTCTCGACCGGGTCGGGCTCCAGGCCCTGCTCACCGACATGGCCGGGCCCGTGCTCGCCGTGCTTCTCGCCGTGCTGCTCGCCCGCTTTCTCTGGGTGTTCGCCAGCGATGCCGCGCTCGCCGCCCTGAACCGCGCCGGCCTTCGCCGGGCCCGGCCGCTCGGCTGGCGGCAAGCCGGGATCCTGTCCTGGGCCGGGATGCGCGGGGTGGTCACGATCGCCGTCGCCTTGACCCTGCCGGCCCGAATGCCGGGCCGCGACCTCATGCTGGTCTCGGCCTTCGCGATCATCCTCGTCACGGTGATCGCCCAGGGCTCCAGCCTCGGCTGGCTTATCCGCCGCCTCAGTCCGACCGACGACGACCCGCCCGCGCCGATGGACCTGCCGGCGTCCGAAGCCGCCATCGCCCGAGCCAAGGCCGAATCCGCCGAGCGCGACGCCTTCGCCGCCGACGGCACTCTCATCCATCCCCAGCTGCTCGAAACCTACCGCAGCCGGGCCGCGGCGACCGAGCGCTATGCCGGCGACGCCGACGCCTTCATGGACAATATCCGCCCCCATTTCGACCTCATGCTCAAGGCCATCGCGGCGGGCCGGGCCGAGCTGATCAGCCTCCACCGCAAGGGCCAGATCGAGGACGAGACCCTCCACGACCTCGAACGCGACCTCGACCTCGAAGAGCTGGGCATCCGCTTCCAGCGCGGCGAATGAGAGGACGTCGCCCCCTCGAGCGGTTCGCCCTGTTCCCGCTCATCCTGGTCGCTCTGGCGAGCTGCTCCAGGGGGCCCGGCACCGGGGCTGAGACCCTGATCCATCCCGACGCCCCCGGCGCCAGGGTCGAATATTTCGTCCGCGCCCCGAAAATCGCGGGCCCCCGCCCGACCATCCTCTTCCTCCACGGGCATCAGCCGCCGCTTGCTCGGCCCGGCGGCGAAGCGTTCGTGAAATGGGGGATTCTCGACCGCTACGCCGGCAAAGGCTATCTCGCCGTGGCCGTGTCCCTGCCCGGCTACGGCGGGTCTTCGGGGCCCGAGGATTTCGCCGGCCCCTTCGCCCAGCACGCCGTCGAGGCCGTGATCGCCAGGCTCGAGGCCCAGCATCGGGCCGCTCCGGGCAAGGTCCTGATCCAGGGCGTCAGCCTCGGCGCCGTCACCGCCGCTTTGGTCGCGGGCCGTCGCCGCGATGTCGCCGGCCTCGTCCTCATCTCCGGCCTCTACGATCTGCCCGCCTTCCTCGACCCGCCGCGATCGCCCGCGGCGAGGGACATCGAGGCGGCTCTGATCCGCCAGACCGGAGGCGGCGGCGAAGCCCTGCGCTCGCGCTCCGCGCTCCTCGTCGCCGGCCAGATCAAGGCCAGGACGCTCATCCTGAACGGCGCCCGCGACGACCGCACCGACCCGGGCCAGGCCCGCCGGCTCGCCGAGCGCCTGAACGCCGGGGGCACCTATGCCCGGGTCCACATCTATCCCGGCTTCGGCCACGAAATCCCGGTCGCCGCCCGCCAGGCGGAAGTCGACGCCTTCATCGCGAGCACCCTTCGGCCCTAGGATCGCCCCGCGAAAGCCGCGCCGCCACACCACGACCGGCACCGCGACGACGACGAACGGCATCAGGGCGCCATAGGCCCAGGCGTCCCCGGTCCGCTGCTGCAACAGGGCGATGGCGATCATGCACGGGACGGCGAAGAAGGGCGTGACCTCGGCGATGCGATAGAAATAGACGGTCGCGCTGTCTCCCGCGGCTCTCCAGCCGAATTCACGAGAAACCTGGTCCATTTCGGGTGTTTAACCACCTTATCGATTGCCTCCTGCCTCCCACGTCCGCACTGTGCGGCCTAGGCAGTCGAGGGAGGCGCGCGGTTGGGAACCGGGAAGGCAGGAGTTGGTAGTCGCTTGGCCGAGGCGCAAGGCGCGCGCCGTCGCAAAGTCCCGGCTTGGGCACCGCTGCTGGCTGTGATTGCCTTGTCCGCGGTTGCGGGTGCGTGCTCCAACGGGAGGGTTCAGGGCCCCAGCGCCGAGACGGAGTTCCTCGCGAAGCGGCTGCTGCCTCGGATTCTTCAATGGCTCAACGGCGACCAGCCGCCGCTGCGGCTCGCGCCCCTGGTCGCGGGGCGGGGCTATGACTGGGTCTGCGGCGTGCGCCCTTATGACCGGCTGGACAAGATCGAGGAACAGATCGGAGCACGTCTCAAGGCCTACCATAGCGACTTCGGGCTCTATCCGAAAGACGGCGGCGCCGCATTCTTAGTAGTCAAAGGCGATTCGGCTCACGCAATCTGGATATCGGACGGGGCAACATTCTTTGCAGCTAAACTGAAAAAGCCTTGTGTGGACCTAAGGCATGCTCAATTAGTTCGTCGTTACACAAGATACGTTTCTAAACCTAATACCTTATTGGTGAGTAATAATGAGCAATGAAGGCGTCATTAAGACCCTCCTGAGGACGTATGTTGATTCAGCGTCCAGAGACGCCAATGCCTTGGCTAAAGGTAATGGATATTATTTGGACGCCCAAGGTCTTCCAGCACAAGAACTAAATGCCATTCAACATGCTTATGTAAGTGCACAACTGTCATATTATTACTCTGAACGAGACGCAAGAATAAATGGCGATCTCAAAGAGTGGGTTTTCGGCAAAGTATTCGGAGAAGCCCCCGGCGATACACTGAAGGACCAATATAATAACGAAATAGGCCGCCAGATAGGCCGGTGGGTCAAAGAGCAGGGCATGGGCCCGGGCATGATCGACCGGCTGATCATCGATGCGGTGCGAAACAGCAATCGGTCGCATGCCGCTCTTGTGGCATCGGCAGGGTTAAAGGCGAGTTATCTGTCAGGCGCGCCTAACACCGTGGTAGGGTCGGTCGGCAGCCTAGTCCGGCGGCCGCCACGCCCGCGCTCTGGCGAGAAGGTCCGGCATCCTTGCCTTGAAGTCGGGATCGGTGTCCTGCTTTCTGGCGCATTCGACAGCCAGGCTTTGAGTGGCGTCGCCATCAGTCGCCAGGCGATCCTTGGCAAATTGAAGGCTCTCAGCCTTCGCTTCAGCAATCGCCCCCCTGCTGCCGAGCTTTTCACTCTCGAAAAGCGCGCGTGCGATCGATTGCAGCTGGAGGCCCATATCCCCCGCTCTGCTGCCGATAACCGCGGTCACATTGAATGCGGCGATACATTGGGCGGGTCTCGATGGGTCCAGGGTCGCCGCCGACGGGCTACAGGCTGTGGCCGGAAAGAGCCCTGCAATCATCAAGATGTTAGCGCGGGTGAGCATCCGACGCACGCAGGTGCGCATCGTTACGCTCTAACTGAGCGCACTGCTCGGGCATCGTTGGAGGCTGAACTCTTTATACGCATAGCTGTCCGGCCCGAGTCGCTGATAATTGGCTCCGATCGAAATCAACAGGGGCTCCATTCGGTCGTCGTCGACGCGCACGGTCATTGAGTGCGCGCCTTCGGTTTCCTTGAGATATCGCAGCGACTCCGCGGGAAGTCCTTTCTGGGGCAGAACCCTCAGATCCATGACAAATTGGTCGGACGTATTCGGCACGCGCTCCACGCCGTCCACCAGATAAACCTTGCGGCTCTCGCCCGACAGTACGGCGGTGATGGCATCGTTTCCGATTTCGAGGCGGTCGCTCGCACAGGTCGCCCCCGGCCAGGTCCATGGCCCGTTGAGCGCGACTTCATGCTCGCCGCTCGAACAGGCGACGCAGAGAAACACACCCGTCAAAAATATTTTACTCATGGCCGATTCAGTGGCAGCAAATCCTTAAGGAGCAGTTAAATGCCCGGCGAGTCACAAGTTGTTCCCTTCAAGCCTTCGACCTTCCAGGGGCTGGCTCAATCTCATGTGACGAACATCCTTGGCATCCCCGGTCCTCCAAAGTCTATATCAAACTCACTTGATCTAGCAGAATCCACAATTTCTAACTACAATGAAATTCAAGAGCTGCGAGCTCTGCAGAACTCAACGTCTACAGGAGATTTGGCATCTGATGTTACTGGAAGTTTTGAACTCTTCTTTAAGACAGTCGATTTTGGCTCCGGCCAAATTAAATTCATGGGATCTGATGCTTTTCAAAGTACTATCGGCACAGCTTCCGCCCGTCTGGGCGACTATTTTCACGACGCGCGAGATAGACTCAGATATCCTCCGCCCGGAGACGGCAACTCGCCTCCGCCCCCTCCACCTCCACCGCCACCGCCACCGCCACCGTCGCCGGGGCGCGCGCCGGTGCCCGGCAATCCCAATTCGCCTCGCGATCCTTGGCCGCAGGATCCGGCGCCCGGTCCGGGCGATCCCCAGCCTCCGCACGCTCCGACACCCGGAAACGACGGATTTCCGCCTCCGAACAAGCCCCATTATTGGGATCCTCTGGTTCTGGATTTGAATGGCGACGGGGTCCGATTCATCCCGCTCGATTCCTCAAACGCCCATTTCGACCTCAACCGGAACGGTTTTGCCGAGCATTCGAGTTGGATTTCACCCTCCGATGCCTTCCTTGTTGTCGATTGGAACGCCGACGGCGTCATCAATGACGGCAATGAGATGTTCGGCGACGCCGAGCATTCCGGTCACGAGGCGCTCGCGGCCTTCGACAGCAATGGCGACGGCCGGATCGACTCCGCCGATGCAATATTCGCCTCGCTATTGCTGTGGAAGGACTCGGATTCGGACGGCGTCACGGACGCCGGTGAGCTCCATACCCTGCCGCAATTGGGCGTGAGCTCGATCGATCTTGCCGCCACCGCCAAGAATATCACGACCTCCGGAGGGGAACTGGTCAGTGTATCGACGGTCACGACTAATTCGGGGTCGTCCTTTCTCTATTCGATCAATGTAAACGTAGACCACGTCTACAGTCACGAGATACTGCCGGTCGATTTCGTCTACGATCCCGACGTCTTCCTGCTGCCCGAGCTGCGCGGCTTCGGGGGGCTTTCCGATCTCCAGGTCGCGATGACCCGCGACCCCTCGCTCAAGGCCGAGATGATCGCCTTCGTGCAGGGTCTCGCAGGAATGACTTACGAGCAGGCCGTCACTGCAGCGAGAAACCTGCTGTTCCAGTGGGCGGGCGTGGCCGGAGTCGATCAAAACGCCCGCGGGGCTGGACTCGACGGGCGGGAGGTCGCGCTCGTGGAGCTGCTCACCGGCACGACATATTCCTATCACCTGCGGTCCGACTGGGGATTCGGACGGAGCATCGGTGAATATTTCGACACCTTCTTCCGCGGCTACCTAACCCGCCTCGTCAGCCAAGCCTGGGCGAGTGACATGCTGTTGAAGGAGGCAACCGACCCGTTCGCACTGATCCGCGAGGACGTTGTCTATAACCCGACCATGCTTCTGGCCGGCGGCGATCTGATCGACGGCCAATTTCTTTATCAAGAGTATTCGATCAATATCGCGAGCGTCGGCCAGGCGCTCCACGACGGTTCCCAGTTCGCCACAGGCACGGAGCTTCAGTCGCTGATCATTCCGATGCTTCGGGAGATGATCGCCGACAAATATGGATCGCTCGACGCCGCCAAGGCCGAGATGGTCTTCGATTTCTATCCGGGTCTGATGGTCAACACCGACGCGTTCGCGAGCGGCCTTGCGGCGGTGTACGATCTGGCGCGCCTCGAAGGTGGGGCTGGAGCGGACAGCCTTCAGGCGCCGGCCTCCGGCGCTGCGATCACGGCCGGCGAAGGCGCGGATACGATCCTCGGCAGCGCACAGACCGACTTCATCTTCACCGGCGGCGGCAACGACAGCGTTGCGGCCGGCGCGGGCAACGATCTGGTGACCGGGGAGGGGGGAGACGACGTCCTCGCCGGAGACTCCGGGGACGATCACCTGATCGGCGGCGACGGGAACGACAATCTGGACGGCGGGTCGGAAAATGATCTGCTCATCGGCGATGCCGGCGATGACATCCTGACCGGCGGCGACGGAATCGATTCACTTTTCGGTGGCGCCGGCAACGACACGCTTAGCGGTGGAGCGGGCGACGACTATTATGTGGTCGGGGAGGGTTCGGGTTCCGACACGATCATCGAGGAAAGCGGCAATATGGACCGCCTTTTCTTCGGAGGCGGCCTGGTATCGACCCTCGCGGAATTCAGTTTTGCCAACGGCAATCATCAGGATCTCCTGATCAGCTTCGCCGGGCGGATCGAGACGGTCACGATCATCGGTTATTTCGATGGCGGCGGCACCGCGACGGTCGAAAAGGTCGCGTTCGCGGACGGCGTCGCCATAAGCCAGCGTCAAATTCGCGACGCCGTCTACGCGACGCTGGCGACGCCCGGCAACGAGGCCATCACGGGCTTTTCCGTGGCTACGACCCTTATCGGCCTCGCCGGCAACGACATCCTCACCGGCCGTGGGGGCGACGACATCCTCATCGGCGGCGCCGGCGACGACGTCCTCAGCGGCGGCGGCGGCAACGACGTCTATCGGTTCACCGCGGGGGACGGGCACGACATCGTCCGCGAATATTCGGACGGCTTCAATGGCTGGGGCGGCGCCGACACGCTCGAATTCGGCGCGGGCATCGCCCCCGGCGGAGTCGCGATCAGCCAGGCCGACAATGGCTGGGACCTGGTCCTCACCGTCACGGCGACCGGCGAGAGCGTCACGCTCGACGGCGACGTCAACAGCCCCGACGACCGGATCGAGCGAGTCGTCTTCGCCGACGGCACGATCTGGACCCACGCCCAGATGATGGCCGTGCTTCTGGCCGGCACCGCGGCCGGCGATACCCTTTACGGAAGCTATGATTCCGAAACCGTCTCGGGCGGCGCCGGCAACGACATGATCGAGGGCCGCGCCGGCGACGACGTGCTGATCGGGGGCGCCGGCGACGATCTGCTGACCGGCTCGGGCGGCAACGACATCTATCGCTTCGCGCGCGGCGACGGCGCCGATATCGTCCGTGAATATAGCAACGGCTTCAACGGCTGGGGCGGCGCCGACGTCATCGAGTTCGCCGCCGGGATCGCGCCCGGTGACGTGGTTGTCTCGCAGGCGGATTATGGCTGGGACCTGGTTCTGGCCATCGCCGGCACCGCGGATCGGATTACCGTCGACGGCGGGCTGGGCGGCGGCTCGAACGACCGGGTCGAAACTGTCCGCTTCGCCGACGGCACGGTCTGGGATTGGGACGAGCTTCTCGCCCGCTCGCTCGGCGCCACTTCGGGCGACGACACGATCGCCGGGGATTCCAACGCAAACGTGATCGGCGGCCTGGGCGGCAACGACGTGATCGACGGCCGCCA
Organism: Sphingomonadales bacterium; assembly: GCA_034668565.1. GTDB lineage: Bacteria > Pseudomonadota > Alphaproteobacteria > Sphingomonadales > Sphingomonadaceae > Allosphingosinicella. The sequence goes on along the minus strand of JAXDPE010000009.1, from coordinate 40,758 downwards.
GGGCGATGATGTCCTGACCGGCGGTCTCGGCAACGACCTGCTCTACGGCTCGGGCGGAAACGACACCTACGTTTATTCGGGCGGCGACGGCTTCGACGTCGTCCAGGATTACATCAACGGCTATAGCGGCTGGGGCGGCTTCGACACCCTCCGGCTTACGGGCGGGATCCTGCCGGCCGACGTCACCGTGGGCAAGGCGGACAACGGCTCGAGCTACGTCCTCTATCTGGACGGCGGCAGCGGTTCGGTGACCCTGTTCCGCGCCGTCAACTGGGGCTCCGATTACTATATCGACGAGGTGCGTTTCGACGACGGCACGGTCTGGAGCCGGCAGGAGCTCGAAGTCCGGACCGTCGCGGTGTCGAACGGCGCCGACACTCTGGCCGGGACCGGCGCCGACAATGTCCTGCGCGGCCTCGGCGGCAACGACTGGATCGTCGGCGGCGAAGGCTCCGACCGGCTGCGCGGCGATGCGGGCGACGATGTCCTGATCGGCGATCTCGCCGGCTTCGACGCGGTCGCCGCGGGGCCGAGCCTGCTGGTCAACGGCGGCTTCGAGCAGGCCGGCAATATCCTCTCCGCCGCCGGCTGGGGCAATTGGAACAGCTCCATGCCCGGCTGGACCCGGCTCAACAGCCACAATTACGAGCAGGTAAGGAGCGGCGAAGGGGGAGTTTGGGCGAGCGAGGGCAATTACTGGCTCGACCTCGACGGCGGCGGCGGCGCGGGCAGCAACATGGTGATATCCCAGACCGTCTCGGGCCTCGCCTCGGGCCAGCCGATGATCTTGATGTTCGACCATTCCAACCGGGCGAGCTGGACGAGCGGAGCGTTCGAAGTGTGGTGGAACGGCCAGCTCGTCTCCAGCGTCTACGCCAACGGCAGGGCGATGATCTCCGACCGGCTCGAGCTGCTCGCCGTCGGCGGCGACAACGTCCTCATGTTCAAGGGCATCGGCGCCACCGACAGCGTCGGCGCCTCGCTCGACAACGTTCGCCTCTTCGCGACCGTGCCGGCCGCCGTGGGCCCCGACGTGCTGGACGGCGGCGAGGGCGACGACGTGCTCGACGGCGGCGCCGGGGCCGATCTCCTGACCGGCGGCGCCGGCGCGGACATATTCCGTTTCGCGACGGGCGACAGCGGGCTCGGCCTCGCCGCCGACCGGATCGCCGACTTCCTCTCCGGCACCGACAGGATCGATCTCTCCGCGGTGGATTCGAACAGGCTCCTTGCCGGCGATCAGGCTTTCACCTTCATCGGCGCTTCCGCTTTCGGCGGGGTGGCCGGCCAGCTCCGCTGGTTCCAGTTCGGCTCGGAAACCTGGCTCGAAGCCGATACGGACGGCGACGGCTCGGCCGATTTCCAGATCGTCCTGGCCGGCGCTCCCATCCCGGCGGCGGGCGACTTCGTCCTGTAGGGGAGCGCACCCCGAAGAAAAGATAGTTAACGCCCGGAACACCCTCTTTATGTGGGTCTTTCAGCGGCTTAGGGCGTTCCGCTCGCATGCCTCATTATTACTTCCACCTCGCCCGCGAAGGCGCCCGGCTCCAGGACGAAGAGGGGCTGATGCTGCCCGACGCGGAAGCGGCCTGGTATCAGGCGGTGCGAAGCGCCCGCGAGCTCATCCGCGGCGATCTCGCGCTCGGAACGCGCTGGGAGCGCGAGGCGATCGAGATCTGCGATTCCGGCGGAAGCCGGCTCGACCAGGTCGCCCTCGCCGACATCGTCCACTACGCCCTTTGAAAATATCCCGTGAATTCAGCCCCTTAAAAATCGGTGTCTGACACCGATTTAACGCGCCCTTTGAAAAAATCTCGTGAAAAGTCAGCCGCTTAAAAATCGGTGTCTGACACCGATTTAACGGCCGACGCGGCGGAAGACGCCCTTGACGATCCGCCTCGGCGCCGGAGCGACGATGATCTCGAGCTCACGTGCGTGGAGCGGCCATTCGAACTCGCAGCCGATCTCCTTTTCCCGCACCCACACGACCCGGCTTCGCCTCGGCTCGAGCCCGGCCAGCTTCAGCCAGACTTCGTCGCCGATCTGGTGCGCGTCCTCGGCCTCGGCCTTGAAGCCGCCGACCGAGATGTCGACGACGACGATCTTGCTGGTCCTGGCCCCGCTCTCGCGAAGCGCGGCGGCGAGGTTGACGATCCGCCGCTCCGCCTTGCGGCCGTCGGTGATTGGGATCTGGGACAGCTCGGCGTCGATGAACAAGGCGGGCCCCCTCAGGCAGGTTGAGGCCCCGTTCCTAGCGCCCGCCGGTAAAGATAAGGTTGCTCGGGCCCGCAAGGGTCGGGGCCGGCGCCTTGAGAGCGCCGGCCCCCCCTCGGATACGCGACTCGAGGGACCGCCTTCCGCGTGGCCTGCATCGGGCGGCAGGGGCAGCTTATGCGGCAAAGGCGTTGAGGAAGGGCTGAACGACTACGTTAGCGCCCGTTAAGCCATTCCCGCTTCACGCCGCTTTGGTTGCGCTTTCGTTCGGCGAAGCGGGTTCGGCGCCGAAACGTAACCGGCGGGAATCGCAAGGAAGAAGGCGGAAGCGGCAAGCCGCCCCCGCCCCCCCGGTCGCGTACCAAGGCGCCCTTTTGGCAAACAAGGCTTGAGAAAAAGTTAGCCCGCTCAAAAGCTCCGGATCCGCGGCTCCGCCCGCGGCTCGCCGAGCATCAGCTCGCTCAAGGCCCAGACCATCGCATCCGCCCGGTCGGGGCTGCCCTTGCCCTCATAGCCGCCGCCCAGCACCAGCGCGCAAAGCTCGTCCTCGAGCTCGGGAAAGGCCCCCGCCAGCCGCGCCCGCTTCGCCTCGAACAGGGCCGCCACCGGCTCCGCCCGCGCCGACTTGCCCTCGGAGGCATGGACGAGCTTGACCGGAAGCGCCACGTTCGCGCCCCTCAGCACGCTCTCCACCATCGCGCCGCCGTTATTCGCCTCCGCCACCACCCGGTGGGCGCCCCAGGCCCGCGCCGCCGCGTCGACCCGCCGGGCCCACCCCTCCGGGCTCAGCCCGCCGACGCTGAGATCGGCGAGGACCAGGCCGGCCCCGTCGGCGCCCAAAGCGCAGACCACGATCCCGCACGCATCCCCGTCCACCCCCGCCGGCGGATCCACCCCGACGACCACCCGGCCATAGCCGCCCGGCGCCGCCCCCTTCAGCCGCGATTCCTCGATCAGGTCCCGGGTCCACAGCGCCCCCTGCACCTCGTCGAACAGCTCCCCGTCCAGCTCCTGACGCCCGAGCCGGCTCGCGCCGTAGCGCCTGCGCGCCTCCGCCCGCACCGCCTCCTCCAGATGCAGATTCTCCTCCATCCGTCCGCGGCCGATCGCCGTCGCCGGATCGTCCCTGATGCCGCGAAGCAAAGCGAGCGGCCGCGGAGTCGTCGTCACCATCGCCCGCGGCCGCTCCCCAACGCGGAGCCCGAGCTGGAGATTGTCCCAGGCCGCCGCCGCCCGCTCCCATTTGGCGAGCTCGTCGCACCAGGCGAAGTGATGCTCGGGCCCGCGCAGCCCCTCCCCCGCCTCGGCCGAATAGACATGCCCCTCGGCCCCCGAATCGAAATGGACGATCCCGCGCGAGGGCACCCACAAGGGCGCCTCCCCGGTCCGAGCCACCGCGAGAATCCCGCTCGGCCCCTCGATCATCACCTTGGCGACATCCTCCCGCCTCGCTCCGACGAGAGCGATCCGAGCCCCCGGCCGCGCCCGCGCCCGCGCCGATACCCACTCCGCCCCGGCCCGGGTCTTGCCGAACCCGCGCCCCGCCATCAGCAGCCACACCCGCCAGTCGCCGCCCGGCTCGCGCTGCCCGCCATGCGCCTGCCACTCCCAGGTCTCGATCATCCGCCGCCGCACCGGCGTCGGCAGCCGCTCGACGAATCGGCGCAGTTCGCCCTCGTCCTCGATCAAGGCCGCAAAGGCGAGCAACGCCTCGAAGTCGGCGACATCCGTCGCCACGGGATCCCCCCCGATCCCCTGCCCCCGCCTCCGCAGGAAAGGCGCGGTCATTCTAAATCCTCCCCTGGATTTCCAGGGGAGGGGGACCGTCCGCAGGACGGTGGAGGGGCCTCCTCTCCCGGCTTCTCGGGAGAGGAGGTAGACGCCCGAACCCTTATCCCATGCGCCCGAAGCGCCTTGAACAAAGCCTCCTTCACCTCCTCGTTCGAAGCCACGGAGACCGGCCGCCCGTTCCCCCGCCCCGGCCCCATCCGAGCCGCCCGCTCCCGCCGCGCCTGCGATTGCTCATGGTCGCGAAGGAACTGCATCGCCTGCTCGACCGAAAGCCGGGCCGGCGCCGTATCGCCGCCGGGCTCCTCCTCGTCCGAACCCTCTTCCTCGCCTCGCTGGCCCAGCGCAGCGTCGGCCAGCCTCTTCCGCTCCTCCTCCGCCTCCGCCGCCTCCGCCAGCCAGGCCCGAAGCCGAGGCACCGACTGCGCCTCCGCCAGATCGTAAGCTTCGGCGAACACGGGATCCTCCGCCCGATGCCGAAGCACCGTCCGATAATTCACCCCCGCCTCCCGAGCCGCCCACGACAAATTCGCCGACCCCGTGAAAAACTCCAGGAACCGCGCCTTCCGCGCCGCATCGAACAGCTTGCGCCCGGAAGGCGCCGCCTGCTGAAGCACGCGGCCCTTGTTCGCGGTGATCCGAGGCAACGCCCCGTCCGCCTCGCCTTTCTCCTCGCTCATTCTCCCCTCCCACGAAAACAAAAAGCCGGCGCGTCCCCGCACCGGCTCCAGCCACACACACTTACCCGTCGTCCCGGACTTGCCTGCACTGAGGAAGCTCAGGGACCCGACCTTAGCCGTCATCCCGGACGTGATCCGGGATCCAGCTTTCTACTCTTGTGAATCCGCACCCAGCCTACCCGCCGAAGCTTTAGGCGATGGCTGGGAGCGTTCCTGTTTTGTACAGGGCTAGCGTGACGCTGTCAAGCCAATCTAACCGCTCGGGCAAATCCTATTTTGCAACGCGATCCGCGGCGGATTTCCGCCGCAGAGGCGAAACGCTACTGGGACGAGCAAATCCTATTTTGTGCGCACAGGAATATTTTCGAGCGACATTTTGAGCCCGAAATCCCGGCCGGTCCCCCGCGAGTCGTGTTGGCCCACACTGCCTGGTAGCGGACGCCCTCCCCGCCCAGTGGCATAGGAGTATGAAAGCCATATACCGTGCGGTGCCGGACGGATTAACTTTGGAGTTAAAACCGTGGGGAAGGAGACTGCGGCCTATTTGGGCTGTCGTCGATCTCTTCTGCGGATTGGTGGTGTGGTGACGCAATTAAGATGGGCGGGTGGACAAGTAGCGAGATGGAAATGGGAATTTTGCTTGGCATCGCCGCCGTCATTGGCGCTCTCGGGAAGCTGGTGCACAAGGTTCTGGTCGGCCGAGCCTGCCTGACCTGGGCCCGCCGCTGCGACCCAGCCAATCCCAGCTTCGGCCCCCTCACGTGGAACGCCGAACGACGGAATGATATCGTTGACTTATTCACTATGCACACGAAGCGATTCACCTCGAATGTCCTTGAAGACCGAGACTTTAGTCGCTTCCACTAGGCGCGATCCCCGCCTGCTCCGCTCATTCAAAAAGACATGCAACTTGAATGTCGGACCCATTTGTGTACGGCTCTCACTTTGGCGACTCGGGGGCGTATTGTGGGAAAGACTGCATGGCAACGGGCGTTGGCCGGACGTGCTAGGGTTGAAGCCACGAAGATTCGGAAGGCGATGAAGTCTTTCGAGGAGAGCGGGGCGTTTGGTCACTACACCATGCGCAACTTGCGTGCTGATAGGTTTTTAAGTGATGCCGCCGCTGAGGACTTTTCGACGGTGCTCCTCGGCCACTACGCCACCAATGACCCAGATGCTCTCCGAGTCGACTATCTCAAAACATGTTACAGCCATGGGCTATGCGGGGGTGAGGTTGGGCTGGCGCCATACCCACTGCTTCTAGGTCGCGCGTGCGATAGATCCGCGTTTTATAACATGATGGTTCGCGTCAACGGTGTGTCGAGATTGACGGTTGAAAGGCTGCTCCGGGACTTGGAGAGAGGCCGCCTGACTCCCACCCGGCAACGTACGCTTAGAAGTATGAAAATGAGCGCTTATCCAGTGTGGATTACTTGGGATCGCCCAAGCGGGGGAATGAACCCCCCATTCAGCTTTCTGAGGAGCAACTCTTCGTACGATCTACGATGTGCCTTGGGGCTGCCGATCGATGCGAGCGTCGTCAGTCGTAGGCCGGTGATTACATTTGAGTACAAATCTGTCTATGTCTCATACCTCTTCCGACCTACCACGGCCGACGCCGCAAGTTTCACGCGCTTCGCTGTACGGCAACCGCCGCCGCCTCCCGATAGCGACTGGTTTGGGCTGACAGTTCCTTGGCAGGACGACCCAGATAATAGGCTTGGTGGCAAGAGCGGCTATCCGCCAAAGCTACCAGAGGCGTTGCACGAGCCAATCCGTTTCCCGCCCGACGTGAAATGTGAAACGTATTATCATATGCACAAGGCGCTTCCCTAATGCCCGGAAGGCGGCCTCCCATACTTCCTCAACTCCCGACGCTGGCACCCTCGGAAGTCGCTACCCTTGTACGAGCATTGGCGCATCGAGAGCCTTGGGCGCTTGAAGCGCTGGAAGCCAGGGCTAACGAGGATCCCTTTGATCGCCTAGCTAGTTATTACTCCGCTGGTTCGTTTGCAGTTAAGAGCTCGATTGCAGACGGACTGTTGAATTATTTTACCTGCCTCTCGCCAGACTCTTTGGAGCCGAGAACGGAAGATCAAGCTGGCGAGCTTCAGAGCGCGCTGGCTTTCTGCGCAACAATTCTTCCGGATCTAGACGCAGACGCGGCAGGCCGCTTTCTACCATTTTTAGGCGCGCGTTTAGGAAGCAGCGATGAGCGGCAGCAACGTTTGGCAGCAGTCGCAATTTCCGCAATCAACAGCCTAGATGCGTTGCAGGAGCTGGAGGGAGAGGCTCAGCGAAGGCATCATCCGGTTTGGCTACTCGCGCCGCTGTTAGAGCGAAGAAGCAAGGCCGCTCCATTGGCGCTATTTGGCGCAATTATTGTTTGGCTTGACGCAGCACTGGGGGATGACAATGCCTCCACTGCGCTTCAAGATGGCATCGAAAAGATGATCGAAGCAGATCCCCAGGCAGCGGTGGCGCAAATTGAAGAAACGTTGCTTGAGCTACCTCCGGCACAGCAACGTTTGCTGTTTGGATTGATAGCTGAACTGGGTATAACTGAATGGTCGCTGTTTTCTGATATAAGGAGTTTTGTTGAATCGGACGCATCGACTAGCCAGCTGTCTCCTGTTGATTTGATGAAGGCGTTGCAAAGAATCTATAGTTTGTCGGAGTTGGAGGACACTTGGGCCGATGTCACCTCGTCTTGGGAACGTTTAATCCGTCGAATGCCATCCGACCCGGTCCTAGAGCAAAAGAAATGGAATTATATAAAGGATTTTGCCTCCGATGTAGCGCCCAAGACATCTCATGATCGATTCCTGCAGGGGCTACAGACGGTACTCTTTGGCAAGCCTGAGGCACGGCGTTCCGCCGAATTCTTGCGGGAAGTCCAGCGAGAGTTCTATGAAGCAAAGTTCCGCCCATTGGAAGGGACGGACGTTGCAGTTAAGACCGTTACGAGCCGTCTTCGTAGCAGGGTGGCAACAAGCTTTAAGCACAGTGGACGTACGCCTACCCAGTTAAGGATTCCTACAGTCATATATGCGGAGGAGGCGTACATGGAGACCCTCCGCCTCCTCATAGCGGCACGGTTCCCGGACTTGAGGATTATTGAGGTTCCTGGAATACCTTGGGATAAGCTGGACTCTGCTCTGGCGGATAATGAGTGCGACCTTGGGCTCAACAATGATGATATACTTTCTTACGATGGGAGCCCCGATATTTCGCTGTTTCGCCTTTCTGGACCTCCAATCTACAAAACGGACGACTTCTTATATCTGGCGAATCGAACGTTTTTGGAAGATAACGACCTTGGACAGAAGTGGGATGGCGAATCTGCCCGCGCACATTGCCTGTTTCAGCACAGTAGCATGGAAAGGGTTGGGACCGCGATTGGCCACCTTCTTCAAAAAGGCCAGGTAAGCGTTCCCCGAGATACGGCGCTCGATACGAAGCTGTCCGAGTTTATTGCGTCTCTTGGGGGCCCTGTTGACCAAATCCGTCGAGAAACCTCCGACGTCGGGCTGCTCGACTTCCTTACGGGTGAAGTCGAGATGTATTTTGGCGGGAGTCTTCAGACGGAGTACGCGTTACGTTCTTGGAAGGGTGCCATTCCGCTGTGCCGGTTCAGCATGCCCCTTGAGGGCAGATTATTTGCGAGCGAACGCCTTGCGATAGATTATCCTGATTTTATGAATGACCTTGCCGCCATCACGACCGAATTGCATTATGCATTTCACACAGCCGTTCCCAGCTATCGTACGGCTTTGGGGCACATGCTAGTTAGGCGGTTAAATACAGCTCTATTCCAGTCATCGCGAGACAATGTCACGGCCGTGGCTGGGTTTGATCAGCTCCGGGACGCCTTACGGCAGAGCCCTCTGCAAGAGTGTCGAGCGGGCTCTCGCAAATGGGAGCGCTGGGCACCTACCGGGGACGAACTACAAAAGACTCACCTACGGGTAGTGGGAGGCAAGTCCTATGAAATTTGAGGACTTTAGTAGCACGACAGTTCCAGAAGAGCGCCGTGTAGAAGGCTTTAACATCTTTCTTGCGTGGATGGGCTTCATCCTAGTCGTCGCAAGCATGTCGTTCGGAGGCGGCTTGGCGGGGCAGATGCAGGCTGACCAGCTGGTCAAAAGCATCTTAATCGGCAACACCTTCCTTGCCCTTTGCGGAGCCGTCGCAGGCTACATCGGGTCTGCCAGTGCGCTGTCGTTCGGTTCATTGGCATCCAAAGTATTCGGACGCGGCGGCTGGCGGCTGGCGATCCTCTACATTCCTCTCACCCTCATCGGCTGGTATGCAATTGAGTCATCGATTTTTGGTAATTTCATGGCCGATACCTTTGGCCTCTCGGACTTTGCTCGCCGTGCAATCATGGTGGGGGCTGCCATTCTTTTCAGTGTCAGCGCTTACGTCGGAGTCCGCTTCATAGGGCGGGTTAGCTACGTCCTGATCCCGGCGGTCTTGTTGATAAGTCTTTTTGCGCTGAGCCGCCTGGGCGATGGCTCGCAGCTCAGTTTCGGTTTCTCAGACACTCAGCTATCTCAGTCGGCTGGAACGGCCATTGTCATGAGCACCTGGATTTTCAGCGCGCTTCTGGTGGTACCCGACCTGACCCGGTTCGTGAGAACCCCATGGGTGGGGGCGGCAATCGGGGCAGCTGGCGTGTTTATCGGAAACTCCGTAGCGCTAGGAATTGGCGCGCTTGCTGCAGCATACACTAAGCAGTCCGATCCCGCCCTGATACTAGTGGGCCTGGGTTATACTCCATTGGCAGTGGTTCTCACGTTTGCAAGTATCTGGAGCACTAACGATAATAACATGTACTCTTCATCGCTTAATGTAGCTCGGTCTTTGGGTCAGCCAAGGCAACGGGTGGTTCTGATTCTGGCGCTCCTTGGGGCGGTGATCGCTGCGTTTAACCCTGCGAACCTACAAGTAATGTTCGGGTTTCTCATTTTTATGGGTGCATCCGCACCGCCGCTTGGCGCCGTGGTGCTCGGGAGTTATATCTATCGAGCAGTTTCGGGGCGCGAGCCGGCGGGCACGATTGCCCCGTGGATAGGATGGGCAGGTGGAACAGCATTAGCCTACCTGTTCCCTGGGGCCGCGGCCATTCCAATCGCAATGGGCGGGGGCTTCCTAATCTGGCTGGCAATAGAGACAATCGAAACTCGGATCTCCAAGCCCGTCCGAGAGGCGACGTAGTACCGAAGGCGGTCGGGCAGGTACCCCCTTCTGCGATCAAGCTTTGGTGCGCGCCGGCGACTGCTGCCCGGATTGCGGCGTCCAATTTCAAAGAGACGACGCAACGACGCGACTTAAAGATCTGTCTTCCTACGTTGTGCCTTTGCGCCTTCGTGCGTTCCCCAAAAAACCAGAACATGCTGCATTCGAGGCGACGCGCGAGATGCAACGAGGTCAGACCGCGAGGGTGGCGGGCGCGCTGAAACAGCTGCTCGCGCAAGTAGTATCCGCTAAGGATGCGCGATGACTCGGACAGCGCTGGCTATCATCTTGGTCGTTCTGCTGTCCGGCTGTGAACCCACGCCATGGCAAGGCTGGGTCTATCCCGACCCTGATGACGAGCATGCGTCGACCAGCCTCGCCGGGTTTCGAACTTTCGAGCAATGTCAGGAAGCCGCTATCGCCGAACTCCGCCGCCTGCCCAGTCCTGACAAAGGCAGCTACAAGTGCGGACGCTCGTGTAAGTGGGACGACACTTCTCGCACAAACATCTGTGCGGAAGTCCGCCGGTAGCAACGTCGAGATGCTAAGGCCCCGTTCACCCGCCCCGGCTACAAGCCGGGCGACATTGCCAAACCCCCGCCAAACCCTATTTTAGGCCTAAGCGGCGACGAAGCCGCGCCGGCGCGCCAGGCGCCCAGGAGAAGCGAATTGTCAGAATCCCCCCGCAAGCCCGACAAGGACCCTTCCGGCAACCCGTGGATGAAGAGCCTGTTCATCTGGGCCGGGATCCTGCTGGCGCTGATCCTGTTCGTGCAGATCGTCGACGGCGGCGGGTCGCGCACGGCGGCGGGAAGCGCCATGGCTTATTCGGAGTTTTTGAACCGCGTCGACGAGGGCTCGGTCAAGGAAGTGTCGATCGGCAAGGAGGTGATCTCCGGCAAGCTCACCAACGGCGACGCGTTCAAGACCAATTTCATTCCCGATCCCCAGCTCACCTCGCGGCTTCGCGAGAAGGGCGTGTCGTTCCAGGGCGAGCCCGAGGCGCAGACGTCGGTGTGGCTGATCCTGCTCTACCAGTCGCTGCCGTTCCTCCTGATTTTGGGCATCGCCTTCTTCATCATGCGGCAGATGCAGAAGAATGCCGGCTCCGGGGCGATGGGGTTCGGGCGGTCGAAGGCCAAGCTGCTGACCGAGAAGCAGGGGCGGGTGACGTTCGACGACGTCGCCGGGATCGACGAATCGCGCGAGGAATTGCAGGAGATCGTCGACTTTTTGAAGGATCCGACCAAATTCGCCCGGCTGGGCGGCAAGATCCCCAAGGGGGCGCTGCTCGTCGGGGCGCCGGGCACCGGCAAGACCCTGCTCGCCCGGGCCGTCGCCGGCGAGGCCAACGTGCCCTTCTTCACCATTTCGGGCTCCGACTTCGTCGAGATGTTCGTCGGCGTCGGCGCGTCGCGGGTTCGGGACATGTTCGAACAAGCGAAGAAAAACGCCCCCTGCATCGTCTTTATCGATGAAATCGACGCCGTCGGGCGGCATCGCGGCGCGGGGCTCGGCAACGGCAATGACGAGCGCGAGCAGACCTTGAACCAGCTGCTTGTCGAGATGGATGGGTTCGAGGCTAATGAAGGTATAATCATCATCGCAGCGACCAACCGGCCCGACGTGCTCGATCCGGCGCTGCTGAGGCCGGGCCGGTTCGACCGGCAGGTCGTCGTGCCCCGCCCCGACATCGAGGGCCGCGAGAAGATCCTCGCCGTGCACATGAAGAAGGTGCCGCTGGCGCCCGACGTCGACCCGCGCACGATCGCCCGCGGGACGCCCGGCTTCTCCGGCGCCGATCTCGCCAACCTCGTCAACGAGGCCGCCTTGCTCGCCGCCCGCAAGGGGAAGCGCCTGGTCGCGATGTCGGAGTTCGAGCTCGCCAAGGACAAGGTCATGATGGGCGCGGAACGCAAGTCGATGGTGATGACCGAGGACGAGAAGAAGGCGACCGCCTATCACGAGGCCGGCCACGCTCTGGTCTCGCTCCACGTGCCGGGCTGCGATCCACTTCACAAGGTGACGATCATCCCGCGGGGCCGCGCCCTGGGCGTGACCTGGAACCTGCCCGAGCGCGACCGCTATTCGATGTCGATGAAGCAGATGAAGGCCCGGCTCGCGCTCTGCTTCGGCGGTCGGATCGCCGAGCAGCTCATCTACGGGGTCGAGGAACTGAACACCGGCGCGTCCAACGACATCCAGCAGGCGACCGACATGGCCCGCTCGATGGTCATGGAATATGGCATGTCGTCGAAGCTCGGCTGGCTTCGCTACCGCGACAACCAGGAGGAAGTCTTCCTCGGCCACAGCGTCGCGCGCAGCCAGAGCGTTTCGGAGGAGACCGCGCGGCTGATCGACAGCGAGGTCCGCCGGCTGATCGAGGAGGCCGAGGCCAATGCCCGCAACGTCCTCACCGAGAATCTCGACGAGCTCCACCGGCTCGCCGGGGCGCTGCTCGAATTTGAGACCCTGAATGGCGAGGAAGCCAAGAAGGCGATCAAGGGCGAGGATATCGGCCGCGAGGATCCGGGGTCGCGCTCGTCGCTCATTCCCGCCTCGGGCACGTCAATCCCGTCGACCCGGCGGCCGCGCGGCGGCGGCATCGGCGGCCCGGCGCCGCAAGGGGCCTAGGCGTTCAAGCGGCGTTCAGCGGCCGCGCTCCCTAAATTCCTCGCCGCGAAAGCCGGACGAGGAATTTGGGAGGGTTTGAATTGAAGACGAAGCTGCTTGCCGCGCTGTTGCTGGCGTCGGTCCCGGTCGCCGCGAACGCGATGGACGTCGCCACTTTCCTCGCCAAGGCCGACGCCCTTCAGAAGAAGGGCATGATGGCGCTGATGTCGAGCGATTATAAATTGCTCAAGAACGAGATCGTCGCTCAATCGCAGGTGCTTCGCTCCGAGCGGATGGCCGCCCAGCGGGCCGGCCGCAAGCCGGCTTATTGTCCCCCCGCCAAATCGGGTCTCGGCAGCGGCGAGATCCTCGCCGCCTTCCGCACCATCCCGGTGGCGCAGAGGGCGCGGATCCAGGTCAAGGACGCCTTGCGCGCGCTTCTCGCCCGTAAATATCCCTGCCGCTCCTGATCGAAGAGCGCCAGGAGCGAGCCGGCGTCGATTGACCCGGCGTCAACCAATGCTGCGCTAGGGTCCGCCCGGGAGATCCGGGAAATGTCGACAAGCGCGCCTGTGAAGCTCAGCTTTGGGTTGCGATGGCTCTTGCTGCCGCTGGCGCGGTTGCTGGGGTGGCTGGGATTCGAGGTCCGCTTCTGGTGGACCTTGCCCTATCCCTATCATCCCCTGATCGCTCTCCTGCTGCCGTTCGTTCCGGTCGGGCTGGCCGGCTGGGCGGGACTTCGGCTTCTTGAGGGCGCGCCGTCGCCCATTGCCTGGTCCAGCTTCGTCGTGACCGGGCTCCTCCTCGTCATCCCATTGTCGATCCCGATCCTGAACGTCATTGCGATCGCCTTCCGAGTGCCGTTGCTTCAGGGCTTCTGCTTTCTGGCGGGCATGGCCGTGCTCGGCGCGGAGGTGCTCAACAAAAGCCGAGCCCTCGGTTACGGACTCCTCCCGGCGGCCTTTTTTCTGGTCTTCGCGATTCAGCGCATTGCCGGGCCCCGCTTGCTGTCGCGGCTGCAGGCGGACAATGCCGCGTTCAAGCCTTTGAACGCCGGCGACCGGCTGGTGCGGTATCGTGGTTCAGGCTCGGCAGCGGCGAGAGCTCGGCAGGCTCAGCGGCTCTTCGAGCAATCCGGCCTCGCCTGGCTGGCGATCATTCCGGCGCGCTGGCGGAGCAGCCGGTGCCAGCTCCTGTTTCGTCCAAGCGTCGAAGCGAGAGAGATGTTGCGGGCCACGTTGGAACCCGAGGAGTGCCATGCCGGCAAGGGGGGACTGCGCCTGGACGAAGTCGAGGTTGGGGCGCTCGCCGACAGCATCGCCCTCACCGTCAGGGAGGGAAGGTCGTGGCTGCTGACAGGGCGCCTGGCGACGGTCACCCTCGACGAGGGTTCGACGCGTCGCCGGCTGAGCGCCGGGCGTCCGGCACCGGTCGGCAACTGGCCGCTCTTTCTCCTGGCTTACGATTTCGCCCTGTTCAGCGCCGGCTCGAGAAAGGGCTCTTGGCATGCCGGGTTTTTCCCGGGCCGGGCCGTCCCGCTTGGCGATCGCAACATCGACGAGTTGGTCGAAGCCTCGCTCATGGCCCAGACCCCTTCCGCCGAAGTCTCCGCCCCGGCACTGGAAGCGGTACTGGCGCCGATGCTGCCCGACATTATCGAGCGCCGCGCCAGGAGATCTGCGGCACGGGAGAAGCAGGTCGAAAAGGCCGCCGCCGACCTGAAGGGCTGGCTTGCAGGCGACGGGGATCCGAGGCTCTTCGCAAATTGGCGCCTGCTCGTGGATCGGCCGGAAACGCTGTCTGGGAACGGCCCCAGGCTGTGCGCCAAGCTTGCCGAGCTCAAAGCTGCACGCGAGCGCCACTCCGCCGACATCGCGGCGTCCCTGTTGGCCGGCCTGCCGCTGGAAGAGTTCGTCGCGATCGAGGATGAATTGATTCCCTTGCTTGGAAGCCGGATCCTCGCCTTGGAGTGGCAGCTGACCCCCGATCTGGACGTGTCGAAGCTTCCGAAGGACTGTCCCCGCTGGGGTCCGATCGCCGGGTTCGGGCTGATGAGCAGGGTCCCGGAATTATGGGCGAGGCTCGGCGAGCTGGGACCGCGCGCGCAGAAGATCACCAGAATCTTCATCGAGGAAGTGGGCGAAAGACCGATGCTGGTTAGCGCCCGCCTCCGATATGCCGAGCGGAGCGCCGCGAACCGCCCATAGACGATATTGGCGCACCCGACAGGATTCGAACCTGTGGCCTCTGCCTTCGGAGGGCAGCGCTCTATCCAGCTGAGCTACGGGTGCGTGGAAAGGCGGCGCTTAGCAAAGGGGGGCGGGCGCCGCCAGTAGCTTTTGACCGCCACGCCGCCTACCAAGGCCTCACCCCGTGATATGCCGGGCTCAGGGGAGGATGAAATGGGGTCGATCTTCGTCGAGCGGGCGGTCGGCTGGCCGGGGCTCGCCGCTTTGGCGCTCGGCGGCGCCGCCTTCTTCGCGATGCTGGTGAGGACCCGCCTCGGCGCCGGGTCGTCAGGCGCGGGCGACAAACGCTCGCTTTGGTCGGCCGCCGGCATCTTTCTGCAGATGCTGGCCTTCGCCGGCACCGGCTTCGGCGGCGTGACCCTCGCCCTCCCACCCACCAGCGACGAGGCGATGGCCGGGGCGGCGGCGGTCGCGGCGCTGATGGCGGCGGCGGTTTTTCTCTTCGCCAGCGCGGCCGCTACGATGGGGGCCGATTGGAGCCTGGTCGCCCGAACCCGCGCCGACCACCGGCTGGTCACCGAGGGAGTGTTCGCTCATGTCCGCAATCCCATCTATCTCGCCATGGCCCTGTTCCTCCTCGCGCTCGCTGCGGGCCTTGGCCACGAGGCGAACCTCGTCCTCGCCGTCCCGCTCTTCGCGGCCGGGACCTGGATCCGGGTGCAACAGGAGGAGAAGCTTCTGCGCGCGCAGTTCGGAGACGCTTACGACCTCTATGCCGAGCGCGTGAGAAGGTTCGTTCCAGGCCTTTTCTAAAGCCGCCTCAACGCTCGTCGGTCTCGATCCGTTGGAACGCCCCGAGGCCGCAGGTCGGACCCCCCACTCCGCCGCCGGCGCGGTTGACGGTGATCAGGTCGACCGAGCAGAGCCGGCCCAGCGAGGTCCGGTACGTGAAGCTGTCCTCGAAGCCGAGGCCCGGACACTCCTGGCGAAGCCGGTTCCGGTAGACCTCGCGGCCGCGCATGTGGAAGTCGACCGTCCGGTCGTCGCGAACGCGCGTATGATCGATCCGCGAAAGCTCGATGCAGTCGACCGGGGCGCCGACCGGCCTTGCCTCGGCGAGGGCCCGCCGGTCCGATTCCTGCCTTGGCGTCGGTCCCTGGGCGCAGTTCGCCAACAGGACCAAAGCGGCCAGGCCCGACACCTTCATCCTCATGACCGTCTCCTCGCCGGCTTCAACGCCCCGGGGACGGCTTCGCTGCCCGGCGGCGGCGTCTTGGGCTCGAAGCGGCAGATGTCCGCGATCGTGCAGCGCCAGCATTCGGGCTTCCTCGCCTTGCAGACGTAGCGGCCGTGGAGGATCAGGAGGTGATGGGCGTCGCGGCGGTAAGGGTGGGGCGTGACCGCGTCGAGCCCCCGCTCGACCTCCAGCACGTCCTTCCCCGGCGCCAGCCCGGTTCGGTTGGCGACCCGGAAGACGTGGGTGTCGACCGCGAACGTCTCCGCTCCGAACGCGCAGTTCATCACGACGTTGGCGGTCTTGCGCCCGACGCCCGGCAGCGCCTGAAGCGCTTCGAAATCCTCCGGCACCTCGCCGCCATGCCGATCGATCAGCGCCTGCGACAAAGCGATGACGTTCCTGGCCTTGGTGTTGAACAGGCCGATGGTCCGTATGTGCGCCTTGAGGCCCTCCTCGCCCAGAGCGAGCATGGCGGCGGGCGTGTTGACCGTTTCGAACAGGGCCCGGGTGGCGAGATTGACGCCGGCATCGGTCGCCTGGGCCGACAGGACCACGGCCACGAGCAATGTATAGACATTCACGAATTGGAGCTCGGTTTCCGGGTTCGGCGTACGATCCTGCAGCCGGCCGTATAATGTCGCGATTTCGGCCGGGCTCACTTCAGCCCCAGCACGTCCGCCATCGAGTAGCGGCCGGCCGGCTTGCCGACGAGCCACAAGGCGGCTTCGATGGCGCCGCGGGCGAAGATCGCCCGGCTCTCGGCCCGGTGGCCGAGCTCGAGCCGCTCGCCTTCCGCGGCGAAGATGGCGAGATGCTCACCGGCGACCGATCCGCCGCGAAGCGAAGCGAAGCCGATCCGCCCGGCCTCGCGCGGTCCGCCGATGCCGTCGCGGCCGCGGTCGGCGACCCGATCGAGATCGACGCCCCGGCCCTCGGCTCCCGCGCGGCCCAGCATCAAAGCGGTGCCCGAAGGCGAGTCCGCCTTCATCCGATGGTGCATTTCGAATATCTCAAGGTCCCAATCCTCGCCCAGCCGGGCGGCCGTCTCGCGGACCAGGTGAGCGAGAAGATTGACTCCGAGCGACGTGTTGGCGGCCTGGATGACGGGGATTTCGGCGGCGGCCTCCCCGATCATCCGCTCATGATCCGGGCCGAGTCCGGTGGTTCCGATCAGGATCGGCTTGCCGCCCGAGCGCGCCTCGGCAAGGTGCGGCTCGACCGCCTCGGGCACGGAAAAGTCCACGAAGACGTCGGGGTCGCGCTCAACCAGCCGGACGTCGCCGCGAAGCGCCGCCGCCTCGGCGATCGCCTGCCCCATCCGCCCGCCGGCGCCGAAGATGGAGATGCCCGTCATGGCGCCGTTCATGCGGGAGCGGCCGCCGCCGCGCAACCGCCGGATGGGAATTAGAGCGGGTTATTCCGTCCTTACCCGGCACCGGCGCCATCATCCACGTTGGTCGCCCGCAGCCTGATCTGTGTACGGGCACCCCCCCCCCCCGAATCCTATAGGCAGTCCGCATCGTCCGCATCGTCCGCATTGTTCGGCTTTGGACGACAGAGAGACCTGATTGCGCTCCCGCCATTAAAAGAGAGTCAAACATGCCCCGCTACTTTCTTCACCTCAAAGACGGCGTCGACGTGATCCTCGACGAGGAAGGTGTCGAGTTGTCCCGAGCCGCGGTTGCGGGGGCGGCCGTCATGGCCGCTCGCGACTGCATGGCGGCGGACGTCAAGCAGGGTCGCCTCGACCTCAATCATCGCATCGACGTCTATGACGAAAGCGGTGAGATCGCTCAGAGTCTTCTTTTCGCCGATGCGCTGGAAATAACGGCCCCGCGATGACGGCGATTCCCGATTAGCCCCTTCGCGGACCTTCGCATTGCGCGCTAGGAAGGGGGCATGCGCGAAGTCAGGAATATCGTCGTCCTCACCGGGGCCGGAATCTCGGCCCAAAGCGGAATCGCCACTTTTCGAGGGCCGGATGGGCTGTGGGAAGGGCACCGGGTCGAGGACGTCGCCACCCCCGAGGCGTTCCGCCGCGACCCGGCGCTGGTCCAGGCCTTTTACGACGCGCGCCGGGCGAAGCTGGACAGCGTCGAGCCGAACGCCGCCCACCAGGCGCTCGCCCGGCTCGATTCGCAATGGCCGGGCGACCTGCTCGTCGTCACCCAGAATGTCGACGACCTGCACGAGCGGGCCGGTGCCCGGCGGCTGCTCCATATGCACGGCGAGCTCAAGTCCGCCTGGTGCCTGGCCTGCGACGCGCGGTCTTTCTGGGCGAGCGAATTGTCGAGCGGGCCGTCCTGCCCGGCCTGCGGCGAGGCCGGCCGCCTCCGGCCCGACATCGTCTGGTTCGGCGAGATGCCCTACGAAATGGAATTGATCGACCGGGCCCTGCTCGAGGCGGACCTCTTTGTCTCGATCGGCACGTCCGGCGCCGTCTACCCCGCCGCCGGCTTCGTCCAGACCGCCCGCTACGCCGGCGCCCGGACGCTCGAGCTCAACCTCGAGCCGAGTCTGGGGAGCGTCCTGTTCGACGAGGTCCGCACCGGCCCGGCGGGGAAGCTGGTGCCGGAGTGGGTGGAGGAGGTGCTCCAGGCTTAACCGAACTTCGAATCCTCCATGTTAAACGCGGTATCCCTCCCCATATTGCAACTTTTCCGATGGTTGGCGTTGCCCTTTTTCTCAAATTGCGGTAGCGGGCACGGCTTGGAGCTTCGACCATGAACGACCAGCCGCCACGCCGCCTCGCCCGCCATTTCGAGGTCTTCATCGAAGATCAAGTCGCGCGGCAGAAATATGAAGACGCCACTGAGGTGATCGAGGCTGCCCTTCGGCTTCTCGAAGCGCGAGAGGCTAAGCTGGAACAATTGTCTCAGGCCTTGCAGGAGGGGCTCGACAGCGGCGAGGCCGTCGACTTCGAGATGAATGAATGGCTCGAAGCGAAGCGAACGGGGCCAAAGCGTGAGGAAGCGGCTTAGTTTCGCCCGCCGGGCGACGGCCGACCTGGACGAAGTCTGGGATTATAGCGAAGGTAAATGGGGCCGAGACCAAGCCGATCGCTATGCAACCGAGATCGCCAGGCGCTGTGGTGACCTGGTTGATGGGAAAATCGTTCCGCAGGAGATCAGTCTGAAGAGCGGCCGCTTTCTGCGCATCCGAAGCGGCTCTCATTTCATCTTCTGCGCGACATGCGGGACGAGCTTCGCGTGGTCCGAATTCTCCATGATCGGCGAGATGCAGAAGCGGCGCTTAGTTGACCTTCACTCCACCCAGTCCAGCCCGATCTCCCGGTAGAGACCCCTGTCCTCCTCCCAGTCCGGCTTGACCTTGACGTGGAGGAAGAGGTGGACCTTTCGGCCCATCAGCGCCTCCAGCTCCTTCCTCGCCGCTTCGCCGATCGCCTTGATCCGGGTGCCGCCCTTGCCGAGGACGATGGCGCGCTGGGTCGGTCGGCCGACCAGGATCTGCTGGTGGATGGCGACCGAGCCGTCGCGGCGCTCCTCATATTTCTCGGTCTCGACGGCGCTGGCGTAGGGAAGCTCGGCGTGGAGCTGGAGGTAGAGCTGCTCGCGGGTCACTTCCGAGGCGGCGAGCCGCTCGCTGGCGTCGGAGACCTGCTCTTCCGGGAAGTGCCAGGGCCCTTCCGGCACCCGGGCGGCGAGCGCCGCCTTGAGGTCCGCGACGCCGTCGCCGGTACTGGCCGAGACCATGAAGATGTCCTCGAAGCAGAGCCGCTCGCCGAGCCGGGTCGCCAGATCGAGAAGCACTTCCTTCTTCACCAGATCGACCTTGTTAAGGACCAGGATCCTGGGCTCGCGCCGGTTTTCGAGCGTGGCCAGCATCTCCTCGAGCCGGCGGAAGAAGCCGGTCTTGGAGTCGACAACGAGGGCGATCAGGTCGGCGTCGGCCGTTCCCGCCCAAGCCGCCGCGACCATCGCCCGGTCGAGCCGCCGCTTGGGTTCGAAGATTCCGGGCGTGTCGACCAGCAGGAGCTGAGCCTCGCCGGCGATCGCGATCCCCATCAGCCGCGTCCGGGTGGTCTGCGCCTTGGGACTGACGATCGCGATCTTCTGCCCCACCAGGGCGTTGACCAGCGTCGACTTGCCCGCATTGGGCGCCCCGACGACCGCGACCAGGCCGCATTTCTCGCTCATTTCAGCTGGTCCAGAAGCTTCTGGGCCGCGGCCGTTTCCGCTTCCTGCTTCGACGCGCCTTCCGCGCTGGCCGTGCCGACGCCGCGGATTTCGACCTCGACCACGAACGTCGGGGCGTGCTGCGGCCCGCTGCGCTCGGCCATGCGGTAGGCGGGGGGCTTGCGGTCCTGCGCCGCCGCCCATTCCTGGAGCGCCGACTTGGGGTGCTGCGGCGCCTCGTCCCTGGCGCTGACCCGGTCGCCCCAGGCGCGGCGGATGAAGGCCATGGCATCGTCCAGCCCGGAATCGAGATAGAGGGCGCCGATCAGCGCCTCGACGGCGTCGCCGATGACGTTGTCGCTTTCGAAGGCGCCGTCCTCGCGCGCCTGCTTGCCGAGCCGGAGCCGGGGCCCGACGCCGAGCTCGCGGCCGACCTGGGCGCAGGTCTCGCGGGCGACAAGCGCGTTGAGGCGCTTCGACATCTGCCCTTCGGGCTCATTGGGGAAAAGCTCGTAGAGCCAGGCCGCGATGGCGAGCCCGAGGACCCGATCGCCGAGGAATTCCAGCCTTTCATATTGGGCTTCGCCGAAGCTGGCATGAGTCAAGGCGCGCTCGAACAGAGCCGGGTCCCGGGGCGCCCGGCCGAGCATTTCCTCCAGCCATTGGGCGACCGGCTTATCCATCAAAAGGTCCGCCCCACCCGTTCCCAGCGCGCGGCCGAGACCCAGGTCCAGGGCTTCACCCACTCGGCCGAGCCGTCCGTCGAGAAGAAGGCGATCAGCGCCCGGCCGATCACATAATCGCTCGGAAGCAGCCCGACCCCCTTCTGCTCGAGGCTGAAGCGGCTGTCGGCGCTGTCGTCGCGATTGTCGCCCATCATGAAATAATGGCCCGCCGGGACCGTGTAGACCGGGGTGTCGTCGGCCCAGCCCTCGACCTGGTCTAGCACTTCGTAGGAGCGGCCGCCGGGCAGGGTTTCGCGGAAGCGGGGATAGCGGCAGACCCGGCTCCCGGCTTCGAGCAACGGAGCCTTGATCCGGCCGCCATAGCGGCAGGGGCTGTTCGCCGTGACCGGCATCAGCCAGTCGGCGATCCTCACCTTTGGAATGGCCTTGCCGTTGAGGAACAGCTGCCCGCCGCGCATCTGCACCCGGTCTCCGGGCAGGCCGATCAGCCTTTTCACCCAATCCTCGTTCTCGCCGGGATAGCGGAAGACGACGACGTCGCCCCGCACCGGCTGCGCCGCCCAGTAGCGGCCCTGGAAGGACGCCAGGCCGAAGGGCATGGAATAGCGCGAATAGCCGTAGGGCCATTTGGCGACGAACAGATAATCGCCGATCCTGAGATCCGGCATCATCGATCCGGACGGGATCATGAACGGAGCGACGACGAAGGTGCGCAGGAGCGTGGCGAACAGGAAAAGGAGCAGCAGAAAGCGGACCGTTTCCGCAATTCCGCCCTTCTTCGTCGCTGACTTCGTTTTCGCCATCGCGCCGCTTTCGCTTGGGGCAGGAGGCGGGTCAAGCGCTCCTCGTCATTGGCATCCCGCCCCTTCGCCCCTAAGAGCCCGCCCTATGGATGAAAACCAAGCCTGGGCGGCGATCGAGGCGACCGAGCCGCGGACCCTCGCCGCCCTGTTCGCCGCCGAGCCCGACCGCCTCGGACGCCTGGCGCTCGACCTGCCCGGCCTGCATTTCGATTTTTCGAAAACCCATTTGACCGCGCCGCTGGTCGGCGCGTTCGAAGCGCTGGCGCAGGCTCGCGACCTCGCCGGCGCCCGCGAGGCCCTGTTCGCCGGCCGGGTCGTCAATCCCACCGAGGGCCGTGCCGCCGAGCACAGCGCCGAGCGCGGCCAGGGCGCTCCGGAAAGCGTCGCCCGCGCCGCGGGCCTTCGCGCCCGGATGCGCGCCCTCGTCGACGCGATCGAGGCCGAGGCGTTCGGCCCAATCCGCCATATCCTCCACATCGGCATCGGCGGATCGGCGCTCGGGCCCGATTTCGTGATCGACGCACTCGGCCGGGATTCGGGCCGCTACGAGACGGCCGTGGTCTCCAACGTCGACGGCGCCGCGCTCGAGGAGGCGGTGGCCGGGTTCGATCCGCACACCACGCTTCTGGTCGTCGCCTCCAAGACCTTCACCACCCTCGAGACGCTCCTCAATACGCGCTCGGCGCTCGCGTGGATGGAGCAACAGGGAGTCGCCGATCCCTACGGCCGCATCGTCGCTTTGACGGCGGTGCCGGAGCGGGCGATCGAATTCGGCGTGGACGAGACCCGGATCCTGCCCTTCGCCGAGAGCGTCGGCGGGCGCTATTCGCTGTGGTCGTCGATCGGCTTTCCGGCCGCTTTGGCGCTGGGCTGGGAAGCCTTCGAGACCCTGCTCGAAGGCGCCGCGGCCATGGACCGCCATTTCCGCCTCGCGCCGCTCGATCGCAACGCGCCGGTCCTCGCGGCCTTCGCCGACCGCTATTACGCCAACGTCCGCGGCAGCGAGACAAGGGCCGTCTTCGCCTATGACGAGCGCCTGCGCCTTCTGCCCTCCTATCTCCAGCAGCTCGAGATGGAATCGAACGGCAAGTCGGTCAGGCTCGACGGCAGCCCGGTCGGTCGGGCGACCGCGGCCGTGACCTGGGGCGGAGTCGGCACCGACGCCCAGCACGCGGTCTTCCAGCTCCTCCACCAGGGCACCCATATCGTGCCCGTCGAGTTCGTCGCCTGCGTCGAGCCCGACCACGGCTTCGACGACGAGCATCACCGCCAGCTGCTGATCAACTGCTTCGCCCAGGGCGCGGCCCTGATGTCCGGCAAGGCCCGCGACGATCCGCACCGTCATTACCCCGGCGACCGCCCGTCCGCGACGATCCTGCTCGACCGGCTCGACCCGGCGACTCTGGGCGCGCTCATCGCCTTTTACGAGCACCGCACCTTCGTCAACGCGGTGCTGCTCGGCATCAACCCGTTCGACCAGTTCGGCGTGGAGCTCGGCAAGGCCATGGCCAAAGCGATCGACAAGGGCGAAGAGCTGGATTTCGACGCGTCGACCCGGGCGCTGATCGACCGGGCATTGGGCGAGGTGAATTAGGGGAGGCGTCAGCGACGCTCCCTCAATTCCTCCCCGCGATTCCGCGGGGAGGGGGACCGCGCGAAGCGCGGTGGAGGGGTTCTACGAAGCTGGAAGAACCCCTCCACCAGGCTTCGCCTGGTCCCCCTCCCCGGCAAATGCCGGGGAGGAATTAAGGAGAAAGACGATGCGGATTCTCATCTATTTGTTCGACGGAGTCACCGCGCTCGACGCGATCGGCCCCTATGAATCGCTGAGCCGGCTGCCGGGGGTGCAGATCGGCTTCGTCGGCCGCCGCTCCGGCTTCGTCACCACCGGGGACGGCTTTCTCGGCCTCAGCGCCGACACCGGCATCGAGGAGGAGCCCCGGGCCGACATGCTGATCGTTCCGGGCGGCAAGCGCGCGGGCGTGCAGCGCGAGCTTGGCGACATGGCGCTTCTCAAATGGCTGGCGGCGCTGGATGCCACGACGAAGCGCACCTGCTCGGTCTGCACCGGTTCGCTCATTCTCGGCGCCGCCGGGCTGCTCGATGGCCGCCGGGCCTCCACCCACTGGGGCGCTCGCGACTATCTGAAGCATTTCAACGCCATCTATTCGAGCGACCGGGTCACCGAGGACGGCAAATATCTGACCAGCGCCGGAGTCTCGGCCGGGATCGACCTCGGCCTCCGCCTCTGCGCCGAGATCGCCGGCCGCGAGATGGCCGAAGCGGTCCAGCTCAGCATGGAATACGACCCCGATCCGCCGTTCAAGGCGGGGAATTTTAAGGATGCCACGCCCGAGCGGCTGGCCCTGGTGGCGAAGCTCAACATCTAACCGTCATTGCGAGCGAAGCGAAGCAATCCAGTGCTGCGCCCGTCGCGAGCGCCGCAGCTGGATTGCCGCGTCGCTCCGCTCCTCGCAATGACGATGGCTGGGATTTGCACTGACCCCGGCCGCTCTCCATATGCGAACCCACCTTGCACCCAGGAACCGCCCCCATGCCCAAGAGCTACGACTACGACCTCTTCGTCATCGGCGCGGGATCGGGCGGCGTCCGCGCGGCTCGGGTTTCCTCCGCGCACGGCGCCAAAGTCGCCATTGCCGAGGAGCATAAGGTCGGCGGCACCTGCGTCATCCGCGGCTGCGTGCCCAAGAAGCTCCTCGTCTACGGCGCCCATTTCGCCGAGGATCTCCAGGACGCCCGCCGCTTCGGCTGGAACGTCCCGGCCTGCGATTTCCACTGGCCGACCCTTCGCGACAACGTCCTCGCCGAAGTCGGCCGGCTCGAGGAAGCCTATACCGAGACGCTGAGCAACCATAAGGTCGAGGTCCTGAAGGAGCGCGCGGTCGTCGCCGGCCCTCACGAGGTCCGCCTCGCCGGCGGCCGCACGGTCACCGCCAAGGTCATCCTGATCGCCACCGGCGCCCGCCCGGTGGTCCCCGATTTCCCCGGCAGCGAGCTCGGGATCACGTCGAACGAGGCCTTCCACCTGCCCGAACTGCCGAAACGGGTGGTGATCGCGGGCGCGGGCTATATCGCCAACGAATTCGCCGGAATCTTCCACAATCTGGGAAGCCACGTCACGCTCGTGAACCGGACCGACGTCATCCTTCGCGGCTATGACGAGACGATCCGCGACCGCCTGCTCACCATCTCGATGATGAAGGGGATCGACTTCAAGTTCCACGTCTCGTTCCAGAGCCTCGAGAAGAGCGAAAGCGGCGCCCTCACCGTCAACATGACGGGCTGCGACGCGATCGAGGCCGACGCGGTAATGTTCGCGATCGGCCGTCAGCCCAATACGGAAGGGCTGGGCTTGGAGAACGCCGGAATCGAGGTCGACGACAAAGGCGCGATTCCCGTCGACGCCGACAACAAGTCGAGCTGCGACAGCCTCTACGCAGTCGGCGACGTCACCAACCGGGTCCAGCTCACCCCGGTCGCGATCCGCGAGGGCCAGGCCTTCGCCGACACCATCTTCGGCAACAAGCCGACCCGGGTCGATTACGAAAATATCCCCTCGGCCGTGTTCAGCCACCCGCCGCTGGCCGGGGTCGGGATGACGGAAGGCCAGGCGCGCAACAAGCTCGGCTCGGTCAAGACCTACACGTCGGATTTCCGGGCGATGAAGAACGTGCTGGCCGGCCGCAACGAGCGCGCCCTCTACAAGCTCGTCGTCAATTCGGAGACCGACGAGGTGGTCGGACTCCACATGATCGGCCCCGACGCACCCGAAATTCTCCAGGCCGCCGCGATCGCGGTCAAGGCCAAGCTGAAAAAAGAGGATTTCGACGCAGTCGTCGCGCTGCATCCCACTATGGCGGAAGAATTGGTATTGATGCGCTGAACAACCGTTTCGGCTCAATCTATTTCCAATATCAATGCGATTTCTGAGACTCGTGGCATCTTCTGGCGCATAGCCGTTAGATGTCGACCAACCCCCCCGCGCCCGCATTCGCGCTGAACCCGCCGCCGGTCTCGCCGACCTCGCCCCCGCCCTTGTTGCCGACCCTGCCGGCCAGCTGGCAGGCCACGGCGATCCTGCACCCGTTCGGGCCCTGGCAGCCCGGAGGGGATTGCACCAAGCCCTTCTTCGAGCTTTGCATCGCCAACCTCGCTTATCTGGAGGGCGGATTCTTTTCGGCGCAATTGCTCGGATCGAGCGGCCGCACCTGGTGGTACATCGTCGATGGAGGCCAGACCTTTTATTCGACGAACCAAACCCGTGGCGGGAGCCCTGAGCGGCCCACGAAGACGACCCCGACCAATTGGGCCTTGCCCGGCACGACCTGGCTGACCAGCGCTGAGGCCCGCTATTTCGCCAGCGGTCCGCTCAACTGGATGAAAGGGGCTCCCTCGGTCGACTGGTGGACCCAGCCGGCGAGCGCCCAGACGAACGCCAATGCGGCGACCTGGATCTGGGTCGACAGCGCCACCACTTTGCCGGTCCGAATGATGTTCGGCGCGCCGCCGCCCACCTTCGACACCGGCACTCTCGACCAGCTCGCGCTGTTCCAGAATTTCTCCTTCACTTATTTCCCGACCTTCAGCCCTGCCTCCCTTACGAGCGTCCCGGAGTGGTCGACTCCAAGCATCCCCGCCTTCAACTTCGGCCAGCCGCCAGATCTCGAATTCTTCGTCTGGAACTCCAATTTCGGCATGGCGCCGATGATGACCCCGGTGAACGCCGCAAGCAATCCGCTGCCCACCCAGGTCCATTATCACTGGACGCCGGACGAGAAGTACCAGCATCTGGCCGACCGCGCCCAGGTGACGCAAATGTCCTATCAGTTCAATTCGACCGCCCGGTCCGATCCGCGGGTCGACACCGTCGTGATGTACGGCGGAGCTCCGACGGGCATGCAGAACCCGCCGCCTTTCGCCGATCAGTGGGTCGATTATACGATCAACAATGCCGGCTTTTTCAGCTGCACGATTAACCCTGGCGCGATGGCGATGGGCGCCGAAGCTCCCAACTGGGTCAGCACGCCGGGCGAGAAAGGCACGATCTGGGCGACGATCGACGACGACCCGGTAGTGTCGCCGAACAACTTCGTCGCCCTTTATTCGGTGCTGTTTCCGCCTTCCTGTCAATATCCGAACGGCCGCTTCCTGTGGACCTGGTACAGCCGGAACAACGACGGAAGCAACGGAGTCAACGCCCGCCCGGTCGTCTTCATGGAATCCGCCTCGAGCATTTCGGAAGGTGGCACCAGCCTGGCTCTGGCCGATTATTACGACTACAAGATATTCGCCGATCCAATTCCGCCGGGTACGTTCAGCATCCCCGTCCCGTCCGGACTGCCCATCACCGGATCGACCTGAGCGGCACGCTTTGGCCGCCCTCGCCACGGCGAAGGAGCGAAGCTATCAAGGCCCGATGACGGACCCCGCTTACCTTTCCGGCTTCGGCAACCATTTCGCCACCGAGGCGGTGCCCGGCGCCCTGCCGGAGGGCCGCAACTCGCCGCAGAAGCCCGCCTTCGGCCTCTACGCCGAGCAGCTGTCGGGCACCGCCTTCACCGCGCCCCGCCACGAGAATCGCCGCTCCTGGCTCTACCGCCTGCGCCCCAGCGCCGAGCATCCGCCTTATCGTCCCTACGAAGGCGCGCCTCGCTTCACCGCCACTGCCCTCCACGATCCGCTGCCGCCCAACCGGCTGCGCTGGAACCCGCTGTCGATCGAGGGCGAAGGAACCGACCTGATCGACTCGATGACGACGATGATGGCCAATGGCGGCCCGGAAGCGCTCTCCGGGGTCGCCGTCCACGTCTACCGCGCGACCGCGGACATGAAGCACCGCGCCTTCTTCAACGCCGACGGCGAGATGCTCTTCATCCCCGAGCAGGGCCGGCTCGAGCTGCTCACCGAGATGGGCCGGATCGAGGTCGCCCCCGGCGAGGTGGCGCTGGTGCCGCGCGGGGTTCGCTTCCGCGCCCGCCTTCCCGACGGGACGGCCCGGGGCTATGTCGCCGAAAATCACGGCGCCCTCTTCCGCCTGCCCGATCTCGGCCCGATTGGTTCGAACGGGCTCGCCAACCCGCGCGACTTCCTCACCCCCGTCGCCCAATATGAGGACGCCGAGGGCGAGGTGGAGCTGGTCCAGAAATATCTCGGCCGGCTCTGGACGACGGATCTCGACCACAGCCCGCTCGACGTCGTCGCCTGGCACGGCAATCTCGCGCCCTGGAAATACGATCTCGCGCGCTTCAACACGATCGGGACGGTGAGCTTCGACCATCCCGATCCTTCGATCTTCACGGTCCTCACCAGCCCCTCCGAGACGCCCGGCCGGGCCAATGCCGATTTCGTCATCTTCCCGCCGCGCTGGATGGTCGCCGAGGACACCTTCCGCCCGCCCTGGTTCCACCGCAACGCGATGAGCGAGTGCATGGGGCTGATCAAAGGCGCCTACGACGCCAAGGCGGAAGGCTTTGCCCCGGGCGGCCTCAGCCTGCACAATCTCATGTCGGGGCACGGGCCCGACATGGCGAGCTGGAAAGCGGCTTCGGAAGCCGAGCTCAAGCCCCGCAAGATCGAGGACACATTGGCCTTCATGGTCGAAAGCTGCTGGCCCTTCCGCCCCACCGGCTTCGCGATGTCGGCGGACGGCGGCCTCCAGAGCGATTACGACCGCGCCTGGGGCGGCTTCCCGAAGGCACGTCTTCCCCGGTGACAGCGCCCGACCGCCCGCTCCCGCCCTGCCACCAATATCGCGATTTCCTCGACGAGGCCGAGCATGACGCGCTGCTCGACTGGTCGCTGGCCAATCGCGAGCGCTTCGAGCCGGCCCGGCTGACCGGCCACGTCCTTGACCCCCAAAGGCGGATCGCCGAGCGGCTCAAGGATCTGGGCCCGCACCGGGCGGTGTTGGAGCGCCGCCTCCGCGAGCGTCTCGACGACATCTTCCACCGCACCGGCACCAGGCCGTTCGAGATCGAATTCTTCGAGCTCGAGGTCGCCGCCCATGGCGACGGCGCCTTCTTCGCCCATCACAGCGATCTTCCGGTCGGCCGGGGCCGCCAGCCGCTCGGCGGAGACAAAAGCGGCAAGCAGGACCGGCTGGTCAGCGCCGTCTATTATTTCCACCGCGAGCCGAAGCGATTCTCGGGCGGCACCCTGCGGCTCTATCGGCTCGGGGATTACGATGCGTCGGGCGACTATGTCGAGTTCGAGCCCGAGCGGAACAGCCTGGTCGTCTTCCCCTCCTGGGCCCGCCACGAAGTGCGCCGGGTGAGCTGCCCCGATTGCGGTTTCGAGGATTATCGCTTCGCCGTGAACGCCTGGCTCTGCAAGACCCTGGCGCCGAGGCCAACTTCCTAAATTCCTCCCCGGCATTTGCCGGGGAGGGGGACCGCGCAAAGCGCGGTGAGGGGGTTCTTCGGACTCGGCAGAACCCCTCCACCAGGCTTCGCCTGGTCCCCCTCCCCTGCAAATGCAGGGGAGGAATTGCGACCCCAGCCGACCTTGCTGTAGGCCGCCTCCATGTCCCCCTCCCCAGACACCGACGTCCTCATCATCGGCGGCGGCCATAACGGCCTCGTCTGCGCTTTTTATCTCGCTTCCAAGGGGCTGAGGGTCACCATCCTCGAGCGCCGGCACGTGGTCGGCGGCGCGGCGGTGACGGAGGAATTCCATCCCGGCTTCCGCAATTCGACGGCGGCCTACACGGTGAGCCTGCTCAACCCGAAGGTGATCGCCGACATGCGGCTCTACGAGCATGGCCTCAGGGTCGTGCTCAGGAAGATCGACAACTTCCTGCCCACTTTGGGCCGCGACCACCTCCTCTCCGGGCGCGACGGGCTGACCCGGCACGATATCGCCCGTCATTCGCTCGCCGACGCCGAAGGCTATGACGCTTATTCCGCCGCTCTGGGCTCGGTCGTCGCCATCCTTCGCGACTGGATCCTTCGCGCTCCGCCCAATGCCGGAGGCGGCGTCGCCGACGTCCTCGCCGCCCTCAAGCTCGGCAATTCGGTGCGCGGCATGACCGCGGAGGAGCAGCGCAACCTGCTCGATTTCTTCACTAAGTCCGCCGCCGACATCCTCGATCGCTATTTCCGGACCGACATCGTCCAGGCCCTGTTCGGCTTCGACGCCGTCGTCGGCAATTATGCCAGCCCCTACGATCCGGGCTCCGCCTACGTCCTCCTCCATCACCTCTTCGGCGAGGCGGCGGGGGTCGCCGGCGCCTGGGGCCACGCCATCGGCGGAATGGGCGCGATCACCCAGGCGATGGCCAGGGCCGCTCGCGGCGCGGGCGTCGAGATCGTCCTCGATTCGCCCGTCGACGAGATCATCGTCGAGCGCGGCCGGGCCGTCGGCGCGGTGGCCGGCGGCAAGGCCTGGCGGGCCACAGCGGTGGCGGCCAACGTCAACCCCCGCTTCCTGTTCGGCGAGCTGCTCCCCGCCGGCTCGGTCGCACCGGAAATCTCGCGGCGGATGGCCGGCTGGGGCGCCGAATCCGCGACCTTCCGGATGAACCTCGCTTTATCGGAGCTGCCCCGCTTCACCAGCCTTCCCGAGCCCGGCGACCATCTCACCGCCGGGATCATCGTCGCGCCGTCGCTCGGCTACATGGACCGGGCCTATACCAGCGCCCGGACCGAAGGCTGGGCCCGCGAGCCGATCGTAGAGATGCTGATCCCATCGACCCTGGACGACAGCCTCGCCCCGCCCGGGCGGCATGTCGCCAGCCTGTTCTGCCAGCATTTCCCCTACGAGGTCGAAGGCGGCTGGGAAGCGCGGGTCGACGAGGCCGCCGACCATATCGTCGCCCATGTCGACCGCTACGCGCCCGGCTTCAAGGCGTCGGTGGTGGGCCGCCTCGCACTGTCGCCCTGGCATCTGGAGCAGCGCTTCGGAGTGCCGCGCGGGGACATCTTCCACGGCAAGATGGGCCTCGACCAGCTCTTCTCCGCCCGGCCGATGCTCGGCCATGCCGATTACCGGATGCCGGTCCGGGGCCTCTACCTCTGCGGCTCCGGCGCCCATCCCGGCGGCGGCGTCACCGGCGCTCCAGGCCATAATGCGGCGAAGGCGATCCTGGCGGATCGGAGGAAGTGGAAGTGAGCCCGTCATTGCGAGCGAAGCGAAGCAATCCAGAGCAGTTTTAGACGCCTGCTGGATTGCTTCGTCGCTTCACTCTTCGCAATGACGCTACTGCCGCCGCGTATACTTGATCACCCAATTGTCCGCCCAACGCCCGTCCGCCTGCTTCGCCTCGCCATTGTCGACCCAGGTCTGCGCCCATTTCTTCCGGGCGGAATCGTACAGGCTGAACGACCCGCCGGCATAACCGATGTCCGACTGCTCGAAATGCTCGGCGATCACGCAGTCGCCATATTCGTCGCGGGTGATCCGGTTGACCGCATGGCCGGTCCTGCCCCCCGGCAGAGCGAACTCGGCGTCCCAATTTCCCATCCAGAAATCGAGCTGGCGAGATTCGGCGGCCGCACAGGGCGGCGGCGGCCTTGCGGGTAAGGCGGCGGAGGCGGCGAAGGCAAGGGCGATGAGCATGGCGAATCCCCTTCCCGCCGGTTGTATTCGTAGGCCCGGTGGTGACAAGGAGGGTGCGACCCAAGCCGGAGCCCCGCTATGAAGACCCGAGCCGCCATCGCCGTGGCCCCCAACCAGCCGCTCGAGATCCACGAGGTCGACCTCGACGGCCCCCGCGCGGGCGAGGTGCTGGTCGAGATCATGGCGACGGGCGTCTGCCACACCGACGCCTACACCCTGGAAGGGAAGGACAGCGAAGGCATCTTCCCCTCGATCCTCGGCCATGAAGGCGCGGGCATCGTCCGCGACGTCGGCGAAGGGGTGACCTCGGTGAAGGTCGGCGATCACGTCATCCCGCTCTACACGCCCGAATGCCGCCAGTGCAGGTCGTGCCTCAGCCGCAAGACCAACCTTTGCACCGCGATCCGCTCGACCCAGGGCAAGGGCGTCATGCCCGACGGCACCAGCCGCTTCCGCCTGGGGAGCGAGACGATCCACCATTATATGGGCTGCTCGACCTTCTCGAACTTCACCGTGATGCCGGAGATCGCCGTCGCCAGGGTCCGCGAGGACGCCCCGTTCGACAAGATCTGCTACATCGGCTGCGGAGTGACCACCGGCGTCGGCGCGGTGATCTGGACGGCGGGCGTCGAGCCGGGCTCGAACGTCGTGGTCTTCGGCCTCGGCGGGATCGGCCTCAACGTCATCCAGGGCGCCAAGCTGGTCGGAGCGAACCGGATCGTCGGGGTCGACATCAACCCGGCCAAGCGCGCCATGGCCGAGGCGTTCGGGATGACCGACTTCATCAACCCCGCCGAGGTCGGGATGGACCGGGTCGTGCCCGCGATCCTCGACCTCACTGACGGCGGCGCCGACTACAGCTTCGACTGCACCGGCAATACCGACGTCATGCGCCAGGCGCTCGAATGCTGCCACCGCGGCTGGGGCGTCTCCACCATCATCGGAGTCGCCGAAGCCGGCCGCGAGATCGCCACTCGCCCCTTCCAGCTCGTCACCGGCCGGGTCTGGAAAGGCTCGGCCTTCGGCGGCGCGAGGGGCCGCACCGACGTTCCGCGGATCGTCGACTGGTATATGGACGGCAAGATCGAGATCGACCCGCTGATCACCCACACCATGCCGCTGGAGGACATCAACAAGGCCTTCGATCTCATGCACGCGGGGGAGAGCATCCGCAGTGTGGTGGTTTATTGACCCTGGCCGTCATCCCGGCGAAAGCCGGGACCTCGTGGAGACCGCTGTGACTTCTCGTCCTGAGGTCCCGGCTTCCGCCGGGATGACGATATGACCCTCGAAACTATCTCCTCCGCCAAATCCTTCGGCGGCACCCAGCTCGCCTGCCGCCATTCAAGCCGCGAGACCGGCACCGACATGACCTTCGGCGTCTACCTCCCGCCCCAGGCCGAGGCCGGGGCCCCCCTCCCCGTCCTCTGGTTTCTTTCGGGCCTCACCTGCACCCACGCCAACGTCGTCGAAAAGGGCCAGTATCAGCGCGTCTGCGCCGAGCTCGGCCTCATCCTGGTCGCTCCGGACACCAGCCCGCGCGGCCCGGACGTGCCCGACGATCCCGATTACGATTTCGGCCAGGGCGCCGGCTTCTACGTCGACGCGACCCAGGACCCGTTCGCCACCAATTACCGTATGTCCAGCTATGTGACGGCCGAGCTGCCCGACCTCGTCGCCGCCGAATTTCCCGCCGACATGGCGCGCCAGGCGATCGCCGGCCATTCGATGGGCGGCCACGGCGCCCTCACTCTCGCCCTCGCCACCCCGGACCGCTACCGAAGCGTCTCGGCCTTCGCCCCGATCGTCGCTCCCAGCCGGGTCCCCTGGGGCGACAAGGCGCTCGGCCGCTATCTCGGTCCCGACCGGGCGGCCTGGCGGGCCCACGACGCCGTCGCCTTGATCGAGGACGGCGCGCGGGTGCCGGAAATCCTCGTCGACCAGGGCGGCGCCGACGGCTTCCTCGACGTCCAGCTCAAACCGGAGCTGCTTCGGGACGCCTGCCGGGAGGCCGGAATCCCGCTCACGCTCAGGATCCAGCCCGGCTACGACCACAGCTATTATTTCATCTCCACCTTCATGGAGGATCATCTGCGCTGGCATTTCGAGCGGCTGAGGTCGTGAGGCTGGACATGACCCGACCCGTCACCCCGGCGAAAGCCGGGGCCTCGGGAAGGCCCGCCGAGACTTATCGACCGGGGGTCCCGGCGTTCGCCGGGATGACGGGTTTGGCATGACCAACCCCAAACTCCTCCCGATCCTGATCGAAGCCGCGCTCGCCGCCGGGGCCGAGATCGAGCGCATCTATGGCGAAGGCTGCGCGACCGAGGAGAAAGAGGACGGCTCCCCCGTCACCATCGCCGACCGCAACGCCGAAGCGATCATCCTTGAGCGCCTCGCCGCCGCCTTCCCGGACATCCCGGTCCTCGCCGAGGAGGAGGCCTCCGCCGGACGCATCCCCGAGCTCGGCGCCCGCTTCTTCTGCGTCGACCCGCTCGACGGCACCCGCGGCTTCGTCCAGCGCAACGGCGAGTTTACCGTCAACATCGGGCTGATCGAGGACGGTTCGCCCCTGGCCGGGGTCATCTACGCGCCCGATTCGAGGATCCTCTATTTCGGCGCCGGCGGCGAAGGCGCCTTCCGGGTCCGCGACGGCGCGGCGGCGGAGCCGATCCGCCCCCGCCCCCGCCCGGCCTCGGGCCTGACCGCCGTCGGCAGCCGAAGCCATGCCTCCCACGGCACCGCCGACAAGGCCGCGCATCTCGGCATCGCCGACTTCGTCGCGTCGAGCTCGTCGCTCAAATTCTGCCTGGTCGCGGAAGGCACGGCCGACGTCTATCCGCGCCACGGAACGACGGCCGAATGGGACACCGCGGCGGGCCAGGCCATCCTCGAGGCCGCCGGGGGACGGGTGATCGCGCTGGACGAGGAAGGGCGGGAGGCCGGCCCGCTGCGCTACGGGAAGATCGACCGGCGCTTCCTGAACCCGCATTTCATCGCCTGGGGCTGAGCCTCGTCATTGCGAGGAGCGTAGCGACGAAGCAATCCAGCTCCCGCCTCGGAGCCGCTGGATTGCTTCGCTTCGCTCGCAATGACGGCCCTACCCGAAGCTGTGCTTCAGTCCGATCGCCGGGATGATGTGCTTATTGCGGTTCCTGAACTCGAACGTGTCCGGGAACGGGTTGCGCCGGTCCGGCGTGAAGAAGGTTCGGCTGCGGTAGGCCGGAGCGTCGGTGGCATTGTCGAGGCTGAAGGTGACGGTCGTCTTGGGCGACGGGCGATATTCCACGAACGCGGTGACATAGGGGTTGCGGCTGAACGGCCGGTCGATCTCGTCCTGCCGGAAGAAGAAGGTCGGGGCGTTGGCGAAGAAGGTGGCGCCATAGGCCCATTTGCCGAGGTCCTGGCGGAAGCTCGCATCGGCGGCGTAGAGATTGAAGCCCGAGAAATGGCGCTTGCGCAACGTGTAGGGGTCCTCGACCGACGTATCGATCAGCGAGCTGTGCACGGTAAGCCGCCCGCCCTTGATTCCGAGCTTGGCCAGAGGCGCGTCGATCGTGCTCTTGAGGATCAGCATCCGGCCGTCGCCGAGATTGCCCGGAGCGTCGAAGCCTTGCGGCGTTGGGATCCGGTCCTGGACCAGCGAGATGCGGTTGTAGCCCGCCTCGATCTTGACCACGCCGTCGCCGAGGATCGGCTGCTCGAGCGTCGCCGAAAGCTCCCACGCCCGCTGCGGCACGAGATCGGCATTGCCGCCGTTGACCCGGTCGTTGGTCAGTTCGGCGGTGCTGATGAAATCCTCGAAATTGAGCTGGGCGACGGTGCGCGCGGCCGACAGCTGGGCATGCCAGCCCGATTTGTCGCGATAGTCGAGGCTCGCCTTGGGCTTGAGGAACTTGAGCACGCGCTCGGCCTGGGCATCGCCGCTGACCGTGAGGCGCGAGGCTTCATAGGTGAGGCCGAGATCGATCCGAAGCGTCTTGGACAACGGCCGGCCCGCATTGACGAAAGCCTCGCCCCGATATTCCTTGACCACCGCCTGATCGACCGGAAGGTCGATCCGGGTCTGCCCGCCGCCCGCGTTGAGGCGGAAGAAATTGACGTCGCTGTCGAGCTTGTTGACCACGCCCTCGGCCCCGGTCTCGACGCTCCATCCTCCGAGGTTCGACCGGTTCCAGACCAGCCGGAGGACCCTTTCGTCCGCCTGGCTGTCGAGATCCTGGATGAAGCCGCCGCCCACCACGCTGTGGACCCGGTTGAGCGAGGTGTCGACCGCATGCCGCTGGCGCCGGGTGGCGAGCCCGACCAGCTTGAGGCCGCCGCCCCACAGTGGCCGGGTGACGTCGCCGCCCAGCTCATAGTCGCGGCGGCTATAATCCTGGGTAAGCCGGTCATTGCGGACCACGCCGCCGGCCGGGAAGACGTCGTTGCTCTGCTCGAGCTCGAACCAATTCTGCGAGGCCCGGAAATTCAGATGGGCGGTGCGATTGTCGCCGTCGGCATATTCCCAGGCGCCGGAGAGGAAGGCGGTGCGGTCGGCGATCCGGTTCACCTTCTCCCGATATTCGAGGAGCCGGCCGCTCGGCAAAGCGGTGATCCGGTCGAACCCTTCCTCGGTGGTCGGA
Source organism: Sphingomonadales bacterium (assembly GCA_034668565.1). Classification (GTDB taxonomy): domain Bacteria; phylum Pseudomonadota; class Alphaproteobacteria; order Sphingomonadales; family Sphingomonadaceae; genus Allosphingosinicella. The sequence continues at coordinate 4,970 of JAXDPE010000009.1, read as the reverse complement.
AAGGCCTGGTAGCCGGCGGAAGCGTTGAAGCTCGACTTGCCGCGCCGGACGAGGGCCGAGACGGTGACGTCGGGCGCGACCCGGCCGGTGAAGGTGCGCCTGAGCGTAGTGTTGAAGGTGCCGGCGAGCCCGCCCGCGGCCGTGGTGACGACGTTGACGACCTGCGGCTTGCCGGCAAATTCCGATCCGAACAGGTCGCCCGGGCCGATTTCGACGCGGGCGACCCGGCTCGCCGGGATCCGCGCCAGGATCGTCTCCAGAGTGTCGCTCTTCGAGCTCGGCCGCTGGCCGTTGATGACGACGTTGCCCGCCGCCTGGCCGAAGCCGCGCACGTCCTGGTTGCCGACCTCGAGGCTGAAGCCGGGCACGCGCTGGACGATCTGGAGGGCGTTGGACGGCGCGAATTGGGCGAAATAGGCGACCTGGTAGACGGTCCGCCCGTCCGCTCCCGGCGCCTGGGCGGCCTCGGCCTGGCCGGCGCTCCCCAGGGCGAGCGCAGCCGCGCCGAAAAAGACCCACTTCGCTCCGCCCACCCGCACACCCTCTTCAACGTTTACAATTGTCATCGTGTGCAAGAAGCGGGCCATGGCCCCTCTGTCCAGCCACTGAGCGACAAACGTCGTCCAGCGCCCGACGAACGGCACTCGCCTGTCCGGCGCCGCACAGCCTTTGTCCGCAACCGGACGCCTCAGATGATCGGGTGCCGCTCCCAATTGGGCTTGTCGACCCTCTTGCCCAGGGTCGCGTTGAGGTCTTTCACCGTCTCGCTGCCGGTCCTCTCGCACAGGAACGGGAAGACCGCGTGGACCAGGCAGCCGAGGCCGCCGGCGATCATCCTCAAACCGAAGCGGGCTGCCATCCCGAAATGCTCGGGGTAGCTCTCGCCGACCTCATGGGGATGTTTGTTGAAGGGGTTTGCAGCCATTTCGGACCCATATCGCGGTGGACCCGGCCAGACCAGCGAATAGACGTGTCAGCCCCACCGTCAGCCCGGCGAAAGCCGGGGCCTCGGGGACCGGCCGAGCCTCCCCGTCCCGAGGCCCCGGCTTCCGCCGGAATGACGGGCGCTTGCCTCCCCCTCCCCCGCCGCTTTACATCGCTGCAAACCTCAGGAGCGCCCCGCCATGCCCGAAGCCTATATCGTCGCCGCCGCCCGGACCGCCGGCGGGCGCAGGGGCGGCGCCCTCAAGGACTGGCACCCGGCCGATATGGCCGCCGAGGTGCTCGACGCCCTGATCGGGCGCTCCGGCCTCGATCCCGCTCTGGTCGAGGACGTGATCATGGGCTGCGTCGGCCAGGCCGGCGAGCAGGCCTTTCACATCGGCCGCAACGCCGTGCTCGCCTCGTCGCTGCCGACCTCGGTTCCCGCCGTGACCATCGACCGGCAGTGCGGCTCCTCCCAGCAGGCCGTCCAGTTCGCCGCCCAGGCGGTGATGAGCGGCACCCAGGACGTCGTCATCGCCGCCGGGGTCGAATCGATGAGCCGAGTGCCGATGGGCCTTCCCGTCACCCTTCCGATGCAGCACGGAATCGGCACCGGCCCCTTCTCGAAGCGGATCCAGGACCGCTTCGGAGTGCCGATGTTCAGCCAGTTCGTGGGCGCCGAGATGATCGCCGAGAAATATCAGTTCCGCAAAGAAGAGCTCGACGCCTTCGCCCTCGACAGCCACCGCAAGGCGGCCCGGGCGACCGGGGCGGGGGCGTTCGACGAGGAGATCGTGCCCCTCGAGGTGGTCGACGCCGACGGCAACGAAACGCTCCACACCAAGGACGAAGGCATTCGCTACGACGCCACCCTCGAAGGCATCGCTTCGGTGAAGCTGATCAAGGAAGGCGGCAAGATCAGCGCCGCCAACGCCAGCCAGATCTGCGACGGCGCCTCGGGGGTGATCGTGGTCAGCGAGCGCGCCTTGAAGGAGCACAACCTCACCCCGTTGGCGCGGATCGTCAATCTCACGGTGACCGGCGGCGACCCCGTCATCATGCTCGAGGAAGTCATCCCGGCCACCCGCCGGGCCCTCGAGCGAAGCGGCATGAGCATCGCCGACATCGACCTCTTCGAAGTCAACGAAGCCTTCGCCCCGGTCCCCCTCGCCTGGCTCCGCGAAATCGGCGCCGACCCCGCCCGCCTCAACGTCAACGGCGGCGCCATCGCTCTGGGCCACCCGCTCGGCGCCTCGGGCACCAAGCTGATGACCACCCTCGTCCACGCGCTGAAGGCCGGCGGCAAGCGCTACGGCCTCCAGACCATGTGCGAGGGCGGCGGCCTCGCCAACGTGACGATTATCGAGGCCCTCTGAACAAAATCAACGCCTTAAAAATCGGTGTCTGACACCGAATTTCTGGAAGCGCCTTGAACAAAATCAACGCCTTAAAATCGGTGTCTGACACCGAATTTCGGCTCACCAGCCGCCGCGGCAGACCCTGACGCCGTTCTCCATCGTGCAATAAGCCTGCGAATTGCGCGCCGGCTCGGCGCTCCGGCTGCGTGCGGCCCCGCCCGACGGAGCCCATTCATAGGGATAGGAACGGTCGTAATCGTAATGAGGACGGCCGCCTTCCATCCGGACTTCGCCGCCGCCGCCCGCGAAGAAGCCGTTGCCGTGCGGGTCGGCCGCCTCGACGGGCCAGCCGAGCCCGCCGGCGGCGTAGGGATAGACGATCGCCGGCGCCTCGCCGCCCTGGTGCCTGCGCCAGCGGCCGCGGCGCGGCTCATGGCCTCCGCCCCTCCAGGGTTGATGGCTCCAGACCTTGGTGAGGCCGCCGCCCCGCAAGGCGCCGTTCGAGCCTGGGTTTGAGACCATCGACCCGGTGGCCGGTCGAGCGGCCGCCGCGGCGGTGCTGAAACAGGCTCCAAGCAACAACAAGACGATGCGCATTCTCGCCCTCCATGCCGGCGCCGCATAGGCGGACGGCGCCTTGCCTTGAACCTTCGGTCCGCCGACTCGCTCCGCGGGAGCCTTGACTTTACACCCGCTTTGCGCTTGGGGAACCCATGCAGGCGGGGCCCATGGCTCCGCCTTCGCATTTGGGGTTTGCGCGGTCCCCCGGACCGACCGCGTGGCCGGGGATGCCTGATACGGTTCCCGGACGAACGAAGGAAAAGACCATGCGTCACCGCAATGCCGGCCGCAAGCTGCAGCGTACCTCGAGCCACCGCGCCGCCTTGTTCCGGAACATGGCCGCCGCGCTCATCAAGCACGAGCAGATCACCACCACCGTCGCCAAGGCGAAGGAGCTTCGTCCCTATACGGAGAAGCTGATCACTCTGGCCAAGAAGGGCGGCCTTTCCAACCGCCGCCTCGCCCACGCCCGGCTTCTCGACGACAAGCAGCTCCAGAAGCTGTTCGACGTCCTCGCCCCCCGCTACGAGGGCCGCGAGGGTGGCTACACCCGGGTCATCAAGGCCGGCATCCGCGCCTCCGACGCGGCGCCGATCGCGATCATCGAGCTGGTCGACCGCGACGTCTCCGCCAAGGGCCAGGATTCGGGCCCGGTGATGAGCGACGAATACGAGGCCGAAGCGGCGTAACGTGGTCGTCCCAGCGAAGGCTGGGACCCCAGCGGGTGAAAGCCTCGGATTTCGTCACCCCCACGGGACCCCAGCCTTCGCTGGGGTAACGGAACCAGCCCGATTCTCAGGGATTCTTCCCCCCGACGTAACAACTCGGGAGAATGAGTCATGGCCGAGCGCAAGCGCGAGCTGATCGATACCGGCAACGACAAGCGCTACGTGCGCCGCGACGCCGAAGGCAAGTTCAAGGACGTGGTCGACGTCGGCAAGTCGCTGGCCGCCGACCAGCGCCAGCACGCCAAGACCAAGGTCAAGTCCGGCCAGGGCGACAAAGGCGACCGCTAAGCCTGCCGTCATCCCGGCGAAAGCCGGGAACTCGGCGAGACCCCCCGAGGCTTCTTGTCCTGTGGTCCCGGCTTGCGCCGGGATGACGTCGCTCTTGCCATAATCGGCCGCCCGCGGCAGTTTCGCTCCTGCGACGATGGCCGCGGAGGCGAATATGGCGACGACTTTCAACCCGGGCCGGGTGCCCAGCTGGTATTGGGCCGTGGCCGCGCTCGCCCTGCTTTGGGAAGCGATGGGCTGCTTCGCTTATGTCACCCAGGTCACGATGGATTCGGCCGCGCTCGCCAAGCTTCCGGCGGCCCAGCGCGACATCTGGGCGGCCATGCCCGGCTGGGCGGTCGGCGCCTATGCGGTGGCGGTCTGGGCCGGGCTGCTGGGCGGGATCGGCCTCCTCCTTCGCCGCGGCGGGGCTCGCCTGGCGTTCGCCGCCTCGCTGGCCGGGGTGGTCGTCCAGTTCGGCTGGGTCTTCCTGGCGACCCCCATCCTGACGACGGTCGGACCTTCGGCCGTCGCCTTGCCCGCCTTCATCCTGGTCGTCGCGGCCCTCTTGCTCTGGTTCTCGGTCTCGGCCGCCAGGCGCGGCTGGCTGCGCTAGCGCGGGGCGCCGCGCCCGGTTAGAGGCCCGGCATGGACGTCGGAATCCTGTGCACGGGCGCGCCGCCGCCGGAGCTCGCGCCGCGCTTCGGCGATTATGGCGCGATGTTCGGCCGTCTGCTCGGCCCGGGCTTCGAGCCGCGGGTCTACGCCGCCGCCGCGGGCGCGCTTCCGGCCGGGCCGGACGCCCATCCCGCCATCCTGATCACCGGTTCCGCGGCCGGCGTCTACGAGCCCCTGCCCTGGATCGAGCCGCTGCTCGCCTTCATCCGCGAGGCCAAGGGGCGCACCAAGCTGGTCGGCATCTGCTTCGGCCACCAGGCGATGGCCGAGGCGCTCGGCGGACGGGTCGAGAAATCGGAGCGGGGCTGGGGGATCGGCCTTCAGGATTATGAATTGTGGCAGGGCGCGCCCTGGATGGGCGAAGCGCCTCCCGGCCGGATCGCCGTCCCGGTCTCGCACCAGGACCAGGTGGTGGTGCCGCCTCCGGGCGCCCGGATCCTCGCCGGCAACGCCT
>JAXDPE010000008.1:0-2667 GCA_034668565.1 Sphingomonadales bacterium | reverse complement strand
ATGCTCGCCTCCGACGACCCTTGGGTGCGGGCCTATTTCCACGGAAAACGTGCGCGCACGGTTCTTTCCGACGCGCTTGAGACGTCTTGATGGAAACCCGCGCCAACTACGCGATCATCGGCATCTTTACCCTGGCGGTCATCGCTGCCGGATTCGGCTTCGTCTATTGGTTTTCGGGCGGCGAGAGCGGCAAGGGCCGGCAGCCGATCCGGATCGTGTTCACAGGCTCGATTGCCGGCCTGTCGAAAGGGTCGGGGGTGCTGTTCAACGGCATCCGGGTCGGCGACGTGTCCAGCGTCTATTTCGACAAGGACCAGCCGGAGCAGGCCTACGCCCAGATCGAGATCGAGCGCGACACGCCGGTCCGCACCGACACCAAGGCCCGGCTCGATGTCCAGCTGCTCTCCGGGGCGGCCGTGGTGGCCCTGACGGGTGGCGACCGCAACTCGGCGCCGCTCGCCCCGAAGCCCGGGGAGCCGGTGCCGACCATCGTGGCGGAGCGCTCCGATTTCGCGAGCCTGCTCGAACAGGCGCGTGGCACGGCCCGGAAGGCGGACGACCTACTGGAACAGGTCCGCGGCGTCGTGGCCGACAATCGCGGCACCATCCAGAGCACGCTGAACAATCTGCAGAGCTTCTCGGAGGCACTCGGCCGCAACGCCCCCTCGATCGACCGGGCGCTCGCCTCGATCGGCGGCGCTGCGGAGAAGATCGGGCCGCTTGCGGTCAAGCTCGAGACGCTAGCCGACAATGTCGGCGGCGTGGTTCGCGCGGTCGATCCGAAGCGGATCGCCAGCATCGTCGACAACACGGCCGGCGTGATGGAAACGATCGGCAACAACCGGCCCGCGATCAACAGCATCTTCACCGACGTGGCAACGCTCGGCCGGCGGCTGAACGATACCGTGCCGAAGCTCGACCAAACGCTGACGGGCGCCAGTAACGTACTCGCCGGCATCGATCCGGTGCGGCTCGCCCGCATTGTCGACAATCCCGACCGTTTTACGACCGCGATCGGCAATACGAGCCGACGTTGAGGCGGCTATCAAGAACGCGAACTCGATCACCGAGAAGGTGAACCGCTCCGCCGACCGGATCGACGGCGTGCTGAAGGCCGCCGAGAACTTCCTCGGCTCCGCCGCGGGGCAGGAGGGCCAGAGCACCTTCGCCTCGATCCGGCTGGCCGCCGAAGCCTTCCGCAAGGCGTCTGAAAACCTTGATCGTCGGGCAACCGAGATCGCGACGGGCCTGACCCGGTTCACCGGGACGGGCGCCCGCCAGGTCGAAGCTCTCGGGACTGACGCCAGGCGGACCGTCAACGATGTCGGCCGCGCGGCCCGCAACCTTGAGCGCAACCCGTCCTCGGTCATTTTCGGCGGCAGCCAGTCGCCCCTGCCGCAATATAACGGCCGCTAGCGGTTGGTCCGGGCGCATCAGCGCTCAGATGCACCGACCGTGGTATGAAAAAGACACCTCTGGACAAAGACTTGCGCCGCCCGCGTGGCGGGCTGCCTTCGATTGCGCTTGAACGGCGAGTTCGCGTAACCCTGTCTGGGACATGACCGATCAGCACTCGACTCTCCGACCGAGCCTCCAACCCGGCCGCGGTATCGGCGTGGCGCTTATCCTGGCAATCGCAGCAAGTCTCGGGGCCTGCTCGTCGAGCCCTGTCCCCGGCTTCGATCTCGCGGCGCCCCGAGATCTTCGTGGCGCCCGCGTTCCAGGCCAGGTGGCGGTGGTCGAGCCCACAGCCCTGCAGCCTCTCGAAGCCCAGAACATTATCGTCCGGGACGCGGCCGGCTCAGTATCCATCCTTGGCGGGGGGCAGTGGACGGATCGACTGCCGCGGCTGATCCAGAGCCGGCTGATCCAGACCTTCGAGAATGCTTCGGCGAAGGCCGTCAGCCGTCCGGGCGACGGGATCACGCCGGATTACCAGCTCAATACCGAGGTTCGGGCCTTCCAACTCGATGCCGCGCGCGGCGAGGCCCACGTCGAATTTTCCGAGAAGCTGGTGCAGACCGGGACCGGTCGCATCGTACGAGCCCGCGTCTTCACGGCCCGGGTACCGGTGACGTCGTCGAATGCCGGCGAGGTAGCGCAGGCCCTCGATCGCGCGATGGGGACCGTTTTCGTCGAGATCGTGCGCTGGGTGGGCAGCGGCCAGTAGCGCCGGCGCCCGTTCGCCTGCCGGTTTCCCGGATGGCCCTCAGCACTTCTTAACTGAATTCGGGTTTCATGCGCCCCGACCACGAAGGCCGAGGGTTGCCATGAAAGAATCCGACATCATCGAGGTGATCCGCGCTGAGCTGAGCCGGCAGCAGGCGGCGCTGACCCGCGATCCGCCCTACGTCAATCACGCGGACCCGGCGCGCACCATCATGTCGGGCACCTTCGACCTCGAAGCCGTGGCGCGAAGCCTCTCGCTTGCCGTCACGGATTTCATTCGGATGCAGCGCTCGACCCAAGCCGCCGCCTGAAGCTCGCGGCCTGAGCCCTGACGCGGCTTATTGCCGACGGCGGGGGTTCTTGCTGGTGAAGGACGCGATGGCGCTCCGGCAATTCGGCGACAGCTCAGCGTTCCGGTCCTTGAAGCACTGCTCCACCTCGGGCGAGCCCGGATCGTACATGTTGCACAGGCGCAGGTAGTCGCCCGTGCAAACGCGC
>JAXDPE010000007.1:0-3617 GCA_034668565.1 Sphingomonadales bacterium | reverse complement strand
CTGCTGGCCGCCGGAAGCGCCACGGCCGCCGCCCTGGCGAAGGTCGCCGCCGCTGCTTTGGCCGCTCTGCTGACCCTGCTGGTTCTCCTGATTCTGGCCGCTGCCATAGCCGCCGCCGCCGCTGCTTCCGCCGGCCTGGTCCATATCCGAGGCCGAAGCGCCGCCGCCTTGCTGGCCGCTCTGCTGCTGCTGATCGCGATTGCCGCCGAACTCGCCGCTGTCGCCGCCCGACTGCGACTGCTGCAGGCCGCTGCCCGAGAAACCGCCGTCCTGATTGTTCTGATTGGCCATGATCATGCTCCTGGCTGATGGGTTGGAAGCTTGATCAACGTTAAGAATGGCGCCCGGATCCAACCCTCGCGCCAGTCTGGTGCCGGGATGCGCCGAACCTAATTCCTCCCCTGCATTCGCCGGGGAGGGGCCATGCGAAGCATGGTGGAGGGGGCCCTTCCGAGAAGGCGTTATCGAGGGTGGTATGGTCGTATTCCAATGGCATGGGACCATATGAGTTCCGCATATATTCATACGGTGGAGGAAGCTTTCAAAGGGCCCCTCCACCACGCTTCGCGTGGTCCCCCTCCCCGAGAAATCTCGGGGAGGATTTAGCTGTCAGATCTTCTCCGCTCGCCCGTTATCGTCGTAGCGATAAGGCTCGCCGTCCGGATTCACCGCCTCGCGGCCGGGCTGGACCACCGGCTTGCTGTCGTCGCCCCGGCCCTTTTCCCGGGCGACGTCTTCGGGGATCTCATTGTGCCGGGCTTCGTCGCTGCCCGGCAGCGGATGGCCTTTGCCGCTCATCTCAAATTCCCTCGTCCGGATCGATCGGCCGCTCCGCCGCCTCCTCGGCCGAGCGCGGCCCGTGCGGCGGCTCGGCGCCCGAGCCGGCCATCGGATCCTGGTCGTAATCCTCGGCCGGATTGCCGCCGCCGCCGGCCCCCGAGCCCGAGCCGTGGACCTCGCCGCTTTCGGGATCGAAGGTAGCGGGTCGTCCCCGCTCGCTGTCCTGTCCGGCCATGTCTGGGCTCCTTTTCCGGTCCGTTGAACGTCCTGCCGCTTATTCCCGTTCCGGCACGGACCTTAGCGCCCGCGCAGGGGTTGATCCGGCCGAACCCCAAGCCAGGAGAAACCCATGTTCAACGACAATCACGACGTGACCGTCCTCAACAGCCTGATCGAGACCACCATCGACAGCGTCGACGGTTACCGGCGTTCGGCCGAAGAGGCGACGAACGGCACTTTCACCCAGATGTTCCAGCAGCGCGCGCAGGAGCGTCAGCAGGTCGTCGAGCGGCTTCGCGAGCAGGTCCGCACGCTGGGCGGAACGCCGGAGGACGACGGTAGCCTGCTCGCCAAGGCCCATCGCCAGTTCCTGTCGCTGCGCGACGCCGTCACCGGCAGCGACGACAAGTCGGTCATCGCCGAGGTCGACCGCGGCGAATCCTTTCTCGACGGCAAGTGGCAGGTCGCCCTCGCCGACAAGGAGCTGTCCGTCGAAAGCCAGCGCCTGGTCAGCGAATGCTACCAGTCGGTCCGTTCGGGCCACGACCAGTGGGAGCAGATCAACAAGGGCATCAGCGCCAGCTGAGGCCGGTCATCTGAATTCCTCCCCGGCATTTGCCGGGGAGGGGACAAGGCGAAGCCTGGTGGAGGGGTTCTTCAGACTCCGAAGGGCCCCTCCACCGCGCTTCGCGCGGTCCCCCTCCCCCGGAAAACCGGGGGAGGAATCAAGAACGCGCGTTGGCAGGCTGCAAAAGATCCGCCCGCGCTTCGCGCCCCTTCATCAGCATCTTCTCCTGCTGCTGGCGCTGGAGCTGCTCGTCGTAGAGATGAGGCGCGCGGCCCTGGTCCGCGGGGAGCTTACCGGTCATGGCGCCTGAACGTCCAGGCACGGCGTGTCGTTCCTGGGCCAGACTCGTTCCTGGGCCGGGATCGTTCCCGGGCCGAACAAGTTGAAGGGCCGCCGCGCCTCGGCGCGACGACCCTCCGAACATGGTCAGCGGCCGGATGGCTCCAGCCCGGAAGACCTTAGAAGGCCTAAGCCTTCATCTCCCGAACGAGCAAACCCGACCTCTTAGCTGAACCATGAGACATCGGATCACCTCCTTTCGCTTTGTTGTGGCGAGCCGGAGATTGAATCATCCCGAATCGCCGCGCAAGTCTTGTTTTGAACTTTTTCGGGGTTAGTCTTTTCGCTTCGCCTGCGGCCCGCCATCCCGCCCACGCGCCCGCTCGCATGACCCTCGCCTGACGGGGGCATTCATGGGGTATTCAATGGTTGCGCCTTATGCCGGCCCCCGAACAGCAAAGCAGTAACCCCGATGCGTATCCTTTCAACCTTGCTCATCGCCGCCGCGGCCTTGGGCGCGATCGCCTCGGCGCCCTCCGTCGCCGGCCCGCGCGAGCGGGACCAGGAATCGGCGTTCAAGGGGGCCCAGGCGGGGCGAATCATCCCGTTGCGGGCGATCGAGGCCCGGATCGTGCCGCAGATGCGCGGCTTCGCCTATCTCGGCCCCGAATATTATGCCGACATCGGTCGCTACCGCCTCAAATTCCTCCGCGGCCAGCGGGTCGTCTGGATCGACGTCGACGCCCGCACCGGCGAGGTCATCGGCAAGTCGGGCTTCTGACGCGCTGCTGCCTGACGGCAGCAAGCGCGTCGTCCCAGCGAAGGCTGGGATCCCATGGGGTGAAGAACTCGACTTATATCACCCGCTGGGGTCCCAGCCTTCGCTGGGACGACGGAACGGTCATGAAACAATTGGCCACCATGCCGGTTGGGCGGCTATTGATGGCTCGAGACAGCAACAGGGGAATTCGATGCGGGTCCTGATCGTCGAAGACGAGCCCAATCTGGGGCGGCAGCTGCGGGCGACGCTCGAGGGCGCCGGCTATGCCATCGACCTCGCCACCGACGGCGAGGACGGCCATTATCTCGGCTCCACCGAAAGCTACGACGCGATCATCCTCGATCTCGGCCTGCCCGAGGTCGACGGGCTCACCGTCCTCGACCGGTGGCGCAAGGAAGGGATCGCGGTGCCGGTGCTGGTCCTCACCGCCCGCGACAGCTGGTCCGACAAGGTCGCCGGCCTCGACGCCGGAGCCGACGATTATCTCGCCAAGCCCTTCCAGACCGAGGAGCTGATCGCCCGCCTCAGGGCCCTCATCCGCCGAGCTTCCGGCAACAGCTCGTCCGAGCTCACCGCCGGCGACGTCCGCCTCGACACCCGCTCGGGCAAGGTCACCCTCGACGGCGAGCCGGTCAAGCTCACCGCCCAGGAATATAAATTGCTCTCCTACCTCATGCATCACAAGGGCAAGGTGGTCAGCCGGACCGAGCTGATCGAGCATATCTACGACCAGGATTTCGACCGCGATTCGAACACGATCGAGGTCTTCGTCACCCGGATCCGCAAAAAGCTCGGCCCCGACGTCATCACCACCATCCGCGGCCTCGGCTATTCGCTGGAAGACCCGTCCGGGGCCGGCTGAGCTTGTTCAGCCCTCGTCTTCCTGCGCTTCGGCAGCATGAGCGCCGCTGCAGGAGGCTTCCCGATTGCTGAGACGAAGGCTGTCCTGGCTCCGCAAGGGAGAGCCCACTTCGGGTTCCCTGACCCGCC
>JAXDPE010000006.1:0-26627 GCA_034668565.1 Sphingomonadales bacterium | reverse complement strand
CTCGGGCATCTGGATGTCGAGCAAAGCGAGGTCCGGCTTCAGGCGCTCGATCGCCTCGGCGGCTTCGCGGCCGTCGCGGGCGGTGCCGACGATCTCGGCGCCGGCGATGTCGCGGAAGAAGACCTGCAGCCGTTCCAGGGCCAGAGGTTCATCGTCGACGAGAAGGGTTCGAAGGGTCATGCGACGAGCTCCAGGGCCGGCGCCGGCCTTGCCGGAATTCGCAGGAGAACGGTGAAGCCGCCGTCATGCGCGAGAGTCTCGAGCCGGGCCCGCGGGCCGTAGATGACTTCGAGCCGGCGGCTCGTATTGTCGAGGCCGACTCCGGTCCCGGAAGCGCGCGCGCCGGCCGGTGCACCACCATTGTCGCTGACCGAGAGGATGAGGTCGTCGCCGTCGCGGCGGGCGCCGACCCGGACGATGACCGGACGGCTGGTCGGAGCGACGCCGTGCTTCACCGCATTCTCGACCAGAGGCTGGAGGATGAAGTTGGGGACGGGCAGCTCGAGCAAGGCGTCGGCCGCTGCGAACTCGACGGTGAGGCGGTCGCCGAAGCGGATCGATTCGATCTCGAGATAGGTCTGGAGGGTCTCCAGCTCCTCGCCGAGGGTCACCTCGCTTCGTCCGTCGCCGACGAGGGCGGTGCGAAGGAAGGCGCACAATTTGGTCAGCATCGCCTCGCCGTCGCGGTTGCGGCCGGTGACGATCAGGGAAGAGATGGCATTGAGCGTGTTGAACAGGAAATGGGGATTGAGCTGGAGGCGGAGCGCGGTGAGTTGGGCGGTTTGCGCCAAAGTCCGCGCTTCGGCGAGCTGGAGGTCGCGCTCGCGCATCGCGGCGTTGGTCTGGAGGATGACATAGGTGGTCCCCAGCCAGCCGTAGAGCCAGGAGAAGCTGATGAAATTGGAGACCGTTCGATTGATTACGTCCGGGCGAATATGGTGCCCGGCCATAAACATCCGGATGATATTGCCGCCGAGCATCGCGTCGGCGAGCGAGAAGGCGAAAGCGGCCGCGCAGACCGCCCCGAACACCCCGCCGACCTTGAGCGGGGTCGGGGCGTCCTGGAGGCGGGCGCAGGCCCAGTAGAGCGGGACGTTGAGGGCCAGGCCGATGGCGACGACGAGCGCCGTCATCCCGACCGCGATGGGCGGCACCCGTCCGGTCGCCGCGACCGCGGGCATCAGGAACAGGATGAAGGTGAAGATCCAGACGCCCAGAGTCAGCTTCGCCGCCTGGCGAGCGACTTTGGGGTGGGAAAGGGTCTTGTCCATCGAACCTCGTTTCCAGGCCGTTCGGCGTCGCATCCTATCGTGGAAGCGCTCGCAGCGCCGCCCTTTTCGTCGCATGGGCGCGGGCCTTGGCAGAAATCATTGGCCGGCGGAGGGGGGCGGAACGGCGATGAGGTTGTCGACTACCAGCTTCCAGCCGTCGTCGCGGCGCTGCCAGATGCGGACATAATGGCCGTCGACCCGGGCCTCCCCCTTGCGCCAGCTCGCCGTCCCATAGGTGTAAGCGAGATCGCCGGCGGCCGAGGCGCCGCCGCCGAGCGGGGCTGTCTCGATCCGGTCCGGCCCGGCGGCGAGGAGGCGCGCCCAGGCTTCGGCGCCGATCGCGGGCTGCGGCCCGACCCGCATCAGCCGGCCGTCGGCGGCGAGGAAGCGCGGCAAAGCGGAACGGGCGTCGGCGGCCAGAGCGGCGGCGAGCGCGGCTTCGGCGGCCTTCACCTGCCCGAAGGCCTTGGCCCCGGGGAAGCGGCGGCCGACCGGAAGGGCGGCGACATGGGCGCCGGTTCCCGACGGCGCGGCGTCGCGGGTCGGCGGGCCATGGTCGAGGATCCAGCGCCAGCTCCCGTCCGGCTGCCGGCGCCAGACGGTGAAGTACCAGCCATGGCCTTCGCCGTCTCCGCTTCCGGCGACGTAGGGGCCGGTGGTGAAGCCGAGATCCCCCGAGGCGGCGATGCCGGCATAAGCGGGCCACCATTTGAGCGCGATCCTTGGGATCGGGTGGACCTTCAGCGCGGCCTTGGCGAGCTTCGGCTCCGGCTGGAAGACGATCGCGTCGGGCGCCGAATAGCGAAGGAAGGCGGCGTTGACCCCGTCCGACCGGGCGGCGGCGGCAAACGCGCGTTCGGCGTCCACGACCGGGCCCACGGCGGCGGGGCGCTGGGCCGGTCGAGGCGCGGCCGGCGCCCCGGACGCGGCGAGCAGGGCGACGACGGTGGCGATATAGTCCTTCACGGGCATTCTCTTTCAAAAAGGGCCGCCGCGGGAGCAGGCGAGGGGGGCATACCGTCTCCCGCGACGGTGAGTTCGCGGTAACGACATTGCGCCGCGAGGCATGCGAGCTGCGACGGCGTCGCCGATCACGGCGGCAAAGTGCGGCCGACGCGACGAAAACAGGTCCAGGCACGACGAACCTGGCTCCTCCCTTTCCCTTCAGGGGAGAGGGAAATGCCGCGAAGCGGCGAAGGCGAGGGCCTGTGCGGTTCGTCCTTACCCTCACCCTGGCGCTTCGCGCCTGTCCCTCTCCCCTGCAGGGAGAGGGGAGAACGGGGACCCCGGCGAAATCTTTTCCTTCTGATCCCAAGTATTTGCGTCGTATTCAAATTGTCATTGAGCGCGGCTAGGGATATGCCTGACGAATCGGTTGGGACCGTCCGCAAGTCACCGCGCACGCCGCTCGATCATCCGGAAAAAAGGGGCAGGGAATCGATGACGAATGCGGCGCACGGCCGTCTTGGCCGGCAGAGCATCGCTCGACCCTTTCCCGAAGCCCAGCGCGCGTAGCGGATTCAGAAAAAGAAGGAATGCTTAGATGGCCATCTCCCTGACGACTTCGGGATCCGCTTACACCCAGAATTTCGATACGCTGTCGAACGTCGCCGGGAGCACCACCAACAATCTCACCCTCCCCGGCTGGGAGATGGACGAAACCGGCGGCGGCGCCCGCGACAACAATCAATATGCAGTCGATACCGGCGGCTCGACCACCGGCGACACCTACAGCTACGGCGCGGCGGGGAGCACGGACCGGGCTTTGGGCGGGCTGCGCAGCGGAACCCTGATCCCCGTCTTCGGAGCCGGCTTCTCGAACGATACCGGAGCGACGATCACGTCGCTGCTGATCAGCTATTTCGGCGAGCAATGGCGCCTCGGCACCGCGGCGCGCACCGACCGGCTCGATTTCCAGATCAGCTTCGACGCGACCAGCGTGACCACCGGCACCTGGACCGACGTCAACCAGCTCGATTTCACCACGCCCGATACGGTGACCGCCGGCGCTAAGAACGGCAATGCGGCGGCGGACCGCACCAGCGTCTCGTTCGATCTCGCCGGCCTCAACATCCCGGCCGGAACCACCTTCTGGGTCCGCTGGACCGACCCGGACGCGACCGGCGCCGACGACGGGCTGGCCATCGACGATTTCTCGATCACCCCCACCACCAATGCCGTCGGGGTCGTTCCCGGCACGCTCGACATCGCCGACGCCTCGGTGACCGAGGGCAATAGCGGGACCACCGCCATCAGCTTCACCGTCAATCGCACCGGGGGCGACGACGGCGCCGTCGGCGCGACCTGGACGGCCACCTTCGGCACCGCCGATTCGGGCGATTTCGCGGCCGGCCAGCTCTTTACCGGGACGGTCAGCTTCGCCGACGGCGAGACCAGCAAGACGATCAGCCTGGACGTCGCCGGCGACACCGTCATCGAAGCCAATGAGACGTTCACGGTTACCCTTTCCGCCCCGAGCGGCGGCGCCGGGCTCGGCGACGCGACGGCGATCGGCACGATCAACAACGACGACACCCCGGTCCTGACGATCAACGACGTCTCGATGACGGAAGGCGATACCGGGACGCTCACCTATACCTTCACCGTCAGCCTCGACCGGCCCGCGCCGACGGGCGGCGTTACCTTCGACATCGCGACCGCCGACGGCAGCGCGACCACGGCCGACGGCGACTATGTCGGCCGCACCCTGACCGGCCAGACCATCGCCGCGGGTCTGACCAGCTACACCTTCGACGTCACCGTCAACGGCGATACCGCGGTCGAGCCGGACGAGACGTTCAGCGTCAACGTCACCAACGTGGTCAACGCCACCGTCGGCGACGGCCAGAGCACCGGCACCCTCGTCAACAGCGACCTGCCGCCGGTGCCGATCGCTTCGGTCGGCGACGCGTCGATCACCGAGGGCGACAGCGGCGTCAGCTATGTCAGCTTCACGATCAGCCTGTCGTTCGCGCCCACCGACACGGTCACCGTCGACTATGCCACCGCCGACGGCAGCGCGGTCGCGGGCTCCGATTATCTCGCGATCAGCGGCCAGGTCAGCTTCGCCGCGGGCGAGACCTCGAAGACCGTTTCCGTCCCGGTCATCGGCGACACCCGGCCCGAGGGCGCCGAGGCCTTCACCCTCGCTTTGTCCAATCCCAGCGGCGCCACGCTCGGCGATTCGAGCGGCACCGCGGCGATCACTGACAATGACGGCACCGCTTATTATTCCCTGGCTTCGGGGACCTTCGCCCAGAATTGGACCGACACCAGCCAGATCACCGCCAACGACAATTGGAGCGGCGTGCCGTTCATCATCGGCTATCTCGGCGACATCGATCCCACCGGCGCGGTCACCGGGGTCGACCCGCGGACTCTGACCGGCGCCAATCTCGGCCAGGTCGACGTCATCGCCAACCTCGCCAACGCCAACTCGACCTCGGGCGGCGTCGGCGAGTTCCAGATCGCCAATCCGACCATCGGCCTGCAGGGCTCCGGCACCGCCGACGCGCCCAGCATCGTCCTCTACATGGACGCGAGCGGGCGGCAGGACGTCCACCTCACCGCGACCCTGCACGACATCGACGGCGGCGCCGACGACGCCGCCCAGCAGGTCAACGTCCAGTATCGCACCAGCCCGAACGGCGCCTGGACCAACGTCCCCGGCGGCTATTTCGCCGACGTCACCACCGGCGGCAGCGCCACCCAGACGACCTCGCTCGACGTCACCCTGCCGGCCGGCGCGAACAATTCGCCGACGCTCGAGATCCGGATCATGACCACCAATGCGGCCGGCAGCGACGAATGGGTCGGAATCGACGACATCCAGGTGTCGAGCGCCCTCGGTGCCGGCGCCAGCTACTCGATCGGCGACGCCGCGGCGTTCGAGGGCACCGGGACGACGACTCCGATCTCGTTCACCGTCACGCGGGTCGGCGACACCAGCGCGGCGGGCACGGTCGATTACGCCGTCTCCTTCCCGGGCGGCGGCTTCAGCGCCAATGCCTCCGATTTCGCCTCGCCCCTGACCGGCTCGGTAAGCTTCAACGCCGGCGAGACGTCGAAGGTGCTGACGCTCGACCTCGTCGCCGATCCCAATCCCGAGGCCGACGAAGCCTTCACCGTGACCCTGTCCAACCCGTCAGCCGGCGGATTGCTCGGCGATAGCGCCGCCACCGGCACGATCGTCAACGATGACGGCGCGCCGCCTTCGGTCACCATCTCCGACGTCACCCAGATCGAGGGCGACAGCGGCACGTCCCTCTTCACCTTCACCGTCACCCGCACCGGCGGGACCGGCGCCTTCACGGTCGACTATGCGACCGCCAACGGCAGCGCGACGACGGCCGACGGCGATTATGTCGCGACCAGCGGAACGCTGAGCTTCGCGGCCGGTGAGAATTCGAAGCAGATCGATATCACGGTCAACGGCGACACGAATGGCGAATTCGCCGAGACCTTCTCGGTCAACCTCTCCAACCCGACCGGCTTCGCCGTCCTCGCCGACGCTTCGGGCACCGGCACCATCACCAACGACGACATCATTCCGGTCTACATGGTGCAGGGCAGCGGCTCGACCTCGCCCTTCAACGGGCAGACTGTGCGCACTCAGGGCATCGTCACCGCCATCGACAGCAACGGCTATTATATCCAGGACCCGACCGGCGACGGCAACGCCGCCACGTCGGACGGCGTGTTCGTGTTCACCTCCACCGCCCCGGCCGGAGTGGCGATCGGCGATCTCATCCAGGTCACCGGCACCGTCACCGAATTCGTCGCCGGCGCCGGCGCTCTCTCCGTCACCGAGATCAACTCGCCGACCGCGCTCTCCGTCCTGTCGACCGGCAACCCGCTTCCCGCCGCCGTCATCATCGGCACCGATGGAGTGCTGCCGCCGACCGAGAACGGCCCAGGCAACGGCTTCGGCAACGCGCTCGCTTTCTACGAATCGATGGAGGGGATGCGGGTCACCGTGCAGGCGCCGCTCGTCGTCCAGGATACGAACAATTTCGGGGAGACCTGGGTGGTCGCCTCCGGCGGCGCGGGCGCGACGGGCGTCAACGACCGCGGCGGGATCACGATTTCGGCCGGCGATCTCAACCCCGAGCGTATCCAGATCGACAATGACGCCAATCTGAGCCCGGGCTATAATCCGACGCACAGCCAGGGCGACATCCTCGGCGACGTCACCGGGATCATGAACTACGCCAATTCCAGCTACGAAGTGCTGGTCACCGGAACCGTCACCACCACCACCGACGTTACCCTGCCGCAGGAGACGACGAGTCTCCACGGCGACGCCACGCACCTCACCGTGGCCAGCTACAATGTCGAAAACCTGGACGTCGGCGACGGCCAGCAGAAGTTCAACATCCTCGCCGGCAACATCGTCTACAACCTGGCCGCGCCCGACATCATCGCGCTCCAGGAGGTCCAGGACGCGGACGGCCCCGGCAACGGCTCGGACCTTTCGGGCGTCGTCACCGCGCAGGCGCTGATCGACGCGATCAAGGCGATCGGCGGCCCGAACTATGTCTATCTCGAGATCGCGCCGACCACTGCGGGCTCGACCGGCGGCGAGCCGGGCGGCAACATCCGCAACGGCTATCTCTATAATGCGGACCGGGTCGGCTACGTCGCCGGAAGCGCGATGCTGATCAACGATTCGGCCTTTAGCGGAAGCCGCAAGCCCCTCGTCGCCTCCTTCACCTTCAACGGCGACAAGGTCACATTGATCGACGTCCACTTCACCTCGCGCCTCGGCAGCGACGAGCTGGAGGGCGCCACCCAGCCGCCCGCCGACGCCGGCGATTCCGCCCGCACGGCGCAGGGGTCGGCGGTCCGCGCCTATGTCAACAACGCCCTCGCCACGGATCCCTCGCTCAAGATCGGCGTCTTCGGGGACTTCAACGGCTTCTATTTCGAAGGCGCGGTGGGCGCGCTCGAAGCCGGCGGCGTGATGACGGACCTCCACCGGCTGCTTCCGTCGGAGGAGCGCTATTCCTACGTCTTCGACGGCAATTCGCAGGCGATCGACCAGGCGGTGGTCACCCAGAACCTCGCCAGCGGCGCTCAGTTCGACCCCGTTCATCTGAATTCGGAATATCTGGCCAATGCGAACCGCCCGACCGACCACGACCCGATCCTGGCGAGCTTCCTGATCCCGTCGGCGAACGGCATGATCAACGGCACGCCGGGCGACGACACGCTGGTCGGCACTCCGGGTCCGGACAGGTTCAACCTCGGCCAGGGCGGCAACGACACGGTGTCCGGCCTCGCCGGCGACGACATCTTCTATTTCGGCCGCGCCCTCACGGCGGACGACAATGTCGACGGCGGCCTCGGCGTCGACACGATCGTTCTTCAGGGCGATTACAGCGCCGGCCTCGTTCTCGACGGCTCGGTGACCGGGGTCGAGAACATCTCCCTGCTCGCCGGCAACAATACGAACTTCGGCGATCCGGGGACCAATCTATACGATTACAATCTCACGATCGACGACGCCAACTTCGCCGGCGGCCAAGTCCGGATCAACGGCGCGGCCCTGCTCGCGGGCGAGGACTTCACGTTCGACGGCTCCGCCGAGACGGACGCCAAGTTCGTCGTCTACGGCGGCCGGGGCACGGACCACCTGACCGGCGGCGCCGGCAACGACATCTTCTTCTTCGCCGAGGGCCGCTACGCCGCGGGCGACGTCGTCGACGGCGGCGGCGGCTATGACGGCCTCTTCCTGCGCGGCAATTACACGATCGACTTCACCCAGGCCGGCTATGCCGGGGCGCTCCAGAACATCGAGAATTTGACCCTCTCGGGGGCGGGCGACATCCGCTACGCGCGCGGCGGCGGCACGGAGTTCGATTACGATATCAGGTGGAACGACGACCTGCTCGCCGCCGGTTCGACGATGACGATCAACGGCAGCACGCTCGGAAGCGAGGAATCGCTGGCGTTCAACGGCTCCGACGAATCGGACGGGAACTTCCGGCTGTTCGGCGGCGGCGGCAACGACGTTCTGACCGGCGGCTCGGGCGCCGACCTGATCTTCGGCGGCCTGCGCGGCGACACCCTGACCGGCGGGGCGGGCAACGACATCTTCCGCTTCGATTCGGTGGCGGAGTCGAACTCGACGGAAGCCGACTACATTGAAGACTTCAACAGCGGCGACCTGGTCGATCTTTCGAGGATCGATGCCAATGTCCTGCTCGCCGGCGACCAGGCGTTCACCTTCATCGGAAGCGCCGCGTTCAGCAACACGGCGGGCGAGCTGCGCGCCGTGTACGTGAATTTCTCGCTGGGTGGGGATAATTGGCTGGTCCAGGGCGACACCGACGGCAACGGCGTGTCCGACTTCGAGGTCGTGCTGGTCATCAACCCGGCCGATCCGATCACGAGCAGCGACTTCATCCTGTAGGAGGTGGGGGGCGGTGGCCGCCCCCCTCCCGTCATCCCGGCGTAAGCCGGGACCTCGTGCCGGAATAGTCACGGCGGGTCTCCCCGAGGTCCCGGCTTTCGCCGGGATGACGGGTTGGCGTTAGGCCGCCTTGTCGTTGAACGCCTTGCGCAGCGTCGGAAGATCCAGCTTCACCATGCCCATCATGGCCTGGAACGCCCGGCGCGCGGCCTCGCGGTCGTCCGAGGCCAGCATTGTCAGCATTTCCTCGGGGCAGACCTGCCAGCGGAGGCCGAAGCGGTCCTTGAGCCAGCCGCACTGGACGGGCTCACCGCCGCCCTCGACGAGTGCGTCCCAAAGGCGGTCGACCTCCGCCTGGTCCTCGCAGTGGATCATGAAGGAAACGGCCTCGGTGAACGGGAATTGCGGGCCGCCGTTGAGGGCCTGATAACGGCGGCCGGCCAGCGTGAAGTCGACGGTGATGACGTCGCCGGCCGAGCCGCTCGGATAGTCGGCGGGCGAGCGGGTGACGCGGTCGATGCGGCTGTCGGGGAGAAGCGAGACGTAGAAATTGGCCGCCTCCTCGCCATTATGGTCGAACCAGAGGACGGGCGTGATCTTGTCGGACATGGGATGCTCCTGTTTCTGCTCGTCATTGCGAGGAGCGAAGCGACGCGGCAATCCAGCGCAGCAGTCGCGACGGCCGCTGTTCTGGATTGCTTCGCTTCGCTCGCAATGACGGGATGGGCGGACGACTTACGCGATCTCGCGCTCGGCGGCTTCCAGGCCGACACCGGCCTTCGAATCGACCAGCATCTCGAACCCGCCGTAGAACATGCGCTTGCCGTCGACGGGCATGTTGTCCGGATCCGTCTTCATGCGGGGGTCCTGCATGACCTTGTTCCAGCCTTCCATCCGGGTCGCCTTGTCGGGCCATTCGATCCAGGAATAGACGATATCCTCGTCCTCGCTCTGCTGAACGGCCCGGCGATAATCGGTGAGCTTGCCTTCGGGGACGTCGTCGCTTCGGGCCTCGACCACCCGCAGGGCGCCATATTCGAGGAACAGGGCGGAGTGTTTGGAGGCCATGGCGCGATAGGCTTCGAGCTTGGCGTCGGGCACCGGGGCCACGAATCCGTCGACATAAAGGCCGGCGCCGGAGCCTTCGTCGAGGATCGGCGCGAAGCCGCCGAAGATCATCCGGCTGCCGTCGAACGGCATCGTCGCTCCCATTTCCTTCATCCTCGGATCGCTCATCATCTTCTCGGTGGCGGCGTCGCGAGCCGCCTTCGAGGGATATTCGAACCAGGAGAAGACGATCTTCTCGCCCTCCTTGGCCTGGACCGCTCGGCGAAAGTCGGTGACCTTGCCGTCGGTCACGTCGTCCTCCCAGGCCTCGACGAGGCGGGTCGCGCCGAACTCGGCGAAAAGGGGCCAGGCGCTTGCGGCGTGCCGCCTGTATTCGTCGCGATTCTGGGCCGGGACAGCCAGGATGAAGCCTTCGATATAGGTCATGACGTCTCTCCTCGATTGGGATGGATCAGGCGGCCGCGACGGCGTGCGCCTCGGCTTCGGCGAGCTCGGCGAGCTGGCCCGCCACCATCGTCCAGCCGTCCTGGAAGCCCATCGCCTCATGCGCCTTCTTCGCTTCCTCGTTCCAGTGGCGGACCCGGGCGGTGTAGCGCGTGCCGGAGCCTTCCGGTTCGAAGGTCGCGATCGCCACCATGCCGAAGTCGCAGTCGCTGTCCATGCCGGTCTTGGGCTGCCAGCCGGCCGTGAAAGCGTTGGTGAAGACGATCTTCTCGTTGGGTACGACCTCGAGATAGACGCCCTCGCCGGGATGCCGCTCGCCGTTCGGGCCTTCCATGTCGATCGACGAACGGCCGCCGGCGCGAAGCTCCTGGGCGACGACTCGCGACTTCCAGGGCTTGGGCGCCCACCATTCGGCGGTGCGCTCGGTATAGACCCGGTAGACCGTCGCCGGCGGGGCGTCGATGAAGCGGGTGATCGACAGCTCGTGATTTTCGTTGCTCATCGTCTCTCTCCTTTTTTCAAAAATCTCAGTCGCGGGGGCCGACGGCGATGAAATGGGCGCCCTGGGGATCGCTGGCCATGACGACCCTGTCGCCGCCCGGCACCTCGATCGGGCCGTGATGGACGATGCCGCCCGCCGCGGTGATTTTCGCCGCCGCCTCGTCGATGTCGCGCACGCCGAAGGCGAACTTCCAGCCGGCGGGCTGACCCG
Organism: Sphingomonadales bacterium; assembly: GCA_034668565.1. Classification (GTDB taxonomy): domain Bacteria; phylum Pseudomonadota; class Alphaproteobacteria; order Sphingomonadales; family Sphingomonadaceae; genus Allosphingosinicella. Next base: position 15,718 of record JAXDPE010000006.1, on the reverse strand, counting down.
GCGGGTTGGTCATCATCGCCCCGATCATCGCGCCATCATGATTGATGAACTGGTAGCCGCCCATCTCTCCCATCGGCATGACGTCGCCTTTCTCCCAGCCGAAGCGCGCGGTGTAGAAATCGAGCGCCCCCGCCTGGTCCGGGGTCGAGAGCTCGTTCCAGCTGCAATGGCCCGCTTTCTTGAAGTCGAAGGAGGCGCTCGCGGATTCGCTGGCGCCGCGCATGACGTAGAAGGGCACGCCCTGCGGGTCGGCGACCAGGGCCATTCGGCCGACGCCTCTTATGTCCATCGCCGGCATGAACACCTTGCCGCCGGCCCGGACGACGTCCGCCACCGCGGAATCGACATCGTCGACTCCGATATAGCCGAGCCATCCCGGCCGCATCCCGGCTTTCTCGGCGCCGTCGGGAAGCTTCATGCATCCGGCCACCGGCGTGCCGGCCGCACAGAAGAGGCGATAGTCGACCTCCGGCTGGCCGGAATCCTTTGCGGTCCAGCCGATCACTTCGCCGTAAAAGGCGGCGGCGGCGTCGCGATCGGGGGTAAGCAGCTCGTACCAGATGAAGCTACCGTGGGAATTGCGGCCGTCGGACATGATGGGCTCCTGTAATTCGGGTTAAAGGCGGCGATCAGGCGGCGGCGGTTTCGGCCATCGCCTTCGCGGCCGCTTCGACGTCCATCCATACCGGGCCCCAGCCGTGACCGTCGGGATCTTCGAACGCACGGCTGTACATCCAGCCATAATCCTCCGCATCATGGACTTCACCGCCGCCGGCGGCGAGCGCCTTGCGAGTGATGTCGTCGACCTCTTCGCGGCTTTCGCAGGACAGGGCCAGAAGCACCTGCACGGTCTCGCGCGGGTCCGCCATCGCCTTGGGCGTGAATTGCCGGAACTTGTCGTGGGTGAGAAGCATCACGTTGATCGCGTCCGAGAACGACATCATCGCGGCGGTCTCGTCGCTGAACTGCATATTCTGCTCCGCGCCGACCGCTTTGTAGAAGGCGACCGACCGACCGAGGTCGGCGACGGGCAGGTTCACGAAGATCATCCGGGGCATCATTTCTCTCCTGGTGCGAATCACTGTTTGACGTTGATGCGCGGCTGAGTTATAAAAAGCAACCATGAAGTTACAAAAAATAACTGATTCGGGACGGACCGCTACGAAGCGGCGCTATGACGACGCCTGCGGCACCGCCCACGCGCTCGACCTGATCGGCGAGCGCTGGGCCTTGCTGGTGATGCGCGAGCTCATGCTCGGGCCCAAGCGCTTCGGCGACCTGCGGTCCGATCTCCCCGGTATAAGCGCCAACGTCCTGACCCAGCGGCTGGAGGGGCTGGAGGACTCCGGCCTGCTCGTCCGCCGCCGGCTGCCGCCCCCCGCCTCGACCCAGGTCTACGAGCTGACGCCCTGGGGCTACGAAGCGGAGCCGATCGTCCAGTCCCTCGGCAAATGGGCGGCGCGTTCGCCCGCGCACGATCCGACCCTGCCGATCAGCGCGACCTCGATCATGCTGTCGTTCAGGACAATGTTCGACGGGGGGCGGGCGGGGGACTTCAAGGCGCGGATCGGGTTTCGGCTGGGGGCGGAGAGCTTCCTGGCCAAGGTGGAGGATGGCCGGTTCGAGAGTGCGAGGGGCCAGACAGAGGGAGCCGACGCCGTCTTCACCGGCACGCCCACCGGCCTCGCGGCGGCGGTTTACGGCGGCCAGCCGTTCGAGGTCCTGGAGGCGGCGGGGATGCTAAAGGTCGAAGGATTTCTCGAAACGGCGCAACGCTTCACGACTCTGTTTCCACTGCCGCCCAAAGTCGAAGCGCCCTGAGAACGGTCGGCGGGCTGCCCGGTCTCCTGTTGTTTCCTAAGCGGCGATCCCTCGAACCTCGGCGGTCTTATCCCTGATAAAAGACATCGCCTTTTTCCAGGCGTTCTCATGCGCGCTCGTTGCCAAGTTCAGCCAATCTATTGCATCTCCGCGAGCATCCGAGCGTAGTTGCGAGTTAATCTCCTTGATGTCGACGAACTCCATGCCGCCATTTAGGAAGCTGCGGGCCGCATCGCGGATTTGATCGAGGGAATGAAGTTCGAGGACGTAGTGCCGATCGTTCACGATCGGGTGATCCGTATCGCCGGGCGATTTCGACAATTTGAGTTGCAGCGCTTCCAGCTCTTCGGCCTGTGCCGTGACGAACAGGTGCGCATCGACCTTTTGCCGGTTGAACGCGAGGGCGGCCGCGATGCCTTGGGGAGAAACATTCTCGTCGATGGCGAAGAGAGAAAGTTGACCCTTATCTTTTTCCGACGGCGTGAACGCACCGACCGCCCAATAGGGGAGCGGCTCACCTTCCGAAGGGATGCCCCTTGCCAGGGCCGCCCTCCAATCCGAAACGAATGACGAGACGTATCGTGCGAGCCTCACAGATGGGCCGACCTCGCAGCCGACTCCATCACCTTTCTCGCGAAAGGATTGCCCTCCATCTCGAGCGCAACGGCGATGAGGTCGACGCTGTCCTTGGAGCCGCCATGCGCCAGAACTCGAGCGGCGGCCGCTCGAACGAGCGGGTCGGGGGCCCTGATCGCTCGGCCGGCGATCTCGATCAGCCAGGAATCGTTCAATTGAGCGTCGGCGATTGCGTCGAGACATTCAGCCCATTCGGGTCGCGAGAAAGCAGTGTCCGAATGGCTCAGCTCGGCCACGCGCGCCGCAACGGCGACTGGTCCGGCTCCGGTTTCCTCGAGACTTCCCCACGCAGTGGCTGCCGCTCGGTCTACCAAGGCGGCCATCTGGCTCGCCAGCGACCGATACATGATGGCGGATCGCGCCTCGAGCTGGGTCAGTCTCTTCTCTAGACGATCGTATCCCGGTAAAGCCTCGGAAGAACCGAGCTTGACGACTTCCGTCGAGCCGGACTTAGGTTCCCAGCTGGCAAAAGCGGAAGAATGTGTCGTTGCACTGGCAGTTCCGCCGGCGAACATGCTCAGACCGGCCACTCCCATCTTCAGCATCTCGATGCCCCCGGGCCAGCCGTACGGTTCCGCGCTTTCAGGCCGCCTGAAGTTGGCGGGATGCTGGGCAACAGCCCCAGTCTTGAACGTGACTTTTTTTGTAATCTCACCGCTCATGTGAACGCCTCATATCCTCGCTCATACAAGGTTTCCGCCTGCGTAATCATTTCCTCAAAAAGTTTGAGTGAGAACCTAGACTCAAACTTACTTTCAGTCGTTGTGTTGATGTCGATGATCTCCACGAGCGCCCAACTTAATTCCTGGACAGGCGCAACGGAAGGCCCCCCATGAGTAATCACGAATTCGACCACGGCGCGTGCGGCCGAGAACCACCTATGCAGGCGATTTAACGTGATTCCATCGATGCTGGATGGGCAAGGGACGTTGATCTTATAATCTATCTCGGATGTTCCGTCCGGAACCTGCAGGTTCGGAATTTGGTTGCGCGCTACTTCTACGCTTTCCTGAGTAGAGCCGACTTCCCGGGCCGCGTTCAAGATCACGGCGAGGCGTTGCGCATTTGCCTGCGCTGACGCGAAGGCGCCGACCGCCGGCACCATGAGCCGAGAAGCCTCCCGAAAATCCAGCTCGACGGTCGCCGATAAAGGCGGCAGCGGTGGCTCCGGAGGCGCAATGACGAAATCGATACGTTCCGGCTGGCTTGCGATCGTGACCTGAAATCCGCCGATCTCCAGAGTCGCCATCTGCTGGGGTCCCTGATTCTGGAATGCCTTTGGTGTGACACCAGGAAAAACGGTCGCTAAAACATTCAGCACTGCAAGTGGAGGGCCCGGGACAAAAACCGTCAGTTGTAACTGTTGGATCACAGCATGAATGTCCTAGAAGCTGGCCAAAGTCTCGCCGATCACACCTGTTTTGGCAAGACGTACGTAAGAGTCCGATCGGCCGCCGTTATAGGGATGGGCGAAGGCACGCCGCAGGGAATCTTATCTCGTTCTGACCTTAGGCTGGCTTGCAGCCGCAGCCCGAAGGCTGGTGGAGCTGAGGGGAATCGAACCCCTGACCTCTGCAGTGCGATTGCAGCGCTCTCCCATCTGAGCTACAGCCCCGCGCCTTTTCGGCGGCCAGGTTTCCCCGCTCGAAGCGGGGCTGGGAAGGCGCCCAGATAGCGGGGCCGGACCGCTTTCGCAATGCGGCAATTGGTCCGGCCGCGCCGGTCGATCCGTTCGGCGGGAGCCCCTCTCCGGTCGGCTCTTAACAGGGAACAGCCCGCGGCCGATCCCCGTTGTCCTTTCATCCCGCGCCGACAGGCCCGCGGGTCCCCGAATGCAAGGAGTCTATCATGGGATATGGCAGCGACGATCGCGACGACAATCGATGGCGCGACCCCGGCGACCGCAATCGCGGCTGGCGCGGCGAAGGACGCGGCGGGCCCGATCGCGGAGGGCCAGATCGCGGAGGGCCAGATCGCGCAGGGGAGGGGCGCGACGACCGCGGCTTCTTCGACCGGGCCGGCGACGAGGTCCGATCCTGGTTCGGCGACGACGACGCCCAGCGCCGGCGCGAGATGGACGAGCGCCGCTGGGAGCAGGAGCAGAGGATGACCGGCCGGCGCGACAACGATCCGCGCTCCGGCGATCCGCGCTCCGGCGATCCCCGCTCAGGCGGCCCGGGGTGGATGGGCGGCGGCTGGGGCAACCAGCCGGGCGAGAGCTGGCATCGCGACCGTCCGGGCGTCCCCGGAGGGTGGAGCCGCGATCCGCAAAGCGAGCGTGAAGGCTGGTTCTCGAGCTCGGTCGGCGGCGAGCGCGGCGAGCGCTGGGGCGGTTCCTCCGGCACCGACAGCCATGGCAACGACCGGGTCGGCCGCGGCGGCCCGGGCTTCGGCGGCAGCCCGGAGCAGGGACGCTTCGATCGCGACGATCCCGGCCGGATCGGCACTTCGGGGCCGATGGGCCAGCGCTTCGCCGGCTATGGCGGACGCGACGACCTCACCCGCGGCGGCTTCGGCGGCGACATCCACGATCCGCATTATTCGGAATGGCGCCGGCGCCAGATCGAGGATCTCGACCGCGACTATGACGAATATCGCCGCGAGCATCAGTCGAAGTTCGAGCAGGAGTTCGGCGGCTGGCGGCAGAAGCGGGCAAGCCAGCGTTCGATGCTCGGCAAGGTCGCCGAGCATATGGAGGTGGTCGGCTCGGACGGAAGCCATGTCGGCAAGGTCGACAAGGTGCGCGGCGACCGGATCATCCTCGCCAAGTCCGATCCCAATGCCGCCGGCATGCACCACAGCGTGCCCTGCGGCTGGGTCGAGACCGTCGACGACAAGGTGAGCCTCAACCGCACCGCCGCCTCGGCGATGGAAGCCTGGCGGAACGAGGATAATGGCCGCGCCTTGTTCGAACGCGAGGGCCAGGGAAGCGAAGGCCCCCATGCCCTCGACCGGAGCTTCTCGGGCACCTACGGCGACCCCAAGGAAGACTGAGCGGATCGGCAAGAGAGGCCCGGCTTCCTTCGGGAGGCCGGGCCTTTTTGACTCCGCCCGTCATTCCGGCGAAAGCCGGAATCCATGGACACGACCGCCTGAGGCCGTCCGCCCACGCCCGTGTTCATGGATGCCGGGTCAAGCCCGGCATGACGGATTGGAGACACCATGACCAACACCACCCGCGCCTGGCATTTGAAGTCGCGCCCCCAAGGCATGCCGACTTTGGAAAATTTCGAATTGAAGGCGGCGCCGCTCGGCGATCTTCAGGACGGCTGGATCCGGGTCGACAACAGCTGGCTGTCGGTCGATCCCTATATGCGCGGGCGGATGAACGACGTGAAGAGCTACGTCCCGCCCTTCGAAGTCGGGGCGCCGATGCAGGGCGGAGCGGTCGGCAAGGTGGTCGAGAGCCGATCGCCCCATTTCGCCGAGGGCGAGACCGTCTTCCACATGTCCGGCTGGCGCGAAAGCGCGGCCGGCCCGGCGGAGCAGTTCAACAAGGTCCCGCCGCTTGCCGTCGAGGATTTTCACTGGCTCGGCAATCTCGGGCTGACCGGGGCGACGGCCTATTTCGGGCTTCTCCGGGCGGCCCAGGCGAAAGCGGGCGACACCGTGTTCGTCTCGGCGGCCGCGGGCGCGGTCGGCTCTGCGGTGGTCCAGATCGCCAAGGCGATGGGGATGAACGTGATCGGATCGGCCGGCGGCGCCGACAAGGTCGCCTGGGTGCGCGAGCTCGGGGCGGACGAGGCGATCGACTACAAGGCGGAGCCGATCGTCCCGGCGCTGATGAAGGCGGCGCCGAAGGGGATCGACGTCTATTTCGACAATGTCGGCGGCGAGCATCTCGACGCCGCCTTCGCCGCCGCCCGCCCCAATGCCCGCTTCGCGGTCTGCGGAATGATCGAGAGCTATAACGGCGCCCCGCCGCACGGCTTCAAATATATCATGCGGGTGATCGCGGCCCGGATCATGCTGAAGGGCTTCATCTACACCGACTACCTGCCCGAAATGGGCGAATTCTACCGCGACATGGGCGGCTGGGTGTCGTCGGGAAAGGTGACCAGCCGCGAGACCGTCCGCGACGGGATCGAAGCGATGCCGGAGGCCTTTCTCGACCTGTTCCGGGGCGCGAACATGGGCAAGATGCTGGTGAAAGTTTGATCGTCATTGCGAGGAGCGAAGCGACGCGGCAATCCCTTGCTGCGGTGGAATCGAGCGCCGCACTGGATTGCTTCGCTTCGCTCGCAATGACGGACTAAGCCAGCGCCTTGGCCCGCTCGCCGATCACCCGCAGATCCGCGACGAAACGCGCATATTCGGCTTCCTTGTCGTCTCGGACGCGGAGCAGGAAGCTGGGGTGGACGGTGACCCAGGCCTCGCCGCCTTCGGGAAGGGCGTGGGCCCGGCCGCGCATCGAAGTGATGGTGACGGCCTTGCCGAAGATGGAGCGAGCGGCGGTGGCGCCCAGCGCGATGGTGAGGGGCGGGCGGATGAGGAGACGTTCCTGCTCGATCCACCAGCGGCAGGCCTCGATCTCGCCGGAATCCGGCTTCGAGTGGATCCGGCGCTTGCCGCGCTGCTCGAACTTGAAATGTTTGACGGCGTTGGTGACGTAGGCCGCCTTGCGGTCGACGCCGGCCTCGCCGAGGGCCCGGTCGAAGAGCTGGCCGGCGGGCCCGACGAAGGGGCGGCCGGCAAGGTCCTCCTGGTCGCCCGGCTGCTCGCCGACGAACAGCATGGCCGCGTCCAGCGGGCCTTCGCCGAACACCGTCTGCGTCGCGCATTTGTAGAGGTGGCAGCGGGTGCAGCCCATTGCCTCCTCGCGAACCGCTTCCCAGGCGGCCTTGAGATTGCCGCCGATCTGACCTCGTCCTTCCTCGACCATCTTCGCCTCGCGCGCCTGGGCTCCCGCCATCAGCTCCGCCACCAACGCGGTCTCCGGCATGTTTTTCCAGTATTTCTTCGGCATTTCCTTGAGCATCGCGCCGCGCTTGAGGCGGGCCGGGTTGAAGATCGAGGCGTAATATGTCTTCCACACCGACTCGATCGGATCGCCCTCCGGAGCGTCGGAGCGGGAAGCGCCCGGCCCCTCGCTAAGCGTCTCGCAATCCCAGTGGAGCGACAGAGCGGGGGTCAGGATCGACCAGGCCATGTTGGCGAAGCGGCGGACGAAGAAGCCGCCGTTGGCGCGCACGATATGATGCTCGGGCTCGAACCAGGCGACGAAGCGGGGGCCTTCGGGAGTCTCGACCTCGCGGAAGCGAAGGAAAGCGCGCATCTTGTGGATGTCGCGGCGGACCGCCTTGGCCATCCGCTCGAGCCGCTGAACGAGCGGATCGGCGCTGTCCGACATGAGGCCGGGGCGCTCGCGCAGGCGGAGCAGGAGCGAATAGAGCAGGGCGAAGCGTTCCGGGTCCGAGTGGCAGATCGCGCTTTCGGCCAGCGTGAGGAAGGCGCGGGGGACGGAAAAACCGGCGCCGCCGGGCGGGAGAGGAGCCGTGGCGGCGAAGAGGTCGCCGCCGGAATCGCCGACCTGCCAGCTTATCTCGGCCGGAGGCACGCCCGCCCCGGAAAGGGCGCGGGCGGCGTTGCGCCAGCCGTCGAAATCGTCTTCGGTGGAGAGGGTGACCAGGTGCATCAACCCCTCTCCCTGAAGGGGAGAGGGAAACGCAGGCGGCAAAGCCGCCTGCGAGGGTGAGGGCACGGCCTTTGCGGTGACCCTGCCAGGCGAATTTCCGCTGATGCCATTGCCCTCACCCTCCCACGATGCTTCGCATCGCGGGCCCCTCCCTCTCCCCTACAGGGAGAGGGGAAAATCATGCGAAGAGCTCCAGCTGGTTCTCCTTCGGCTTGACCCACGCCGCCAGATCCGCCTTGTCCGTCAGCAAGGTGGGTTGCCAGCCCTCGGCGCAGATGAACGGCCGTACCTTGGCGACCGAGACCGTGAGCCGGGCGACGTCGTCGAGTCGCAGCCGGCGCCAGCGACGGCTCTGGATCAGCTTGTCGACCGCCTTGACGCCCAGCCCCGGGACCCGGAGCAGCGCCTCGCGCGGCGCCCGGTTGACGTCGACCGGGAAGCTTTCGCGGAACTTGAGCGCCCAGGCCAGCTTGGGATCGATGTCGAGCGGGAGCATTCCGGCCGGGTCGGCGGCGGCGGCGACCTCGGCAGGGGCGAAGCCGTAGAAGCGCATCAGCCAGTCCGACTGGTAGAGCCGGTGCTCGCGCATCAGCGGCGGCCGGCGAAGCGGCAGGACCGCGGACGCGTCGGGGATGGGCGAGAAAGCGGAATAATAGACCCGGCGGAGGCGGAAGCGGTCGTAGAGCGTGCTCGCCCGGGCGACGATGTCGGCATCGGAAGCGGAATCGGCGCCGACGATCATCTGGGTCGACTGGCCGGCCGGAGCGAAGCCGGGGGCCGACTTGAAGCGCTTTTTCGCGTCGGCGCGGTCGTCGATCGCGGTTCGCATATGCTTCATCGCGCCTTCGATCCGGGCGCCGTCCTTCTCCGGAGCGAGCCGAGCGAGGCCGGCCGCGGTCGGAAGCTCGACGTTGATCGAGACCCGGTCGGCATGGACCCCGGCGAGCCGAACCAGCTCGGGATCGGCGTCGGGGATCGTCTTGAGGTGGATATAGCCCCGGAAATCATGATCCTCGCGAAGGCTTCGGGCGACTTCGACGATCTGCTCCATCGTGTAGTTCGGCGAGCGGATGATCCCCGAGGAAAGGAACAGCCCTTCGATATAATTGCGGCGGTAGAAAGCGAGGGTGAGCCGCACGACCTCTTCGGCCGTGAAGCGCGCCCGGCGAACGTTCGAGCTTTTACGGTTGATGCAATAATGGCAATCGAAGATGCAGCTGTTGGTCAGGAGGATCTTGAGAAGCGAGATGCAGCGGCCGTCGGGCGCGTAAGCGTGGCAGATGCCCATCCCCTCGGTCGAGCCGATGCCCTTGCCGCCGCGGCTGTCGCGCTTCGAGGTGCCCGACGAGGCGCAGGAGGCGTCATATTTGGCGGCGTCGGCGAGGATGGCGAGCTTCTGCTGGAGATCGAGCTGGGCCATCAGGCCGCCCTCGCCGCGAAGCCGGCGCTTGCAAAGTTCACGAAGTTCATGATGTCCGCGATTTCTCCACAGGCTGGCCCAACTTCATTCGACTCTTCCACCCGCAGATCGAGGAGAACCGTCGGCGATCACGCCCGGATCGATCACTGGGGCCGCGCCGGCCCGAAGGAAGCGATTCGTCCATCGGATTATATGGCCTGAAACCAGCCCTGTAGGGAAGTGTTTTGTTTTTGTTCCAAGGACTAGACCCCGCTTTTTTGCCCGGCATCCGCGATAGAGCAGCCCTGCCATGACGTCAGTGTTCGCTTTCTGTTCTTGATTTAACGCTAAAGTTTTGGAATATCCAACTTGTCGATTCGGTCGGCGAGTGAAGCGCTTATGGTGGAGGGGCTCTCCTGCGCGGGGGAGTCTCTCCGCCAACCCTTGCCGCCGCGGGGAGAGTTCGGGCTCGGGCCCTAGTGGCCGCCGCACCCGCCTCCGCAAGACGCGCCGCAGCCGCCGCCGTCGTTGCTCCCACAGGAGGACCCGCCACAGGACCCGCCACAACTGCCCGATCCGCCCGGTCGGGCCGGGAACGCCTGGAAAGGAAAATAGAGGACGCCGAGAATCGCCGCGCCGATGAGCAGCATCGAGCCGAGCGCCGGTGTGCCGAGGGCCGGGGCGGCGAGGCCGGCGACGAGCGCGGCCCCGCCGGCGAGGCCGACCCGGCGTCCGCGCTGGCCTTCGAGGCCCTTATTCTCGGAGCCGGCGGGCAGCGGCCAGACCTCGGCGGGCGGTGCCGACAGGAAAGCGCGCTCATACAAAGCCACAGTCTTCTCATATTGCCGGGCGCAGCGGGCGTCGTCTTCGGCGCTTCCGGTCCCCGGCCGGTGCTCGAGCGGACGGCGCAGGATCCTCTCGCATAGAATTTCCCGATAATGGGGAAGGGTGAGGTGGAAATGCCAGGCTTCGTCGACGCTTTGCGACGGCGTTGCCTCGAATTCCGCGGTCGCCGCGAGGTAAAGGAAGCGGCGATATTCGCCGGTCACGCGCTCGGCGAAGGGGAGGGACCAGCCCTGCCGCTCGGCGAGCGCCGCTTCGAAGCGGTCCGCCTCGCCGGGCAAGTCGATCTGCATATGGGAGAGGGCGGCCCAGAGGGCAGGAGGCGTGGGGACTGGCGGATCGCCTGTCATCGAGCCGCTTTTACGACGGCCGGATGACGGTTTCGTGACAGCCCGATTCCCGCGGCCCTCCCCCTCTCCCGCGAAGGCGCGGGAGAGGGGTTTTCAGAAGCCGACCTTCGCGACCCGCTCCGGCTTCGCTTTGGCCTCGGCCTCGAGCAAAGCTAGGATCTCGGCCGACGTCGCGCCGGGGCGGTAGCGGAGCTGGCGCCGGACGACCGCGAAGTCGCCCGGGGTGAGCCCGCCCACGTCGGCGAGCCCCGCCGGAACGGGCTCGTCGAAGAAGCGCTTCCAGGCCCAGGCCGCCGCCGCGGACGCCAAGCCCCTCAGCTCGATCTTGAAGACGAAGCGCCGGAGCGCTGCCGGATCGAGCCGCCGCGCGAAGTTGGTCGCGGCGACGAAGGGCAGAGGGTGGGAGTCCATCCAGGTCAGCATCTCGTTGACCTGGGTGATCTCCCACGAGCGCTGGGCGTCGCCGCGATCGAGGAGGAGCGAATCCGCCTCGTCGAACAGCAAGACGGCGCCCTCGTCGCGAGCCTCGGCGAAGGCCTCGGCGATGTTCGCCTCGGTCTCGCCGACCCATTTGGACAGCAGGTCGGAGGCGCGCTTCACCTTGAGCGGACGGTCGAGACGGTCCGCCACGTGCGCGGCGAGCGCGGTCTTGCCCGTCCCCGGCGGGCCGGTGAGGAGCAGCGAGAAGTCGCTCGCCGCCCCCGGCGCCGACAGCCGCTCCAGCAACGGCGCGATCGCGACGTCGGCCTCGTAGAGCGCGAGATCGAGCGCGCGCTCGTCCGGCCGCGGCGGCAGCGAACGGCGGCCGCGCAAACCGAGGATGAGCGATCGCTCGGCCGCCGCCGCGGCTTCCGCTCCGCCGCCCGCAAGGGCCGCGGTGCGAAGCGCCGTCCGGGCGACGCTTGCGCTTTCCGGGTCGCGCAGCAGGAACGGGGCGAGCCCCGCCTCGGCGCCGGACACGCCTTCGGCCTCGGCGGCGCGCGCGGCGATGCGCGCCCGCGCCTTGGGCGAGGGATAGTCCATGCGCAGCACGAAGCTCATCCGGCGAAGGTGGGCCGGATCGACCGCGCCGACGTCGTTGGTCGTCCAGATCACCGGCACCGGCCCCTCTTCGAGCAGCCGGTTGACGTAGATCTTGGACCCCGAACGATGGCCGCCGCCGGCCGACCACGACGCCTCGGCGAACAGATCCTCCATCTCGTCGAAGAGGAGGATGCTGCCGCCGCGGCGCGCGAGCAGGCGCTGCGAGCGCTTGAGCGCCTGCAGCCGCTCCAGGCGGCTGGGTTCCTGATCCTCGAGGTCGGCCTCGCCGACCGCGAAGAGCGTGGCGCCCGCGGCCGCCGCGACCGCGCGCGCAAATTCGGTCTTGCCGGTGCCGGGCGGGCCGTGGAGCAGAATTGCGATGCCGTTTGCGCGAGCCTCGAGAGCGCCGGCTAGCAGGCGCGCGATCAGATCGAACGCCGCCTCGTGCTCGACGAAATCGGCGCGGCCAAGGTTTGCCGCCTGGCGGATACCGGCCAGCGCGCTCACCAGCCGCGCCTCGTCCGCCGCGCCGTCGTCGAGCAGCCGGGCGAAGCGCCACTGGAGCTGAAGCTCGTTGCCGCACAGGCCGGAATCCGCCCCATGCCATAACAGGCCGAGCGCCAGCGCTTCGGAACGGCGGACGCGCGCGGTCGCCTCGGCCGGCGGTGCGCCCGCCAGCCGCCCGATCAGCGCCGGAACGTCGCCCCCGGCCGCGCCGAGCCGAAAGCGCAGGGCGGACAGGCGCGGCAACCGCTCGAACGCGGCGACCGTCTCGATCAGCGCGAGGTCGAACTCGTCGAGCTCGAGCAAAGCGGCGGCGGCGCGAAGGCCGGCGAACAAGGTCGGCTCGGGCTCGTTCGTGTCGATCCGGCCGAGGAGGCGCGGAAGAGTCTCCCAGTCGAGGGTCTCGACGCCGAGCGCGCGGGCGATAAGCCCGGGCGCGGAATCCGCCCAGGCCCGGCCCGGCCACAGCCAGTCGCGCTGATCCGACGCCCAGCCGAGCGCCGCCGAGCCTTCCTGGCTCGAAGGTCCGACGGAGTCGCGCAGCAGCCGCAGGGCACGCTGCGCCAAAAGCTTCTCGCCCATGACAACTCCATCCGGCCGGGCCGCGCCGAAACGGGCGCGGCCGAAGCCGTTCTTTCAAGAGTTCAGTGGATTTCGTGCTCGCCGGCCCGGAGCCGGCGGCGCTCAGCTAGCGCCTGGGCATCCGGACGGAGGCGGGACGAAATCGCCGATGATCGCGATCTTTCAAGTCATTGCTCCGTCTGTCCCGGTCGAAGGGACTGGGGGGCGGGCCATTAGGCGGCGGCGAAACGAATGTCAAATCGTGGAATGACGGCGTCACGCCGCATCGGCCGATTCGTGATGCTCGGCCATCCGCTTCGACATGAGCAGCTTGAACAGGACGAAGGCGGCGAGGCCGACGGCGGCGCTGGCGACGTGCAGAAGCCAGAAGGTCGGCGTGTCCAGGGTCGAATAGAGCTGGCCGACCTTGCCGACGATCTTGTTGGCCGCGAAGAAGGCGAGATAATAGAGGCCGATCACGGTGGCGTTGATCCGGCGCGGCGCGATCTTGGAGAAGAGCGCCAGGCTCACCGGCAGGATGCAGGCGAAGCCGATGCTGTTGAAGAAATGGAACATGACCGGCCAGAACAGGCCGATCTTGCCGCCGCCCTGGGTCAAGGCGGCGATGTAGAGGCAAAGGCCGCCGGTGATGGTGAAGAAGCTGCCGATGATCATCTTGCCGAGCTCGTCGGGCTCCCGGCGCTTCGTCCCGTACCATTTGAAGAAGGCGGCGACGGCGACCAGCATCGAGAAGCTCAAGGTCGCGTCGATGGTGACCATCCAGCTCGTCGGCAGCGTGTAGCCGAAGAAGGTGAGCTGGAAATGCTGGTCGGCCCAGATCAAATAGGCGTTGAAGATTTCCTGGTTGGTGAGCAGCGCCACGGCCATGGCCGGGATCAGCAGGATCAAGGCCAGCACCCGCATCTTCTCGTCCCGGGTGAGGCCCCGGGTCAGCCAGAAATAGAGCGGGACGAGACCCACCATGGCGATGAGGATTCCAACGGCGAAGACGATCCCGATGACGACCGCGATGACCGCCGCCGCGACCGCCATGGTGCCCAGGGTCCGCACCGGATCGATCGACTCGCGCTCCCCTTTCTCGACCGGCAGATGCGGCCGGCCGGCGAGGAAGATCAGGACGCCCAGCACCATGACGATGCCCGCGGTGCCGAAGCCGTAATGCCAGCCGACCTTTTCGCCCAGGGTGCCGCTGATCAGGGGCGCGGCGATGACGCTGACGTTGATGGCGATGTAGAAGATCTGGAAGGCCATGGCCCGGCGCAGGTCGTTGCCCTTGTAGAGCGCCCCGACCTGGCTCGCGATATTGCCCTTGAAGAGGCCGACGCCGATGATGAGGGCCAGCAAAGCGAAGAGGAACGCGCCTTCGATCGCCATCAGGAAATGGCCGATCGACATGATCACCCCGCCCGCGAACAGCGCCACCCGGCGGCCCGAGAAACGGTCGGCGATGATCCCGCCCAGGATCGGGGTCAGATAGACGAGCGAGGTATAGTCGCCGAAGATCGCCGAGGAGAGCGGCTGCCCGTTCAGCCCTTCATAATGCCAGGATCGCAGCCAGTTGAGCCCGATCACGCCGTCCATCCGGGCCGGCACCAGCAGGTAATTGACCATGTAGAGGGTCAAAAGGGTCTGCATCGAATAATAAGAGAAACGCTCGCAGGCCTCGATGAAGCTCAGATAGCCCAGGCCCTTGGGGTGGCCGATGAAGGCGCGGTCGTTGCGGTCGGCGTTGGCTTCGAGATTGGGCGCTTCGAAATCGGGCGTGGCGTCGGCGACGGTCATTCGCGTGTCCTCTCTCGGTATCGCCCGGAGGCTAGCGGATGGATTGAGCCGCGCCAGAAGATTCTGAGCCGGCTCGACCATAGAGCCAGTGGCCGAGCAGGCGATCGGGCACCAGCGTGAAGATTCCGGCGACGAGCAGGGCCCCGGTGGCCATGGCGCGGATGGCGTTGCGGTGGCGCCGCAGATTGTGGCGCCGGGCGGCGAGGACGATCAGCGGCACCTGGAGCAGGGTCCAGGCGGACAGGATATGGATCAGGCTGAGCTGGCCGGGGTTGATCGTCCGGACGGCGAAGCTGAGCGCGGCCGTCAGGAACATGGCGGCGGCCCAAAGCCAGCCCAGGCGGCGATGAAGACGGTCGCCGCGGCGGCGAAGCATCATCACCGGAGTGAGGGCCAGCGCGACGAGGATGGTGAGGAGATGCGCCCAGACGATCCACGGCAGCCGCGCCCACTCGCCCGCCCCGCGTCCGAGCGCGACCAGGACGATTGCGAGCAGCAGTACCGCGCCCGCGGCCAGGAACTTGTCGTAGCCCGTAGGCGCGAGGCTGACGGGCGCCCTCGACGCGGCTGCGGAATTCGTGGCCATATCGGTCCTCTCCGGCCCGATCATCGCGGCGCGGAGGCGCGGCGGCAAGGCCTCAACTTATTGGCGAAGCGTGAATCCGATCTTCAAGGTGACCTGGTAATGGGCGACCTTGCCGTTCTCGACATGGCCGCGGGTCTCCTTGACCTCGAACCAGCCGATGTCGTGGATCGTCGACGCGGCTCGGGCGACGGCGCCTTCGATCGCGTCCTCGATGCTGGTCGCCGAGCTTCCGACGATCTCGATCACCTTGTAGACATTGTCGCTCATTTGGGGGGCCCTTTCTCGCCGGGATGACGGGCTAACCCGCGGTGGGAGGGATCGTTGCGCGGGAGCGCGATTGCCTCAAATTCCTCCCCTGCATTTGCAGGGGAGGGGGACCACCCGAAGGGTGGTGGAGGGGCCTTCCGAACTCCGAAGAACCCCTCCACCAGGCTTCGCCTGGTCCCCCTCCCCGCGAAATCGCGGGGAGGAATTAGGAAGGCCCGTCAGAGGTTGGACGCCGGATACTGCCCGGACGACGATCCTCCCTCGACCTTTGCCGCAGCCGCGAACCCGGC
>JAXDPE010000005.1:0-48481 GCA_034668565.1 Sphingomonadales bacterium | reverse complement strand
CCGCGTCAATTCGCGGCGCCCGCCCTTTTCGCCACAAGTGGCGGGCTTTTCGCCTTCAGTAGCGGCGGCCGTCGCGGTCCTGGCGCTCGATGCGCAGGCGCTGCTCGAGCCGGTTGACCTGAACCCGCAGCGCGCCGAACTCGCGGCCGCTGATGCCGTTGCGGCCGGCCATGTTGAGCCTGCGCTCGATCTGGCTGGCCTCGCGGCGAAGGCCCATCGCCTCGCGCTGCGAGATCACCCGGCGCTGGACCGAGCGCTGGATGCCGTTCTCGGCCCGCTGAAGGTCGCGAAGCAGCTCGTTGATCGCCTGGCGCGAGGGCCCGCCGCGGTTCCAGGCGACGGTGCCGCGGTCATTGTGGTAGCCGCCGTGCTGAGCCGCGGCCGGAGCGATGCCGACGACGGTGGAAAGCATCAGGGCGGGAATCAGAAACTTACGCATGGTATTGCTCCTTGTTGATGGGGAGCTTCTACGACTCGGCGAATGTTGCGGTGCTGAACGGACTCGACAGGTAGCGTTCAGGTAAATGTTGGGTTTCATGAACAACCGTCATGCTGAATTTGTTTCGGCATCCAGATCCGAGCCGCCTCGCGGGTGGGGAACTGGGCCCTGTAACAAGTTCAGGGTGACGTGGAGGGACAGGTTCAGGCCTTCAGCTTCCACCCCGTCCGCAGCATCGCGTAGCAAAGCGCGCCCAGCCCGAAATTGATCGCCAGAAGCAGCAGCCCGCCGAGCAGGATCGGCGAATCGGCGGCGCCGAGGAAGCCGTAGCGAAAGCCCGAGATGACATAGAAGAAGGGATTGGCGTGGCTGACTCCTCGGAAGGCCGGGGCGAGGCTGTCGATCGAGTAGAAAGTGCCCGACAGCAGGGACAGCGGTGCCACCACGAAATTGGTGACCGCCGCGGCGTGGTCGAACTTGTCGGCCCAGATCGAGGTGATGAGGCCGAAGAAGGCGAGCATCATGCTTCCCATCAGCCCGAACCAGGCCACCGCCCAGAGATGAACCGGAACGACGTGCACGCCCGGCCACAACTGCATGGCGAGGAAGACGGCGAAGCCGACCAGGACGGCCCGGGTGACGGCGGCCCCGATCAAAGCGGCGATCAGCTCGGCCGTCGACAGCGGCGGCATCAGATAATCGACGATGTTGCCCTGGATCTTGCCGACGAGGAGCGAGAAGCTCGAATTGGCGAAGGCGTTCTGCAGCATCCCCATGACGATGAGGCCGGGCGCCAGGAAATCGGCGAAGTGGAAGGTGGCGCCGTTAAGGTGGACGATGCGTCCGCTGCGGCCGAGCGCCACTGAGAAAATGATCAGGAACATGAGGGTCGTGACCGCCGGCGCCCACACCGTCTGCAGCTGGACCTTGAAGAAACGCCTCACCTCCTTCACATAGAGGGTCTTGAGGCCGCCCCAGTTCACGTTCCGGATAACCGGAACGCCCGGATCGGCCCGCATCCAAGAAGAAGGCTGGTCGCTCACCGCGCCGTCGCTAGAGGCAGACGCCGTGGGCCGCAAGCAATGAAGGAAGGCTTCGCTACAATGTCCTGGACCGACGAACGGATCGACCGGCTGAAGGAGCTCTGGACCCAGGGCAATACCGCGAGCCAGATCGCCGACGAGCTGGGCGGAGTCTCGCGCAACGCGGTGATCGGCAAGGCCCACCGGCTCGGCCTCCAGTCGAGGCCGTCTCCGGTGAAGGCGAACGAGGGCGCGATCGATGCCGAGCCGTCGCCGTTCGAGCCGGAAGCGCCGGCGCCGGTCGAGGTCCAGGTCCGGCCGGAAGCAGCCGAGCCGGCCCCGACGGAAAGCGAGCCGGAGGCCGAGGCCGAGGATGAACCGCAGGCGGCCGCCGCGCCCGTGCCGGCGGCGCCGCAGCCGCAGATCCGCTCGATCGGCCCGGGCGGCTTCGTCCGCCAGGCGCCTGGCGAGCAGCAATCGCCGATCCCGCCCGCCCCGCCCCGCCGGCTCGTCCCGGCCAAGCCCAGCCTGGAGATCGCCGACAAGACCAGCCTGCTCGATCTCAACGAGAAGATCTGCAAATGGCCGATCGGCCATCCCGGCGAGCCCGATTTCCATTTCTGCGGAAACCAGGCCAATCCCGGCTTCCCTTATTGCGTCGAGCATTGCGGGGTCGCCTACCAGGCGCAGATTCCCCGCCGCGACCGCCGCCCGCCGCCGCCCCTCCCCTTCGGCGGCCCCCGCATCCGCTAGGCATGTCCTTCAGGGCTCTTCCCCGTCCTAATATGAGTTCTTAACTTTTTCAGGCGCTTAAGGGACTGGGCATCAATTCGGCAAGGGAAGTCCCGATGACAGATTCAGCCTCAAGCCTCATGGCCATAATCCTCGGACTCGGGGTTTTCGCGATCATCGTGGCGATCGGGTGGCGCAGCGTCCAGAATCGCCGGATCGTTCGCCTGCAGGGCGCCGACGGTCGCGAGACCATCATCGTCGCCCGCGAAGACGACGAAATCAGCAGCGTCGTCACCACCGCCGCGGAAACCAGGCGGGTTGAACCGACGCCCGAATTAGGCCGCTCGGGCGAACCGGGACCGACCGTATAACCAGGTCGCGCGAACGTCGGCCGCCCCTCGGGACCCGGTTTGGCGAACCGGCGTCTTCACAAGGAGCAACAACCTGGATCAGCGCGATTTTCGGGAACGGCGGCGGCGCCTCGGCGGTTTTATACGGGTCCGTAACCACTGTTGATTATCCAGGTTAAATGTCTCAGGAAGAACAGGAATATTACGAGCGCCGGGCGGAAGCGGAGATCGCTCTCGCCCAGGCGGCCGAGCATCGCCGGGTCGTCCAGGCCCATTACGAGCTCGCCTCCGCCTATCTCGACCGGATCCACGGCGGGGACCGGGAAGCGCCTTCGCACCAGGTTGGGAATGCGTAAAACCTGAATCGTCCTCCCGGGGACTTGACGCAATGTCGCCGATCCAGGGCCTCGATGACCTAGAGCCTGCGGACCCGCGGCTAGGGCCGTTCGGCGCCAGCCTCAGTTCGGTCCTCGCCCAAACCATCGCATCGGCCGGGTCGGATGCTGAAACGAGTTCAGCATTGACGAGGTGAGCCGGCCAGGCGGGGCAAGCTTTGGAAGCGCGGTGTTCATGGATCTCGGATCAAGTCCGGGATGAGGCAGGTACGCCTACCGGCTCCGGGCCGCTTCTGGTATCGTCGAGCGCAGCAGGCCGGCTATCGGCCAGGCATGGGGATCGGCACAGGCCAGTATCGACGAATGAGCAGTCATGAAAATCGCGCGAAATTCAATGTCCTGATACTGGCGGGCATGCGGTCCGGCACTCTCGATCCGCTCGCGCAGAGCGCCGGCGTGTCCCATAAGTGCCTCGTCCCAGTGCTCGGACGCTCGCTCATCGGTCGAGTGCTCGATACCGCCGAGAAGGCGCTCCCGGACGCGCCGATCTTCGTTTCCATAGAGGGTCCGGCCGCGCTCGCCGAGGAGCCCACGGTCCAGCGCCTGCGGCGCGAAGGACGGCTGACGATCATCGGAGCCGAGCCCAATCTCGTCGACAGCGTCCGCAAGGCCAGCGAGGTCGCCGACTTCCCGCTGGTGGTAACGACCGCCGACAATGTGCTCGTCACCGCCGAGGCGCTTCGTGCCATGGCGGCGCAGGGTTCGAGGCCGGGAACCGACGCCGTTCTGGCAATGGCTTCCAAACGGGACATCGAAGCCGCGCACAGCGGCGGCAAGGGCCGATATTATGAGTTTCGGGACGGCGGCTTTTCAAACTGCAACCTGTTCTGGCTTTCGGGTCCCAAGGCGCTCCGGGCGGCCGAGGCCTTCCGCGAGGGCGGTCAGTTCCTGAAGGTGGCCGGGCGGATGCAGCGTAGCTTCGGAACCCTCAATCTGATCCTGTTCCGTCTCAAGGCGCTGACCCTGCGCCAGGCCTTTGGCCGCATCTCCCAAAGGCTGGGCGTCAGGATCACGCCGCTGGTGCTGAGCGACGGCAGGCTCGCGATCGACGTCGACGACCAGCGCTCCAAGGAGATGGTGGAAGAACTGCTCGGTGCCGCGGGCGCCTGACCCCGTCGAATCGCCGGAGCCGCAAGCGAAGGAAGCCGGCCATTCCGGGGATGCCCGCCGCGAAGTTGCGCGCGGCGTGTTCCTGAGCGGTCTGTCGCGCCTCGGCGCCGTAATCGAAGTCGTCTCGCAGCCGCTGCTCATCTGGCTCTTCGGCATCGCCACTTACGGCCTTTACGCTTCGCTCTGGGCCGGAATCGTCCTGCTCTCGACGGTCGCCGACCTGGGAATGACCAGCGCCCTGCAGCGCCTCGTTCCGCAGCTGGAACCCGAGCCGGCGCAGCAAGCGGTGAAGCTTGCTTTGGGCGTGGGGGTCGGGGCGGCGGTCGCGATCGCCCTGGTCATCAGCCTGGAAGCCGAACGAATCGCGCCGTTTCTGTCGGCGGCCGCCGCCGATCGCGCCGAGCTTCCCGTCGCCCTGGCGCTGTTCGCCTGGGCGCTGCCGCTCTGGATGTTCATCGAGATCGCCACCGCCGCGGCGCGCGCCCGGCGCGCCTTCGGCCCCGAAATCAGGCTGCGCATCCTGTGGGAGCAGGTCGCCCGAATGGTTTTCGCGATCGGCCTGGCTGCCGCGGGGGTCGGCACGCTGGGGCTGATGATCGCCCATCTTGCTTCGCTTGCTTTCACCGCGCTCCTTTGCCTGCCGCTGCTGTCGCGCTTCTACGACCTGCGGGGCCTGGCTCGGGCGCGGATCGGATGGCCCCTGCTCCGAACCCTGCTCGCGACCGGAGGCGCGCTGCTCGCTTCGAACGTGACCCGGCGGCTGCTCATCCACGGCCCCGCCCTCAGCCTCAATCTTCTCCTGCCGGGCGCCGGCGGCGCGAAGGCGGCGGGTCTGTTCGAAGTCGCGCGCAGGATATCCACCGTGCCCTATCTCGTCCGGCAATCCTTCGAATATGTTCTTGCCCCGCTTGCCGCCGCCGGGGCCAAAGAGCGGCCGGGGGTGGTGAACAGCCTCTATCACTTCGCCACGAACGTAACCGCCGCGCTCGTCCTGCCGCTCGCCGCCTTGTTGATATTCGCCGCCCGGGACGTGCTCAGCGTCTATCGGCCCGAAGTCATCGCCGCCCTCCCGATCCTCGTGATCCTCGTCGTCGGCCGGGCCCTGGAAGCGCTCACCGGCCCTGCCCAGACCGTCGTCGAGATGACCGGGAGCCGGGCCCTCCCCTTGCTCAACAGTCTCGTCGCGCTCACCGCCTGGGGGGCGGTTGCCGCATGGCTGGTGCCCGATCGGGGGTCGATGGGCATGGCCGTTGCCGTGGCCGGAGCCACCGCGCTGGCGGGTTTGTGCGCGGTCCTCGAGCTTCTTCTCGGCGGCGCCCGGCCCGGCCCCGCAGCGATCACCTTCCCGGCCGGCTTCGTGCTGCGCGGCGCCCTGCTTTCCTCGATCGGCGCCGCGACCATGGCTCTCGCCGCGTTCGTCCTGCCGGGCCCGCTTCGGGTCGCGAGCCTCGTCCTGCTGTGGGCAGGGACAAGCTGGCTTGCGTTGCGGGCCGGGCTCAGCCGCGAGGACAAGGCCGCGCTCGGACGCCTGTCCCTTCGCCTGAGGCTGTAGACGCCGATTGCGGCGCCGCCCGCAAGGGTCGAAGAAGGCAGGTAGAAAGGCCGCCCGTGCAGGAGACCAGGAAATGAGCAATGTTATCGTCGGCTTGCTGCTCGTCGCCTTCGTCATCATCATTTCAGGATCGTCGCTCGCGCGCAAACGCCGGGCGGAGCGAGACCGCAAACGCGACGAGTAACGTATCGCCCCGAAGCCGAAGGGGGGAAGCGCCAAGCCTTTCGGACCGATGCAGCTATCGATCGAACTTCAGAAAACCGGGACAGCATACATTTTCGACGGCCTCGACGCTCGGCGGAAATGTATGCTGTCCCCGTTTTCCCTGGTCCCGCTGTCCGCAACACAGCTGTGGATAGAACAACCCCGGAACTTGCCCCCGCCTCCCCCCTCCCCCTATACCTCCCCCATGTCAGACCTGTTCGCGTCCACCGCCGCGCCTTCCGCCGATTACGACGCCCATTCGATCGAGGTGCTGGAAGGGCTGGAGCCGGTCCGGCGGCGGCCGGGAATGTATATCGGCGGGATCGACGAGCGGGCGCTCCACCATCTCGCCGCCGAAGTGCTCGACAATGCGATGGACGAGGCGGTGGCGGGGTTCGCGACCCGGATCGAGGTGACCCTGGAGCCGGTGGCGGGGGCGGCCGGGCGCCTCACCATCACCGACAATGGCCGCGGAATGCCGATCGACGAGCATCCCCGCTATCCCGGCAAGTCGGCGCTCGAGGTCATCCTCACCATGCTCCATTCGGGCGGCAAGTTCTCGAACAAGGCCTATGCGACCTCGGGCGGGCTCCACGGGGTCGGGGTCAGCGTCGTCAACGCCTTGTCGAGCGAGACGATCGTCGAAGTGGCTCGAGGCAAGGAGCTTTACCGGCAGACCTTCTCGCGCGGCGAGCCGGTGACCAAGCTCGAGCCGCTCGGGCCCACCCCCAATCGCCGCGGGACCAGCGTCAGCTTCGTTCCCGACACCGAGATTTTCGGCGGCGAGGCTCGGTTCAAGCCCGCGCGGCTCTACCGGCTCGCTCGCTCCAAGGCCTATCTGTTCGCGGGCGTCGAGATCCGCTGGCGCTGCGATCCCGCGCTGATCGAAGACGACACGCCCGCCGAGGCGGTGTTCCAGTTTCCCGGCGGCCTTGCCGACCATCTGAAGGAGCAGATCGGCGAGCGCAATTGCGCGACCAGCGACTTCTTCGTCGGCCGGCAGGATTTTCCCGGCGGGCTCGGACTGGTCGAATGGGCGGTGGCCTGGCCGCTCTGGACCGAGGGCGGTTCCTCTTATTATTGCAACACCATCCCGACCCCCGACGGCGGCACCCACGAGCAGGGGATCAGGGCGGCCCTCACCCGCGGACTTCGCGCCTTCGCCGAGCTGGTCGGTCAGCAGAAGAAGGCGAAGGAGGTGCAGGCCGAGGACGTCGTCGGCGGGGCGGAGGTGATGCTCTCGGTCTTCGTGCGCGATCCCCAGTTCCAGAGCCAGACCAAGGACCGGCTGACCAGCCCCGACGCCGCCCGCCTGGTCGAGGCCGCCGTGCGCGACCATTTCGACCATTATCTCGCCGATAATATGGAGCGCGGCCGGGCCCTCCTGGCCTTCGTCCTCGACCGGATGGACGACCGGCTGAAACGGCGGGCCGAGCGCGAGATCAAGCGCAAGACCGCGACCTCAGGCCGCAAGCTGAGGCTCCCCGGCAAGCTCACCGACTGCGCCAACGACGATCCGGCCGGGACCGAGCTGTTCATCGTCGAGGGCGACAGCGCCGGCGGATCGGCCAAGCAGGCCCGGGACCGCAAGACCCAGGCGATCCTCCCCATCCGCGGCAAGATATTGAACGTCGCCTCGGCGAGCGCCGACAAGATCCGCGGCAACCAGGAGATCGCCGATCTCACCTTGGCGCTCGGCTGCGGCACCAAGGAGCGCTGCGACCCGGCCCAGCTGCGCTACGACCGGATCATCATCATGACCGATGCCGACGTCGACGGCGCCCATATCGCGACCCTGCTCATGACCTATTTCTTCACCGAAATGGGCCCCATCGTCGAGCAGGGTTGCCTGTATCTGGCCCAACCGCCGCTCTACCGCCTGTCGTCCGGGCCGACGGTGGCCTACGCCCGCGACGACGCCCATCGGGGCGAGCTCGAGGCGAGCCTGTTCAAGGGCAAGAAGGTCGAGATCAGCCGATTCAAGGGTCTCGGCGAGATGAACCCGTCGCAGCTCCGCGAGACGACGATGGATCCCAAGAGCCGCTCGCTGATCCGGGTCACCCTGCCGGACGGCTATCAGCCGCAGCAGCCGGTGCGCGACCTCGTCGACCGGCTGATGGGCCGCAACCCGGAGCACCGCTTCAACTTCATCCAGAGCCACGCCGCCGAGATCGCGGAAGACGAGATCGACGCTTGAGCAGCGCGGGCCGGTGGATATTCTGTCTGCTGGCCTGCCTCTGGACGACGGCCATTGCGGCGGCGGAACCCTCGCCCGCTTTCTCGGCGCGGGCGAAGCAGCTGGCGCCGGTCATGAAGGGCGAGACGGCGCCCGAGCGCTTTTTCTCTCCCGCCTTTCTCGCCGAGGTGCCTTCCGAGCGCCTGCGGGCGATCGCGGCGCAGCTGAAGGCAAGCTACGGGGCGGTCGGGGAAAAGATTCGGATCGAGCCGACCGGTCCGACGGGCGGGACGGTCTTCCTCTCCTACGAACACGCCATCGTGCAATTCCAGATGGCGATCGGTCCGCAGCCTCCCAATCTCGTCGAAGGCCTGCGCGTCGTCGGGGTGGAATCCACGGCGGGCGATGCCGCCGCGCTGGTCGCCGAGCTGCGCGGCCTGCAGGGCGACGTCTCGTTCGCCGTCGCCCGCCTGGACGCGCCGGACCCGGCTATTTTACTCAGCGAAAAGCCCGACCGGCCGCTCGCCATCGGCTCGGCCTTCAAGCTGTTCGTGCTGGCCGAGCTGGTGCGCTCCGTCCAGGCCGGGGAGCGGCGATGGGGCGACGTCGTACCGCTGGGCGCCCCTTCACTGCCATCGGGCGTGCTTCAGGACTGGCCGAAAGGCTCGCCTGTCACCCTCCACAGCCTCGCCGCCCTGATGATCTCGAGAAGCGACAACAGCGCCGCCGATACGTTGCTGGGGGTGCTCGGCCGGGACAAGGTCGAGCGGCTTCTGCCCGAACTTGGAGTAAGGGCGCCGGAGCGCAACCGGCCTTTCCTCCTCACCCGCGACGCCTTCGCCCTCAAGCTGGGCGATCCGGCTTTGCTGGCGCGATGGAAGGCCGCGGACGAAGCGGGGCGGCGGGCGCTTCTGCCGGCGCTCGATCGGGTCGACGCCGCCACTCTCGATCCGTCGCGGCGGGGCGGTCGGCCCGCGGAGATCGCGACGGCCGAATGGTTCGCTTCGCCCGCCGACCTCGTCCGCACCCTCGACTGGATCCGCCGCCACGGCGACAGGACCGCGCTCGACCTCCTGGCGATCAACCCGGGCCTCGGCCCGGCCTTGGCGAAGGGCTTCGCCTATTTCGGATTCAAGGGCGGCTCGGAACCGGGCGTCCTCAACCTCAGCTTCCTTCTGAAAACCGGTTCGGGCCGCTGGCTCGCGGTTTCGGCGACGTGGAACGACGAGTCCGGCCCACTCGACGAACCGCGCTTCGTCGCCTTGGCGAGCCGGCTCGTGAGCCTGATGAAGTAATCCTGCCCTGCCTCGCGGCGGGGACGCAAGCTATCGCCCGCTCGCCTCGCGGGACTGGCGGAGCGCCTCATTCTCCTTCGCCTGCTTCTCGCGCGCGGCGCGAACGGCGGCGATCGCTTCGGAGTCCTTCTCGCAAAAGGCCCGGCCGGCCTCGTCGAGCTTGCCGGCTTCGTCGATGCAGCGCCCCGCGGCGACGGTTCGCGGCAGCAGATCGAGCGGCTCGGACGAGGAATCGCGGCGCTCGATCACCGGCCGGATCTCGGCGAAGAAGGTGCGCCAGCCCCGGCGGCTCCGCGCCTGGGGCGATTCCGGAGCCGAGGCGCTGGCCGGCGTCGGCGCACGCAGCGCCGACAGCGGCACCTTGTCCAGCCGCGCCAAGGCTGCGTCGAACCGACCCAGCTCGCGCAGGGCGTTGATCGATCGTCCTTCCATTCCGATCCAGTTGAGATCGGCGGGACGCGGGGGCACCTTGGCGGAAGCCTCGACGAGCTCTTCCAGATAGCGCTTCCTGAGCTCCGGCTTGCCCTCCGCTTCCCAGCTCGCCTGGAGCAAGGCCCACAAATAGAGCTCCGGCCCGACGCCCAGCTGCCGCATCAGCCAATAAGCGCGATAATATTGGGCCTCCTCCTTGCGAAGCGCCTGATAGGCCTCCGAAGCGACCAGCGGCTCGAGCTTGGCGACCTCGCCGGCATCGTAATCCTTGTAGAGGACGAGCCCGTTGTCGGGGCATTCGGGGAGAGCCGGCGGGAACTTGATGCTTCCGATCGGCCGTCCGTCCGGCCGTTCGCCGAACACGACCGGCGCGGTCAAAGGCTGGTACTCGAAGCTTCCGCCGCCGATCGGGCAGGTCATTGCCCGGGCCGCTGGCGTCGCGGCGCGGGCGCCGACGGCGGGACAGGCGAGCGCCGCGACAGCCGCGGCAAGGGCAAGGTTACGCATCGCAAACACTCCTCAAGCTCGAAGCCCTCTAGCTGGTCACGGCCGGGGCGACGAGGGGGAAGCGGGGAATGGCGGCGTCGAACGCGCGCCCGTCGGCCGCCACCATCCTATAATGGCCCTCCATCCAGCCGGTCGGGGTCGGCAGCGGACAGCCCGAAACATAATCGAACGAGGCTCCAGGCTCGATCACGGGCTGCTCGCCGACGACGCCCTCGCCCTGGACCTGGTGCCGGCCGCCGCGCGCGTCGGCGATCGTCCATTCGCGGCTGACCAGCTGGACTTCGCGACGCGATCCGTTCTCGATGCGCACATGATAAGCCCAAAACCAGCGGCCGCGGGCTGGCTCGGACTGTTCGGGAAGGAAGCTGACCGACACCCGGACGGTGACGTCCTCGGTCGTCGCGCTATGGGGAAAGAGGCTTTTCACAAGCGCTTCCCTCTACTTATCGGCCGCACGCGTCAATTGCTTGCACGGCCGGGCGCGATCCGCGAAGGAGCGCCATGGCGCAGGACTGGACCCCGGCAAGCTGGCGCGCGCAGGAAGCGCGGCACCAGCCCCTCTATGGCGATCCGGCCCTTCTCGACGCCGCGTTGCGCGAGCTCGCAGCCTATCCGCCGCTGGTCCCGAGCGCCGAGGCGCATGCGCTCAAGGCCCGGCTGGCCGAAGCGCAGGCCGGCCAGGCCTTCCTTCTCCAGGGCGGCGACTGCGCCGAGAGCTTCGCCGAATTCTCGCCGGAGGCGATTCGTGGCACCGCCGGGCTGATCGAGGCGATGGCTCTTCGCCTTGAAACGGCAAGCGGCCTGCCCGTCGTCCGAGTCGGGCGCATCGCCGGCCAGTTCGCCAAGCCCCGTTCGCGCGAGCTCGAGCGCCAGGCCGGACGCGATTTGCCGGTCTATCGCGGCGACATCGTCAACGGGCTCCCCTTCGACGAAGCCGCGCGCCGGCCCGATCCCGAACGGATGTTCCGCGCCTACGGCCAGTCGGCCGCCGCCCTGAGCCATTTGCGCGCCCTCGCTGGACCGGAGCCGATCTACACCAGCCATGAAGGCCTGCTTCTGCCCTACGAGCAGTCGCTCACCCGCCGGGACGGGGCGGGCTGGTACGCAAGCTCGGCCCATTTCCTCTGGATCGGCGACCGCACCCGTTTCGCCGGTTCCGCCCATGTCGAATATCTGCGCGGGCTCACCAATCCGATCGGAATCAAATGCGGGCCATCTCTCGGACCGGACCTGCTCGTCGAGCTGCTCGATACCCTTAACCCGAGCCGGGAAGCCGGCCGGATCACTCTCGTCGGCCGAATGGGCGTCGCAGAGGTCGAGCGGGCCCTGCCGCCGCTGATGCGCGCCGTCGCGGCCGAGGGCCATCCGGTACTCTGGACCTGCGATCCGATGCACGGCAACTCCGAGCGGACGGCGAGCGGCTACAAGACCCGCCCCCTGGGCCGGATTCTCGGGGAGCTGCGCGCCTTTTTCGAGATAGCCCGCTCGGAAGGCGTGCGCGGCGGCGGGATCCATGTCGAGATGACGGGGCGCGACGTCACCGAATGCACCGGCGGCGCCGATCCTGTCACCGAGGCGGATCTCGCTGCCCGCTACCACACCCATTGCGACCCGCGCCTGAACCGCGCCCAGGCGCTGGAGGTGGCGGATCTGGTCGCGGCCGAGCTCGCCTGCGAACGCGGCGCCGAGGCGGCCTGAAACGCATCATCCCGGCGGAAGCCGGGACCTCAGGACAAGAAGGCTCGGCAGGTCTCCGGCAGGTCCCGGCTTTCGCCGGGATGACGGGATTTATCCGATCTTCCTCACCTCGAGCCGGCCCGCCGGGCACGGCCCCAGCAGATCCAGCGCCGAGCCGCGGCCGTCGAGCCACGCGTCCCAGCTTTCATGCGCGAGCACGGCTACCTGGCGATGGTGGTAGGGCGCGACGTCCGGTCCCGGCTGGGTCGTCAGCATTGTGAAGGCTTCCCCGGCCTCTGTCGTCCGCCATAGCCCCGCGATGCAGAACCAGTCGCGGCCCGCCATCGTGAACAGCCATCGATCCTTGCGCTTGTCAGCCCGCGGCTCTTGCGGATTGGTGAATTCGTAGAAGCCGTCGGTGACGATCAGGCAGCGGCCGCCTTTTTCCGAATTTCCGAACTCGCGGCCGTCGGAGCGGAAATTGTAGACGGGCTTGCCGCCCGTTCCGGGCCAGCTCCAGCGCCGCTGGACGAGCTCGGCGAGCCCCTCCCCCGCGTTCCAGCGGACGATCGGCGCCCTATCGGTGATCTTGATCTCGTCGCGCGGCTCGATGTTGGGCATTCCGTCGGGGAAACGAAGCGGAATGCGCAATTGCTCGAACGCCAGGGCGATGGCGTCGGGGGCGACCTTGTTGCTGTAGAGGTTGCACATGACCCCATATCTAGGCGGTGAAGTGGGGCTTCGCCAGCTTGACAGCGACGGCGGCTCCCCCGATATGCGCCCTTCGCAAACGCAGCGGCCCCTTCGTCTAGCGGTCCAGGACGTCGCCCTCTCACGGCGAAAACACGGGTTCGAGTCCCGTAGGGGTCACCACCGCGAGCCGGAAGATCGACGCGGACCTTCGTCGGGTCCGCGCTCCGCGTCGGCCTGATCTATTTCCAGCCGTCCTCGAACGCCGCGATCAAGACATTGCAGGGCTTGATGTCCGCGCCGTCGTTGGAATTCTGGACGAGAGCGGCGTCGATGCCGTCGGGCAAGTGGACCATGCAGGCCTTTGTCGGCCCCTTGCCCTGGCTGTTCGATCCCATGCTGACCACGCCGTTGCGCGAGAAAGCCAGGCCCCGCGACGTCGAGGTCACGTCGAGACCGAAGCGCCGGTCCATCATCATCTTGCGGGCAGCCGCCGGCAGCAACGTTTCCGTGTTGAACAGGTAAACGAGGAATCGAGTCATCTCGTTCGTCGACAGGTAAATTCCGCCGCTGCCGCAGTAATACGACTGGTCGACACCCGGTACACCATGTATCTTGGGATCCGGATTCTGCGGGTAATAAAGCGTGGAGGTGGCCTTGTTGTCGAAGCACGCGACGTTCTCGATGCCAAGCAGATCGAAAATTCGCTGATTGACGTATTTAGTGTAGAGAAAGGAATGATATTCGCCCTGCGTTTTCCAGATTTGGGAGCCGTCGATCGTCTCGTATTTGAGGGTCCCGGTGGCGGCCCATAATTTGGGCATCAACTCTCGCAGCAGCGCGTAATTGAGATTGTCGTAAGCGCCCGGACGCTCGGTTTTTCCGGGCGGCAGCGGGGTGGTGCCGGCGGCGATCGCGGTCTTGACGGCGTCGTAGCCGAGGCGCGAAAGGCCGTTGATGTTTCCGGAAGAAAGCCCGGATGTGTGTCGCATCACTTCCGCAAAGGTCAGGTTGGCGACATTGGGCCCCGCCTTCCAGCCATCCGGAAGATAGGCGCCGATAGCGGTGTCGGGGGTGACGCCGTTCTTTTTATTGGCTTCGATCAGCTGCATGATCGCGAGGGCCGTGACGGTCTTGGTCACGCTGGCTATATTGTTGCGCTGCAGGGGGCCGTGGGCGCGAAGCCCGTCGACCGCAATCCGCGCCGACCCGACGCCCTTTTCGAGCGCAACCTTCTTGTTCTGGGCGATCGTATAGCTGAACCCCACGACCTGCGGCTTCATCGTCGCTTCGATCGAGGCCGCCATCTTGGCCGGAGAGAAAGACTGGGCCGTCAGGCCGTCGAACGCCGCCGCGGTGCCGGAGGCTCCGAGGCAGAGCGTGGCGAGCAGCAGGGCTTTGGCAGGGCGGTGCGCGAGCTTGTTTGTAGCCATGATGAATCTTCCCACGAATGCGGCCGCGTCGGCGCGGCTGGATGGGGTTTAGTCGCGGCTGCCGGATCGCGGCAGATGCAGCGCCGGGCCGCGTCCTACGCACCGGGTGCGCAACCCGCCTGCAACGGTTGCATTTGCGGTTGCCACCAGGCTCTTTCCCGCTCAGATTGCGGCACATGGTCGATGCTTTCGGAGACAAGCTCGCACTCGTGCTCAAGGCACTCTCGATCAGCCGGGGACGGCTGGCGGTGGACGTTGGAGTCGACAAGTCGCTCGTCGGCCGCTGGTGCAGCGGCCGGGTGATGCCTTCCGCGTACAATTGCTCGAGAGTGACCCGGGCGCTGGCGGAGCGGCTGTCCCATTTGACGCCGTCTTTCTCGATGGTCGACTGGGACCTGGATCTCGACGGCCTCGCGGACCGCCTCGGAGTGGCTCGCGCGCCCGTGCCGAGGGTGATCAGCGAGCTGCCTAGCGGCTTCGCCGAATGGCTGCGGCTCAGCAAGCTGCGCGACGCGGCGCTGTCGAGCGGCAATGTGAGCGCGGCGCTCGCGGGCATTTGGCGAACCACCCGCCCGGTACCGGAAATCCCGGGCAAGTTCGTGCACGATTATGTCATCATGCAGGTCACCGATGATGGGCCTCTCCTGTTTCGCATGGGAATCTTCTCGAACCGGATGATCGGCTGGGCGATCGCGGTCGGCGATCAGATGTATTGCTGCTGCACGAACCAGAGCACCGGCGGCTCCGTATTCGCGATCCTGAACCGAGTTCACCGCCCCCGCATCGATGTGCTCGACGGGGTGAGCCTGGCGTGCATGGCCGACGCCGGTGGCACGCCCGTCGCCGCGGCGATCTTGCTCGAGCGCTTCGCGGATCTCACCGGCGATCCGAGTGCCGACGAGGCCCGTTATGAAGCGCTGCTCGCCGAACATCCCGTCGCGCCCGACGGCAGCGTTCCGGAAGATCTGCAAAATTACCTGCTTTTCGACACCGGTCCCACCGCCCTCGCCAACGGCGGCGACGCGATGATCATGCTGCGGGCTTTGACGTCGCGAGCCCGCGGAAGCGCCGTTCCTGCCGGCGGAGATGCCGACCGGGCGGCCTAGCTGAGGCGTCGCAGCCTCTGCCGCGGCGGCGCTGGCCGCCGGCTCAGCGGCTCGAGCGCGGCGCGCTGCCTTCCGCGAGCCGATCCGGGCCCGGCGGCGGCGAGCCCCATCCCCCGCCCAGGGCTCGGATCAGGCCGATGGTGGCGACGTAGCGCGCAATGTTGACCTGGACGGCGGTTCGGCGGTGATCGAGGATGACTCGAAGTCCGTCCACATAGTCGAGCTGGCTGATCAGACCGTTGGCGTAGCGCGCCTGCAGCATCGTCGCCAGGACCTCGTCGTCGCCGGCGATCGAGCGCAACGTCTCGACCCGCTCGTTTAATATCCGCACCGCGCTCAGCTGGTTGTCGACATCGCGAAGGGCGGTCAGCAGCTGGGTGCTGTATTCGGCCGAAGCCAGCGAGAGGTCGGCCCGGGCCGAGCGCACCCTGGCCTTGTGGCGGCCGCCGTCGAGCCCGGGGATCGAGAAGAGGAAGCCGAGCCCGAAATTCTGGGTCGCCGAGCTCAGCAGGCTTCCCAGCGAGGGCGAGGCGAAACCCTGCGCGCCGGTGAGGCTGAGGCTGGGCAGCCAGGAGACCTTGGCGGCGCCGACCCGCGCCCGGGCGGCTTCGACGCTTCGCAACCCGGCCGAAATGTCCGGGCGCCGGGCGATGACGGCGCTGGGTATGTCCGCCGGGACGATCGGCGGAGTGCCCAGCCTGCCGGGAACGGCGATGTCCGACGGCGCCTCGCCCATCAGCAGCGCGAGGCCGGCGACCAGCTCGGCCCGACGCCGTTCCAGGTCCTCGACGTCGGAGCGCAGGCTGGCGACTTCCGCGCGCGCCCGGTTCACGGCCAGCCTGGTGGCGAGGCCGTTGCGCTCGCGCTCCTCGAGGATCTTCAAGGTCGAGCCCTGGTCGTCCGCCGCCTTGCCGAGGACCGAGCGCTCCTCGTCGAGCGCGCAGATTTCGAAATAGGTCTGGACGGTGTCCGCCTCGACCAGAAGACGCGCGTGGCGAAGCAGGTCGGCGCTTGCGGCGGCATCCAGGCGAGCGGCCTTTTTCGCTTTCGACAATCTGCCGAGCAGATCGATCTCGTAGCTGAGGCTTGTCGAGGGGTAGAACAAGCGGCCGCCCGTGCCGGCCTCGTTGATCAGCGGTCCGGTGCGCTGCGAGGCGCCGCCGCCGCCGCCGACCTGCGGCATTCGAGCCGCCGCGGCGCCGCGCAGCAAGGCCCTCGATTTCTCGAGCCGCGCCGCCGCTTCCTGGAGGGTGGAGTTGCTTTTGAGCGCCTTGTCGACGAAGCCGTCCAGCACCGGATCGTTGAAGATTTTCCACCAGGTTTCGTCGGCCAGGCTGACGGCCGCGACCGTGGCGGACGGATAACGCTCCGCCGCGTTGAACTTTTCGGGTATGTTCGGCTTCGGCACCCTGGGCGAGCTCGGCTTCGCCGCCTGGACCGGGCTCAACCCCGTCAGCAACAAGGCCAGCCAGACCATCCTGGAGCTCGAAACCGTCATGCCGAACATTTCTTCACGATGCGGCGCCGGTGTGAAAAATATAGCCACCCAGCCGAAGCTGGATGGCTACACTTTGCCGATGGCGTGTTGGGTTTGCGCAAGCATTCCGACGCCATCCACCTGCCTCGATTAGGCGAGGTTGTAGGTCGTCGATCCGCTGCAACGGGTCGATCCGCCGCAACGGGTCTGGCCGCCGCAACGGGTGCTGCCGCCGCAGCGATCGACGGCGTAGCCGGCGCGAACGTTGGTCCTGATCTTCATGATGGCTTCCTCTCATATTGTGCGCGTCAGGCGCGGAACTCGGCCGACCCCGAAGGATCGGCCGAATCTTTGTCAGCTTAGACGGCGTAGACGGTGCCGCCGCCGCAACGGGTCGAACCGCCGCAACGGGTGGTTCCGCCACAGCGGGGGCTCGGGAGCATGCCGGCGCGAACGTTGGTCCTGATCTTCATGTTACTTCCTTCCACGTTTTGCGCTTGATTGCGCATTATCCGGCCGGCCCGAGGGCCGGCCGAATCATTTCTACGCTCAGACGGCGTAAACGGTGCTGCCGCCGCAACGGGTCGAGCCGCCGCAACGGGTCGAACCGCCGCAACGGGTGGCGCCGCCGCAACGATCGGTGGTGCCGCCGCAGCGATCGGCCCGGAGTCCGGCGCGGACGTTGGTTCTGATGTTCATGATGGCTTCCTCTCTGGTTTGTGCGTGCTTGCACAGATTTTGGCCGGCCCCCCAGGGGACCGGCCGAAACTTTTTACGCTCAGACGGCGTAGACGGTGCCGCCGCCGCAACGGGTCGAACCGCCGCAACGGGTGCTGGCGCCACAACGATCGGATTTGAGAAGTCCTGCACGGACGTTGGTTTTGATTTTCATTTTAGCTTCCTCTCATGTTGCGCTTCATCGCGCGGTATCTGGCCGCCCCCGAAGGGACGGCCAAATCTCTTGTGGCTTAGACGGCGTAGTCGACGCTGCCGCCGCAACGGGTCGAACCGCCGCAACGGGTGCTGCCGCCGCAACGGGTCGTGCCGCCGCAACGAGGGACGAGTCCGGCGCGAATGTGGGTCCTGATTTTCATGTTACTTCCTTCCACGTTTGCGCCCTGAGGCGCGTTATCCCGCAGACGGTTCGTCCAGCGGAATCTCTCTCGGCGCCCCAGGCATATTCCTCACGCCATCGGTGATGGTGACATCGTCGGCGGTGACGTCGATGGTGACGCCAAGCACTTTCGCGATATCGTCGATGAGGAAGGGCACCTCTTTTCTCTCGTCCTTGGAATCGACGCTCTTATCGAGGCCGATATATTTGGCCAGATCGCGGCCCATGAAGGTCTGCTTGGGCTTTTCGCGCCCGAGCAGGGTGTTGATCCGGTCCTGGGTAGCAAGCGACACCCGAAGCGCCACCTGGACGAAGCTGATGAACCGGCCCAACCATTCGGCAAGGCTGGCGAAGAGCTCCTCGCCGTCCGCAAGATCGTTGAAATGGCGGGCGAAGACCGATTTCAGCTCCGCCATCGTCGCTTCCGACAGCGGCGGCAGATCCTCATACTGGTCCTCGAGCGACGGATCCGGGTAACGGCCGTCCACTCCGAAACCGCACTTCTGGTACATCTCGTTGTAGGCGATCAGCCGGCTCTTGCGGAATTCGTCCGACTTGAGCCAGCCCACATCCTGGGTGACCTCATGGATCTTCTCGCAGCGGTCGCGCAGCCGCGCCAGCGAGGGCGAGTCGGATTTCTTCCAGCCGGTGATGATTTCCCTCAATTGGGCGTGTCCCGCCGTAGAGGTCGGGAAGAGCGAGAAGACGGATCCGAAATTCTGTAGTCCGAGAAGCCCGTAATCGAGCGCCCGATCGACTTCGTCCAGAGCCGCCTGCACTTCCGGATCGATCTCGTCCGGCCAGCCGCCCTTGGGGTCCTCGCGGTCGAGGACGACGGCCAGGAAGTCGTCGACCATCGACGGCGGGCCGGCGCAGACTCCCTGCCCGGTGTGGAAGGAAAAATTCCGCTCGGCATATTCATGCGCTTCGCGCCCGGTCATCGGAGTTGTTCCCGATCGGGTCGGCTCGTGGAACGGGACGAACAGCATGTGATGCATCAGCATCCGAAGGCCGTCGGTCAGCCGGAAGGCGGACGAAAGCGCCGGATGGAGCTTGCCGTTCTCGACCCGGTTCTCGACCCGCATCACCTGATAGGTCGGAAGCGCGAGGACGCAGACGGCCATCCGCTCGATGTCGCCGACGGTCCAGCCGCGTTCGTCGACCTCGGGGAAGCGCGCCCGGTAGGCGTCGCTGATCCGCCGGACGATCACCATCATGTGCCGCCACTGGTTGCGCATGATCCGGAGCGCGGTGACGTTCATCGGGAGATCGGGCTGATAGCGGGTCCCGGAATAGGTACAGGTCCGCCACAGCGTCGGCCGGTCCAGCCGCATCGCCGGCGGGAAGACGTTGGCTTCGCCCACCTGCCGGTCGTCGGCGTCCATATACATGTGCGCGACCCGGAAGATGGGGATGACGAGCTCGATATAGCCGGTCTCAAGCGGAGTGCCCGAAATCATCGTCATGATCTCTTCGGCGTCGTCCCAAGTCTTGCCGTGCTCGATCTTGGCGGGCATCAGGAGCGTCTCGCGCTCCTCATGGCGCAAGGCGGCCGGGACGTCGGTCACTTCGTCCGCATATTTGAGGACGTCGGCCTCGATGAGATCCTCGAGCATCTGCCGCACCTTGGGCCACTCGTAATCGCCCCATTGCAGGGCGTCGCCGGCGCGGAAGCGGGACTGCTTGGTCAGGGTCTCGCCGAAGGAATAAAAAGCGGGATCGTCGAACGCGATTTCCTTGTCGCGATAATAGACCCGCAACTCGCGCGGAGTCTCCTCATCTTCCCAATATTGCGAGAAGGCGCCCTTCGACATCGGAAAGAGCAGTTCGTCGTCCTGGTGCAGGGCGCGAGCCTTGCTAGTGTCATCCTCATCGGACGAGTCGCCTGCAAATGCGATGTCTGCGGAATTTGCTGCCGAAGCTTCATTGGAAAGCGTAGACATACGTCGACAATACTCCGTCGAGGCTACGAACGGGGAAAATCGCTCCCCCCGCCGCTTCTTGGGGCCGGCGAGACTCAGCGGCTGAGCGTCTCCGGCATTGGCGACGATAGGCCGGGAGCGGACCAACTCAAGCGGATTTGGTTCGCACTTCGGATGTATCCGTGGAAATGCTAAGTTGCCTTTGCGAGAAACCGGTTTCCTGATGAAAAGGTGCCGGTTTCGGACCAATAACGATCGCAGTTGTACGAATGTCGCCTAAACCGGCGGCGGAGCATTAACTTGTATCAGAGGGTATCGGTAAGCGCGAACTAGCTGAGATGCTTTGATTTTGAAATCTCTTACAATAAGCTGCGGTGGGAATGCGCCTATGCGTTGCGCCGTGCGGACTCGCGTGGTTAAGGTGGCTCCGGGGAGAGCGAGTTGACGTTTCAGTTTTCCAAGACGACCCAATCATTGGCGCTCGACTCGTCGCGGATCGTCGTGATCTCCCTGGCTCTGGCCGGACTGGCCCTTTTCGCCTGGCTGCTTTGGTTCGCCCTGGGCAGCGTCACCGTCTACGAAGTCTCCCGCCAGGCGCGGCTGGAAGTGGGCAGCGCGCCGCGGGAAATCTCTTCCCTGCTGGCGGGCCGGCTGACCCGGGCGCCCATCGTCATCGGCCAGAAGGTTCGCGCCGGCGACGTCCTCATCGAGCTCGATTCCGCTCGGCAGCAATTGCAGCTCGCGGAGGCCCAGGCGCGCCTCCCGCTTTATCCCGCCAAGCTCGCCTCGCTGAGGAAGGAGATCGCCTATCTGAACCGGGTGATGGAGAATGAGCGGCGATCGACCGAGGCCGCGGTTCGGGCCGCGGACGCCCGGCTTCGGGGCGCCAGCGCCGCATCGAGGTTCGCGAACGACAGCGCCGCCCGGATCAGTAGCGACGCCGCGACAGGAGGATCGGCCGCGGTCGACGCCGTGCGAGCGGCGGCGGACGCCCGCAAGGCCGAATCCGAGCGGGACATCTCGGCCGCCGAGCTGTCGAGGCTCGGAGTCGACGCCAGCGTCAGCGCCGATCAGACCCGGGTCCAGATGGAAAGGCTGACCCGCGACCTGCTCGCCACCCAGGCCGAGGCGGCATCGACCCGCGAGTCGATCGAGCAGCTGCGGCTCGATGTGGCCAACCACCAGATCCGGGCACCCGTGTCCGGCGTGGTCGGCGAGATGCGGGCGCTCAGCCCGGGCGCCTACGTCGCGCCGGGACAGAAGCTGGCGACGATCATTCCGCAGGGCGACCTGCTCATCGTCGCCGATTTCGACCCGACCACCGCCCTCGGTCGAATCCGGCCGGGACAGACGGCCCGGTTCCAGCTCGAGGGATTTCCCTGGGTCCAGTACGGAACGATCGAGGCCACCGCCATTCGAGTCGCCGGCGAAATCCGCGACCAGTCGCTTCGCGCCGAATTCCGGATCAAGCGCGACGCCACCCGCGGCCTGGTTCTTCGCCATGGCCTGCCGGGAAGGATCGAGGTCAGGGTGGAGACGGTATCGCCGGCCAGGCTGCTTCTGAGGTCGGCCGGACGGATGACGGAAGAGTCGAAACCACGGAGCGGCGCCCGTCGATGAGCGCGGTCGCGGACAAGCCGAAGGAGCGCCGTTACTTCGCGGTCGAGGTCGTCCAGACCTCGACCATGGATTGCGGGCCCGCGGCCCTGAAATGCCTGCTCGAAGGCCATCATGTCCCGGTCAGCTTCGGGCGCCTTCGCGAAGCCTGCCAGACCGACGTCGACGGAACCTCGATTGACACGATCGAGGAGATCGCCAGGGACCTCG
Source organism: Sphingomonadales bacterium (assembly GCA_034668565.1). GTDB lineage: Bacteria > Pseudomonadota > Alphaproteobacteria > Sphingomonadales > Sphingomonadaceae > Allosphingosinicella. The sequence continues at coordinate 27,021 of JAXDPE010000005.1, read as the reverse complement.
GCCTGAAGGCGGAGCAGGCGCTGGTGCCGATCGACCATGTCACGCTCGCCAGCGCCAGGATGCTTCCCGCGATCGTCGTCGTGAACCGGGGCGCGGCGCTCCATTTCGTGGTGGCGTGGCGCCGTCACGGCCGCTGGCTTCAGGTGATGGATCCAGGTGCCGGCCGCCGCTGGGTCACACTTCGCCAGTTCCAGCAGGATATCCACGTCCATTCGCAGACCGTCGCGACCGCCGACTGGCTCGACTGGGCCCAGACCGACGACTTCCTCGACCCGGTTCGGGAGCGCCTCGCCGCCATCGGCGCCGGACCCGAGGCGATCGAAGGCTTCGTCGCCGAGGCGCTCGCCGGCCCCGGCTGGCGCCCGCTCGCCGCGCTCGACGCCACGACCCGTCTGGTCCAGTCCCTCATCGACACCAAGGGCATTCGCCGCGGCAGTGAAGCCGAGGGCGTTTTTCGAGGCCTGGTGCGCGAGGCCTCGGAAAGCCTTTCAGCCGGGCGCGATTCCCTCATTCCGAAGCCTTTCTGGTCGATTGCGGAGGATCAGCCGGCGCCCGACGCCTCGGGCGGCACCTTGAAGGTCGCAGGCGCGGTCGTCCTCAGCATTGCGGGCCTGAGGTCCGACGATCCGGCGGCGACCGAAGAGCGCAGGCCGCTGTCGCTCGAGCTCGAAGCGGCCCTGGCCGAAAAGCCGCTTCCGCCGCTCGCCGCCTTGTGGAAGATGCTGGGCGAGGACGGCCTGCTGGCCCCTCTCGCGCTGCTGCTCGCGGGGGCCTTCGCGGTGAGCGCGACGATGATCGAGGCTTTGCTCTTTCGAGGCATATTCGACATTTCGGCGCAACTCGCCTTGCCGACCCAGAGATTGTTCGCGGCCATCGGCCTGCTCGTCTTCGCGACCATCTTGATGGCGATCGAATATGCGAGCGGTCTCGGCACCTTGCGCTGGGGACGAAAGCTGGAGGCCCGGTTGCGGATGGCTTTGCTCGCCAAGCTGCCGCGGCTCAACGACCGCTATTTCCACAGCCGCCCGATCTCCGACATGGCCGACCGCAACCACAACATCCAGAGCGTGCGCGGAGTCCCCGGCCTCGGCCTCCGGCTGATCCAGTCGGTGCTCGAGCTGGCGATCACCTTCGCCGGCGTCGTCATCCTCGCCCCAGGCAGCTGGCTGCTCGCCGGGCTGCTGGCGCTGATGGCTCTGAGCTTCCCGTTCACGACCCAATATTGGCTCAACGAGCGCGACCTTCGCGTGCGCAATCACGCCGGAGCCCTCAACAGCTTCTATCTCGACGCCATGCTCGGGCTCGCTCCGGTACGGGCCCACCGCGCCGAGCGCAGCGTCCAGGGGCAACATGAAAGCCTGCTCGTCGAATGGTACAAATCGCTGCGGAGCATGATCAACCTCAGCCTGGCGACCGACACGGTGCAGGCGATATTGACCACGATGCTCGTCGGGGCGCTTCTGCTCACCCATTTCTTTAGCGCCGGGCGGGTCACCGGATCCGATCTGCTGCTCGTCTTCTGGACGCTCAAGCTGCCCGCGCTCGGCGGCCAGATCGGTCGGCTGGTCCATCAATATCCCGCTCAGCGCAATGTCCTGTTGCGCCAGCTGGAACCGCTGTCGGCGCCGGAGGACCTCGAGCTCACCGGGGAAGAGCTGGCCGCGATCGCCGCCCGCGACCCGCGATCCAAGGCGAAGGGCGTCGCTCTGGAGTTTCATGACGGCAGCGTCCTGGCGGCGGGCCATACGATCCTTCAGTCCGTCGACCTGACGATCGCCCCGGGCGAGCATGTCGCCATCGTCGGCATGTCGGGCGCCGGCAAATCGTCGCTCCTGGGTGTTTTGCTGGGCTGGCACCGGCTCGCCACCGGCCATCTCCTCATCGACGGCAAGCGCGCCTTGGCGCGCGACATCGAGGCGCTGCGCCACGAGACCGCCTGGGTGGATCCCGCAATCCAGATCTGGAACCGTTCGCTGCTCGACAACCTCACCTACGCGTCGGACGACGACGCCGCCCTCGCCGTCGGCGACGTCATCGCCGCGGCCCGGCTGCGCGGGGTCACCCAGAAGCTGCCGCAGGGGCTTCAGACCCTGCTCGGCGAAGGCGGCGGCCTGCTGTCGGGCGGCGAAGGGCAGCGGGTGAGGCTGGCTCGCGCCCTGCTCAGCCCGACCACGCGACTCGCACTGCTGGACGAGCCTTTTCGGGGCATGGATCGAACCCAGCGCCGGGCCTTGCTCGCCGAGGCGCGGCGATGGTGGCACGGGGTCACGTTGCTTTGCGTCACCCACGATGTCGCCGAGACGATGGAATTCGACCGGGTGCTGGTCGTCGAGGAGGGACGGATCATCGAGGACGGCGCCCCCGCGGCGCTGATGGCGCGCGCCTCGCGCTATCGCGACCTCGTCGACGCCGAAGCGGCGGTCGCCGAATCGATGTGGGAGGGCGATTTCTGGCGGCGCCTGACCCTGGCCGAGGGCCGCCTGAAGGCCGACGAGAGCCTCTGATGGCGGACGCCGGTATCGACAAGAACGCGGCCCAGCCCGATCCCCGGATGATGGACGCGATGCGCCCGTTCCTGTGGCCCTTCGCCCGGATCGGCGAAGGGATCGAGGAGCTTTCGCGCCGCTCCGGCCTTCGCCCGCGCGCCGGGTCCGATTCGGTCAAGGTGCCGGCGGCGATCGCCGCCGGCGATGCCCGCAACCTCGCCGACTGGTTCGAATGGGCCGCCGAGCATCTCGGGATCGAGGCCAATCTGGTCCAGACCCCTGTCTCCGAAATGCCGGACCTGCTCCGCACCGGCGGCCCGGCGGTCTTCCCGAACGGCATGTTCGGAGCCCCCGGCGTCCTGCTCCTGATCGGCTGGCGGCGCGGCCGGCCGCTGCTGCTGGCGCCGGACCTTCGAATCCGGTCCTGCGACCCCGAGCATCTTCGCGGGCTGATCTGCTGGCCGAGGGAGGGCCCGCTGATCCCGGACATCACCCGGCTGGTGCGCGCGACCGGGATCGATCCGGCTCGCGAGCCGCAGGTTCGAGCCGCAATGCTCCGCGAGCAGCTCGCCCAGTGGCAGGTCGAGCGGATCTGGGTGCTCCGGCTCGCGCCTTCGGCAAGCTTCTGGAAGCAGCTTTCCCGGATCGGCGCCTTCCGCAAAGTCGCCGCTCTGACCGCCCTTTTCGCGATCAGCTATGTGGCGGAGATCGCCGGCTGGGTCCTGATCGGCTCGGCGGCCTTGGGCGGAACCTTCGATCTCGGCTGGTTCATGGCCTGGCTGCTGCTGATGGTGACGATGATCCCGCTGCAGACGCTCGGCGCCTGGTGGTCCGCGACCCTGGCCCTGGACGCCGGCCGGCTGCTCAAGGCCCGGCTGCTGGCCGGGGCGCTTCGAATGTCGTCGGACAGCGTCAAGCGCCAGGGCGTCGGCCAGCTGCTCAGCCGGGTCGTCGAATCGCAAGCGCTCGAATCGCTTTCGCTCAACGGCGGAATGTCGCTTCTCCGCTCGATTCTGCAGCTCGGCTTCGCGGCCTGGATCGTCGGCCAGGGAGTCGCGCCCACCACCCATCTCCTCCTCCTCGGCGGATGGACTCTCCTCGCGATCGCGTTGAGCTGGAATTTCTTCCGCAAGCTTCGCACCTGGACCATCACCCGGCTGGACATGACCCATGAGCTCATCGAGGTCATGGTCGGCCACCGCACCCGCCTCGCCCAGGAACCGCCCCAGCGAAGCAACGGCGCCGAGGATTCGGCCCTTCAGAACTATCTTCAGGTTTCGGGCGCGATGGACTGGACGGCGGTCACGACGACCCTCGGCGTGTCGTCCGGCTGGGTGATCCTCGGACTGATCGGCCTCGTGCCGGCCTTCGTCGGCGACCTCCAGGTGTCCTCGACCGCGATCGCGATCAGCCTGGGAGGGATATTGTTCGCCCAGCGCGCCTTCGGCGGGATCTCCGAAGGCCTGGCGGCGACCGGCCGGGCCTGGGTCGCGTGGAACCAGGTCGCGCCGATGTTCCGGGCGGCCCGCAACAAGACATCGTCGCAGACCTACGTCACGCTCGAGCAGATGGAGAAGGAAGCGATCAAGACGCCGCTGATCGACGCCCAGGCGCTCAGCTTCGCTTATCCGTCGAGCAACGAGACGGTGATCGAGGGCACGGACCTGGTCATCGGCCATGGCGACCGGATCCTGCTCGAGGGCGCCTCCGGCGGAGGCAAATCGACCCTGGCGGGCCTGCTGACCGGGCTCAACACCCCCAGATCGGGCCTGCTGCTGCTCAACGGCCTCGATCGCCATACGCTCGGCGACGACTGGCACCGCCTCGCCACCTCAGCTCCGCAATTCCACGAAAACCACATCCTCTCGGGCTCGGTCGCGTTCAACCTACTGATGGGACGGCAATGGCCGGCCCCGGGCGAAGACCTGAAGGAGGCCCAGGACCTGTGCGTCGAGCTCGGCCTCGGCCCCCTGCTCCAGCGAATGCCCGGCGGGATCAACCAATATGTCGGCGAAACCGGATGGCAGCTGTCGCACGGCGAACGAAGCCGGATCTTCCTGGCCCGGGCGCTCCTGCAGCGCGCTCACCTGACCGTGCTCGACGAAAGTTTCGCCGCGCTCGATCCCGAAACCCTGGCACTGTGCCTCGACTGCAGTCTCAAGCGAGCGCGCACGTTGATGGTCATCGCCCATCCTTGAGCGGCAGACATCCAAAGACCGCAGAAGAAAAGCTTCTTTCTAAACTACATAACAGTGCCGCCGGCGCAGTTGTCGGGGCCCGGACGTGCAGCATTGCAGCAAAGCCGGCCCCGGTTTAAGCTTTGCGCCTCGCATGCGAGTCGAGAGGGGGAATCGACTGATGACTGTGACCGTGGACGATCTGCTGGCAATGCAGCAGAAGGAACTTGACGATCTGTTTTCCGCGCATGATGCGGGCCCGATTCCGAACGGGGACGCCCACGGCACCGCGATCATCGCGCCGGGCACGCCGCGAAGCCGAACCCTGGCCAGGGCCGTCACCTTGTTCGCCTGGCAGGGAAAGGAGTTCGATGCCGATCACGGCACGCTTCGCAACCACATCCTCCCCTTCGGGCTCAAGGCCATCGTCGCCCAGGTCTACAAGGGCCCGAGCTGGCTCGACCAGAAGGAATGCATCGTCCTCGATTATTCGCAGACCTCGACGGTCGCCCAATGGGTGCGCGACGAGATCCGGATGATCGCTCCCAACCTCTACCTCGGCAAGGTCTATTGGGAGAAGAAACGCCTCATCGACTTCGCGCTCGAATTCTCCTGAGCCGAGCCGGGCGGTGACGCCTCAACACGATTTCATGATCGCGGCCCCGCTTCGGGCGGGCATGCGGGAGTCGATAGACGCGCTGCTCGGGTCGATGGCCCGCGAGCCCGGCCTCGCCGATCCCGACAATCCGATCCTGCCCTTCAGCCGCTTTCCGCGAATCCACTTCGCCCGCCTGCTTCTGCTCGACGACCCTTCGCTCGCCGACCGCACCCATTTCCCCAATCTCTATTTCCCCTGCCCCGTCCGGCTCGCCTTGCTCGTCGTCTGCGACGGCTCCGCAAAGGCTCAGATCGATGAGCTCGCGGCGACGGCCGGCGACGGGCTGCGGCGCCTGTTCAGTCATTGCGAAGGTCTCGACGAGAATATGGACCTGCGGCGCTGGCTCGGCTCGAACACGATTAAAAGCGCGACCTTCTACATGAACTGGCCGGGGCGGACGGTCCTTCAGTCGCGCGAGGAGCGCGTGCTCCACCAAGTGCTTCGGCAGGAGCTGGGCGCCCTCCCCTCGGCTTCGCCGCGGGAGACCAAAAAGGCGCTGCGCGATGCCGTCGCCCGACGCGGAGTCGAACTCACGCCCGAGGCGCCGACCCCGCTTGGCCGGGCGCTCGCCAATCTGGTCGATCTGGTCGGGGTACCGATCATCATCCTGCTGATGACGCCCTTCCTGATCCTCCTCGCGCCGCTGCTCGCGATCAAGCTCAGGCGTCTCGAAAAAGCCAATCCGGTGGTCGCGCCGCGGCCGACCGTCGAACGGGTCGAGATGCTCGCGCGCCATGAAGACCGCGACATCACCAATCCGTTCAGCGCGATGGGATCGATCCAGCCCGGGCTGTTCCGCCGCCTGCTGTCCAGCTACCTGCTATGGCTGATCGACTGGGCGGCGCGCCATATCACCACGAAGGGAAAGCTTTCGCGGGTGCGCACGATCCACGCCGCCCGCTGGATCTATCTCGACGACAAGAGACGCCTCTATTTCGCGAGCGATTATGACGGCTCGCACGAGGCCTATATGGACGATTTCGTCAACAAGGTGGCGTTCGGCCTCAACCTCTCTTTCTCACACGGCATCGGCATTCCCAAGACCCGCTGGCTGCTTTGGGGGGGAGCCCGCAACGAAGGCGACTGGAAGGCTTTCCTTCGCCACCACGAAATGCCGACCCCGGTCTGGTACAAGGCCTATCCGGGCCTGACCTGCCAGGACCTCGCCCGCAACGCCCGGATTCGCAAGGGCCTGGAAAGCCGAAGCGACGACGAGCGCTCCATCCGCCGCTGGCTGGCCGAGATCTGAGGGGAGCGACGATGCCCACCGCAATCCTCGAACGCGACGACATCCAGGCGCTGGTGCGATCGGGCTTCGGCAAGCTCGAAGGCTCGCGCCTCCTGCTCGTCCGGATCAGGCCGGGCCGCGAGGCGCAGGCGCGCGACTGGCTTGGCCGGGCGGAGGTGCTGAGCGTTGCGGATTTCGACGAAGCGCGGGTCGCGAAGCGCCGGATCAACCGAATCCTTCAGATCGCGGTGACCGCGCCCGGCCTGGCCGCGCTCGGCGTGCCCGAGGCCGCGATGGCGGCCTTCCCGGCCGACTTCCTCGCCGGGATCGCCAGCGACGAGCGCCGCTCCCATCGCCTTGGCGACGTCGGCGAGAACAGCCCGAGCCGGTGGAAATGGGGCCGCAAGGGCGCCGAGCCGCATCTGCTACTGATGCTTTACGCCGATTGCGGAGACATCGAGGCCTTCGCCGCCGCCACCCTGGCCGGCCTCGGGCAGAGCTGCGAAATCCTCCAGCCCCAGCTCGATTGCGGCGAGCCGGGGGTCGAGCCGTTCGGCTTCGCCGACGGCATCTCGCAGCCCAAGATCGATTGGGACGGCAAGCGCACCCCGGGCGGGACGGCCGACCAGGTCTACACCAATCATGTCAGCGCCGGAGAGGTGCTGCTCGGCTACATGAACGAATATAATCTGGTCGGCGACCGGCCGACGATCCCGGCCGGCCTTCCCGGCGCCGAGAGACTTCCGCCGAGCATCGACGATCCGGACCGCCGCGACTTCGGGCGCAACGGCTCCTATCTCGTGCTTCGAAGCCTCAGGCAGGACGTCGAAGGCTTCTGGGCCTGGACGGAGCGGGAGGCCGGGCCGGAAGGCTCGCTCGAGCTGGCCGAGGCGGTGATCGGCCGCCGCAAGGACGGAAGGCCGCTCGAAGGGCTGGGCACCGCCGAGATCAGCGGGCTCGACGACCCGGAGGACAATTTCACCTACGACCGCGATCCCGAAGGCCATATCTGCCCTTATGGCGGCCATATCCGCCGCGCCAATCCGCGGACCGGCGACATCCCCGGCGGCGGCCGCGGGCTGCTCCATTACCTGCTGGTCACGCTCGGCCTGTGGGGCACGGTCAGGGAAGACGTGATCGCCCCCTCGCGCTATCATCGCCTGCTCCGCCGCGGCCGACCCTATGGCGGGTCGGGGGGCGACAAGGGCCTCCACTTCATCGCCCTCAGCTCCAACCTCACCCGCCATTTCGAATTCATCCAGAACGCCTGGTTGACGAACCCGAGCTTCGCCGGGCTGGCGAACGAAGCCGATCCGCTCACCGGCTGCCGGGAGCCTTTCCAGCCCGGCCTCGCCACCGACAATTTCACGCGTCCGCGGGCGGAAGGCCCGTGCACGCGCTACGCGGGCCTGCCGCGCTTCGTGACCGTCGAGGGCGGCGGCTATTTCTTCCTGCCGGGGTTGAGGGCGCTGAGGTACATCGCGCGGGCCTAATTCCTCCCCGCGATTTCGCGGGGAGGGGGACCATGCGAAGCATGGTGGAGGGTTCTTCCGGTCTCAGAAGAACCCCTCCACCGCACTTCGTGCGGTCCCCCTCCCCGGCAAATGCCGGGGAGGAATTAGGGGATTCACCCGAACGGCGCCCAGCTCGTCGGCTCGATATGCGGCACCTTGTTGTTCTTCTGCCGGAACTGGGCGAGCGTCTGATACATGCGCCGGCGCGCGCGGCTCTGGTTGCCGAGCGGTCGGTGCTCGGCCAGGCAGTGCCACGGGTTGAACGACAGGTTGCGGGCGAAGGCGAGCTGCTCGGGCGAATCGAAGCGCTGGCGGGGGATTCGTAGCGTCGCCACCGGGATCCGGGGCGACAGCCGCTCCGGCCACAGCACCGACGCATTCTCGATCGGCATCCGGTGGCTGTCCGTCTGCAGCTGGACGGTCATCTCGAGCTCGACGTCGGTCTCGAGCAGGGTCTTGACCATATTGTCGCGCAGGTAATTGTCCGGCGGCCGGAACGGCACCCGAGGGATCTTCCGGTGCACCTTCGACTTGCCGAAAAAAGCATATTGCATGGCCTGCCCCTCGCCCAGGAGGTAGGGCACGCAGCTGTAATAATTGTGACCGAGCGGGTTGTACTGGGTCTCGTTCCACAGGGCCTGCATCAGGAAGTCGCGGATGTGGTGCTTCCTCGGATTGAGGAAATACCAGATCGGCAGCTCGCGCTTGCTCCACAGCTGGAGGTCGGCGTTGGCGGCGACGTCGGGCGTCGGGAAGGTCGGTACGCAGATGGCGAGGAAGTCCTGGGTGCCCGTCTCGTCGTCCATCAGCTTGGGGCCTTCGACTCCCATCACCTTGAGGCCGAGGCTGACGAAGCCGACATCGTCGATGTCGGGCTCGACATGGGGCCCGGGGTTGGAAAAGCGCGCCCAGGCCTTGTAGCGGCCGGGTCTGGCGAAGATTCCGTGCCGAAGCCGTTCGGGCAGATCGTCGTGGACGATGAACTCGGCGCGGACGACCCCGTGGGTCTTGGTGTTGCCGGCCCGCTCCATCTTCTCGGGCGGGAAATCCTGGACGAGGTGATCGCGCATCGTGTCGATCATCGCCTGGACGTCCCGCTCCTCGTTCGGCTGAAGGGTCTCTTGAGCCAAAGCCAGCTTCTCGTCCCGGCGCGAAAGGTTGATCGCCCATTGCAGCACAGCAGCCGCGGCGTTTCGGAACACAGCGTTCCAGGCCCGGCGGAAGAAGGGCTCGAAGCGCCGCTCGACGAGCAGCCCCCAGGTCAGAAGCTCGTGCAGCCAGAGCAGTCTCATGCGGCTTCCTCCATAAGTTCTGGAGCGAGGACCTTGTCCTCGAGGATCATGTCGGCCGCTTTCTCGGCCGCCATGTAGATGGCGCTGACGATGAAATAGCCCGGGATGCGCGGGAAGATGGAGGCGTCGACCACCCGAAGCCGGGGGACGCCGTGGACCCGAAGCCGGCTGTCGAGCACTCCGTCCCGGTCGCGCGGGCCCATCGGGCATGTGCAGGAGGCGTGGTGGCCCCAGGCATTGTCGCGCACCCAGCGCTCCAGCGCCTCGCCGCGCACGTCGCGGCCCGGGCTTACTTCCTCCGTCGCTAGATGGCAGTCGAGCATCGGCGCCGCGGCTTCGCGCACCATCTCCACCGCCGCAGCCACGGCCTTCAGATCGGCGCCGTCCGGGTCGCATTCGAAATAATTGAACTGGATGTTCGGCGGGTCGCGCGGATCGACCGAGCTCAGGGTGACCGCGCCCGTGCAATTCGCCGTCCGGGCCTTGAGGATCGCCCAGCTCAGGACGTCCTTGCGCTCGCGAAGCGCGTCCGAATAACCGGGATAATAGCCCTGGAAGGCGCCGAGCAGCGCCATGATGAAGAGGTCGGCATCGCCGGCGCAGCCCGGCGAGTTGCGCTTCATCGCCAGCGCCGCGCCGTTGGAGATGTACATGCCCTGCCGCTTGCTCTCCCACAATTTTGCAACCGGATCGTCCGGGGAGAAATCGGCGCCCTCCATCGACTTCCACGGCGCGGCGAGCCGGTACAGAACGCAGACCTCGTACCGGTCCTGGAGATTGCGGCCGACGGGCAGGATTTCGCGAGGCGGGATGCCGTGCGCCTCGAGCTGGTCGGCGGGACCGATCCCGGACAGCATCAGAAGCTGCGGCGTGTTGAAAGCGCCGGCCGCCAGGATCACCTCCCGGCGCGCCCTCAGCGAAACGGTCTCGCCCCCCTCCTCGGCCCGGTCGCTTTGCGGGCTGGCGCGATAGAGATGCCGTCCCTTGCGATACTCGACCCCGGCCGCTCCGCCGTCGGTCGCGAACAGCAATCGGGTGACGAGGGCGTGGAGCTCGATCCTGAGCCGCCCCTTGGTCGCCTCCTCGGCGGCGCGCAGGCGCTCCCGGGTCCCGAAGCGGCAATGGTCGTCGGTGGCGAGCGGGGCGTAGCACAGCCCCTCCTTGCCGTTCATCGACCGGTCGTTGGGATCCAGCTTGCCGCGAAGCAGCCGCCTGAGCGCCTGCCAGGGGCCGGAGATGCCGCGGCTCGCCGCCCGTGCCCCCTTCTCGAGCATCTCGCGCATCGGAACGTCGCCGAGCGCCTGGAGCGGCATCGCCCGCTCGATCGGGAGCCAGCCGTCCCAGCCGTGGCCGCTGCCGTCCAGGCCGATCGCCGCGAGCCGCCGGCGCAGCGGGCGGTGACGGCATTGCTCGACCTTGCGCTGATAGCCGGCCATGGCTTCCGGCCCCCAGCCCTCGTCGCCGGTAAGCTCGGCGATTGCGCGCCAGTCGGAATCCTGGGGGGTGACGAAGATCATCGCGTTGTGCGCGGTGCAGCCGCCGAGCGTTCCCGCCCGGGGATAGAATACGCCCTTCTCGCCCCTCTTCCAGTCCCGGCGCGCCTCAGCGGGATCGGCGAAATGCTCCACCCAATAATCCCAGGCCATGGCGGGATTCTCCGACGCCATCGGGTGGAAGGCCGGGATCCGGTAGTCGCCCGGAAAGCCTTTCGCGCCCTCGGCGACGGGATCGCCGCCGGCCTCGAGCAGGATGACGTCCATCCCGGCTTCGGCGAGGCGCGCCGCCAGCGTGCCGCCCCCTGCTCCCGATCCGACGACGATATAGTCGCAGTCGAACCCGCCGCCCATCAGAGCGTCTTGAGGAAGGCGATCAGGGCGCGCTTCTGGCCGTCGTTCAGCTCGGGCTCGCTCTGCCCCGGCACGCCCGGCCGGCCGAGGAAATAGAGCTCGTCCGGAGTAAGGCCGCGCGGATCGTTGAACTGCCTCGTGCCGAAATAATGACCGCGATTTACGACGAAGTCAGGGCACTTGCTCAGCCCCAGCAGGGTCTGGCCGAGCGCTCCGAACTGTCGACGCATGGCCGCGTCGTCGGCATTGGCCGGCATGGTCGCGAGCCCCACCTTGAGCTGGCGCAGCGCGCGCAGGATCAGGCGGTAATGCCGGACGATTTCCCCCGTATCGGCGCTTTCCGACAAGGGCTGCAAGTTGACGAGCAGGTTGACGGCCATCCCCTTCGGGATCCGCCCGATCCGGATGTTGCCGTCCGGATCGACCAGCCCGCGCAGGTCCTGCTGCAGCGCCGCCCGAACCTTCGGCGACAGATCTTTGACGAAGCCGAGCGGCACGACGATGCGGCTTTGCGCCGAGGTGCGGTCGATCCAGCCGCCCGAGCGGGGCCCGAGCTCCTTGTCGAAGGGCCGGCGTTCGGGCCACAGCATCTGCTCGATCCCGGCGTTGAACATCCTGATCCGGCCGCCGACCGACGGATCCTGGTTGTACGGCCCCACCGTATTGTTGAGCAGATAGGGCGCCGTCGACCATAAGGATATCAGCGACGGCGGCCGGGTATAGCCTCGCCCTCCCGCCGGCATCGGCTTGACCGCGAACGACCCGGTGAGCGGGTTGACGAAGCTTGCCTGGCCCACGCTTTGCAGCGACTTGTAGGAATGGGAAGAAAAATTGTCCCAGATGTTGTTCGCGAGCGCGTTGGTAGCGAGCGGGCTGCACAGGTTCGTCCGCAGCAGCGTAACCGGAATCCTGACTTCGGTGGACAGGTAGTTGTTGTCCAGGAAGTCCGGCTTGCTGACGTAATCGTTCCACATCTTGGTTTTGAAATCGTCGCTCTGCGTCCAGCGCCACCACAGCTTGAACTTGTCCAGATAATGCGGTCCGTGAGCGTCGGCGAGCCTTGCATTCTCCGGCGGCGTCGGCCCCTTGCTCGAGTGGCAGCGCGCGCAGGTGTCCGAAAAGACCCGCCGGCCGCTGGCGACTAATTCGGGGGGATCGCCGAAAGCTGCTCCGCCCCGTGCGAGGCGAAGATAATCGGGCCGCGCGGCCTTGAGGAAGAAGAGCGCGGTCGCCGGCGTCCCCGCCTCGGTCATACGCCAATAGGCCGAATTCTTCACCGCGTTCGCGATCAGGATCGGCGAGACCGGCTTGCCGCCGGTCACCGGCTGGAAATGGGTGGTCCAGTCTTCGCTGAACAGGCCGATATTGAGATAGACCCGGTTGAGCGCGCCCAGCGCCCCGACCGAATCGGATCCGTCCTTGAGCACCCGGGGCACTCCGACATTGCCCGGAGGGCTGAAGAAATCGCGCAGCCAGGCGAAGGGCGAGTTGGCCGGGATGTAGTCGTTGAACTGCTTGTTGTCGCGCTCGCCGCCCGCGATCTGCTCGTGGCCCAGGACCTTGCCCAGCCGCAGCCGCGCCTCGACATTGTAGAGCGCGTTCATCGTGCGCGGGTTGTTGATGTTGTCGCTGGAGACCAGCGAGGTGTCGAGAGCGCCGGGGCGGAAGGTCTTCACCCACTGGGTGACGAAGTCCTTCTCGTCGGGATTCCAGATGAACAGCCGGTCCGCCCACAGATATTGCGCGCCCACGGTCGAGCTCAAATTCGCGAATTCGGGCTCGGCCGGATTGGCCGGTGGATTGGAGGGGCTCGGTCCGACGTGGCAGAAAGCGCACGACATCCCGACCCGATAGGGCCTGACCAGGTTCTTCTGATTGTAATAATTGGGATCGCTATAATATTTCACGGGATCCCAGGCGGCCGCGGCCTTGGCGTCGAAATCCGGATTGGTGAAGAGCCTCAGCCCGAGGATTCCAGTCGGCTGTCCGTATATGGAGCCCACCGGAAGCATCCCGTATTTCGGCAGGTTGGTGCCCCGGGCGCCGGTCTTCACCCCCGGATATTTCGCCTCGTCCGCGAACGGATCGGGCGCGCAGCCGGGTTTGCGCTCGTCGACCCAGATGCCGAAGCGATCCGGCCTGGCGGGCGCCTGGAAGCAGGGCTCGTTGATCGCGCCCATCCATGCCCAGCGCTTGGCGCGCGAATTGTTGCTCCCGGGAGGCCCGCCGACGATCTTCAGCAGGTCGAAACCGCCGTTGGTCGGGATCCGCATATAATCCCAGAAGCGATCGTTGCCGCCGGTCCAGACCAACCACATATTGCGGCCCGCTTCCTCGGTGGGCGTGAGCGCGACGCCTCCGTCCATGTCGTGGAAATAGGGTTCGGACGCGTGATGGAAGGACGCGGAGTCGAACCCCGCCTTGGTCGCCTCGTCCGTTATCGCGTCCGGCGCTTTCGTGCCCCCGTGTCGGCAGCCTGCGATCGAACAGGCGAAAGCGGCGAGAACGGCCGCGCGAACAACGGATATCCTGACGCCCACGGTCCCCTCCCATGCGCAAATGAACCGGTCGAGGAAGCCCGCGTTGCCGGCGTGAGCGGCCCCCAACTCACAGGACCCAAGCATCCGTCAACAATAGGGGGCCGTCAAGCGAAGATCGGTCGCACAACGGACACTGTGAATGTCGGGCTCGATGCAAGCCTAACGGCGTTGTCGTCTTAGAGTCTTCGTAACCCTGTCTTTTTCAGGCCGCGACCAGTGGACAAGGCAGTCCGGGAACATCGACTTTGAACTCGAACAAATCGCCGGCCTGCGGCTGGCGCTCGATCTCCTCCCGCGAAAGCAATTGCCGGGCGGTGGTGGCATAGACGGTGCGGAGGTCGTCGCCGCCGAAGGCGATCTTGGTGATGTTGGCGACCGGGAAGCGGACCCGGTCCAGCAACTCTCCGGCCGGGGAATAGCGGCGCGCCTCCCATCCCGCGTAGAGGCCGATCCAGACACAGCCTTCGCAGTCCACGGTCGGGCCGTCGGGATGCCCTTCGGCGGGGTCGATCCGGGCGAACGGACGGGGCGGTCCGAGCCCGCCGTCCTCGCCGACCTCGGCAGCGCCGATCGTCCCGGCGCGGGTGTCGACGAAGTAGAGGATTCGACCGTCCGGAGACAAAGCCGGGCCGTTGGTGATCGCGATACCCCCGATTCCGGTCGAGCTGACGACACCGCGATCGAAGCGGTAGAAGGCGCCGCTTTTCGCACTTTCCTTATTGTCCATCGTCCCGAACCAGAGCCGGCCCGACGGATCGGCGACTCCGTCGTTGAGCCGGTTGCCCGGAAGCTCCGGCTCGATCTCGGCGATCAGGGTGAAGCGGCCGGTCGATTCGTCGAAGCGATGAAGTCCGCTCATCAGCCCGGCGACGAAGCCGCCGCGCGCAGCCGGAAGGACGAATCCGACCTGTTCCGGCGCGGACCAGGTCTGGCAGTCGCCCACGAGCGGGTCGTAACGATGGATCTGGCACTTCTTGATGTCGGTGAACCAGAGCGCCCGATCCCGTTCCACCCAGACCGGACCCTCGCCAAGCTCGGCGCCGACGTTCCAAACGCTTTTCGGTTCGCTGGCTGCCATTCCCGGGCGTCTACCGTCCGGAAAGGACCGGCTCAAGGTCGACGGGGTCCTATCCGCTTTAAAACCTGGCTTATGTTCGCTATTTGTTCCGGATGTCGGACCTTCCCACCGCTTATCCCTTGCGCGACCTGTTCGATGCCGCCGTTCGTGGCCGGGCGATACGGCTGACCTGCGCTCGCTGCGGGCACGGCTCGGTGGTCAGCAGCCACGCTCTGTGGTGGCTGTTCCATCGGAAAGGCTGGGTCGACTCGCTTCGCGAGGTGCGCCGGCGGTGCCTGTGCATCCTGTGCCTTCACCGCCACGGAGTGAAGGTCCGCGACCCCCGGCTCGAGCTGGTCGACGAGCCGGTGACCGACACCGGCCTGCCGATGCCGTCCGAGCTCGACTGGAAGCGCGAGGTCAGGCGGCGGCGGTGAGGGATGGCGGGCGGGCGGCGATTGAACGATAATGGCTTCGACACAATCCGCTGGCGGAGCCCGACAATGTCCCTCGACGACGAGCTGATCGACACCCCCGAAGGACCGATGACCTGGGCCCAGTGGAAGAAACGCAACCCCGTCCAAATCCCGTCCCGCCGGACCAAGGGCAAGAAGCTTCCGGTCAAGGTCAAGCGCTTCACCGGAGAGAAGTGATCCTGCCGGCCGTACGGCTCAGTTGATCGACCGCGCACCGCCGGAATGTTCGGCGGCTTGATCCTTGACCTGCTGGATGAGCGCGTCCGACCGCTCGACCAGGCGCCGGCTGTTTTCGATGCTTTCGCGCAGATCGTCCTGCGCCTGCTCGATCTCGGAAAATAATTCCCGCTGGTTCTGGTTGGCCATCACGCAACTCGGCTCCGTTGTGGCGGCAAACCCGGACCCCGGCACCGGGTTCCAGCCGATGCGCCGGTTCCACCGCGCTTGTGGCTTATAAGCCACGGCCTTGCGGTCGGTAAGCTCGCATCGCAACTACCCGCTTCGGCAGCAACTTTACCGCCGTTTCTTCCGCCTCCGGAACAAAGCGCCGAAGCGCGGCATTGAGGCAGCTGAAACGGAGGGAGCTTCAATGGCCAAGCTGTTTAAAAACAATGGCCTGACGATCGCGCTCCTGCTTCTTTTCCTGGGCAGCATCGTCGGTCAGTGGGTTTCGGGCTGGATGGTCGGGAATGAAAACCTGGCTCGGCACGGCCAGGCGACGGTTTCACTCGCCGCCTATGCGGTCGGCCACGAATTCCTCTCCTCGGTGTTCGAGAATTGGGAGAGCGAGTTCCTCCAGATGTCGACCTATGTCGTCCTGACGGCGATGCTGATCCAGAAAGGGTCGGCGGAATCGCGCGATCCCGACGATCCTCCGCGCGATTCCGATCTCGAAGCGAAGGCTCATAATCCCGGCGCGCCGCGCATTCTTCGCGCCGGCCCGGCGGCGCGCTGGCTCTATGCCCATTCGCTGGGCCTGACCTTGTTCACGCTCTTCCTGCTGTCCTTCGGATTCCACTGGTGGAACAGCGCCGAGGTGGCGGCGGACGAGGCGATCCAGCACGGCGCCAAGCCCCTCGGCCACCTCGCTTATCTCGCCGACCCGCAGCTCTGGTTCGAAAGCTTCCAGAACTGGCAGAGCGAGTTCCTCTCGACCGCCGTCCTGGTCGTACTTTCGATCTGGCTCCGGCAGCGCGAATCGCCCGAGTCGAAGTCCGTGGCGGCGCCCCACGAAGCGACGGGCGCCGCCTGAACCTCAGGGCCAGACCGGATGGACGAAGGCGTCGCCGGTGAGGCCCCTAACTAGGCTCGCATCGACTCCTCCGAAGGTGGTGAACGGCGCGGGCACAAGCGTATTGTTGTCGTCCCAGAAGTTGGTCAGGTCGGCGCTCGCCGTACCCGGCACGGCGGAATATTCGCCGTTGGCCGATCCGGTATAGCCCGGCACGTAATAATGGGCCGTGGTCGAGACCTGGTCGAGGTAGATGGCGTCGAAGGCGAAATCGGCGTCGCTGGCATCGAACGTGTTGCCGTCGAGAGCGAGGCCGAGCCGGGAGAAGTCGCCGCTGCCCTGACCGCCGACGAGGGCGTACAAAGCGGAGAAAGCGAAGTCCCCGAGCTCATCGACGACATTGTTCTGGACCGTCGCTTCGAGCACCGCTGGGTTGCCCGAGCCGCCGCCCGAAGACCGAAGCTCGATGCCCGCGAAGCCGGTGTCGTGCACGTCGTTGCCGATGATGCTGACCGTCATGCTCGCCGAGCCGGCGCCGGCGAACTTGGCGAGGCCAACGGCGATTCCGGAGCCGTTGGCCGACCCCGCGCTCGTCGCTATACCGTCGTCGACGCCGATCGTATTGCCTTCGATGTCGCCCCGGATCTGGCCGGACTGGACATCGAAGACCGCCGCCAGGGCGTTGCCGTCGGCGCCGCTGAAGCTGTTGTCCGTCACCATGAAGTCGACGTTGATGGCCGACCCCGGTCCGCCGCCGCCGAGCGTCACCCCTCCGCCGCCCGACACGCTGGCCTGGCTGTTGGCGAAATCGTTGTCGCTGATCGTCAGGTTTTGAACCGACTGGCCGCCGGCGAGGACCTGGAGCAGATCGCCCCGGGCGCCCTGGAAATCGACCCCGTCGACGCCGAGCGTCAGCGACGCGGTTCCTTTGGTCTCGATATACACCGAATCGTTGCCGCTGACATTGTTGACGCTGCCCATGATCGCCTGGTCGCTGCCGCTGTCGGCGATGGTGAGATCGAGGCTTCCGCCCGTCTGGACGATATGGACGTTGTCGCCGCTCGAGCCGCCGATGACGTTGCCGAGCAAGGCCGAGGTCCCGGTCAGGCCGGTCATGTAGACCGCCCCTTCGCTGCCCGACGTGCCGTTGTTGCTCAGGGTGGAATCGGTCAGGGTGAAATCGGCCGCGTTGGTGCCGACCACGCCGCCGTTCGCATTGCCGGTGATCGCCATGTTGGCGAGCGACACGTTCGAGGTGGCGTTGATATAGACTCCGACGCCCTGGCCCGGCGCGGCTCCGTCGGCGCCGGTCTTGTTGGCGATGGTTCCGCCCGATCCGGCGAGCGACGCGACTCCGGTGACCTCGAAGCCGCCGGAGCCGGCGGTGTTGAGGATGATCCCGGTCGCTCCGCCGCCGATCGACGAGACGCTTTCCAGGGTCACGCCCGCCGCCCCGATGGTGGCGAACGCGATGTTCACGGCGGTGCCGCCGACGGTATCGATGCTGTTGCCGCCGCCGGTGACGGTAACCGTTCCGCCGCTCGAGACGTTAAGGCCGGTCCCGGTGGTGGTGGTCAGGTCGAGGCCGACGATGCCCAGCGTGCTCGATCCCGCATTGCCGGAGAAGTTGACCGCCGTGCTGGCCCCGCTCGAAGCGCTAAGGCCGCCCGAGAAGGTCACTCCCAGATTGACGCCGGCAGTGACGTCGACGCCGCCGCCGGTTGCCCCGGCGATCGTGGTCGCGCCGGTGACGGTGAAGCTGCCGCCGACCGCGTTGAGATCGATCGCGCCGCCGGACGAAGCGGTAGAGGCGGCGGAGTTGAGGGTGACGTTCAGCGTTCCGCCGGTGTCGAGGTCGACGATCTGGCCCGCCCCGGAGATCGCGACGTCGCTAACGGTCAGGTTGCCGACGCTGCTGCCGTCATCCTGGATGCCGACATTGCCGGCGGAGACATTGATATCGACCCCCGAGACATTGTTGTTATCGGCAAGGTCGATTCCGTTGCCGGCGAGCGGAGCGATGGTCGGCTGGCCGACGCCGATCAGGATCTGGTCGTCGAGCAGGTTGATTCCGTCCGCCTCGGCATAGGTGCCGGTGCCCTGAAGCAGATAGACGGTCGCTCCATCCTGTGGGCCGCCCGGATCGCCCTGCGCAGCGTTGAAGGCGGCGATCGATGTGAACGGATTGGCCTGAGTGCCGACATTGGTGCTGCCAGCCGCGCTGTTGTCGATATACCAGACCGTCTGCGGACCGTCGTTCGCACCATTGACCGTGACGGTGAGCGTCGCCGTGTCGGAGGCGGTGCCGTCCGATGCGGTATAGTTGAAGCTGTCTTGCACCACATCGCCGCTATTGAGCGCCTGCGCGGCCGCGTTGGGCGTGTAAGTATAGCTGCCGTTGGCGGCCAGCGTCAGGATGCCATAGGTGCCGGTGTAAGTACCCGGATTCGTTACCGTCAGCGCCTCGCCGTCGACGTCCGTGTCGTTGGCGAGCACGTTGCCGGAGACGGCCGTGTCCTCGTCCGTGGTGGCGGTGTCGCCGTTGGCAACCGGCGCATCGTTCGCGCCGGTTACCGTGACGGTAAGCGTCGCCGAGTCCGAAGCGCTACCATCCGACGCGGTGTAGCCGAAAACGTCCTGTGCGGTCTCGCCAGTATCAAGCCCCTGCGCCGCCGCGCCCGGCGCGTAGGTGTAGCTGCCATCAGCCGCCAGCGTCAGAGTACCGTAGGCGCCGACATAGACGCCTGGGTTCGTCACCGTCAGCGGCTCGACGTCAACGTCCGTGTCGTTGGCGAGGACGTTGCCGGAAACGCTGGAATCCTCGCTCGTGGAGGCGCTGTCATCGTTCGCCACCGGCGCGTCGTTCGCGCCGTTCACCACGACGGTGAGCGTCGCGGAGTCCGAAGCGGTGCCGTCGGAGGCGGTGTAGGAGAAGACGTCCTGCACCGACTCGCCGGAGTCTAGCCCCTGCTGCGCGGCGTTGGGCGCGTAAGTGTAGCTGCCGTCGGCGGCCAGCGTCAGGGTCCCATAGGCGCCGACGTAGACGCCTGGGTTCGTGACCGTCAGCGGCTCGACGTCGACATCGGTGTCGTTCGCAAGCACGTTGCCGGAGACGCTGGCATCCTCGCTCGTCGAGGCGGTGTCGTCATTCGCGACCGGCGCGTCATTCGCGCCGTTGACCGTGACGGTGAGGGTCGCCGTATCGGAAGCCGTGCCGTCCGAAGCCGTGTAGGTGAAGACGTCCTGCGCCGACTCGCCGTCATCGAGGCCCTGCGCGGCCGCGTTGGGCGCGTAGGTATAGCTGCCGTTGGCGGCCAAGGTCAGCGTTCCATAGGTGCCGAGATAGACGCCCGGATTCGTCACCGTCAGAGGCTCGACGTCGACATCGCTGTCGTCGGCGAGCACGTTGCCGAAGACGCTGGCATCCTCGGTCGTTGAAGCGGTGTCGTCATTGGCCACCGGAGCGTCGTTGGCGCCGTTGACGGTGATCGTCACGGTCGAGCTCGAAGTCGCGCCATGATCGTCGACGATCGAATAGCTGACAACGACATTGGCGGTCTCGCCGGTGTCGAGATAATCGAAATCGGATCCCGGGTTGAACACCACCTGGTTGGCGACGACCGAAGCGCTGCCCTGGCCGGCCGGAGCCGTGGCCGCGGTCACAGTGAGCACGGCGCCGTCGTCGGCATCGGTGTCGTTGGCGAGCACGCTAACGGTGACCGGCGAATTCTCGCCGGTGCTGGCGACGTCAGCATGCGCCACCGGCGCATCGTTCGTGCCGGTGACGGTGACGGTGATCGTCGAGGTCGACGTCGCGCCGAACTCGTCCTTCATCGTGTAGTTGAGGACGACGACCTCGGTCGCGCCCTGCGCGAGATGGTCGAAGGCGGTGCCCGGGTCGAACCGGACCTGGTTGCCCACGATCGAGGCGGTGCCCTTGCCCGCGGGAGCCGAGACGGCGACGAGGGTCTTCACCGCGCCGTCGTCGACGTCGGTGTCGTTGGCGAGGGCGTCGATGATAAGTACCTGGTTCTCGGTGCCGGCCGCGGTATCGGCATTGGCGACGGGGCCGTCGTTGGTGCCGGTCACCGTGATGGTCACGGTCGAGTTCGAGGTCGCGCCATGCTCGTCGCTGATCGTATAGCTGACGACGACGGTCTCGGTCGCGCCTTGGGCGAGGTGATCGAAGGCGGTACCCGGATTCCACTGCACCTGGTTGCCGACCACCGAGGCGGTGCCCTTGCCGGCCGGCGCCGAAGCGGCGGTGACGGTCAGGATCGCGCCATTGTCGACGTCGCTGTCGTTGGCGAGGACGTTGACGCTGATCGTCTGGTTCTCTCCCGCGGCCGCTGTGTCGGGATTGGCGACCGGAGCGTCGTTGCGGCCGGCGATGGTGATGGTGAGGGTGCCGGTGTCGCTGAGGCTGCCGTCGGAGACGGTGTAGCTGAAGCTGTCCTGCACGTTCTGGCCGAGCGCCAGCGCCTGGGTGGAGGCGTAGGGCGTGTAGGTGTAGGTGCCATTGGCGTTAAGCACGAGCGTCCCGTAGACGCCGTTGAAGGTGCCCGGGGTCGCCGTCAGGCTCTGATGCTCCCAGTCGAAATCGTTGGCGAGCACGCTCGAGCCGGAATAGGTGCCGACATCCTCGTTGGTCGAGGCGGCGTCGTCGAACGCGACCGGCGCATTGTTCTGGGTAAGGTCGATGGTCGCGTCGGCGAAGACCAGGCGCTCGACCGAGATGAGGCGGTCGTTGCCGTCGGAATGCGTGCCGCCGGTATGGCTGATGAAGAATTCGGCGCCGTTGCGGCTGTAGGTGTAGTCCTTGATCGACCCGGAATAGACGGCCGTATCGGTGCCGGTGCCGCCGTGAAGGAAATCGTTGCCGGCGCCGCCCCTCAGATAGTCGTCGCCCTCATTGCCCTGGAGCTCGTCGTTGCCGTCGCCGCCGTCGAGGAAGTCGCCGCCCGCCCGGCCCTGGATAAAATCGTCGCCGCTGCCGCCGTTGATGGTGTCGCTGCCATTGGTGCCCTTGATGATTTCGTCCCAGCTCATATCATGTTCCTCCCGGATTCCGGTGACAGGAACAGTCAGGCACAAGCACTTCCGCTAAAATGTGGTCAGAAATGCTCGGACTAGACCCCCCCGGCACTACCTTTTTTCAGAAATCTCGATTGAACCCCCAATCGAGAGCGCGGCGAGTGCTCGACTCGCCGCGACTAGTTCTGCCCCGTAACAAAGACTGGCGTGGCAGCCCGCCCCTGTCCAGACCCCAAATTTAAATAACGGATACGGCTCAGTCTCCTTCAAAAAAACGCCGGCCGCGGCCGTGAGATTGCGAGCCTACTTTTCCAAATCCCCGGAATGGGTTATGGAATGAGTCGGGGACGGGAGATAGTCGCCGGAAACGGCAGCTGTCGGCGAAGCGCCTCGGCACCGATCGGGGCGCTTCGTTTTTTCGGACCCTCCGGAAACGCCGACTCGCCCGGTTTCAAGATCGGTCCGCGGTCCAGCCCGAGCGCCATGCGCACCGATGCTAGCCGAGGCCTCGGCACCACTCTCCCCCGTCATCCTGAACTCGTTTCAGGATCCAGGGCCGCGCAGCGCCGAGGTCGGCGGCTCGCTCCCAGCGCCACGGCGGCGCTGCCCTGGATGCTGAAACACGTCGGCATGACGAAGACGCCCGTCTCCCTCAGGCCGGCTGCAGCGCCCCCGTCTCGGCCTTGCGCTCCTCGGTCGCGCTGACCTGGAAATCGACCGGGGTGAAGCCTTCCGCGGTGCCGCGCGCCTTGGCGATGCCGCCGGGAAAGCCGCTGCGGTCGCTATAGTCGCGTCCCGTCTCGCCGCGGCGCTCGCTCTGCTCGGCGGTGAGGCTGGCGGCGGTGAGGACGTCGACGGCGGTGATTCCGGCGACCGCGGCGAGCGCGATCCAGGCGTTGCGCCGCTGCTCGTCGTCGCCGTCGCGAACGCCGACGGCGAGGGTGGCGAGATCGACGAGATCGCCGGCGACCCGGCTCCAGATCGCGGGCGCGGGCGTGTCGGAAAGCGCCCAGATGCCGGCGCCGATCTCGCGTCCGCCATAAGCCTGGAGAAGGCGCTCGCGGCCTTCGAGGCCCAGGGCCCGGGCAAGCTTGCCGGGCGCGGCAATCTCCGCAACGCCGAGGGCAAGCGAGAACCAGCCGAGGCCGCGGGCGACCCGGTCGGTGGTGGTGAGGCTGCGGTCGGGGCGGCTCGTCACCAAAGTGGACGTGGCGTTCATTCTATCATCCTTTCGGTTACGGCTTAAGAACCACCTTGATGCAGCTGTCCTGTTTCTGCTCGAAGACCCGGTACATGCCCGGCCCCTCCTCCAGCTTGGCGGTGTGGGTGATGACGAAGCTCGGGTCGATCTGGCCCTCGTCGATGCGGCGGGTGAGATCGTCGGTCCAGCGCCGGACATGGGTCTGGCCCATCCGGAAGGTCAGGCCCTTGTTCATCGCCATTCCGAACGGGATCTTGTCGACCAGCCCGCCGTAGACGCCCGGTATGGAGAGGACTCCGCCGCCGCGGCAGACGTAGATCATTTCGCGCAGGACGTGGGGCCGGTCGCTTTCCATCATCGTCGCCTGCTTCACACGGTCCATCATCGAATCGATATGGGAGCCGGCATGGGCTTCGAGTCCGACGCAATCGATGCACTTGTCGGGGCCCTTGCCGCCGGTGAGGTCGTTGAGGCGCTCGATCACGCTCTCATCCTCGAAGTTGATCGTCTCGGCGCCGGCGGCGGCGGCCATGCTGAGCCGCTCGGGCAGGCGGTCGATGCAGACGACCTTCTCGGCGCCGAGCAGGATCGCGCTTCGGATCGCCATCTGGCCGACCGGGCCCGCGCCCCAGATCGCCACCACGTCCGTCCGCTGGATATCGGCCTGGACGGCGGCCTGCCATCCGGTCGGGAAGATATCGCCGAGGAACAGGGCCTGCTCGTCGGTCATGCTGTCCGGGACCTTGATATGGGTCGCGTCGGCGAACGGCACCCGCAGATATTCCGCCTGCCCGCCGGAATAGCCGCCGGTGAGGTGGGTGTAGCCGAACAAGCCCGCGGTGCGATGGCCGAACACCTTGTCGGCGAGCTCGCCGTTGCGGTTGGAGCGCTCGCACAGCGAGTAATTGCCGCGGCGGCACTGGTCGCAATCGTCGCAATTGATGGTGAAGGGGATGACGACCCGCTCGCCTTTTTTCAGGTTGGTCACGCCGCTGCCGGTTTCGACGACCTCGCCCATCATCTCATGGCCGACGATGTCCCCAGGCTTCATGGCGGGGATGTAATTGTGAAAAAGGTGAAGGTCCGAGCCGCAGATCGCGCAGCTGGTCACCTTGATTATGGCATCGCGAGAATCCTCGATCTCGGGATCGGGGACGTTGTCGCAGCGAATGTCCTGCTTGCCGTGCCAGACCAGCGCTTTCATTGGGGAACTCCTGCTTTAGGTTCGTAGGGCGAACGCACGCCGCGAGCCTTAGGCCAAGCGAGTTGACCCGAGGGCGCAACGCCTCGCCGCAATATCTGAAAACGGGGCAGTAACGACCTGAATCAAATACTGATTTGGATCAATAGAGGGTCGGAACCGGAGCGGTGCGCCGGGGGTTCAGGCGCCGAGTTTCACATAGGAGGCCATCATGGCGACCAAGACGGAATCGAAGCAGGGCAACGGGTCGCGTTCGGGCGGCAACAACGGCGGCGGCGCCACCAGGCGCGACGGCGAGGGCAAGTTCACGAGCGAGCGCAGCGCCTTTTCGTTCGGCGGCGGCAATGCGGGAATCCTGGCGGGCGCCGCGATTGCGGGCGCGGCGGTCGGCATCGCCGCCAATTTCGGCCGCAAGTTCCTGATGCAGATGCCCGCGGCCGCCGCCGGCGACTGGTTCGAGGCCTTGAAGGCCGAGCATAAGGCGACGCTGGCCGTCTTCGACCAGATCGAAGCGACCAACGACAGCCAGACGACGCTCCGCACGACGCTTCTGATGAAGCTGAAATATGCCCTGACCAAGCATGCGCACGAGGAGGAGGCGATCATCTATCCGGCGCTCAGGCAGGCCAATTCGGCCCATGACGCGGACGCGCTCAACGCCGAGCACGGCTATGTGAAGACCTATCTCTACGAGCTCGAGAATCTGCGCAAGGACAGCCCCGACTGGCTCGCCCGGGTCCGCGATTTCCGCGCCATGCTCGAAGAGCATATCCGGATGGAGGAAGACGAGGTCTTCCCCGCGTTCAAGCAGATCATGAGCGAGGCGCAGAACGCGAAGCTGACCAGCGCGATGAACAAGGAAGGCTTCAAGATGGCGTGACGGACGGGCCGGCGCGTCCCGTCATCCCGGCGAAAGCCGGGACCTCGGGTCGGACGGGCGCCGGCGCACGTCTCGCTGAGATCCCGGCTTTCGCCGGGACGACGAACGGCCGGCGGGTGTCCCCTCCCCGCCGGCCTTTTCTTAAGCCAGTTGGCCGTGGCAGTGCTTGAACTTCTGGCCCGAGCCGCACGGGCAGGGCGCGTTGCGGCTGACCTGCGGCATGTCGGCTTCGGCGACTTCGAACGTGCCCGACGGCATTTCCGGCCGCGCGGACTGGAGTGGCGGCAGCTTCGAGAGGATCGCACCGGTACCGGCGTCGATGTCAGCGGTGTCGTCGTCGCCCGTGAACGGATCGATATGGTGGGTGATGAAGTCCGGCAGGCCGGGAAGCTCCGCCATCTCCTGAGGCTGGTCCATCGTGAAGACTGCCCGGCCGAAGGTGCGGGTCACGTCCTCGCGGATCGAGGCGAGCATCCGCTCGAACAGCTGGAACGCCTCGTGCTTATATTCGTCGATCGGCTTGCGCTGCGCATAAGCGCGCAGGTGGATCACCTGGCGCAGGGCGTCGAGCATCGCCAGATGCTCCTTCCAGTGGTGATCGAGCGATTGGAGCAGGATGCTCTTCTCGATCTGGATATAGGTCTCCTCCGGAAGCGCCCTCGCCTTCTCCTCGACCTGCTCGTCGGCCAGCTTCTGGATCCGCTCGAGGAGCATCTCGGGATCGACCGCTTCCTCCTGGAGCCATGCGTCGATCGGCGGCCGAAGGTCGAACACCTCCTCGACCCGCTCCTTGAGCAAGGGAATATCCCACTGCTCGGGATAGGTGTTGGGCGGGCAGGATTCGCCGACGATGGCGTTGACGGTCTCGGCGCGCATGTCGGTGACGACGTCCCCGACCGTGGCCGCGTCCATGATGTCGGAGCGCTGCTCGTAGATCACCTTGCGCTGGTCGTTCATGACGTCGTCATATTCGACGACCTGCTTGCGGATGTCGTAATTGCGCGCCTCGACCTTTTTCTGGGCGGTTTCGATCGCCTTCGAGATCCAGGGGCTGACGATCGCTTCGCCGTCCTCCAGATTCTTGTTCATCAGGCGCGCGAACATGGTCTGCGGACCGAAGATGCGGAGCAGATCGTCGTCGAGGCTCAGGTAGAAGCGCGACAGGCCGGGATCGCCCTGGCGGCCCGAGCGGCCGCGCAGCTGGTTGTCGATCCGGCGGCTCTCGTGGCGCTCGGTGCCGAGCACGAACAGGCCGCCGGCCGCGATGACGCGCTGCTTCTCCTCCTCGACCTCCTGCTTTATGCGCTCCATCGCCTTGTCCTTTTCCGGCCCGTCCTCCATCTCGCCGAGCTCGTCTCCGACCCGGAACTCGACATTGCCGCCGAGCTGGATGTCGGTGCCGCGGCCCGCCATGTTGGTGGCGATGGTGACGACCCCGGTACGCCCCGCCTGGGCGACGAGATGGGCCTCCTGCTCGTGGAAGCGGGCGTTCAGAACCTCGTGCTTGACCCCTTCATTCTTCAGGAATTCGCCGAGCAGCTCCGATTTCTCGATCGAGACGGTTCCGACCAGAACCGGCTGGCCGGTCAGCTGTTTCTCCTTGATCGACTTGGCGATGGCGGCGAACTTGTCGTTCTGGTTCTTGTAGAATTCGTCGTCCTCGTCGACCCGCTTGACCGCCAGGTTGGTTGGGATGGTGACGACGTTCAGCTTGTAGATGTCCCAGAATTCCGCGGCCTCGGTGGCCGCCGTTCCGGTCATTCCGCCGATCTTGGGATAGAGACGGAAATAATTCTGGAAGGTGATCGAGGCCATAGTCTGGTTCTCGGGCTCGATGTCCACCCCTTCCTTCGCCTCGACGGCCTGGTGCAGGCCGTCAGACCAGCGCCGGCCCTCCATCATTCGGCCGGTGAACTCGTCGATGATGACGACCTTTCCGTCCTTCACGATGTAATCGATGTCGCGCTTGAACATGACGTTGGCGCGAAGCGACTGGTTGAGATGGTGGACGACCAGGGTGTTCTCGAAATCGTAGAGGTTGGAGCCGTGGAGGAGCCCGGCGTCCTCGAGCAGACGCTCCATCTTCTCGGTTCCGTCCTCGGTGAGGACGACCGAGCGCTGCTTCTCGTCCAGCTCGTAATCGACCGGGACGAGGCCCTTCACGATCGCGTCGACGCTCATGTAGAGCTCGGACTTGTC
>JAXDPE010000004.1:0-57895 GCA_034668565.1 Sphingomonadales bacterium | reverse complement strand
ACATCATTCAACAAGCGCGGAGGACGACATGGGCGGACGGGGTCCGAGTCTGCGTGGGGTGCTGACCGTCTGGGCGATCTACGCACTGTTGACGGCCGCGATCTTTGGATCCTACGCATTGGTGTCGCCGGACGAGATGTATCACGTCAGCCACGAAGGGATCGCCGGCGGCGCCAGCCGGGCGCTGACCTTCTCGAACTTCTCGCTCTCGTTCGGGGCGCTGGCGATTCTTGGGTTCGTCGTTGCCCGGCTCCTCGGTCAGCCCTCCCACGACGCATCAGTGCGAAAACCGGTCATTCTTGCTCTCAGCGCGATCGCGTTGCTGTTGTGCCTGGTGACGGCGCTGCCGGGTGTCGTCGATCAGGACGACCTCGACGCAAGACCGATCAACGCCGTACCGGCGACCGGAGTGCTCGTGATCCTTGGACTGACGCTCTTCGCCCTCCGCTCGCACGGCATCGGCGAGCCGGTGGCGTGGGGACGGCGGGACAAGATACGGCTGATCGCGATCGGGCTGCTGTTGCTGGTCTCCTTGCCCTGGATTCTGGCCGATCTCGGCGTCTACGTCGGAGACATCCCGCCGCTCGGCCACGTCTTCATGTCGAAGCAGGTACCGACCGGAGAATCGCTGAAGGCGGTGCATCTCGGGCATCACCACGGGCTCGACGGCACCTTCCTCGCCATCGCGGCGCTGATCCTCGGTCGGGAACTCGGACGCGTCCGCCAGGGATGGCTGCGCCGCACCCTCGCCTGGTACCTTTCGCTGATGGTCGCCTACGGTGTGGCAAACATCGCCAACGACGCCTGGCTGGAGCAGATGGTCAAGCGGGGCTGGACCAGTTGGCAGATCCCGAACGTGTTGCGACCGGACCTCACCGTCGCCTGGGCTCTGTTGCTCCTCGGGATGGTCGCCGTCCGGTTCCTGATCTTCCGGCCCGACACAGCCGCAATTGCCCCCTCCACCGACACGATGACGAGCCAGGCGGATTTCGAGACACAGGGCCGCATCGCTTGACTGTCGCGCCGGTTCGCCCGACGAAATTCGGCAAACCCATCCAAACCGCGACGCGTGGCGTACTCCTGCCGTAGGGAACACACGTCGTCCGAACAGACGCGGCGCACGGAGGTGGAACCGATGGCACGAGCCGTTTCCGGGCGGGGCCGGCGCTGGCTCCTGATCGCGGTGGGGCTGAGCCTCCTCCTGCGACTCCCCTTCCTTCGGTTGCCGATGATCTCCGACGAGGGCGGCTACGCCTACGTCGCGCAGCGCTGGCTCGACGGGCGGGGGCACCTCTACGACGACCTCTGGGTCAGCCGGCCGCAGGGGATCTTCGCCGCGTATGGCGTGATCCAGCAGACGCTCGGACCGTCCGTCGCCGATCTTCGGTTGGGCGCCTGGCTCGCCAGCGTCTTCACCCTGGTCTTCGTCTGGCGCTACACCCGGGAGTGGGCGGGACGCGGCACGGCAGCCATGGCAGCCGGGATCTTCGCCGTCGTCGCCGCGGCGCCGACGATCGAGGGCTTCACCGCGAACGCCGAGGTCTTCCTGGCGCTCCCCTCCGCCGTCGCCCTCTGGTTGTTACTCCGATTGCAGGCAGACCGGTGGCCGGCGGCAAACCTGCTCGCCATCGGCGGCCTCGCCGGGATGGCGACGCTGCTGAAACCGTCCGGGGTCGTCGTCGTGCCGATCGCGGTCGGCTTCCTCTGGTTTGAGGGTGCGGCCGGCGTCCGCACCGCCCTCCGGCGGAGTGCGGTCGTCACGGCCGGGTTCGGCGCCGCCCTGGCGCCGGCGTTCGTCCACGGCTGGCTGATCGGCTGGGATGACTTCCTCTTCGCCTCGATCACCTACCGGCTCCAGCATCAGAGTAGCCTCACGGTCGGCCCGCTCGATCACGCCGTTTCCTTGGGTCGGATGCTCCTCCACTCCTGGTGGCTACTGGCGGCCACGCTGGTGCCGCTCTGGGGTCGACAACGGTCAATCCACGGACGGCTGATCGCCGCGCTGCCCGGCGGCTTCTGGAGTTTCGTCCGCTCGAGTCTGGAACCGGCCAGCGTGCTGCGGCGCATCCAGACGGGCGGGCGCGATCCGGGCGGGACGCTGCTCCGACTCTGGCTCTTCGGCTGTGTCGTCGGGATCGCGATGGGCGGCGACTGGTGGGCCCACTATCTGATCCAGATCGCCGGGCCGCTCGCGATCGGCCTGGCCATCTTCGTCCGCGACGCCGCCCCGGCGATCGCGCCGTACCGGCGCTTCGCCTTCGGTGCCGTCGCGGCACTTCTCCTCTGCGTCCCGTACCGCGTCGTCGCGATCGACGACCCGAACGACCGGAGCCTCGCGCTGTTCCACAACGTCGGTTACCCCTACGAGGAGGCCGTCGCCCGCTATCTGCGCGAGGAGACCCCGCCGGAGACGCCGATCTACGTTGCCTTCAACACGGCCGCGATCTACTACCTGGCGGATCGCCCCTCCACCTACCGCTACTTCTTCAACCAGGAACTGCTCGCCTTCCCAGACGCCGAGGCCGAGCTGGTCGCCATGCTCGGCTCGCCCGAACGACCTGAATACGTTGTCCGAACCGGCATGCCGGCACCCTTCCCGGACGATGGCCGCGCCTTCTGGGTCGCGGTCGACCGTCACTACCAGGTCCAGGCACTCATCGGACCAGCCACGATCTACCGCGCGACCGAGCCGCGATAGATCGTCCACCGATCCCAAAGGCATTGCCCCGGGCCGCCCGCAATACCGCGAAGGGGCAGACATCGACCAACAGGGCGGAACTGCGCGGTCGGGTTGGTACGCCTTCTGCATTTATCCGGTCATGGGTCCTTCAGTGGGCCTCCCGCACTGTCCATTGAATAACGACGGGCGATCCATGACCGAAAAACGCGAAGTTCCCTCCACTACGCCAAACACGTTTCGGCGCTCCTGCACATTTCTCCGACGATACGGACTCGCCCTCTGGGTCGTGGCGCTTCCGTTACTCACCATCGCGGTCGTACTTCGCCGCCAGGACGAGCTGCAGCAAATCGCGTCCGCGATTCGCGAAGCCAATCCGATGTGGCTGGCCGGCGGCCTCGCCGTCGAGGCGCTGATCCTGATCGCGATCGCATTGACTTATCGCTCCGTCTTACGGAGATTGGGGCACAGTCTGTCGTGCCCGACACTCCTGGCCGCGCACCTGCAACGGACCGCTATCGGCGCGATCTCGCCGCTCAGCGGCCCGACCTCCGTCTACGTCTTCCTCCGATACGTCAAACGGCGACGGGTCGGCACAGACGATGGCCTTCTGGCGATCGCCCTCCGCTCCATCGTCGCACAGGCAGCTTTTCTCCTCATGCTCGTCGTCGCACTTGGCGCGACGGGATCGGCGTACGCCCTGCCGATCTTCGTCGTGTTGGCTCTGGCGGTGGTGATCCCCAGCCGATTCGTCGTGCGACGGACGGGTAATGGCAGCGAGGTTGACCGTCCGTGTTGGACGGCACGGCTACCTCGCTGGGCACGAGAACGAACGGAATCATTTGTCGTTCGGGCACGTCGCCATCGCCTCGCCCCAACCGATCTGGCCCTGCCGCTGGTCTTCGCGATCGCGACCCGGTTGGGGGCGTTCGGACTGCTGTACGCTGGTCTCCACGCGCTGAACACTCCGGCCTCGGTCGGGGTCGTCGCCACCGCCTACTGCGCGGGGATGATCGCCTACCTTGCCATCCCGATCTTCCAGGGTGCCGGAGCCGTGGAGGCAGCAGCAGCGATGGCGTTGACGCACGGGGGCGTGCCGGCCGAGGCGGCGATCGGGGCGGTGCTGCTCTGGCGGCTCCTCGAGTTCTGGTTGCCGATCGCGCTCGGTCTGCTCCTCCAGGTCGGCTCGTTCGCGTCCAGCTGGACGGGCACGCGCGGGTACGGTCGTGTCCGCGGGCGCGTCACCCTGCGGCCGGCTGCGCCAGCATGGCACCCGGGGCCCGCCCAACCCGCTCCCGTCCGCTCCCCGCGACCGCGACGGCGGCAGTCCACTCTCGGGTCCCCCAAGCGGTTCGTCGCCAGCGTCAGGGCTACCGCTAACCGACAACTCGGCTCTCTACCGCACCGGCGTGGGATACTTCCGCGTGGCGCGTTCGCGCGTGCGTAGTATCCAATCTGCGCTGTGTGTTTCGGGCGCCGATGAGGTCACCGAACCGGCGGTGTGTCCGTTTCCGCCGCGTCTCGGGTGACCCCGACCGCCACCTCGCAGGCTTATCCAGGAGGAGACCCCGTGGCCGTTGCCACAACCCGCGATCAGCGACTCGAAACCCTCGCCATCAACACCATCCGCATGTTGTCGGTCGACGCCGTCCAACAGGCGAACTCCGGGCATCCGGGGTTACCGATGGGCGCGGCGTCGATGGCCTACGTCCTCTGGACCGAGTTTCTCAAACACAATCCCAAAGACCCGCACTGGCCCGACCGCGACCGCTTCGTCCTCTCGGCCGGCCACGGCTCGATGCTGATCTATTCGCTCCTCTATTTGACCGGCTATGCCAACCCGACGATCGAGGAGATCGCCCGCTTCCGGAAGCTCGGCAGCCCCTGCGCCGGCCATCCCGAGAATTTCATGCTGGCCGGGGTCGAGGCGACCACCGGGCCGCTCGGGCAGGGGCTCGCCATGGCGGTGGGGATGGCGGTCGCCGAGCGGCACCTCAACGCGGTCTTCGGCGACGATCTCGTCGACCACCGGACCTGGGTGGTGGCCGGCGACGGCTGCCTGATGGAAGGCGTCAACCACGAGGCGGTGGGGCTGGCCGGGCATCTCGGCCTTGGCCGGCTCAACGTCTTCTGGGACGACAATAGGATCACCATCGACGGCGGCACCGACCTTTCGCGCTGCGAGGACACGCTCGGCCGCTATCGGGCGAGCGGCTGGCACGTTGTCGCCTGCGACGGCCACGACTTCGCCGACATCCGCCGGGCGATCGACGAGGCGCTGGCCGACGCCAGGCCGTCGCTCATCGCCTGCCGGACGATCATCGGCTGGGGCGCCCCCAACAAGCAGGGGACCGCCGCCACCCACGGCGCCGCGCTCGGCCCCGACGAGGTCGCCGCAGCGCGCAAGCAGCTGGTCTGGGACAGCGAGCCGTTCGACATTCCCGAGCCGATCCTGTCGGCCTGGCGGACGGCGGGCGGACGTTCCCGGAACGACCATGAAGCCTATCGAGCCCGGCTCGCCGCAAGCCCGGACCGCGACGAATTCGTCCGGCGGATGGAAGGGCGCTTGCCCTCCGACACTGGTCTTGGCGCCTGGCTCGACAGCCTCGCCGCAGCGCCCCAGAAGATCGCCACCCGCAAGGCCTCCGAGCTCGCGCTTGAAGCTATCAACCCGGCCGTGGCGGAGACGATCGGCGGCTCGGCCGACCTGACGGGTTCAAACAACACCAAAACAAAGAACCAGAAGCCTCTGACCAAAGAGGATTATTCCGGGCAATACATCTATTACGGGATTCGCGAGTTCGGAATGGCCGCGGCGATGAACGGGATGGCGCTTCACGGCGGCGTGATCCCCTATGGCGGCACATTCCTCGTCTTCTCGGACTATTGCCGGCCCGCAATCCGGCTCTCGGCCCTGCAGGGCGTCCGGGTCGTCTACGTCATGACCCACGATTCGATCGGCCTTGGTGAGGACGGCCCGACCCACCAGCCGGTCGAGCATCTCACCAGCCTCAGGCTGATCCCGAACCTCGCCGTCCATCGCCCTGCCGACGCGGTCGAAACCGCCGAATGCTGGGCTCTCGCGCTGGAGCGCGGCGACGGACCCTCGCTACTCGCTCTCACGCGCCAAAACCTGCCGCAGCTGAGGCTCGAGCGGGCCGGGGAAAACCTCTGCGCGCGGGGCGCCTACCGGCTCCGCGCCGCCGGCGCCGCCCGCCGGGTGGTGCTGATCGCGACCGGCTCCGAGGTCGAGCTGGCCGTGAAGACCGCCGAGGCGCTCGAAGGGCAGGGGATCGGCGCCGACGTGGTGTCGATGCCCTGCTGGTCGCTGTTCGACGCCCAGGACGAAGATTATCGGCGCGACCTCCTGCCCGAAAGCCTGCTCAAGGTCTCGATCGAGGCCGGAACCACGCTCGGCTGGGAGCGCTATGTGGGGCCGGGCGGACTCGCCATCGGCCTCGATCGGTTCGGCGCCTCGGCGCCGGCCGAAGACCTGTTCCAGCGCTTCGGCTTCACCGCCGAAGCGATCGTGCCGCGGATCGTCGCGGCGCTCAACTCCCAAGGAGATCAATGACATGGCGACGAGAGTTGCGATCAACGGATTCGGCCGGATCGGCCGACTGGTGGCCCGGGCCCTGCTCCAGAAGGCCGATAGCGGGCTCGAGCTGGTCTCGATCAACGACCTCGCCGATGCCGAATCCAACGCCCTGCTGTTCAAGCGCGATTCGGTCCACGGCGCCTGGCAGGGCGAGGTCCGCGCCGACGGCAACGACCTCATCATCGACGGCCGCCGGATCAAGGTCACCGCCGAGCGCGAGCCCGGCAAGCTCCCTCATGGCGACAACGGCATCGACCTGGTGCTGGAATGCACCGGCTTCTTCACGGACCGGGAGAAAGCGGGCGCCCATCTCACTGCCGGCGCTCGGAAAGTCCTGATCTCGGCCCCAGCCAAGGGCGTCGACCTCACCGTCGTCTACGGAGTCAATCACGAGAAGCTGGAAGCCGGCCATACGATCGTTTCCAACGCGTCGTGCACCACCAACTGCCTCGCCCCGGTCGCCAAGGTGATGAACGACACGATCGGCATCGAGCGCGGCCTGATGACGACCGTCCACGCTTATACCAACGACCAGAAGATCCTCGACCAGATCCATAGCGACAAGCGCCGCGCCCGCGCCGCCGCGATGTCGATGATCCCGACCACCACCGGCGCCGCCCGGGCCGTCGGCGAGGTGCTTCCCGAGCTCAAGGGCAAGCTCGACGGTTCCGCGATCCGGGTGCCGACCCCGAATGTCAGCCTGGTCGACCTCACCTTCACGCCGAAGCGCGACACCAGCCTCGAGGAGGTCAACGGGGCGCTCCGCGCGGCCGCCGAGAGCGGACCCCTGGCCGGGATCCTCGATTACAGCACGGAGCCCCTGGTCTCGATCGACTACAATCATTGTCCGGCGAGCTCGACGGTCGACAGCCTCGAGACGGCGGTGCTCGAGGGCAAGCTCGTCAGGGTCCTTTCCTGGTACGACAATGAATGGGGCTTCTCGAACCGAATGGTCGACACGGCCGGCGCGATGGCACGGTTGTGACCTTCGTCATACCGGCGAAAGCCGGTATCTCGGGGAGACCCGCCGAGCCTTTCCGCCCCGGGATCCCGGCTTTCGCCGGGATGACGACGGCGTCATGACGTCATTCAGGACCCTCGACGATCTCGGCGACGTCCGCGGCAAGCGGGCGCTCGTCCGGGTCGATCTCAACGTGCCGATGGCCGATCTCGAAGTGACGGATGATACCCGACTGAGGGCCACCTTGCCGACGGTGACCGAGCTTGCCGACAAGGGGGCGATCGTTCTGCTGCTCGCCCATTTCGGACGGCCCAAGGGCGAACGCAGGCCGGACATGTCGCTGTCGCTGGTCACCCGCGCTTATAGCGAGGTGCTCGGGCGGCCGGTCCGCTTCGTCGGCGACTGCCAGGGCGAGACCGCCGCCGCGAACGTCGCCGATTTGCAGCCGGGCGACGTCGCCCTCCTCGAAAATACCCGTTTCCACGCCGGCGAGGAGAAGAACGATCCGGTCCTCGCGAAAGCCATGGCGACGCTGGGCGATTTCTACGTCAACGACGCCTTTTCCGCCGCCCATCGCGCTCATGCCTCGACGGAGGGGCTTGCGCACCTTCTGCCCGCTTATGCCGGCCGGGCCATGGAAGCGGAGCTGAAGGCGCTTCAGAAGGCGCTTGGGAAACCGGAGCGGCCGGTCGCGGCGGTGGTCGGCGGCGCCAAGGTCTCGTCCAAGCTTGAAGTGCTCCGCCACCTCGTCGCAAGGGTCGATCATCTCGTCATCGGCGGCGGCATGGCCAACACCTTCCTCGCCGCCCGCGGGATCGACGTCGGCAAGTCGCTGTGCGAGCATGAGCTCGCTTCGACCGCGCTCGAAATCCTGGAGGCGGCGGAACGCGCGAGCTGCATCGTCCATCTCCCCTACGACGTCGTCGTGGCGAAGGAGTTCGCCGCCAATCCGCCGAGCCTTCGCACCTGCAACGTCCACGAGGTCGCCGCCGACGAGATGATCCTCGACATCGGCCCGGCCGCGGTCGAGGCGCTCGCCGACGCGCTCAAGACCTGCCGCACTTTGGTCTGGAACGGCCCGCTCGGCGCCTTCGAGACCCCGCCTTTCGACCGCGCCACGGTCCAGCTCGCCCGGACCGCCGCGGCCCTGACCCAGGCGGGGCAGCTCGTCTCGGTCGCCGGCGGAGGCGACACCGTCGCCGCGCTCAACCATGCCGGGGTGGCGGGCGACTTCACCTTCGTCTCCACGGCCGGCGGGGCCTTCCTGGAATGGATGGAAGGGAAGGCGCTTCCGGGGGTGGAAGCGCTGAAGGCCTAACACGCCACCGTCATTGCGAGCGAAGCGAAGCAATCCAGCGGCTCGGAAGCCGGGACTGGATTGCTTCGTCGCTTCGCTCCTCGCAATGACGGGGTAGTTTGAACGGCGGCCCCTGCTGGGATACGGAACCCCCCAACTTCACGAATCAAAAGGGACGACACGCAGATGGACCAAGCGAAGATGACGACGCAGATGGCGAAGGGCGAGGGCTTCATCGCCGCGCTCGACCAGAGCGGCGGATCGACGCCCAAGGCGCTCAAGGGCTATGGCGTCGAGGAAGGCGCTTGGGGCTCGGAGGAGGAGATGTTCGGGCTCATCCACCAGATGCGGTCGCGGATCATCGGCTCGCCCGCCTTCAGCGGCGACAAAGTCATCGGCGCCATCCTGTTCGAGCGGACGATGGACGGCGAGATCGACGGTCGGCCGGTTCCGGACGTGCTGAGGGCGCGCGGCGTCGTGCCGTTCATCAAGATCGACAAGGGGCTCGAAGCCGAGGCGCAGGGCGTCCAGCTGATGAAGCCCATGCCCGGTCTCGACGCCCTTCTCGCACGGGCCAAAGGCCTAGGCGTGTTCGGAACGAAGGAGCGCTCGGTCATCAACCTCGCCGATCGTGAGGGCATCGCCGCGATCGTTGCCCAGCAGTTCGAAGTCGCCGGGCAGGTGCTCGCCGCCGGACTGGTCCCGATCCTCGAGCCCGAAATCAACATCAAGAGCCCCGAGCGCGCCGAGGCCGACCGGATCCTTCTCGAGGAATTGCTGGGCGCGCTCGACAGGCTTCCCGGCGACGACAAGGTGATGCTCAAGCTCAGCCTTCCGGCGACCGCTGGGCTCTACGACCCGCTCGTCGACCATCCCCGGGTGCTTCGGGTGGTGGCGCTCTCCGGCGGCTTCGGCCGCTCGGAGGCCTGCGCCGAGCTCGCGAAGAACCGCGGAATGATCGCGAGCTTCAGCCGGGCGCTGCTCGAGGACCTTCGCCATGGCATGAGCGACGACGAGTTCGACCGTTCGCTGGGCGGGGCCATCGACGAAATCCATCGCGCCTCCACCGAGAAGCTGCCGGCATAAGCCTCCACCGCTTCCTCGCCCGCCAGTTCGCGCGGCCGTCGGGACCCGTCGGGCGGTTCATCATCGCGCCCTGGCTCGACCGGATCAGCCGGGAGATGAACGCGCTCGCACTGTCCTGCCTTCACCTGCAACGCGAGGATTGGGTACTGGAAGTGGGCTTCGGCGGCGGCGGGCTGTTGCGGTCGCTCCTGCTCGGCACCCGCGGCGAGGTGTTCGGCGCCGATTTGTCCGACACCCTCATCGCCCGCGCCCGCCACCGCTTCGCCCGCGACGTCCGGCGCGGGCGGCTTCACCTGCTCCAGGCCTCGGCCGAGAGCCTGCCGCTGCCGCCGGCGACGGTGACGAGAGCGGTCAGCGTCAACAGCCTCTATTTCTGGCCGGATCCGGCCGCCGCCCTGGTCGAGCTTGGCCGGGTGATGAAGCCGGGCGGCCGCCTCGCCCTCGTCTTCGAGCCGGCGGCCGAGCTTCGCAAATGGCCCGGCCACCGCTTCGGCTTCCGGCTGTTCGAAGCGGCCGAGATCAAGGCGCTGATGGAAGCGGCCGGCTTCGCCGAGATCGACGAGCGCTGGGGGACGGGACGCAGGCCTGCGCGATTTTGTTGCTTGAGCGGCGAGCGCCTGGATGCCAACGCCTAGGCGATGGAAGACCCGCTCGATTCCGATTTCGCCTTATTGTTCGAGCCGACGGTCCGACCGCCGTGCCAGCTTTATCTGATCTCGCCGCTCGACGTCGGCGGCGATTTCCCGCAGCGGCTGGAGGCGGCGCTGGCCGGAGGCCCGGTGGCGGCCTTCCAGTTTCGGGTGAAGGGCGTCGACCAGCATGAGGCGGCCCGGCTGGCCGAGCCTCTACAGCGCCTCTGCGAAGCTCGGGAGGTCGCGTTCATCGTCAACGACGACATGGGGCTGGCCAGGCGGCTCGGCGCCGACGGGGTCCATCTCGGGCAAGGAGACGGCGACCCGCGCGAGGCGAGGGCGCTGCTCGGGCCGAACGCCCAGATCGGGGTCACCTGCCACGACAGCCGCCACCTCGCGATGGAGGCTGGGGAAGCGGGGGTGGACTATGTCGCCTTCGGCGCCTTCTTCCCGACGACGACCAAGGACACGGCCCATCGGCCCGACCCCTCCATCCTTTCCTGGTGGTCGCGCCTGTTCGAGATGCCCTGCGTCGCGATCGGCGGGATAACGCCGGACAATGGCGGAGTGTTGGTCGAGGCCGGGGCGGACTTCCTGGCCGTGTGCAGCGCGGTGTGGAACCATCCCGAGGGCCCCGGGGCCGCGGTGGCCGCGTTCGCCAAGGTTCTCGCTCGCTGATCGGCGCCTTGCGCGAAGCGGCCCAACCCCTTTTCTACGTCGCGCCGTCGCGCCGTCTCTCAAAAGATTGTCAGGCACTTCGTTGCAATACGAACGCCGGATGCGCGGCCTTGCACTCGGCCGGGCGCTCCCGCTTGAGCGCCGACCGGCTCGGCACCCTGATTTTTGAGAGACGACACAAAAGGCGCGACGTAGGAAGGGAAGGGCTTTCCGCTTCGCGGGCGCGCGCGGGCGCGTTTGTGCTTCCGATGGAGCACGGTGGGAAAATACGGCCGGCGCGTCCTTGCCACGGGCACCCGGGGCTGGACGACTTTTGCTTTGCTTTCGTCGTTACTCGAAAGCGTCCAGACTTTAATGGAAGAGCCGCCGGGTCCCAATAGCTCCGCTCTGCGAGGCTAGGTGGCTCGGCCCCGCTCCCTTGCGGACGCGGCGCCGCCGCTGAGGGCCCGGACCGGCTTGCCGGTCCAATCCCATGCGGAGGGACAATCTCCAGTTACGACATTTCAATCACGACTCTTCCGGTAGACGCGAGCTCAAACGTTCCCGGATGACTTCGCGCCGGCCGCCGGCCCCTTGGAGCGAACCCCTCAGGCCGGATTCCCGCCTCCGCCGTTTGATCAAGACGACTCGGGCAGGGTTCCTACCTAGTCGATTGGTGAGAACAAGTCAAGAACATTCGTGCCTGCCCCAAATCCCGGCGCCGGTTCGCCGCCTTGCCATTCTCGCGATCCGACGGCTAAGCTTCCGACGAACCGCGGCAATCGATCGGGATGAAGATGCGCAGACCTGTCGGAGCGGCGATTGCCGCGGCGTTGATCCTGGCATCGGTCCCGGCCGGGTCCCAGCCCGCCACGACCGTCCACACCCCGACCGAGCGCGATGCGGTGCTGGTTTTCGTCGGCCGGCTCGGCGACGCGCTGAACGTGCAGATCGAGGGCATGAAGAAGCTCGCCGAGATCGGGCCTCTGCTTCAGTCCCTGGCCACTCCATCGGCGATCAAGGCCAACGCGCCCAAGCTTCGGGCGCTTCTGGCCGAGGCCCGGGAGGCCGTCGCCCGCTCCGACGCGATGCTTGCCCGGATCGAAACGCCGAATGTCCTGATCGGCGGGATTACGCCTGCCCAGAAGATCGCCGAGGTGAGGGCGCAGAGCGCGAAAGGCACCACGCTTTTGAACGATGTCGAGACCTTCCTCGCGGCCGCGGAACGGGACGACCGCCAGACCGTGCGGAAGGTCATCCCGAAGGTGATGGACGGGGCTTTCGTTCTGATGGACGGCAACGCGACCCTCTACCGGACCCGCCAGGCGGGCTTTCCGGCGGCGGAGTCCACCCACCAGCTGCTGGAAATCGGCGAACAGCTCTATTCGATGATGGCGGAAGCGGGCAGAGCCTGGCTGGCGGTCAAGCTCGGCGGTCGGGGCGAGGCCGCGGCCGGGATCCTTCGCGCTCGGCTGACCGATGCCGCGAGCCGGCTACGCGCTTCGAGCCGGGACGGGAAAGCCAATCTGGCCCGCGAACTCGGCGAGTTCGACCGGTCGGTGGCCCGCGGCTCGCCCAGGGGGGAAGAGGCCGCGATCGCGGCACGGCTGCGCAGGGCCCTGGAGGGGAGGGCGGCCCTGTTCGCGCTCGGCGACGAGCTTGCGGATCTCGCGCAGAGCGAAGCCGCGACCAGCGCGGCAAGCCTGGCGGCCCAGCCCGATCCGCTGCTTCTCGGGCGGATCGCGGCGATCGAGCTTCGCTTCCAGCAGTCGCTCATAGAGCAGGGGCAGATCGCCAGCGGCAACATCCGCTGACGGCCTTCAGCGCAGCGCCTGCCCGACCATGGCCCTCAGCGTCAGCGCGTCGTGGATGGCGTGGCCGTGAATGTCGTTGTTGAAATAGCACCAGACGTCGCGGCCGGCGCCGGCCTGGGCGACGATCCAGTCGGTCCAGGAAAGCAGGGCCTCGTCCGAATAGCGACCGACATATTTGCCGGTTCCGCCGTGGAAGCGGACATAGGCGATCGGTCCCGACGCCCAGCGCTCGGTGGCGAGGCCCCCCATGTCGTGGGCGCAGAAGGAAATGCCGTGCCTGTCCAGCAGGGCCAGCGCCTCCATCGTCAGCCAGCTTTTCTCGCGGAACTCGAAGACGTGGGTGAGGTCCGAGGGGAGATGAGCGATGAAGTCCTCGATCCGCTCGCGGTTGAAGCTCCAGCGCGGCGGCAGTTGGTAGAGAATGGGTCCGAGCGTCGGACCGAGATTCCTCGCCCGGCCGAGAAATTCCTCAACCGGTTCAGCGCAGTCCTTCAACTTCTTCATATGCGTGATGAAGCGTGGCGCCTTGACGGCGTAGCGAAAGCCTTCCGGCGCCTGGTCGCGCCACTTGGTGAAGGTCTCTGGCTTGGGCAGGTGATAGAAGCTGGTGTTGAGCTCGACCGTGCGGAAGGTGTCGGCATAATGCGCGAACCAGAGGCGCTGGGGGAGCTTCGCGGGATAGAAGAGCTCGCGCCAGTGGCGGTAGATCCAGCCCGAGCAGCCGA
The DNA here is from genome assembly GCA_034668565.1 of Sphingomonadales bacterium. Classification (GTDB taxonomy): domain Bacteria; phylum Pseudomonadota; class Alphaproteobacteria; order Sphingomonadales; family Sphingomonadaceae; genus Allosphingosinicella. The sequence continues at coordinate 44,448 of JAXDPE010000004.1, read as the reverse complement.
TATGGACTCTTCCCGTCATCAGGCCCACGAAACGGAACGGCTGGGAAATAAGTTGCGTTGAGGTGGGATGGATCGGCTTAGAACCTTCGGAATCGTCCTCGTCACGGCGATCGTCACCTGCGCCCTGACCAGCGCTTTCTGGTTCATGGCCTATAGCGGCATTCGAGTCGTCGGACCCTCCGGCAGCCGCGTCGCGGCGCCGAACGTGAAGCCGCCGCCGGACCCGACTCCCCGCTCCGAGCTGGTGATCGGCCCGACCGGTCTCGCCATCCCGGTCGTCGGAGTGAAGGCCGACGATCTCCAGGACACCTACACCCAGTCCCGGGCCGGAGGCGCCCGGGTCCACAACGCCATCGACATCATGGCCCCGCATGGAACTCCGGTCGTCGCCGCGGCGCCCGGGACCCTCGAGAAATTGTTCGACAGCAAGGGCGGCGGCGGCACCACCGCCTATGTCCGCTCGGCGGACGGCAAGTGGATGTATTATTACGCTCATCTCCAGGCCTACGCGCCCGGACTTCATGAAGGGCAGGCGATCAGGCAGGGCGACGCGATCGGCCTGGTCGGTTCGACCGGCAACGCCAATCCGGCCGGGCCCCACCTCCACTTCGCCATCAACAAGATGGCGGAAGGGGAGAAATGGTATGACGGGACCCCGATCAACCCTTACCCGCTGCTGGCGGGTGGGAAATAAGCTTCCGTCATCCCGGCGAAAGCCGGGATCCATGAACGCTGCGGTGCGAAGGTTCATGCGGCCGTGTTCATGGGTTCCGGCTTTCGCCGGAATGACGGGAGGGGGAGGCTCCCTTGCCCGCCGACCCTCCGCCCGCTAAGGCCCGGCCCGGCTCTTTTTACACTTTCTCCCGAGAGACAGACATGAAGATCAGCGGCGTGGACATCCGTCCCGGCAACATCATCGAGTATGAGGGCGGCATCTGGCGTGCCGTCAAGATCCAGCACACCCAGCCCGGCAAGGGCGGCGCCTATATGCAGGTCGAGATGAAGAACCTCATCGACGGCCGCAAGAACAACGTCCGTTTCCGCTCGGCCGAGACGGTGGAGCGGGTCCGGCTCGACACCAAGGATTTCCAGTTCCTGTTCCGCGACGGCGACGCGCTGACCTTCATGGACAAGGACAATTACGAGCAGATCACCCTTCCCACCGACCTGCTCGGCGATGCCGCCGCCTTCCTCCAGGACGGCATGGACGTGGTCATGGAGCTTTGGGAGGAAAGGCCGATCTCGGTCCAGCTCCCCGACACGATCGAGGCGATGATCGTCGACGCCGACGCTGTGGTGAAGGGCCAGACGGCCTCGTCCAGCTATAAGCCGGCACTGCTCGAGAACGGCGTTCGGGTGATGGTGCCGCCGCATATCGGGGCCGGCACCCGGATCGTCGTCGACGTCTACGAGCAGACCTATGTGAGAAGGGCTGATTAAGCCCCTCTCCCTTCAGGGGAAAAGGGCGGCGGCGCGGGTCCGGCCGTCATCCCGGCGAAAGCCGGGACCTCAGGACGAGAAGTCTCGGCGGGTCTCCCCGAGGTCCCGGCTTGCGCCGGGATGACGTTCAAGGAGAGAATATGGTTTCCCATTCCGGCCTGATCACCGTCATGCAGCGCGCCGCGCGCAAGGCGGCGCCGCGGCTTCGGCGCGACTATGGCGAGGTCGAGCAGCTCCAGGTCAGCCGCAAGGGCCCGGCCGATTTCGTCTCGATGGCGGACAAGCGTTCCGAGCAGACGATCGTCGAGGAGCTTCGCCATGCCCGTCCCGACTGGCGGCTGACGCTCGAGGAGGGCGGCTCGATCGAGGGCGACCCCGACAAGCCGCGCTTCATCGTCGACCCGCTCGACGGCACTTCCAACTTCCTCCACGGCCTGCCTCACTTCGCGATCTCGATCGCGGTCGAGGACCCCCGCGGCGCCGGCGGCCGGCCTGAAATCACCCAGGCGCTGATCTACCAGCCGCTCACGGACGAAAGCTTCTGGGCGGAGAAGGGCAGGGGCGCCTGGCTCAACGAGCGCCGGCTCCGGGTCTCGGCCCGTCGCGACCTCGCCGACGCGCTGATCGCGACCGGAGTGCCGTGGAAGGGCCACGGCCATCTCGACCGCTTCCAGAAGATCCTCGACGCGGTCGGTCCCGAAGTGGCCGGCATACGCCGCTTCGGCTCGGCCGCGCTCGACCTCGCCTGGGTCGCCGCGGGCCGCTTCGACGGTTTCTGGGAGGAGGACCTCCAGCTCTGGGACGTGGCGGCCGGAATACTCCTCGTCCGCGAGGCCGGCGGCTTCGTCACCGATTTTCGAGGCGCCGATTCGGCGCTCGAGAAGGGCCAGGTGCTGGCCGCCAACGACCAGCTCCATTCCCGGCTCCACAAGCTCGTCGCAGGGGCGTTGCGCGCCTAGCCGAATGGGCTAGGATGGCCGGATGCGGTTCCTGATCCCGGCGCTGGCGATCTTGCTGGGCGCTTGTGCCGTCGAACGCGGTGCGCGCCTCGATCCCGACCCTTGGCGGCGTCCGCCGGCCACCGCCACCCAGGTGAAAAAGGACCTCTTGCGCGCTCTGGAGCAGCGCGACGGGCGGGGAGTCACCCGGGGCATGATGCAGCTGTCCCGGATGGGCGCGACCCTGTCGCCGGCGACGCAGGCGCGGCTCGCGCCGTTGCTGGATCGGAGCGCGCTTCCGCACGACTGGCGGCCGGCGGGACCGCTGGCGGAGGCCTTCGCCCATAATTTCAGCTTCAATGAGCGCAACGTAGAGGGAAGCGGGCTTGTCGCCGAGATACCCGCAGATCATCGGCTGATCGAAGGGGTGGCCATCGACCCGGTCACGGGCCGCCTCTTTGCCGGCAGCGTCGTCGATCGAACCCTGCTCGTCCGCGACGGCGGCACCTGGCGGCCGGTTCCGGTTTCCGCGCCGCTCGGAGGAATCTTTGGATTGGCGGTCGATTCCAAGGGCCGGCGGCTTTGGGCGGCGAGCGCGGTCGCCGAAGTGGTGCCCGGCCCCGAGACGGCCTTTTCCGGGCTGGTCGCCTTCGACCTCGACGGGCTTCGCGAAGCGAGGCGCGTGCCGACACCCGGTTTTCAGCCCGGCGACGTCGCCGTCGCCGAGGACGGGACCGTTTATGCCAGCGATCCGAGATCGGGCGCGATCCTTCGCTGCCGGCCCGGCTGCGCGGCGACGGAGATTTTGGTGCCGCCGGGAATATTGCGCAGTCCGCAGGGCCTCGTCGCCTGGCCGGGCGGCCGCAGGCTCTACGTCGCCGATTACGAGCTTGGCCTGATGGCGATCGATCTCGGGTCGCTCCGCATTCGCCCTCTCGTGGCGCGCAAGCCGGTCATGCTGGACGGCATAGACGGGCTCGTCCGCCTCGGCGGAAAGCTCGTTGCCATCCAGAACGGCACGCGCCCGACCCGGATCGTCTCGATCTACCTCAACCGCCAAGGCCGGATCGTCGAGGAGGTGCGGGTGCTGGAGCAGGGGGTGGCGGGCGAGCCCACGCTCGGAACGATGCAGGGCGGCGATCTCTTCTACGTCGCGGACGCCCAATGGGAATCCTACGCTCCCGGCGGGCACCTTCGCGCCGGCAGCGCCCAGCGACCCACCCCAATCCGCCGGGTCGGTGCGGACGACATCGTGCTTACCGCGTCCAATCCCCGCGGCGGCAGGCCCTACGTCCGATAGCCGATCAGTTTCTCGAAATCGCCGAGGATGCTGGCCCAGAATTCGATATTGTCGATGAACAGGGCCGCGGACATGCCGCCGTCGTCGAGATCGACGTCCATCTCCAGGATCGGATCGTCCTCCTTGTCGAGATAGGCGCGGCCGAAGCGCTTGCCCTGGTTCCACTCATTGATCTTTTCGAGCCCGGGGCTCGTCTTGAGATCGTAGCCCGAATGCAAGCTGACGGTCGCGCAATTCTTGTGCTCGGTGCAATTGTAGAAGAATATCTGGAAAGTGGTGCCGTTGACGCCGCTGGTGATCATCGGGTCGCCGACCTTGTCGGTGCCCAGCTTGGCGGCATAGCCCGCTTTCTGGAGGGCGCCGACCAGCGTATCGGGGACCTGGCCCTTGACCATCTGGGCCTGCGCCGGGAGAGCCCAGGCGCCCGCGATGGCCGCAATCGCAAGCCATTTGGATTTCATGCTTTCCCCCCTCGTTTCGGTACCGCAACCTGTTCCGGCGGCGGCCCCGTGTCAATGTCCCAAGAGTGTTGCGATGGCGGGGCCGCTGCCCTAGAAGCCGCGCAACTTCATGCCCCTGGAGAGCCTCGATGGCGTCGACCGCCGCCGAATATCTGCCCATCCTCCTGTTCCTCGCCGTCGCCTTGTCGCTGTCGCTGTCCTTCGTCGTCCTTCCGATGATGGTCTCGAAGCTCACCGGCGCGGCCAATCCCTATGCCGACAAGCTCGCCGAATATGAGTGCGGCTTCCCGGCCTTCGAGGACAGCCGGGCCCAGTTCGACGTCCGCTTCTACCTGGTCGCGATCCTGTTCATCGTCTTCGACCTCGAGGCCGCGTTCCTTTTCCCCTGGGCGGTGACCTTGGGCCATATCGGCCTCGCCGGCTGGGGGGCGATGATGCTCTTCCTCGTCGAGCTCACCCTGGGCTTCGCCTATGCCTGGAAGAAAGGCGCGCTCGAATGGGAGTGATCCTCGACCCCAGGCACGAGAATGAGCGGCCCTCCGATCTCCAGCAGCCGGACCCCGCCTTCTTCACCGACCTCAGTGCCCAGGTGGCCGACAAGGGCTTCCTCGTCACCTCGACCGAGGACCTGTTCCAATGGGCCCGGACCGGCTCGATGTGGTGGATGACCTTCGGCCTCGCCTGCTGCGCGGTCGAGATGATCCACGCCAACATGCCGCGCTACGATCTTGAGCGGTTCGGGGTGGCGCCGCGCGCTTCCCCGCGCCAGTCGGACGTGATGATCGTCGCCGGCACGCTCTGCAACAAGATGGCTCCGGCGCTGAGGCGGGTCTACGACCAGATGTCGGAGCCGCGCTACGTCATCTCGATGGGCAGCTGCGCCAATGGCGGCGGCTATTACCATTATTCCTATTCGGTGGTGCGCGGCTGCGATCGGATCGTTCCGGTCGACATCTACGTGCCGGGCTGCCCGCCGACGGCGGAGGCCCTGCTCTACGGAGTCATGCAGCTGCAGCGGAAGATCCGCCGCGTCGGCACGATCGAGAGATAGGATGCTGGGGACCGCGACACGTCCGTTCGCCCCGAGCGAAGTCGAGGGGCCCTGCCGAGCGCAGCCGAGGCTCAGGTCTCGGCTCCGCTCGACGGGTTGTCTCGACTTCGCTCGACACGAACGGGGAGGGCTGAGGTGAATAAATCCGCGCCCAGAATCGCGTCCCGCGAAGGTCTGATAGACGAGGTCACCGCCGCGCTCGGCGACGCGCTGATCGAGGCGAAGGACGCCGTCGACGAAGTCTCGTTCACGGTGCGCCGGGAGAGCCTCCTCGACGTCTGCCGGACCCTGAGGGACGGTTTCGAATATCAGCAGCTGATGGAGATCGCCGGAGTCGACTATCCGCAGCGGGCGGAGCGGTTCGAGGTCGTCTATCATTTGCTTTCGCTGACCCGGAACCACCGGATCCGGATCCGGGTCTCGACCGACGAGGATATGCCGGTGCCGTCGGTGACGTCGCTGTGGCCGGTGGCCGGCTGGCTCGAGCGCGAGGTCTTCGACCTCTACGGCGTGGTCTTCGACGGCAATGACGACCTTCGCCGGATCCTCACCGATTACGGCTTCCGAGGCTTTCCGTTCCGCAAGGATTTCCCGCTGTCGGGCTATGTCGAGCTTCGCTATTCCGAGGAGCAGAAGAGGGTGGTCTACGAGCCGGTCCGGCTCGCCCAGGACTTCCGCCCGTTCGACTTCCTCAGCCCCTGGGAGGGCGCCCAGTACATATTGCCGGGGGATGAAAAGGCCGCGGAAGCGCCGGGAGCGCCGACTCCGCTGAAGGCCGGGGAGATCAAGAAGTGACGTCGCTCCTCGTCGTCCCAGCGAAGGCTGGGACCCCGGCGGGTGAAGAACACCTGCGCCTTTCACCCCCTGGGGCCCCAGCCTTCGCTGGGGCGACGGTGATCGCATGACCATCGCTTCTCCCGCCCAGTCGCACGAGCAGCAGATCGCCCGCTCCGGCGCGACCGAGTCCGAGATCGCCAATTACACGATCAATTTCGGGCCCCAGCACCCGGCCGCGCACGGCGTGCTCAGGCTCATTCTGGAGCTCGACGGCGAGATCGTCGAGCGGGTCGATCCGCATGTCGGGCTGCTCCACCGCGGCACCGAAAAGCTGTGCGAATACAAGACCTATATACAGTCCATCCCCTACATGGACCGGCTCGATTACGTCTCGCCGATGTGCATGGAGCACAGCTACGTCCTCGCCATCGAGAAGCTGCTCGGCCTCGAAGTGCCGCTCCGCGCCCAGTACCTGCGGGTCTTCTTCGCCGAGCTGACCCGGATCTCGAACCACCTGCTCAACATCGGCAGCCATATCATGGACGTCGGGGCGATGACCCCGAACCTGTGGCTGTTCGAGCCGCGCGAAGACATCATGAACTTCTACGAGCGGGTTTCCGGCGCCCGCATGCACGCCAATTATTTCCGGCCCGGCGGGGTTCACCAGGACGTGCCGGCCGGGCTGCTCGAGGAAATCGGCGCCTGGTGCGATTCCAAGCTTCTGCCGATGTTCGAGGACAGTTTGAGCCTGGTCGTCGACAACCGGATATTCAAGCAGCGCAACGTCGACATCAGCGTCGTCTCGAAGGAGGACGCCATCGCCTGGGGCTTTTCCGGGCCGATGATCCGGGCCGCGGGCATTCCGTGGGACCTGCGCAAGTCGCAGCCCTACGACGCCTACGACAGGGTCGAGTTCGACGTTCCGGTAGGGACGAAGGGCGATTGCTACGACCGGATGATGGTCCGCGCCGAGGAGGTCCGCCAGTCGGTGCGGATCATGAAGCAGTGCCTGGAGCAGATGCCCGAGGGGCCGATCGCCTCCCTCGACCGAAAGGTGGTGCCCCCCAAGCGCGCCGAGATGAAGCAGTCGATGGAAGCGCTCATCCACCATTTCAAGCTCTACACGGAGGGCTTCCACGTCCCCGAGGGCGAGGTCTATGTCGCCACCGAAAGCCCCAAGGGCGAGTTCGGGATCTACCTCGTCGCCGACGGCACCAACAAGCCCTACCGGGTCAAGATCCGGCCCACCGGCTTCTCCCACCTGCAGGCGATGGACTTCATGACGAGGGGCCACATGCTCGCCGACGTCACCGCCATCCTGGGCTCGCTCGACATCGTCTTCGGGGAGATCGACCGCTAATGGCCGACATCCTGCCCACCTCGATCGACATAGCCGAGGTCCGCGCCCGCTGGGGTGCCTTCGCCTTCACCAAGGAGAACGGCAAGCAGGCCAAGCTGCTCGTTGGCCGCTATCCGCCGGGGCGGCAGCAGAGCGCGATCATACCCTTGCTCGACCTCGCCCAGCGGCAGGTCGGAGCTGACACGAACACCCAGGGCTGGCTGCCTATCCCGGTGATCGAATATGTCGCCGCCTATCTCGGCATGCCCTATATCCGGGCCTACGAGGTCGCGACCTTCTACACGATGTTCAACCTTCGCCCGGTCGGCCGCTTCCATGTCCAGGTGTGCGGGACGACGCCGTGCATGCTTCGCGGATCGGACGACGTCTTCGAGGCTTGCAAAGCCAAAGGAATGAAAAAGGGGCAGACGACTCCGGACGGCCTCTTCACCCTCTCCGAGGTGGAGTGCCTCGGCGCCTGCGCGAACGCGCCGATGGTCCAGATCAACGACGACAATTACGAGGACCTCACTTTCGAGACCACCACGGCGTTGCTCGAGGCGCTGGCACGAGGCGAGATGCCCAAGCCCGGGCCGCAGGGCGTGAACCGGCGGACGAGCGATCCCGAAGGGGGCGTCACGTCGTTGCCGGAGATGGTGACGGAGAATTACGATTATAGGCCGCGCTGGGGCGGGGGAGGGCAGGTATGAGCCCCCTCGTCATGCCAGCGAAGGCTGGCATCCATCGGGCGGACGAGCCCTGCACGAAGTCGGCATGGACCCCAGCTTTCGCTGGGGTGACGGAGGTAAATTCATGAAGGCGCTCGGCTCGCTCGCCATCTCGATCCTCGTCGGCCTCATCGTCCTGTGGCTGCTGGTGAAGCTCGTCTTCTTCACCTTCAAGCTGGTCGGCATCGCCATCGCGGTGGCGGTCGCCGCGGGCGTGTTCTTCGTCGTCCGCAAGATGATCGCGGGTCCGAAATGAGGGCCTGGGACCTTTCCGTCATCCCGGCGAAAGCCGGGACCTCGGGACACGAAGTCTCGGCGGGTCTCCCCCAGATCCCGGCGTTCGCCGGGATGACGACCTGTGGGGGTCGTCATGCTTGACGACAAGGACCGCATCTTCACCAACCTCTACGGCTTCCAGGACTGGGGCCTGAAGGGCGCCCAGGCGCGCGGGGACTGGGACGATACCAAGGCGCTGATGGCGTTGGGCGAAGACGCGATCATCGATATCGTCAAGAATAGCGGGCTTCGCGGACGCGGCGGCGCGGGCTTCCCGACCGGCATGAAATGGTCGTTCATGCCCAAGGCGCCGACCCCCGGCCGGCCCAATTTCCTGGTCATCAACGCCGACGAATCCGAGCCCGGATCGTGCAAGGACCGCGAGATCATTCGCCACGATCCGCACAAATTGATCGAAGGCGCCCTGATCGCCGGCTTCGCGATGCGCGCCCGCGCCGGCTATATCTACATCCGCGGCGAGTTCATCCGCGAGGCCCAGGCGCTCGAGGCGGCGGTCCAGCAGGCCTATGACGCGGGCCTGCTCGGCAAGAACGCGGCGAAGTCGGGCTACGATTTCGATCTCTTCGTCCACCGCGGCGCCGGCGCCTATATCTGCGGCGAAGAGACCGCGATGCTGGAAAGCCTCGAAGGCAAGAAGGGGATGCCGCGCCTCAAGCCGCCGTTCCCGGCCGGGGCGGGCCTCTACGGCTGCCCGACCACGGTCAACAACGTCGAATCGATCGCCGTGGTGCCGACCATCCTTCGGCGCGGCGCGGCCTGGTTCAAGGGCATCGGCCGCGAGAAGAACGAGGGCACCAAGCTCTTCCAGATCTCCGGCCACGTGAACAAGCCCTGCGTCGTCGAGGACGCCATGTCGGTGCCCTTCCGCGAGCTGATCGAGCGTCATGCCGGGGGCATCCGTGGCGGCTGGGACAATCTCCTCGCGGTCATTCCGGGCGGATCGTCGGTGCCGCTCGTCCCGGCCGAGCAGATCATCGACGCGCCGATGGATTTCGACGGATTGAAGGACCTCGGCTCGGGGCTCGGCACCGCGGCGGTGATCGTCATGGACAAGTCCACCGACGTGGTGAAGGCGATCAGCCGGATTTCCTATTTCTACAAGCATGAGAGCTGCGGCCAGTGCACGCCCTGCCGCGAAGGCACCGGCTGGATGTGGCGGGTGATGGAGCGGCTGGTCGAAGGCAATGCCGAAATCCATGAGATCGACACCTTGTGGGACGTCACCAAGCAGGTCGAAGGCCACACCATCTGCGCCCTCGGCGACGCCGCCGCCTGGCCGATCCAGGGCCTGATCCGCCATTTCCGGCCGGAGCTCGAGCGGCGGATCCTGGACCGCCAGGGGCGGGCTCTGGAGGCCGCGGAATGAGGGTCGCGTCCACGCCCCTGGTTCTTCTCGGCCTCGCCCTGCCGGCGACGGCCGTGGCACGGCCCGACCTTCGGGGCGAGAAGATCGTCGCCGATTTCGCCCGCTGCGCCGTCCGAGGCGCCCCCGACGAGGCGCGCGCGCTTCTGGAAGCGGCTCCGGGAACGGCCACTGAAGGCAAGGCGCTGGACGCCTTCACTCGAAAGCGCCTGGGCTGCATGAACTTCGGACCGGCGATGGGACCGATGCAGCTCAAGCTGAACGCCAGGGCCATCCGTGGCGCCGTGGCGGAGCGGCTCTATCTGGACCTGGACGGAACCCACTCGCCGGCAGCCTTTCGCTCGGGTCCGGACGACGAGGCTGCCTCGGAGCCGGTGGAATATTCGGTGGTGCGCTGCGCCGTTTCGAGAAACTCCGAGGCCGCCGATCGCCTCGTCCGGGCGTCCCGTCTGTCGAAAGAGGAAGCCGCCGCGACTAGGGCTCTGGCTCCGGCCCTGACCGCGTGCGCGCGCGGCCGCGGCCGCCTCGATATCAGCGGAACCGCGATCCATGGATGGGCCGCCGAAGCGCTTTACAAGCAGAGTCGCGGCGAAGCCGCCGGGTCGCCGGCGATGGAGGCGGCCGAATGAGGAAAGCGTTTCTCGCCGGCCTCATGGCTTTCGGCCTGCCCGCGTCGCCGGTTTCGGCCCAGATCGCCAACGGCGCTTCCGGATCCTCGACCATGTTCTATCTCAGCGGCGAGCAGGCGATGGAAGAGGTGGTCGGCTTCGGCTCGTGCTACGCCAAACTGCATAGCGACAAGGCGCTGAGGCTCATCGCCACCCGGCCCGGGTCGCGGGAAGAGGCCGAGACCTATGTCGCGCTGTTCAAGAAGCCGTATCAGGATTGCCTTGGCGACGTGACCCGGCTCGGCGCCACTTTGCCGATGGTCCGGGGTTCGATCGCCCAGGGGCTGTACAAGCACAATATGCCGCTGCCGGCGACGCTCGTGCAGGCGGCTCCGGCGCGGACGCAGGTGCGTAATCTCGCGGACGCGTCGCGTTGCTACGTGGCCGCCCACCGCGAAGAAGCGCGCGGCCTGGTCGCCGAGACGAAGGTGGGCGGCCGCAAGGAATTCGACGCCGTCGCCAAGCTGATCCCGGACCTGCGCAAGTGCATTCCGGACGGCGCCAAAGCGCAGTTCAGCGCCACGTTGGTGCGCTTCCGGCTGGCGGAGGCCCTATTGCGAATGCCTGCCTCGGCAAATCCGGCGGGGAGTTGAGCATGGCTGCCCACCGCCTTTCCCTTCGTCTCCTCCTGGCTGTCGCCGCCGTGGCGCTGTCGCCCGCGGCGCTCGGCGCACAGGCGAGCGGATCGATGGAGACAGGCTCGCTGATCACCAATCGTCCGGCCGGCGGGCTCGGGACCGGGCGCGGCGACGCGCGAGTCATTTCGCGCCAGTTTGCCGAATGCTCGATCAAGCGGGGAAGGGGCATCGCCGAGCGCTATCTGGCCGCTCCGATCGGGAGCAAGGACTATTCGAAGCTTCAGCGCCAGGTCCTGGTGGACGATTGCCTGGGAGCGGGCGAACTGACCTTGCCGGGCGAAGTGATCCGCGGAGCGCTGTTCGAGCAATTATATCTGATCGACTACAGGACCCGGCCCGCCGCCGATCTCGCCGCGGTCGCGGCGATCGATTACACGGCCGGATATTCGGCGCCGGTCGCTGTCGACGCGGGCAACGGCATCGCTCTTGCCCAGTTCGGCGACTGCGTCGCGAGGGCCAATCCGAGCGACGCGCACAAGCTTCTCGTCAACATTCCAGGGAGCGCCGGCGAGTCGGATGCGGTTCACGGCCTGATGAGCCATCTGGGGGCCTGCATTCCCGCCGGTCGCAAGATCAGCTTTTCCCGCTCGGTCCTCCGCTCTGCGGTGGCTGAAGGTTTGTACCGGCTGGTTCGTGCGGCCAACGGCCTGCCGTGGGGAGCCGCGTCGTGACGATCGCAAGCCTGCTCCCGGCGCTTCTCCTTCTCGCGATGCCGCCGGCCGAGCCGCCCAGGGGCGCCCCGTCGAAGCCCGAGGACCTTCGAATGGCGCACGATTATGCGCAATGTATCGCCAAGGCCAATCCCGGCCAGGCGGCGCGGATCCTCAAGCTCGACTACCGGACCGATTCCTATCGCCGCTCGCTCGGCAACCTCGCCGGGACGCCGCACCTGTGCGCTTCGTTCGACGGCCGCCTGAAAATGGCCGGGGTCCTGGTCGCCGGGTCCTTCGCCGAGGCTCTGCTCCCCCGGGCACTGGCCGGCCGCGCGCTCGAGGACGCGGTGGCCGTCGATCCGTCGAAAGCGCCGCTGGCGGCTCGCGACGACGGCGAATATCTCGGCCTTTGCGCGGTCCGGACCATGCCCGGGCAGGTCGCGGCCTTGCTCGCGACGGTGCCTGCGAGCGAGGCGGAGAAATCCGCTGCGGCCGCGATCGCGCCGGGGCTCTCGCCCTGCTTGAGGGTGGGCGCCGCGGCCAAGATCAACCGCCCGGCCCTGCGCGCCCTCCTCGCCTTGGCCGCCTACAGGATCGTCAGCGAGGCCGGCCCCGGGGCCGCCCGGGCCGGGAAGGTCTGAGCGGATGCCCAAGGTCAGGATCGACGGATTTGGTGGAAGGAAGCGGAGCGCGAAGCTGCGCGGCGCATTCGCTTACGCAGTCGCTCTCGCCGGGGCCGCTGCGCCATCCGGGCCGGCATTCGCGGCGCCGGCTGCTCCGCCGATCGGATCGCAAGCCGTCGGCCTGTTCGCCGGCTGCCTTGCCGAACGGCACCATCGGGCCGTTACGGATTATGTGATCCATGCGGATATCCCGACAAGCGCGCTGATTCGCGCGGAAAAAAGCCTTTCAGATCGTGCCTGCGTCCCGGCTCGGAGCAGTCGCGCCGAGGCAAAGGCCTTGCTGAACTTGCCCCAGGAGCTGCGCTCAGCTTTGGCGGAGATGCTCGTCCGGGAGGAATTTCCGGTTTTCGAGGTCGCCCAGATCGGCGCGGCGCAGCCGCTCGACTATGCGAAGACGGCCGAGCGTCTCTGGCCCGCTTGCGCCGGGTGTGACCCGAAGAAGCAGAGAGAGATCGAGGCGGCGAGAGCCAGGGCGAGCAGGCTGATGGCGCCCCTCGCTTTCGGCGAGTGCGCGGTGCGAACCGATCCGGCCGATGCGCATCGGCTTCTGCTTACGCAGGTCGATTCGCCCGAGGAGGCAGCGGCGTTGCGATCGCTTCAGGCCGCGTTCGAATCCTGCGTGATGCCGGATGGGCGGCTCGGCATGACCCGGAAGGCCGCCCGAGGCCTTATCTCCCTCAACTATTACCGATTGGCCCGCTCGCATCGCGTCGGGCCGGCCCCGGGAGGGGCGAAATAATGCCAAAGGTCAAAGTCGACGGAATCGAGATCGAGGTCCCGCAGGGCGCAACTGTCCTCCAGGCGTGCGAGATGGCGGGGAAGGAGATTCCGCGTTTCTGCTATCATGAGCGGCTGTCGATCGCCGGCAATTGCCGGATGTGTCTTGTCGAGGTGAAGCCGGGACCGCCCAAGCCGCAGGCGAGCTGCGCCCTGCCGGCGGCCGACGGGCAGGAAATCTCCACTTTGTCGCCGCTGGTCAAGAAGGCGCGGGAAGGGGTGATGGAGTTCCTGCTCATCAACCATCCGCTCGACTGCCCGATCTGCGACCAGGGCGGCGAGTGCGACCTCCAGGATCAGGCCATGGCCTATGGCCGTGGCCATAGCCGCTTCGCCGAGAACAAGCGGGCGGTGACCGAGAAATATATGGGCCCGGTCGTCAAGACGATCATGACCCGCTGCATCCAATGCACCCGCTGCGTCCGCTTCGCCGAGGAAGTGGCGGGCGTCGAGGAGATCGGAGCGATCGGCCGCGGCGAGAATATGGAGATCACCTCCTATCTCGAGGGCGCGGTGACGTCCGAGCTCTCCGGCAACGTCGTCGATCTCTGCCCGGTCGGAGCCCTGGTCTCCAAGCCCTACAGCTTCGAGGCCCGGCCGTGGGAGCTTCGCAAGGTCCCCGGGATCGACGTCATGGACGCGGTCGGGACCAATATCCGGATCGACCACCGCTTCCGCGAGGTGATGCGCGCTCTTCCCCGCCTCAATGAGGACGTCAACGAGGAGTGGGCGCACGACAAGACCCGCCACTGCGTCGACGGCCTCGTCCGCAACCGGCTCGACCGGCCCTGGGTGCGGCGCGACGGCACGCTCCAGCCCGCGACCTGGGACGAGGCGTTCGAGGCGATCGCGGCGAGGCTTCGGGGCGCGGAGGGTGAGGTCGCGGCGATCGCCGGCGACCTTCAGGATCTGGAATCGATCTTCGCCCTCAAGAAGATGATCGAGGGCCTCGGCTCAGCCCTACACGAATGCCGGCAGGACGGCGCCAGGTTCGACGTTTCGAGCCCGGCGGCCTATCGATTCAACCCGACCATCGCCGGAATCGAGAGCGCGCCCGCCATCCTCCTGATCGGCGCCAACCCGCGCTGGGAAGCGCCGCTCGTCAACACCCGGATCCGCAAGGCGGTGAAGGCGGGCGCAAAGGTCTTCCGGATCGGGCCGGCCGTCGATCTTACCTATCCGGTAAACGAGCTCGGCAACGACCTCGCAATTCTCGGCAAGCTGCCCGCGGAGGTGAGCGAGGCTTTCGGCGGCAAGGCCGAAGCGGCGGTGATCGTCGGCATGGGCGCGCTCGCGGCCGAGGGCGTCTACGAAGCCGCCCGCGCCGCCGCCACGGCGCTGGGCGCGGGCTTCGGCCTGCTCCATACCGCCGCCTCGCGGGTCGGAGCGCTCGACCTGGGCTTCGTGACCGACGGCGGGATCGAGACCATCCGCGCCCGGGCCGCCGGCCTCAAGGCTTTGTTCCTGCTCGGCGCGGACGAGATCGACATGTCGGGCGTCGGGACCTTCACGGTCTATATCGGTACGCACGGCGACGGCGGGGTACGCAACGCCGATGTCATCCTCCCGGGCGCCGCCTACACCGAGAAACACGGCACCTACGTCAATCTCGAGGGACGGGTGCAGCTTTCAGAGTTCGCCGTCCATCCGCCGGGCGAGGCGCGCGAGGACTGGACGATCATCCGGGCTTTGTCCGACGTCCTCGGCAAGACGCTGCCGTTCGACACCCTAGCGCAGCTCCGCGCCGCCATCGCGGCCGAGGTGCCGAGGCTCGGAGTCCCCGGCCTCACCCCGGTCGATCCGCTTCCCGCCTTCACCGGCGCGGCGCCGGGCGTCGGCGGCGCCGTCGCTTATCCGATCGAGGATTTCTACCTGACCAACCCGATTGCCCGCTCCTCGCCGACCCTGCAGCGCTGCTCGGCGGAGCTCCTCCACGGGCAAAGCTTCCAGGAGGCCGCGGAATGACGCGCACCTTCCGTCACCCCGGCAAAAGCCGGGGCCTCATGCCGCTACAGGCGCCGCGCCTTTCACCCCCCGAGGTCCCGGCTTTCGCCGGGATGACGGCCGAATCGACGGCGGTGATTTTATGACCGCCTGGATGCAATCGACCTGGCTGGGCTACGGCGCCGGCTGGTTCCTCGCCACGCTCATCTTCATCCTGATCATCGCCTTGCCGCTGATGCTGGCGGTGGCGATGGTCATCTATGCCGACCGCAAGATCTGGGCGGCGATGGCGCTTCGCCGGGGGCCCAACGTGGTCGGGCCGCTCGGACTGCTGCAGAGCTTCGCGGACGGACTGAAGGTCTTCCTCAAGGAAACCATCATCCCGTCCTCGGCCAATCGCGGCCTGTTCATCATCGCGCCCATCCTCACCTTCACGGTGGCGCTGGTGGGATGGGCGGTGGTCCCGTTCGGACCCGGAATGGTGCTCGCCGACATCAATGTCGGCCTGCTCTACATGCTCGCGGTCTCGTCGCTGGGCGTCTACGGCGTGATCATCGCCGGCTGGGCGTCCAACTCCAAATATCCCTTCTATTCGGCGCTCCGGGCCGCCGCCCAGATGGTCAGCTACGAGGTCTCGGTCGGCTTCGTCCTGGTCCCCGTCGTGATGTGGTCGCAGACCTTCAACCTGTCCGGGATCGTCGAGGCGCAGCGTCACCACGCCTGGATCACCAACGGCTTCGGCTTCAATCCGCTCTTCCTTCCGCTGGCCGTCATCTTCCTCATCTCGGCGATGGCGGAGACGGCGCGGGCGCCGTTCGACCTCACCGAGGCGGAGAGCGAGCTCGTCGCCGGCTTCCAGACCGAATACAGCTCGATGAGCTTCGCCCTCTTCTGGCTGGGCGAATATGGCAACGTCCTGCTGATGTGCGGAATGAACGCCGTCCTGTTCTGGGGGGGCTGGCTGCCGCCGATCGACTGGGCGCCGCTCTACGTCGTCCCCGGCATCATCTGGTTCCTCGCCAAGATCATGTTCTTCTTCTTCGTGTTCAGCTGGGTGAAGGCGACGGTGCCGCGCTTCCGCTACGACCAGCTGATGCGGCTCGGCTGGAAGATATTCCTGCCCATCTCGCTGATCTGGGTGTTCCTGATCTCCGGATGGCTGATGCAGGCCCGGTACGGAGCCTTCTGGTGATGGCTGCGCTGACATTGGCAGTCCTCGCGCACGCAGAGCAGGAACGCGTCGCGCCTGGCATCACCTCCGCGTTCGAATGCGAGATGGTGCGCGGCAACTTCTTCGCGGTGGGAAGCAAGCGCGTCTCCGAAAAAGACCGGCGCTATCTGCCGGAGCACTGGACGCTGGAGATCGGGCGTCCCGGTCAGCACGACCGCAGCACTCGCTATGACGATCCCATTCTCGGCAAGCCGATCGACGTGACGGTCCTGTGGGGCTATCGAAATGCTTCTTTCGATGGAAGCGGCAAGCTGGTCCAAAGCGAATTTGACTGGTGGAGCCTCTTTTACACTCTGGACCTTACCAATTTCGGCGAGGCCATGATTTGGATCGAATATTTCAGGACTGTTCCCGGCACCCCACGCGCTCAAATGCGCGTATTCCATGGTTACGGCAAATGCCACGAGATGGTCTCTGTTCCCGTCAGGAAGCCCTCATGATCGCTTATTGGATCAAGTCCTTCTTTCTCTGGGAGTTCGTGAAGGCGCACTGGCTGACCTTGAAATATTTCTTCAAGCCCAAGGCGACGATCAACTATCCGTTCGAGAAAAATCCCCTCTCCCCGCGCTTCCGCGGCGAGCATGCGCTTCGCCGCTATCCGAACGGCGAGGAGCGCTGCATCGCCTGCAAGCTGTGCGAGGCGGTGTGCCCGGCGCTCGCCATCACCATCGAGTCGGAACCGCGGGAGGACGGCAGCCGCCGGACCACCCGCTACGACATCGACATGGTGAAATGCATCTATTGCGGCCTGTGCCAGGAAGCCTGCCCGGTCGACGCCATCGTCGAGGGGCCCAATTTCGAATATGCCACCGAGACCCGGGAGGAATTGCTCTACGACAAGGCGAAATTGCTGGCCAACGGCGACAAATGGGAGCGGTCGCTCGCCGCCAACCTTGCCGCCGATGCCCCCTACCGCTAAGCGCCGGGCCGTCTTCAGATGAGCATCTCCCGATTCACCCCCCGCGTCACCCCGGCGAAAGCCGGGACCCCAGGTCGAGACGTCTCGGCGGGTTTCCCCGAGACCCCGGCCTTCGCCGGGGTGACGGCGATGCCGTCATGATCGAGGCCTTCGCCTTCTACCTCTTCGCCACCGTCGTCGTCGCCAGCGGCGTGATGACGATCGCGTCGCGCAACCCCGTCCATTCGGTGCTGTGGCTGATCCTCGCTTTCTTCAATGCGGCGGGGCTGTTCCTGATCCTGGGCGCCGAGTTCATCGCCATGCTCCTCGTCATCGTCTACGTCGGCGCGGTCGCCGTGCTCTTCCTGTTCGTGGTGATGATGCTCGACGTCGACTTCGCGACGCTTCGCGCCGGAGTCGCCCGCTACTGGCCGTTCGGCTTCGGCCTCGCCCTCGTCCTTTTGGTCGAGATATTCTTCGCCGCCGTCGCCTGGAACGCCGGGGCGCTCGCCGGCGCGGTCAGGGGCGCGCCGACCGACCGGGGCGTCCCTAACATCGAGGCGCTCGGCCGGATCCTCTACACCCGCTATCTGTACGTCTTCGAGGCCGCCGGCCTCGTCCTCCTGGTGGCGATGATCGGAGCGATCGTGCTCACCCACCGCACCCGAAGCGGGCTGAGGCCGCAGATCGTCAGCGAGCAGAATCGCCGGCGTCCGAAAGACGCGGTGGTCAACATGCAGCCGGGCGTGGGCGAGGGACTGGAGCTGTGATTGCGCCTCTCGTCATGCCGGCGAAGGCTGGCATCCCAGCGGGTGAAGAACGCCCGCGCCTTTCACCCACCGGGGCCCCAGCCTTCGCTGGGGCGACGGGAGGCGATTCATGATCGGTCTCGGCCATTACCTCGCCGTCGCGGCGATCCTGTTCGTGCTCGGGGTGTTCGGGATCTTCCTCAACCGCAAGAACATCATCGTCATCCTGATGGCGATCGAGCTCATCCTATTGAGCGTCAACATCAACCTGGTCGCCTTTTCCGCCTATCTCGGCGACATGGTCGGCCAGGTCTTCGCCATGTTCGTCCTCACCGTCGCCGCCGGCGAGGCGGCGATTGGGCTCGCCATCCTCGTCATCTACTTCCGCGGCCGGGGCACGATCGCGGTCGACGACATCCATCAGATGAAGGGGTGAGGGACGTGGCGCTCCTCGTCATCCCGGCGAAAGCCGGGACCTCGGGACGAGAAGTCTCGGCGGGTCTCCCCGAGGCCCCGGCTTTCGCCGGGGTGACGGTGGACGCATGACCGTCCAGCTCATCGTCTTCCTGCCCTTGCTGGCGGCGATCGTCGCCGGGCTCGGCAACCGGCTGCTCGGCAACATGATCGCCAAGCTGATCACCACCGGCGCGCTCTTCGCCGCCTGCGCCCTGTCCTGGCCGATCTTTCTCGGCTTCATCGCGGGCAGCGAGCACAGCCAGCTCCACCCGGTGCTCGACTGGATCCACTCCGGTCCGCTTCGCGTCGACTGGGCGCTGCGCGTAGACGCTTTGACCTCGGTGATGCTGGTGGTGGTGACGACGGTCTCGGCCCTCGTCCACCTCTATTCCTGGGGCTATATGGCCGAGGACGACAGCCAGCCGCGCTTCTTCGCCTATCTCTCCCTCTTCACCTTCGCGATGCTGATGCTGGTGACGGCCGACAACCTCGTCCAGATGTTCTTCGGCTGGGAAGGGGTCGGCCTCGCTTCCTATCTGCTCATCGGCTTCTGGTATTACAAACCGTCGGCCAACGCCGCCGCCCTCAAGGCGTTTGTGGTCAACCGGGTCGGCGATTTCGGATTCTCGCTCGGCATCTTCGCCACCTTCCTGGTCTTTGGAACGGTGTCGATTCCAGCGATCCTCCACGCCGCGCCGGGGATGGCCGGATCGACGATCGGCTTCCTCGGCCACCGCTTCGACACGATGACCCTGATCTGCATCCTTCTGTTCATCGGGGCGATGGGCAAGTCGGCCCAGCTCGGGCTTCATACCTGGCTGCCCGACGCGATGGAGGGCCCGACGCCGGTTTCCGCCCTGATTCACGCCGCGACGATGGTGACGGCGGGCGTGTTCATGGTCTGCCGCCTGTCGCCGATGTTCGAGACCAGCCACACGGCCCTGACCTTCGTCACCGTGGTCGGCGGAGCGACGGCGATCTTCGCCGCCACCGTCGGCACCGTCCAGAACGACATCAAGCGCGTGATCGCTTATTCGACCTGCTCGCAGCTGGGCTACATGTTCTTCGCGGCCGGGGTAGGGGCTTACGGCGCCGCCATGTTCCACCTCTTCACCCACGCCTTCTTCAAGGCGCTGCTGTTCCTCGGCGCCGGCTCGGTGATCCATTCGATGCACCACGAGCAGGACATGCGCTTCTACGGAGCCCTCCGGAAGCATATCCCGCTGACCTTCTGGGCGATGACCATCGGAACGCTCGCTATCACCGGGGTCGGGATCATACAGGTGGCGGGCTTCGCGGGCTTCGGCTTCGCCGGATTCTATTCGAAGGACGCGATCATCGAGAGCGCCTTCGCCAGCGGGAGCACGGTGGGCGGCTTCGCCTTCGTCATCGGCGTGACCGCGGCGCTTCTGACCAGCTTCTACAGCTGGAGGCTCGTCTTCCTGACCTTCTTCGGCAAGGCGCGCTGGGTTCAGTCGGAGCATATCCAGCACGCGCTCCACGGCGACCATCACGATCATCCCGACGCCGAGGATTCCGGCCACGACACCCGTCCGCACGAGACTCCGGCGCATCAGGTCGCCGAGGGCACCGGCGGCTATCGTCCGCACGAAAGCCCCTGGACCATGCTCGTGCCGCTCGGCGTGCTGTCGCTCGGCGCCGTCTTCGCCGGCCTGGTCTTCCACGCGCCGTTCATAGACGCCGAGCACGGCGCCCGTTTCTGGGGCGGCAGCATCGCCTTCAACGAGCATCTCATGCACGCCTTGCACGGCGTGCCCTTGTGGGTGAAGCTCGCCCCCGGAACGATGATGATCATCGGCTTCCTGATCGCGCTCCAGGCCTATATCCGAAACACCGACATCCCCGCCCGCTTCACCGGCCAGTGGGGGATCCTGTACAATTTCCTCTACAACAAATGGTATTTCGACGAGATCTACGGCGTCGTCTTCATCCGTCCGTCGCTGTGGCTGGGCCGGCTGTTCTGGAAGCGGGGCGACGAAAAGACGATCGATCGCTTCGGACCCGACGGCGCCGCGACCGCGGTCCGGGTCGGCAACGTCCTCACCGCCCGGCTCCAGTCCGGCTATCTCTACACTTATGCATTGGTGATGCTCCTCGGCCTCGCCGCCGCCGCCACCTGGGCGATGGCGCGATGACCGGCCTGCTCTCGCTCATGCTGGCGGTGCCGCTGGTCGCGGCGATCGCCTGCCTGTTCGTTTCGGCGAGCGGCGCGCGCTGGATCGCCCTGGTCGCGACCCTGGCCGACCTCGCTTTGGGCATAATGCTGTGGAGCGGCTACGATCCCGCCGGCGCGCAGTGGCAGTTCACCGAGCTCGCGCCCCTGTTCGGACGCTTCGCCTGGGCGCTCGGGGTGGACGGGATCGCGGTGCTCCTGATCGCGCTCACCGTCTTCCTGATGCCGATCTGCATCCTCGCCAGCTGGACGTCGATCGAGCGGCGGGTGCCGGAATATATGGCGGCCTTCCTCGTCATGGAGACGATGATCCTGGGCGTTTTCATGGCCCAGGACATCTTCCTCTTCTACATCTTCTTCGAGGCCGGCCTGATCCCGATGTTCCTGATCATCGGCATATGGGGCGGCGCCCAGCGCATCTACGCCAGCTACAAATTCTTCCTCTACACCCTGCTCGGCTCGGTGCTGATGCTGGTCGCGATGCTGTGGATGGTGAATTTCGCCGGCACCACGTCCATTCCCAGGCTGATGGCGACCGATTTCCCGCGCGAGGCGCAGACCTGGCTCTGGCTCGCCTTCTTCGCCTCGTTCGCGGTGAAGATGCCGATGTGGCCGGTCCATACCTGGCTTCCCGATGCCCACGTCCAGGCGCCGACCGCCGGCTCGGTGATCCTCGCCGGAGTGCTTCTGAAGCTGGGCGGCTACGGCTTCATCCGCTTCGCCTTGCCGATGTTCCCGGAAGCTTCGGCGCAGCTCGTCTGGCTGGTCTTCGCGCTGAGCATGATCGCCATCGTCTACACCTCGCTGGTGGCGCTGGTGCAGCGCGACATGAAGAAGCTGATCGCTTATTCGTCGGTCGCCCACATGGCCTTCGTCACCATCGGCATCTTCGCTTTCAACCGCCAGGGCCTGGAGGGCGCGATCATCGTCATGCTCAGCCACGGCCTCGTTTCGGCGGCGCTCTTCCTGTGCGTCGGGGTCGTCTACGACCGCCTCCACACCCGCGAGATCGACCGCTATGGCGGCCTCGCCAACAACATGCCGGCATACGCCTTGCTGTTCATGCTCTTCACCATGGCCTCGGTCGGCCTTCCGGGGACCAGCGGCTTCGTCGGGGAATTCCTCGCCCTGATCGGGGCCTATGAGGCGAACAGCGTCGTCGCGGCCGTGGCGACCACCGGGATCATCCTCGGCGCCGCCTACATGCTGTGGCTCTACTGGCGGGTCGTCTACGGAACGAGCCGGAACGCCGACGCCGCGGCCATGCCGGACCTCGACAGGCGCGAATGGGTTTCACTGGGCGCGATCGCCGCCGTCGTGCTTTGGATGGGCGTCTATCCGGAGACTTTCATGGCGACGATCCGGCGCGACGTCGGCTCGCTTCTCGAGCGGGTCGAGCGGGCCAATCCGCCGGGCGATTCGGCCCTGTCGAGACAGGCGTTGCGCAAGCCGCCGGCGATCGCGCCCGGGGAGGAGCATCGATGAACTCTCCCGTCATCCCGGCGAAAGCCGGGACCTCAGGACAAGAAATCACGGCGGGTCTCCACGAGGCCCCGGCTTTCGCCGGGGTGACGGTCCAGCCATGACCGCCTCGCTCTTCCTCACGCTCCCCGAGATCGTCCTGACTCTCGCCGCGCTGGCGCTGATGATGGCGGCCGCCTGGATGGGCGACAAAAGCGCCCGGCTGCTCACCTGGATCGCGGTCGCTGCTCTCGGCCTCGCCACTTTCTGGGTGCCGGGCATTGCCGACCGCGGCGGCTCCGCCTTCGATGGCCTGTTCGTCGGCGACAGCTTCGCGGCGTTCGCCAAGGTGCTGATCTACATCGCCGCCGCCGTGTCACTGATCGCGGCCTCGGGCTGGTTCACCCGCGACGGCGACTATCGCGCGGAATATCCCGTCCTGATCCTGCTCTCCGCGGTCGGAATGGGGATGATGGTCTCCGCGGGCGACCTGCTCACCCTCTATGTCGGGCTCGAACTCCAGAGCCTCTCCGCCTACGTGCTCGCCAGCTTCCAGAGGCGGGACAACCGCTCGGCCGAAGCGGGCCTCAAATATTTCGTGCTCGGGGCCCTCGCCAGCGGCATCCTCCTCTACGGTGTGTCGCTGCTCTACGGATTCACCGGCTCGACCCTGTTCGGCGAAATCCATGCCGCGCTGGGCCGGGACGGGGTCTCCAAGGGCGAATTGTTCGGCATCGTCTTCGTCCTGGCCGGGATCGCCTTCAAGGTCTCGGCGGTGCCCTTCCACATGTGGACTCCCGACGTCTATGAAGGCGCTCCGACGCCGGTCACCGCCTTCTTCGCCTCGGCCCCGAAGGTCGCGGCGATGGCTTTGCTCACCCGGGTCGCGGTGGAGGCGATGGGGCCGGCCACCTTCGAGTGGCGCCAGATCGTCATCTTCATGGCGCTCGCCTCGACCATATTGGGCGGGGTCGCCGCGATCGGCCAGCCCAACATCAAGCGCCTGCTCGCTTATTCCTCGATCAACAATGTCGGCTTCGCGCTGATCGGGCTTGCCGCCGCGACCCGCGACGGGGTCGCGTCGGTCCTCTTCTACATGGCCGTCTACACCGCAATGACGCTGGGCACCTTCCTCGTCGTCCTCAGGATGCGCGACACCGAAGGCCGGCCGGTGGAGAGCATCGCCAGCCTCTCGGGCCTTTCCACGACCCGGCCCTGGCTCGCGGCCGGGATGGCGCTCTTCATGTTCAGCCTCGCCGGGGTGCCGCCGCTGTTCGGCTTCTGGCCCAAGTTCCTGGTCTTCGACGCGGCGGTTCGCGCCCATCTGACCTGGCTCGCCGCGATCGGCATCGCCACCTCGGTGATCAGCGCCTTTTATTATCTCAAGATCGTCAAGACGATGTATTTCGACGATCCCGCCCCCGCTTACGGGGAAACGCGGGACCTGCCGCAGGCGGCCCTGATCGTGCTTGCCGCCTTGTTCGTCTCACCGCTCGGCTATCTCGCCATCCCCTATCTCGGCAGGCTGGCGGACAACGCGGCGAGCGCGCTTTTCTAGAGTGCGGGCCTGTCGGCGTTGCAGACTGGGCCGGCGGTCACGCCGGCCGCCGACCCAATCCATGCAGCTACACGCCGCGCGAAGGGACGGGATGCCTCCCCCCGGCGGCGAGTGCACCCTGCTCGCCGCCGGGGCTAATGTCCTACTCCGGAAAAATACCTATGTCGGCGATGGCCCCGGGCCCAAGCGCAGGCTAGGCTAGGGCGCGTCCCCGGGTCCTCGTCGAGCCCGGCGGCCAATGGAGCGGCAGATGAGCGAACGGCGAGCCTATATCATCGAGGACGAAAGGCTGCTCCGCAATCTCGTGCGGCAGTCCCTCGCCGCCTGCTGCGACCATATCGAGGAATATGAATCGGCCGAATCCTTCCTCGCCGGCCATTCCGACCGGCCGGCCGGGGTCATCGTCGTCGACATCAACCTTCCCGGAATCAACGGGCTCGACCTGCTGGAGGTGATCGCGAGGGGGCGGGCCGCCTATCCGGTGATCGTCGTGTCGGGCAACGGCAACGTCCCCCACGCGATGCGGGCGGGCCGGCTCGGAGTGGTCGACTTCATCGAGAAGCCGTTTCGGGTCGACCAGCTGATCGACTCGGTCGAAAAGGGCTTCGCGCTCCTCGAAAGCCAGCCCATTTCGCGGATATCGGCTCTGGCCACCCTGACCCGCCGGGAAAAGGAAGTGCTCGTCTCCTTCGCCAACGGCGCTCCGAACAAGATCGTCGCCCACGATCTCGGCCTCAGCGTCCGGACGGTCGAGCTCCATCGCGCCAATCTGATGAAGAAGCTGGGCGTGCGGAGCCTTTCCCAGGCTTTGCTCATCGCCAAGGACGGCGGCTATGTCTGAACCGGCGCGCGATCGCCGATGATCCGAACCGTCGCCGAAACCGGCTCCACCAACCACGACGTCGCGTCGCTTGCCCGGGCGGGGGAGCCGGAAGGGACCTGGCTTCGCGCCGAGCGCCAGTCGGGCGGCCGCGGCCGGCAGGGGCGGGAATGGCATTCGCCGCCGGGCAATCTCTATGCGAGCACGCTCGTCCGCCTTCGCCACGCCGACCCGCCCGCGCCGACTCTGGCGCTGGTCGCGGCCGTCGCGCTCCACGAAGTCGCCACCGGCTTCGTCGCCGCCGGCATTCCGATCGAGATCAAATGGCCCAACGACCTGCTCGTCGCCGGCGCCAAGCTGTCCGGAATACTGCTGGAGCGGATCGGCGACGCGATCGTCGTCGGCTTCGGAGTCAACCTCGCCGACCATCCCGAAGAGACGGCCCGACCCGCCATCAACATGGGAATGCTGGGCGGGGTACCGGATCCGGCCCGCTTCCTCGAAGCCCTGGCCGCGAGCTTCGCCCGCTGGGTCCAGCTCTGGCGCGACGAAGGCCTGGGGCCGATCCGCGAAGCCTGGCTCGCCGCCGCCCACCCGCGCGGCACCCCCCTTGCCACCCACAGCGGCAGCGGGCCCCGGGTGGAGGGCCTTTTCGACGGCCTCGACGAAAGCGGGGCGCTTCGCCTTCGCCTCGCCGACGGGACCCGCCAGGTGATCCATGCGGGGGACGTGTTTCTGCTTTGATGTTCCCTCGCCAATTTGTCCGCCCCCCGCTAGAGGAGCGTCCATGCTGCTCGCCGTCGACGCCGGGAACACCAATATCGTCTTTGCCTTGCTCGAGGACGGGATCATCCGCGCCCGCTGGCGGATCGCGACCGATGCCCGGCGGACGGCCGATCAATATGCGGTCTGGCTTCACCAGCTGATCGAGCTGGAAGGGCTGCCCCGCGACGTCGTCGACGCCGTCATCCTCGGCACCGTCGTGCCCCGGGCGACTCACAATCTCGAGGTGCTCGCCCAGAAATATTTCAAGGTCGAGGCTCTGGTCGCCGGCCAGGCCGGAGCCGATTGGGGGATCGAGCTCGACGTCGCCGAGCCGAGAAGCGTCGGGGCCGACCGGGTGCTCAACGCGATCGCCGCCCACGCGCTTCACGAGGGCGATCTCATCGTCATCGATTTCGGCACCGCCACCACCTTCGACGCCGTCGATTATTCCGGAGCCTATAAAGGCGGGATCATTGCCCCCGGCATCAACCTTTCGCTCGACGCTTTGGTCACCGCGGCCGCGAAGCTTCCGCGGATCGCGATCGAGGCTCCGACCGGCAACATGTCGGTGATCGGCCGGACCACCGAGGACCAGATGCATATCGGCATCTACTGGGGCTATGTGGCGATGATGGAAGGGCTGGTGGCCCGGATGAAAACGGAGATCGGCCGGCCGGTGAAGGTGGTCGCGACCGGCGGCCTCGCGACCCTGTTCGACCAGCACGTCACGCTCTTCGACGAGATCGAGCCCGACCTGACGATTCAGGGCCTGGGATTGTTGTACAAGCGCAGCCAAGGCGCCACCTAGCCGACAAGCAAGGGGTCCCGTCATCCCGGCGAAAGCCGGGACCTCAGGACAAGACGTCACGACGATTCACAATGAGACCCCGGCTTTCGCCGGGGTGACGGAGATGAAATGAAACCCGGCAAAGAATTGCTCTTCCTCGCGCTCGGCGGCTCCGGCGAGATCGGCATGAACGTCAATCTCTACGGCTGCGACGGCAAATGGATCATGGTCGATCTGGGGATGACCTTCGCCGATCCGGCCTATCCGGGAGTGGAGCTCATCCTCCCCGATCTCACGTTCATCGAGGAGAATCGCGACAATCTGCTCGGCATCGTCCTGACCCACGGCCACGAGGACCATATCGGCGCGATCCCCTATCTCGCCGACGATCTCGGGGTTCCGCTCTGGGCGACCCCGTTCACCGCGGGCCTGATCCGGGAGAAGCTCCAGGAGGAGGGGCTTGAGCGGCAGGTCAAGGTGAACATCATCGACATCGGCGGGACGATGCAGATCGGCCCGTTCGGCTTCCGCTTCGTTCCGCTCGCCCACTCGATCCCGGAAGGCAACGCCCTCCTCATCGACACGCCCTACGGCAAGATCTTCCACACCGGCGACTGGAAGCTGGACGAATTCCCCCAGCTCGGCGATCCGGCCGACGCCGCGGCGCTGACCCGGGTCGGCGACGAAGGCATCCTCGCCCTCGTCTGCGATTCGACCAACGTCTTCCAGGAGGAGGCGTCGGGATCCGAGGCGCAGGTCCGTGAGGGTCTCGACCGGGTGATCGGCGAGGCCGAGGGGAGGGTGCTGGTCACGACCTTCGCCTCCAACGCGGCCCGGCTGAGCACTTTGGGCAAGGTCGCTCAGGACACCGGCCGCCAGGTCTGCGTCGCCGGGCGCTCGCTCGACCGGATCCTGAGGGTCGCCCGAAGCGTCGGCTATCTGACCGATTTCCCCGAGACGATCGACTTTGAGACCGCCATGTCGCTTCCCAAGCGCGACGTGATGATCATCGGCACCGGCGGCCAGGGCGAGAGCCGCGCGGCGCTGGCGCGGATTGCCTTCGACCAGCACCGGATCAAGCTCAGCGAGGGCGACCTCGTCGTCTTCTCCTCCAAGCAGATTCCGGGCAACGAGATCGCCATCGGCCGGATCCAGAACGAGCTCGCCGCCCGCGGAATCAAGATGATCACCGACCGGCAGGCCAACGTCCACGTCTCGGGCCATCCCGGCCGGCCGGAGCTCGCCGCCATGTACGGCTGGATCCGGCCCGAGATCATCGTCCCGGTCCACGGCGAGATCCGCCATATGGCCGAGCATGAGCGTTTCGCCCGCTCGAAGGGCGTGCCCAAGGGCATCCTGCAGAAGAACGGCGACGTCGTCCGACTCGCGCCCGACGGTCCGAAGAAGCTGGGCGAGGAGCGGGTCGGCCGGCTCATCCTCGACGGCGACGTCATCCTCGCCGCCGACGGCCCGACGATGAACGAGCGGCGCAAGATCGCCAGCTTCGGGACGATCACCGTCGCTCTTGCCCTCAACGCCAAGGACCGCCTCGTCGGCGACGTCCAGGTCGCCCTCGAAGGCATCCCGGTCGAGGAGGATCGCGAGGCCTTCGTCGAGGAGGCCGCCGACGCCGCGGCGGAGGCCGCCCGCAAAGGGGCCGCCACCGAGGACAAGCTGCGCGAGGCGGTGCGGCTGGCCGTTCGCCGCTGCGCCACCGAATGGACGGGGAAGAAGCCGGTTGTGGACGTCCTCCTCGTCAGGGTCTGACCGATGAAGTTCCAGTCGATGCTGGCCATCTACGTCCTGTTCTGGACCCTGAGCCTGTTCGTCGTGCTTCCGATCGGGGTCCGCACTCCGGAGGAGGAGGGAGTGCAAACGCCTGCCGGCCATGCGCCGAGCGCTCCGCACAGCTTCAGCTTCGGGCGGGCCGCGTGGCGGGCGACGATCGTCTCGGCGGCCGTCTTCGCTTTGTGGTTCGCCAATTATCATTTCGGCTGGGTGACCATCGAAATGCTGGACTGGAGTCGGTGAATTAAATTCCTCCCCTGCATTTGCAGGGGAGGGGGACCATGCGAAGCATGGTGGAGGGGTTCTTCCAGCGCCGGAAGAACCCCTCCACCGCACTTCGTGCGGTCCCCCTCCCCGCGAAATCGCGGGAGGAATTTCAGCTCCGGATCCGCTCGATCGCCTGGGCGAGCGCCACGTAGAGCTTGCCCATGTCGCTCGACAGGATGGTGACTCCGAGCGGAGAGCCGTCGCGGTCGGCTAGGATCCGGCGAAGCATCGATTCGAAATCGTGGATGTAGCGGTTCACCTGCTCGCGGAATTCCGGCTCGTCCTCGTAGTGGCGGGCGATCTCGCGGGCGTCGTTGCGGTCGAGCAGGCGCACGGCGCGCCGGGTGAAGACTCCGCGGTCGCCCTTCAGATAGGCGGTCCAGGCGCTGTCGGTGACCTCGTTGGAGAGGATCTTGGTGACGTCGATCGCGGTCGAGTTCAGCGATTCGATGAGCAGGGCGACCCGGCGCGAGAAATTCTCGCTTTCCTTCTCCTCGCGTTCGGCGCGTTCTTCGTCGATTCGGGCCTCGATCGCCGCCGCCGTCTCGCCGAGCGACAGCATCTGGCGGGTGAGCCGCTCGGAGGCGCGCCGGGCGGTGTCGATGGCGCGTTCGGACACGGCTGAGAGCTCCGCCATTTGCCGCTCGACCGTCTCGCTGACCGCGCGCTCGAGCGCCTCGCGACTCGCCTCGCCGAGCGCGGCGGCGCTCGCCGGGATAGCGGCCGAGATCGCCTCGCGGGCACGCTCCGAGGCCAGACCGGCGGCTTCGCGGACCCGGAGCAGGGCCTCGATCAGCTCGGGGCCGGTGTCGGCCGCGATCTTCTGAGCCGCGGCCTGAGCTTCTCCGGCCGCGGCGCCGAGCGCCCGCAACTGCTCTTCCGCGCTTGCCGAACCTTCGCCGATCCGGGCGAGCAGGCCTTCCATGGCCTCGCGCTGGCGGCCGACGGCGGCTTCGCTTTCGCCGAGCCGGGCCGCGGCCGAATCCGCCGACCTTTCGATCTCGCCGACGAGCGGAGCGATCGCCGCTGCCGCGTCGCGGGTGCGGCCGGCCTGTTCCTCGACGTTCCTCAAGGCGGCCGGCAGCTCTTCGCGAAGCTCGCTCGAGATTCCGCTCAGCGCCGTGCCGAGGCTGCCGGCGCTGTCGATCAGCTCGCTCGCCTGGCGACGGCCGGTGCCGAGCTCGTCGAGAAGCGCCGCGGCCGCGGTTCGGACTTCGGCCACGGACGCGCCGGTGTCGGCGGCGATGCGCTGACCGGACGCCTGGGCCTCTTCGGCCGCGGCGCCGAGGGCCCGCAATTGCGCCTCCGCACCCGCGGCGCCTTCGGCGACCCGCGCGACGAGGCTTTCGACGGCCTCGCGCTGGCGGGTCACCGCCTGCTCACCTTCGCCGAGACTCGCCGCGGCGGCCTGCGACGATCTTTCGACTTCGCCGACGACCGGCGCGATCGCCTGAGCGGCCTCGCGAGCCCGGCCGGCATGGGCCTCGACATTGGCCAAAGCGACGGGAAGCTCGTCGCGAAGCTCGGCCGAGATGCCGGCGAGAGCGGCGCCGAGTCCGCCGGCCCGCTCGCTCAGAGCGCCCGCCTGCTCCTGCCCGGCGCCGAG
The DNA here is from genome assembly GCA_034668565.1 of Sphingomonadales bacterium. Lineage (GTDB taxonomy): Bacteria > Pseudomonadota > Alphaproteobacteria > Sphingomonadales > Sphingomonadaceae > Allosphingosinicella. The sequence goes on along the minus strand of JAXDPE010000004.1, from coordinate 14,811 downwards.
CTCCTGGAGGAGGGCGCCGGCCGCCGTCCGGACGGCCGCCACGGACTGGCCGAGCCGCTCGCTATGGACGCCGCCGTCGCGGCCGAGCCGGTCGAACCAGGTGTCGAGCTCGGCCAGCTCCTTGCCGAGCCCGGTGACGAGGGCGTGGCTCGCCGCGTCCTGGGCGGAGATATGGCTCGCCAGGCCCTCGATCTTGCCGCTGATCGTATCGATTCGCTGCCCGAGGCTCCGCGCCGCGTCCTCGCCGGCTTTGTCGAGTGCCGCGCGGCTCTGCTCGATCGCCGCCAAAGTAGTGTGGCCCTGCAGCTCAAGCGCCGAGCGCGCCGTCTCGACCGCTTCCGCGGCCCGACTCATCGCCGAGTCGACCGCCGCATTCATTTTGGCCGCGGATTCGTCCATGCTCGCCGCGGCCGCGGCGCTTCCGCTCTCGATTCGGGCGACATGGGCGGCCATGCGCTGCGCGGTCCCGCCGAGCACTTCGTCGGCGTCGCGGCCGCGCGCCGCGAGCGATGCGAGCTGGGCCTCCAGCGCACTGGCCTGGCCGTGGGCGTTGAGGCCCGCTTCCTTCATCGCTCCGGCAACGGCGCGCGCCTGCTCCTCGGCGCGGGGAAGGTCGTGAAGGAGGACTCCGATATCGACCTTGGCGGCGTTGGCGGCGGCGTCGAGGGCGGCGGCCTTCTGGTCGAGGGTCGCGGTCTCCTTGGACAGATAATAAGTCACCCGCCCGAGCCGGTCCGAGGCCTCGTCGCCGAGCGACATGAGCCGTTCGGCCTCGCCGCGAAGGCGGGCGTGATTGTCCTCGATCCGGCCGGCGACGATCTCGAGCACGCTCTCAAGCGCCCGGCTCTCGGCCGTCATCGTCGCCACCGCCCGGGTGAACCGTTCGGCCTCGCGCCTCGAGGTCCGCCCGAGAATCAGCCAGAGCAAGGCGAAAAGGGCGAGGGGCCCCGCAAGGGTGGCGATCCAGGCGATGCCGGTGGCGAGCGACAGCGGCGGACGGGTCTGCCACAGCAGGATGCCGACGGCCGCCACCCAGCCTATCGCCAAAAGAAGGAGGAGGGCACCCAGAAGCCCTCTCGAAGCGGGGCGCGAGGCCGCCGGCTCGGGGGCCGCTTCCGGCGCCTGCGCCTCGACGTCCACTGGCTCGCCGATCCAGTTGGCGGTTGAAATCGTGAAGCCCTGCTCGGGCTCCGTCTGCGCTCGTTCTGCCCCCGTCATAACGCCTTGTTTACCATGATTCGGGCGGCAAGGAAGCTGGGAAGGATACGGGGCGTTAACATGCCGGCTTTAGGGAAAGGCCCATGGTCTATGATCCCGGAGCCTTGAACGCCTCGCTCGCCGCCGCCGTCGGCAGCGACCCCGAGCTGATGCGCGAGCTTCGCTGCGCTTTCCTCGACAGCGCGACCCGGCAGCTCGACCTGATGGGCCGTTCGCGGTGCGACGCCAATTGGTCGATCGCCGCGTCGCGCCTGAAGAGCGTCGCCGCGAGCTTCGGAGTGACCGGCCTCGTCGCTTTGGCGGACGAGGCCCTGGACGGCGCTCCCGGCGATCCCGTGGTGCTCCGAAAGCTCAGCGCCGCCCTCGCCGACTTCGCGGCTTAGGATATTCGCTACCGTCATGCTGAACTTGTTTCAGCATCCAGGGCCGAGCCGCCTCGCGGGCGGAGAACTGGACCCTGAAACAAGTTCAGGATGACGTTCACCGCTTTACGCCGGACACCCCACGCCTCTATCCCCCCCCGAATGGAGGGACGCGTGACTCTGGCCGCCTTGATCGCCGCCTATCACGAGGCTGACGATGTCGGCGGCGGGCTTCGGGCGACGCTGACGATCGCCGGCCGGACCCTGGTCGAGCGCCAGGTCCGCCTGGCCCTGGCCGCCGGGGCGGAGCCGATCGTCGTCGTCGTCGAGCGGGTCACCGCCGCCCTCAACGCCGCCCTCGACAGGCTGAGAGCGGAAGGCATCGCCCTCGTTCTCGCCCGCAACGCCGAGGAGGCGGCGGAGGCGGTGCACAGCCGCGACCGAATCCTGCTCGTCGGCGACGGCCTGGTCGCGCCCGAGGCGGTCATCGCCCGGCTCGTCGCCCTCGACGGCCCCGCCATCCTCGTCGTGCCCGATCTTCGGGTGGACGATCGCTACGAGCGGATCGACGCCCAGAGCCGCTGGGCCGGCCTGGCCCTGATCGACGGCCAGATGCTCAAGCAGACGGCGTCGATGCTGAGGGACTGGGACCTCCAGTCTACCTTGCTTCGCCGGGCGGTTCAGGGCGGCGCCCGGCAGATCAGCGTCAGGGGGGAGGCCGAGGACGAGCTGCCGCTGGTCGCGGAATCTTCCGAAGACCTTTTCGAGCTCGAAGCGCAGATCGTCGCCGGAGCGCATGTCCGGCGCATCGACTGGGTCTCGCGCTACTGGCTCGGGCCGGTGGAGCGCCTGGCGACCCGGGCGCTGATGCCGACCGCGGTGACTCCCACCGCTTTGGGTCTCGGAGCGACCCTGCTCATGCTCCTGGCCGGGCTGGCTTTCGCCAGGCACTGGCTCGGCTTCGGCCTCGCCTTCATGGTCCTCGCGACCCCCCTCGACGGGATCGCCGAGCGCCTCGGCTCGCTTCGCCTGCAGGGCGAACGGGGCGCGAGCTGGTGGGGCGTGCTGCTGCCCGCACTGTCGGCCGGCCTGCTTCTCATCCTCGCTTACGCCCTTGCCGAGGCGCGCGGCTGGGGCTGCGTCGCTTTGGCGGGGACGATCATCGCCTTCACCGTGGCACTCCGGATCGAGGCCGAGGGACGGGAGGTGCCGGGCAGGCTCTGGCTCGCCGAGCGCAAGGGCATGACCTGGCTCCTGCTTCCCTTCGCCATCTTCGGCCTCTGGGGCACGGGCCTGACCCTGCTCGCGCTCTATGCCGGCGCCAGCTTCTTCTGGGCCCAGCGCCACGCCCACGCCGCGGCGCCGGCGCCTGTACAGGATTAGCGCGGCTTTAACCCTGCCGGGCCTATGCACCTTCCATGTCCGAAGTGCGCGCTAACGGGGGTGAGCTGGACGGCGCGGCGAAGCTGCTCGCGTCGGCGCATGCGCGCGTCGCCGCGGCGATCGCCGATCTCGCCCTCCCGGAGGCGTTCCGCCTCAGCGACCGGCAGCGGCTGACCGTCTCGCACCTCCTTCGAAGGCTGGTCGGCGACGTCGAGGACGAGCTTCGCTCCGCCTTGGCGGCCGATTTCCCCGGGGACGACGACGCCGGGCTTCGAGCCGCTTTGTCCTCGGCCAGTCTGGCCATCGCGCTCCCGGTGCTGGAAGGCGGGGGAGCCCTCGCCGACCCGGGTCTGTTCGCCTTGCTCCTGCGCCGGACCGAGGAGCACCGGCTCGCTCGCGCCGCGCCCGAGCATCACCTGCTCACCGAGCTGGCCGGGGACGAAGATCCCGCGGTGGCCGCCGCGGCGGTCTCGCTCCTGATCGCCGACAGCCGCCGGGTCGACGCCTTCCACGAGCCGCTCATGGCCAGCGGCGACCTTCCCGCCGAGATCGCGCACGGCCTCGCCTGGACGGTCGCCGCGGCCCTGCGCACCTATCTGGTCGCCCGCCACGCCGTGGCTCCGGCGGCCGCCGACGCCGCCGTGACCGCTGCGACCGCGGCCCTGCTCGGCCGTTACGACGAAGGCGCCGGAGCCGACGCTTTGGCGCGACGGCTTGCGCTTCGCCTGGAGGAGCGCGGCCGCCTCGACGAGGCCTTCCTGGTCCGCGCCGCCGGCGAGGGGGCGCTGCCGCTGCTTCTGGCCGGTCTCTCGCTTCGCACCGGCCTCGAACCCCAGGCGCTTTGGGAGCTGCTTTCCGACGCTTCGGGACGGGGCCCGGCCATCGTTCTGCGGGCGGCTCATCTGGAACGCGAAACCGCCGCTTCGGTCCTGCTCCACCTTGCCGGGCGGGAGGAAGCGGTGGCGGCCCAGCTCGAATATTATGATTCGCTCGAACCGGCGCAGGCCCGCCACCATATGCTCCTTTGGAGCCTCGACCCGGCCTATCGCGCGGCCTTGGCGAGGCTCGCATCATGAGCGCGGGGGACGCCGTGCGCGGCCGGATCGACGCCGACGGGCGGCTGGTCGAGGCCGAGCCGCGGCTGATGGCGCTTCACCGCGCCGCCGGCGGCGAGGAAGGCGGCCCGCTCGCGGTGCCGCAGATCGCCGCGCTCGCCCGGCTTGCGCGGCGCCTCGGGATCGTCATCTCGCGAGCAGCGGTCGCCGCCGAGGGCGAAGCGGACCTCGATTTGTGGGTGCGCGCTGAACCGGCGATGGACTGGGTCGATCTGGCCGTCACCGGCTGGGTCGTGCGCCCGGCCCGGGCCCCGGCGCCCGCGCCCGACGCCGAGCGCCAGGCCGATTTCCTCCGCGCCGGCGCCGACTGGATGTGGGAGACCGATTCCGGGCTTCGCCTCACGATCGTCTCGCCCGCCGCCGCCGCGGCGGCCGGAAGGGTTCCGGCCCAGCTGGTCGGCCAGCAGCTTACCCGGCTGTTCCGGCTGGACGAGGGCGAGGAGGGCGAGCTGCCGCTGCTGACCGCGCTCGCCGAGCAGCGGCGCTTCGATGGCCAGCTCGCCGAGCTTCGCGGCGGTCGTGGCGGACGCTATCGTCTCGCCGGGATCCCGCTGATCGACGGCTCCGGCCGCTTCGCCGGCTTCCGGGGTTCCGCCGCCGCTTTGTCCGCCGCCGCGCCCGCCGTGCCGGCCGCGGCCGACCTTCGACCGGAGCCCGGCGCCTTCGGCGAACGCCTCGACAAGGCGCTTCGAGCGCCGCTGGCCCGGATCATCGCCAGCGCGGAGACGATCGGGGCCCAAAGCGAGGGCCCGATCAAGAGCGATTATGCCGGCTATGCCGGCGACATCGCGACCGCGGGCCGCCATCTCCTTGCCCTGGTCGACGATCTCGTCGACCTCCAGGCCATCGAGCGCCCGGATTTCCGCCCCGAAGGCGAGGAGATCGATCTCGCCGACGTCGCCCGCCGGGCCGCCGGCCTGCTCGCCGTTCGAGCGGGCGAGCGGCAGGTCAGGATCGATTCGCCGGCCTCCGGCGAGAGCCTGCCGGCGACGGGCGAATTCCGGAGGGCGCTTCAGATCGTCGTCAACCTGCTCACCAACGCCATCCGCTACTCGCCCGAAGGCGGCCAGATCTGGGTCCGCACCGACCGCGAGGGCGACCTCGCCGCCCTGATCATCGCCGACCAGGGGAAGGGCATTTCGTCCGAAGACCAAGGGCGGATCTTCGAGAAGTTCGAGCGGGTCGACCCGAGCGAGGCCGGAGGCACCGGTCTCGGCCTCTACATCGCCCGCCGCCTCGCCCGGGTCATGGGCGGGGACATCGCCGTCGACAGCGCTCCGGGGCAGGGGGCAAGGTTCACCTTCACCCTGCCGCTGAGAAGGGACTGACCGTCACCCCGGCGAAAGCCGGGGCGTCGGGGAGACCCGCCGAGCCTTCTGACCCGAGGTCCCGGCTTCCGCCGGGATGACGGCTCAATGCGAAGAGCGGTCGGCCGCGCCTTTGTCGGCCATCACCATCGGCTTGTGAAAGCGGCAGGTCACGCTCGGGTTGTACTGGGCGAACATGCCGTTGGCATTGGGCCGGTAGAGCCAGACGTGGCGGTCGTAATGCGGCTCGAAGCCGTGCGCCTCGTCGATCGGGGTGGCGGGATCGTCGGACATGAAATCATAGTCGAGGCCTTGGAATTTCGGCCGGGCCCGATGGCCCGCCGCTTGCCACGCCTTCACGAAGACCAGGTTCTCGACCGCGATCAGCTCGAGCGAGCCGTCCTCGCGCGGCTCGTAGATCAGGATCGAAGGCTTGCGGAAGTCGGTATGGGTGCCGTTGCCGCCGACCCGGGGATTGGGCGGCGCGGTGATGCCGAGCCGATCGGGGCGGAAGAAGTGGATGCCCATCCCGCCCAAAGCCGCGGGCCGGCCCATCATCGCGGCGGTGTCGCACATGTCGCCCGGGTCGCGGACATAGCCTTCAGCCAGCGCGACCTGGACGTTCTGGAAGCGGGCGGTGGCGGCGCGGACCTCGTCGAGCGTGGGCTCGCCCGGTCCGGGGGCGGCGGTGGCCAGCAAAGCGGCGATGATGGCAAGCATGGGGACACTCCGGTTGCAGGTGGATCCCGGATGACATGCGCCCGGCGGTTGGCACCTTGATGCCGCCCGGCCGATCCTCGTGTTTCAATTGTTGCGGGCCCGGCTTGGCCTTGGCAGTCTGGGCGCCTCGCCATGGGGGGCTCGATGATCCAGCTGACCGATACGGATTTCCAGACCTTGTGCGCGGCCGGAACGGTGCGCGAGCGGATCGGCGCCCTCGAAGGGGAGCGCCGGGCGGCGGTTCGCAAATTCTGGCTGAGGGGATCGGTCGGCCTGACTCTCGCCGTGCTCGCTTTCGTCACCCTGCTCCGCGCCGACTGGGTGGTGGTCGCCGTCGTCGTCGGAATCGCCTTCCTGGTGGGCGCCATCTCCGCCGCCATCGGCCCGCTCATCGCCGCCAAGGAGGGACTTAAGCTTCCTGTCCTGGACGAGGTCGCGAAGAAAGCGGGCATGGAATATTTCCCGTCCGATTTCACTCCGCCCGCCTTCGGCGGCGGCCGGGCGCTCCTGTTCGGGAGCTCCGGCTTTTCGAGCCAGACCTTCACCGACCTGTTCAACGGCCTGGACGAGGACGGCCTCGGCTTCGCCGTCTACGAGGCCTGCCTCCAGCGCCGCTCGGGCAAGAATACCCACACCGTCTTTTCCGGCCAGATGTACGCCGTCCAGCGCCGCCCCGGCTCCCAGGGCCAGACCGCGATCGTCCCGGACAGGAAGATCTTCAACTTCTGGAAGCCCGCCAGCGACATGGAGCGGGTGAGGATCGAAGGGGACGAAGCCTTCGAGAAGAAGTTCGAAGTCTATTCGACCCACCCGATGGAAGCGCGCGCCTTGCTCTTCGACACCGCCTTCCGCGGCCGCCTGCTCGAGCTCAGGAAGAGCGGAAGGGTCTTCGTCTATGCCGGCCCGGAAGAGGCGCTGGTCGCCGCCACCGGCAAGGACCGGTTCGAGCCCGGCTCGATGCTCCGCTCGCGTCCGGGCGAGGAACGGGTGAAGCTCATGTTCGACGACGTCTGCGCCTCGCTGGCCCTGCTCAGGGAGCTGAAGGCGAAGCTGGGCTGATCGGCGCTAGAGCGGCGCTCGCCCCGGAGTCTCGCGCTTCAGTTGCTCGAAGAAGGCCTGCATCGCGACCAGACGGGGGATCGCCATCCGCTTGGCGGTGGCGGTGACCAGGCGTCCGGGGATGTCGCGGTAGACGGTCTCCAGCCGGGCCATGACCGAATCGAGGTCGGGGGCGGTACCCGTCACCGACAATCGCCGGGCGATTCCGGTCGCGCCCAGGAAGTCGAGCGCATCCGCATCGTGAAGCGCCTTCGCCTCGGCGCTGGAGCCGGCCTCCTTGTCGTACATGTGGCCGAGGATCGCCGCCTTGACCGCCGGGAACTTGGCCATCGGGAAGCGGGCCTGGCGAAGCAGGGGCTCGGCCAGCTCGGCCGAGCGGACGGCATGATCGACTCCATCCTTGGCGAAAGGCGGGATGGCGCCGGCATCGTGGAGGAACGCGGCGGCGAAGAGGACGTCCTCGTCGACGGTCAGCTTTTCCTCGCGGGCGATCTGGCGTGCGAGCAGGAAGTCGCGTTCCGAGTGGCGCCAGCCCCAGGCCGGGTGGAGCAGTTTCTCGCGCGCATAAGCGTAGACGGCCGAGCGCCAGGGGGAGGAGAGGGTGATCCCGGCGACGCTGACCTTGGGGTCGGTCGGCAGCTGGGCCGGGGCGGGGGCGGCGAGGACAAGCGAGATCAGCATCGCCATCGTCATCCCGGACTTGATCCGGGATCCATGAACACCGTTCGAATTAGAATTCCGCCGACCGTGTTCATGGGTCCCGGCCTTCGCCGGGATGACGGACGTCAACGCTGTCCCACCGGCACGTAGTCGCGCCGGGTCGCGCCAGTATAGAGCTGCCTCGGCCGGCCGATCTTCTGCTCGGGGTCGGAGATCATCTCGTTCCACTGCGCGACCCAGCCCACGGTCCGCGCCAGGGCGAACAAAGCGGTGAACATCGAGGTCGGGAAGCCGATCGCGGAGAGCACGACGCCCGAATAGAAGTCGACGTTGGGATAGAGCTTCTTCTCGATGAAATAATCGTCGCTGAGCGCGATCTGCTCGAGCTCGCGGGCGACGTCGAAGACGGGGTCGGTGACGCCCAATTCCTTCAGCACCTCCTGCGCCGTGGCCTGCATCACCTTCGCGCGCGGGTCGTAATTCTTGTAGACGCGGTGGCCGAAGCCCATCAGCCGGAAGGGGTCGTCCTTGTCCTTGGCGCGGGCGATGAACTCGGGAATGCGCTCCGGGCGGCCGATCTCGTGGAGCATGTTCAGGGCCGCCTCGTTGGCCCCGCCATGGGCCGGGCCCCACAGGCAGGCGATCCCCGCGGCGATGCAGGCGAAGGGGTTGGCGCCCGACGAGCCGGCGAGCCGGACGGTAGAGGTCGAGGCGTTCTGCTCGTGGTCGGCGTGGAGGATGAAGATCCGCCGCATCGCCCGTTCGACGATCGGATTGACCTCATAGGGCTCGGCCGGGACCCCGAAGGTCATGCGCAGGAAGTTGCCGGTGTAGGTCAGGCTGTTCTGGGGATAGATGAACGGCTGGCCCAGCGTATATTTGTAGGCCATCGCCGCGATGGTAGGCATCTTGGCGATCAGCCTGTGGCTTGCGATCATCCGCTGCTTGGGATCGGTGATGTCGGTCGAATCGTGGTAGAAGGCGCTTAAGGCCCCGACCACGCCGCACATCACCGCCATCGGATGGGCGTCGCGCCGGAAGCCGCGGTAGAAGGTCGACAGCTGCTCGTGGAGCATGGTGTGGCGCGAGATGGTGTAGGTGAAGGTCTCGAGCTCGTCCTTCTTGGGAAGCTCGCCGTTGAGGAGCAGGTAGCAGACCTCCATGAAGGTCGAATGCTCGGCGAGCTGGTCGATCGGATAGCCGCGGTGGAGCAATATGCCCTGGTCACCGTCGATATAGGTGATCGCGCTCTCGCAGGCGGCGGTCGAGGTGAAGCCGGGATCGTAGGTGAAAGCGCCGGTTTCCGCATAGAGCTTGCGGATGTCGACCACGTCCGGGCCGACCGAGCCGTGGCGGATCGGGAAGGCGTGGCTGTTGCCCCCGCCTTCACTGGCGCCGAGAGTGAGGTTGGCCTGATCGTCCGCCATTATTTTAAGCTCCGTCCATCCGGTCCGCGATCCGGGCGAGGCTTTCGTCGCGCCCGAGCAGGACCAGAACATCGAAAATCCCGGGCGAGGTCGCCCGTCCGGTCAGCGCGGCGCGAAGCGGCTGCGCCACCTGCCCGAGCTTGACGCCCGCGCCATCCGCCGTGCTGCGCACCGCCGCCTCTGTGGCGAGCGCCGTCCATTCGTCAAGCGCCTTGAGCGCACTCCACGCTTGGGCGAGCAGGCGGGGGGAATCGCCGCCGAGGAGGTGGGCCGCCTTCTCGTCCAGATCGAGGGGATGCGGACGAAACAGGAATGTCGTATTCTCAGCGAGTTCGTTGAGATTCTTGGCGCGGGGCTTGAGCTCCGGCATGGCCCGGACCAGAAGCTCGATCTCGGCCGTATCGAGGTCTCGGCCGATCAGCGGCGCGACTCGCGGCGCGATCAGTCCGGCCAGCCGGCCATCGTCGGCCTCGCGGATATAGTGGCCGTTGAGATTCTCGAGCTTCCTGGTGTCGAAGCGCGACGGCGATTGGCCGACATGGCCGAGGTCGAACCAGCGCACCGCGTCCTCGCGCGAGATGATCTCCTCGTCGCCATGCCCCCAGCCGAGGCGAAGCAGATAGTTAGAAAGCGCCTCGGGAAGGAAGCCGAGCGCCTGATAGTCCATCACCCCGGTGGCGCCGTGGCGCTTGGACATCTTGGCGCCGTCCTGGCCGTGGATCAGCGGCACATGGGCGTAAACGGGCTCGGGCCAGCCCATGGCGCGGATGATCCCGAGCTGGCGGAAGGCGTTGTTGAGGTGATCGTCGCCGCGAACGACATGGGTGACCCCCATGTCGTGATCGTCGACCACCACCGCGAGCATGTAGGTGGGCGTTCCGTCCGAGCGGAGCAGGACCATGTCGTCCAGCTCGCTGTTCTGGACGACGACCCGGCCCTGGACCCGGTCCTCGATGACGGTCTCGCCCTCGCGCGGCGCCTTCATCCGGACCACGAAGGGCGAATCGGACGGGTCGCCGCCGTCCCGCCACGGGCTCTCCACCCGATAGGGCCGCCGCTCCGCCCGGGCGCGTTCGCGTCCCTCGGCAAGCGCCTCGGCGGTCATGTGGCAGCGGTAGGCGTGGCCCCGGGCGAGCATCTCGTTCGCCACCTCGGCGTGGCGTGCGGCGAATTGCGACTGGTAATATTCGGGCCCGTCCCAATCGAGGCCGAGCCAGCGCATGCCCTCGACGATCGCGTCGATCGCCGCCTGGGTGGAGCGCGCCTTGTCGGTATCCTCGATTCGAAGCAGGAAGCGGCCGCCATGGTGGCGGGCGAACAGCCAGTTGAACAAGGCGGTGCGGGCGCCGCCGATATGAAGGAAGCCGGTCGGGGAGGGCGCAAAGCGGGTGACGACCTCTGGCTGGGCGGTTGCGCTCAAGCGCCTTTTCTCCAAGGATGCGGCGATGACGGCCGGTGACGGATGGGCCCCTAGCATAGCGGATGCGCCGCCACCAAGGGGCGCGCGGCACCGTCGTCGCGTAGAACCCCGTCATCCCGGCGAAAGCCGGGACCTCAGAGGGTGAAGGGCTCAGCGCCCATTCTCGCGGAGGTCCCGGCTTTCGCCGGGATGACGGTCTTTCGAGCGCTCTCGGGCCGCCTCGAACGTCTCGCCGACCTCGAACGCGATCAGCTGCCGCTCTGGCTCCCGGTCGGCCTCGGGCTCGGCACGGCCGCCTGGTTCGCTTTGCCCGATGCGCGCGCCTGGACGGCCTTCCTTCTGCTCGCCGCCGCTCTGGCGCTGGCGCCTCAGGGGCTGGCGCCCGGCACGCGCTGGGGCCGAGCGGTCTCGATCTTCTGCGTCGCCGCCATCCTCGGCTGCGCCAACGTCTGGTGGAAGGCCGAGCGGATCGCGGCGCCCGCGCTCGCCGCGCCCCGGATCGCCGAGTTCGACGCCAGGATCGAAAGCTTCCAGCGCCTGCCCGCGCGCGATTTGGTCCGGCTGATGGTGAAGCCGGCGGGCGATTCCGGGCTTGCGGCGCGGCTCAGGGTCAATATCGATTCCGCCAAGGCCCCGGCGGGGCTCGAGTCCGGAGCGGTCGTCCGGCTTCGCGGCTATCTGATGCCGCCGGCGCCGGCATCGCTGCCGGGCGCCTACGATTTCGCCCGGGCGGCCTGGTTCCAGCAGATCGGCGGGACCGGCCGGGTCACTTTGGTTCGGATCGTCGCTCCGGCGGCCGATCGGGGCTGGCAGGCGCGGCTTGCCGATCTGCGCCAGCGCCTCGCCGACCATATCCGCTCGGAATTGCCGGGCGGGCCGGGCGGGATCGCCGCCGCCCTCGCCACCGGCGATCAGGGCGGCATATCCGAAGCCGATGCGGACGCGATGCGCCGCTCGGGCCTCGCTCATCTGCTTTCGGTGAGCGGGCTTCACCTGACGGCCGTCGTCGGGGCGGTGATGCTCCTCACCCTGAAGCTTCTCGCCCTCAGCCCGGCTCTCGCGCTGCGCTTCCGGCTCGTCCTCGTCGCCGCCGGCGCCGGCGCTTTGGCCGGGATCGCCTACACCCTCCTGACCGGGGCCGAGGTGCCGACGATCCGATCCTGCATCGCGGCCCTGCTCGTCCTCCTCGGCATCGCCTTGGGCCGCGAGGCCCTGACCCTGCGGCTGGTGGCGGTCGCGGCCCTCGTCGTCCTCCTGCTCTGGCCCGAATCGCTGCCCGGAGCGAGCTTCCAGATGAGCTTCGCCGCGATCACCGCCATCGTCGCCCTTCACGATCATCCGCGCCTTCGCGCCCTGCTCGCCCGGCGCGAGGAGCTGTGGCCGATGAAGCTCGGCCGGTTCCTGCTCGGGCTCGTCCTCACCGGCCTCGCCGTCGAGCTCGCCCTCACCCCCATCGCCCTGTGGCATTTCCACCAGGCCGGCCTCTACGGAGCGCTGGCCAACATCGTCGCCATCCCGCTCACCACCTTCGTCGTCATGCCGCTCGAGGCGATCGCCCTGCTCGGCGACCTTGCCGGCGTCGGCGCGCCCTTCTGGTGGCTTACCGGGGCTTCGCTGGACCTGCTCCTCGGCCTCGCCCACGCCGTCGCCGCCGCCCCCGGCGCCGTGGCCCGGCTTCCGACCCTTCCGGCCATCGCCTTCGCGCCGATGCTCGCCGGCCTCGTCTGGATCGCCTTGTGGCGGAGCCGATGGCGGCGCTGGGGCCTGGTTCCGCTCGCCGCCGGCGCCGCCGCCGCTTTGGCAACCCCGGCGCCCGACCTGCTCGTCACCGGCGACGGCCGTCATCTCGCGATCCGGACGCCGTCGGGCGAGCTTGCGCTGCTTCGCGGGCGAGCGGGCGATTATGTCCGCGACCAGTTCGCCCAGACCGCCGGCCTCGACGAGGCGCTCGGCGAGCTCGAAACGCTACGCAACGCCGAGTGCAGCGCCGATTTCTGCGTCGCGGACCTGCGAGGCCGGCGGCTGCTGGCGAGCCGAAGCCTTCGGCTGGTGCCGATCCCGGAGCTCGCGGAAGCCTGCGCCGAGGCGGACATCGTCGTCTCCGAGCGCCGCCTCCCGGCCGCCTGCCGCCCGCGCTGGCTCAAGGCCGACCGTGATTTCCTGGCGAAAAGTGGCGGGCTGGCGATCACTCTGGGCGACACTCCGCGAGTGACGACGGTGGCGACCGGCGACCGGCATCCGTGGGTGCTGAATTCCTCCCCCGCCTTTGCGGGGGAGGGGGACCGAGCGAAGCGCGGTGGAGGGGTTCTTCGGAGTCGGAAAGAACCCCTCCACCAGGCTTCGCCTGGTCCCCCTCCCCGAGAAATCTCGGGGAGGTATTAGAGCGACCGCCGTTCGCTCCGGCTGTGTCGTTCGATCGCCATCAGGATCCCAAGGCAGATCATCACCGTCAGCATTGCGGAGCCGCCGTAGGAGAAGAGCGGCAGAGGGATTCCGACGACCGGGGCGAGGCCCATCACCATCATCAGGTTGATCGCGACGTAGAAGAAGACGGTGGTGATCAGCCCCGCGGCGGCAAGGCGGCCGAACCGGTCCTTGGCGTCGAGCGCGACTCCGACTCCCCAGCGGATCACGAAGGCGTAAGCGGCGATCAGCAGAATCCCGCCGATCAGGCCCCATTCCTCCGCCATGGTCGCGAAGATGAAGTCGGTATGGCCTTCGGGGAGGTAGTCGAGATGGCTCTGGGTGCCGTTCAGGAAGCCCTTGCCGAAGACTCCGCCCGATCCGATCGCGATCTTCGACTGGCTGATATGATAGCCGGCCCCGAGCGGATCTGATTCGGGATCCATGAAGATCAGAACCCGCTTGCGCTGGTAATCGTGAAGGAAGCTGAACGCGATCGGCCCGAGCACGGCGAGGATGCCTGCCCCGCCGAGGAAGATCCGGAGCGGCAGCCCGGCGAGGAACATGATCGTGATCCCGCCGGCCAGGACCATCGTCGCCGTGCCCAGATCGGGCTGGATGAGGATCAGCGCCCAGGGCACCCCGATCATCGCTGCCGCCGGCCAGATGCCGTTCCAGCGCCGGGTCTCGCTGACCGGGAGCAGATCGTAGAAGCGGGCGACGGCGAGGATGATCACCGGCTTCATGAGCTCGGACGGCTGGAGGTTGATGATGCCCAGGTTGATCCAGCGCTGGGCGCCCTTGCCGACGAAGCCCAGCGCCTCGACCAGGATGAGAAGCAGCAACACCGTCCCGTAAGCCGGGAAGGAAAGTCCCTTGATGGTGTCGGGCCGCACCCGCGAGATGACGATCGCCATGCCGAGGAAGACGATGAAGCGAACGCCCTGCGGAAGCGCCCAGGGCATGAGATGGGCCCCGGCGGCCGAATAGAGGACGAGCAGGCCGAAGCCGGTGATGAACATCACCAGCAGCAGCATCCGCCAAGGCAGATCGGCGATCGCCGAGGGGATCGTCGGATAGGACCTCATACCGTCGTCGGCGGCTTCCGCGGGTTGACGGAGGTCGCGGCCGGCTTGGGCGTCTCGGCCGGCTGGGGGGCCGGCTTGGAGGGCCGCCAGGTCTCGGCCCGGCGCTGCATGCGCTCGCCGATCGTGCCGCCCCATTGCTCCTCGAGGGCGGCAAGGGCGGCCATCGCCTTGGGCTTGTCGAACAGATAGGTAAGCGTATCGCGGCACATCGGCGCGGCGACGGTCGCGCCCCATCCGCCATGCTCGACGATGACCGCGCAGGCGTAGCGCGGATTGTCGGCGGGGGCGAAGCCGACGAACAGGCTGTGGTCGCGCATCCGCCAGGCGAGACTCTCGTTCGAGCGGACGCCGCCCGCGCGCTCGCCCATCGTGATCCGCCGGACCTGCGCCGTGCCGGTCTTGCCGGCGAGGAGCACGCCCGGGACCTGGATCTTGGCGCCGGTCGCGGTGCCGCGGCCGTTGACGACGGCGGTCATCGCGTCGCGAACGAAGGCGAGGTGTTCCGCGGTGACCGGGAGCGGCGGCGCCTCGGGAAGCTTCTCCCGAACGATTCGCGGCTGGATCAGCTTGCCGCTGCTGATCCGGGCCACCATCACCGCGAGCTGGAGCGGGTTCACGAGGACGTTGCCCTGGCCGATCGACATGTTGA
>JAXDPE010000003.1:0-38466 GCA_034668565.1 Sphingomonadales bacterium | reverse complement strand
ATGTTGGTGGCGACGGAGTTGAAGGTCGTGCCGAGGGTCTTGCCGATGTTCTGCATGGCGGCAATCGCGGCGACGGCGATCAGAGCGGCGATGAGGCCGTACTCGATGGCGGTGGCGCCCTTCTCGTCCTTGAACATCTTGCGAATGAAATTCATTTCCGGTCTCCTGTTCCAATCCGTTGGAAGTCCACACTTCCAGCCCCTCTCCACTAGCGGCACCGTAACGATTACTCGAAGTTAGTTATCGAAAAGTTACCGACCTGAGGGTTTTACGTATTCAGCCCGACGTCTTGCTGACATTCGCGGCGACGTCGTTCCACATCGTGATCGTGCGACCCGCGACGGCGCTGAGTCCGGCGATCATCGCGAGCACGATCAGGGCGCAGATCAGGCCGTATTCGACCGCGCTGGCGGCCTTGATGTCGCGGATCAGCTTTGCAAAGAAGAGTCGCATCGGCCTACCTTCCACACGTCCGGCATTTCGCCCCTCCCCATGAAATAGGGGGGTTGAGTTAACGGAGTCCTTCCACTGGCCTCGAATCTGCAAAAAATTCCGACACTCGTCGTCGTGGCCGCGGCCCTGGTGGATGGCGAGCGCCGGATCCTTCTCCAGCAAAGGGCGCCCGGGCGGGCGATGGCCGGCCTTTGGGAGTTCCCCGGCGGCAAGGTCGAGGAAGGGGAGCTCCCGGAGGCCGCTTTGGCGCGCGAGCTCGAGGAAGAGCTCGGAATCGCCGTCGATATCGGTTCGCTTGAGCCGGCCGCCTTCGCCAGCGCCGACAATGAGGGCCGCCACATGCTTCTCCTCCTCTATCTGTGCCGGAACTGGCGGGGTGATCCGCGTCCGCTCGACGCCGCCGCGCTCAAATGGGTCCGGCCAGACGAGATGGCGGCGCTGCCCATGCCGCCGGCCGACGAGCCCCTGATCCCGTTGCTCGACCGGCTGATCTAGGACGGCCGCTTCAGCGCGTCCGCCAGCGACACCGTGCCGCTGCCGCGCCGCGCCGGCTTGGGCTGGTCCGGGGAGGGGCTCCAGCCGAGGAGATGGAGGATCTCGAACCGCTCCGCGGTCTTATCGCCGGGCGTGTCGAAATCGGCGATGGCGGCGGCGAGGGCCTGCCGTCCCAGCGGACGGCGGGAGCGGGCGGCGAGAATGTTGGTCGCGCCCATCGCCCTCAGGTCGCGGACCAGGCCCAGCAGCGAGGAGAAGCGGACGTCCACCGGCTGGGCGTCGACCACCGGCAAAGCGAAGCCCGCCCGGGTCAGAAGGTCCCCGGCGGCGCGGACGTCGATCTGGGGATGGACCCGAGCCGCCGCCCCGCCGGTGACGGCGTCCGCCGCCAGCATCGCTCGCCTCAGCCGGGGCAGGCTCCCAGCACCAGCGAAGGCGCAGAGCAAAAGGCCGTCCGGCCTGAGCACCCGGCGGGCAAGCAGGAGGGCGCCGGGAAGGTCGTTGACGCTGTCGAGGGCGCCCACCGAGACGACCAGGTCGAAGGCGCCGTCGGCGAAGGGGGGGCGATCTTCGTCGGCCTGTATCCCTCGCGCAGCCCGGGCAAAGGCGGCGCCCGAGTCGCACGGCGTCACCTCGAGCCCGCGTTCGCGAAGCCGCCGGGTCAGATAGCCGCCCGCGCAGCCCAGATCGAGCGCCCGGCGAAAGTCCCGACTGACGCAATCGAGCCGCTCGATCAGCTCGTCGGACGCCAGCCGGTGGAGGTAATCGGCCTCGGCGAACCGGCCCGCCGCGCGGTCGCGCCGAAGCCGCCGAAGCCGCCGGTCGAAGGGAAGGTCCTGGCTCATCGCGCTTGCGTTAGAGCGCCGGGAGGCGATCCGGAAGCCGGACGTCAGCGCTTGCGGCTGAGCTTCAGGATATAACCCTTGTGGCCCTTGAGGTCGCTTTGCACCGAAAGATACAGGCCGCCTTGATCGTCGGCGGCGATCCCTTGGACGTTGGCGAGGCTTCCTCCGAAGACGGCGACGACATTGAGCCCGTCGTCCGGGGTGTAGCGGAACAGCTTGCCGTCGTCGCTGTCGGTAATGAACAGGGTGCCGTTCGCAAAGCGCAGCGATTCGGGCGAGAAGCCGGGACGATCCGCGATGACCCGGTGAAGGTGGCCGTCGTCGGCGGTCAGCAAATAGAGCACGTTCTCGCGATTGTCGGCGATGTAGAGATTGCCGCCGTCATCGAAAGCGAAGCTCTCGGGCTTGGCGATCTTCTTTTCGGGGCCGATCAGCACCGAGGCGCTTCCGTCCGGCCTTACCTTGAGCACCCGGTGTCCGGGCGCGTCCCCGACCACCAAATCCCCGGAAGGCGAGAGGCCGAGGCCCTCGGTCGAGGGCAGGCCCTGGCCGGGCGCGACGACAGCGATGGTCGATCCCGCCGGGTCGGTCCGCCACAGGCCGCCGCGCGTGTCGTCGGTGAAATAGATATTGCCGGCGGCATCGCGAACGAGATCCTCCGGCGAGGCCAGGCCGGACTTCGCGTCGGCGAGGGTCGCCGGACGACTCCCCGGCCGCCAGGCCCGGACCGCCGATCCGCCTTCGTCGGCAACGTAGAGAATTCCGTCCTGCCAGAGCAGGCCGTCAGGCGAGCCGAAGCCGTCTTTCTCGCTCGCCGCCACTTCGGCGGTCCAGCCGGGCTCGACCGTCAGGAGCATCGCTTTCTGGTCGAGCCTGCCGCAGCCGGCGAGCGTGGCGGCAAGGAGGAGAACCACTGTGGCGCGCATCGCTCAGGCTCCCTTGATATATTCGAGGACGTCGACGCCGGTGCCGGCGAGTTCGCGGACGTCGACCAGCGTTTCGGCCGATTCGACGACGACGAAGAAGAGCAGGGCGGCAGCCAGCGCCTCATGCCGTACGGTCCAGCCTGCGAGCGGCTCCAGTGCCCATTGCCGGGTGAGGCGGGCGGCGAACTGGATGGCGAGCAGCACCCCGGCGCCGATGCCGGCGCCGGCGACGATGTCGAGCGGGGAATGCATGCCGGTGATGATCCGGGGAAGCAGGACCATGATCCCGGTCCAGGCCAGCGCCACCGCGCCGGCGCGGCGCGAGGCGAGGAAGATGCCCAGCGCCAGCGCGGCGAAGAAGCCGGCATGGTCGCTCGGGAAGGAGGCCAAATCGTTCGAATCGATCTCGCCGCGCTTCAGCGATTCGCTGCGCGCACGGGCCTGGCCTGCGAGCGGCTCGCGGAAGGGGAGGCGGCGCGTCTCGACGAGCTTGCCCTCCTCCAGATGCCAGGCCTGCTGGTCGTGGACGAAGGGCCGCGGCTGGAAGAATTGGTCCCCGAGCGTTTTGGTCGTCGCCATCACGAACAGCAGCGAGGCGACCGTGACCAGCAGCGTCGAGCGGCGGCGCCGGACGTCCGCCTCGTCGCCGCCCGACCACCAGGCGTAGACGAAGCAGGCGCCGATCGGCCCGGCCTTGACCAGATTGTTGTCGAGCGGAAGCGAGATGAGGGTGTCGAGCAGCCAGGACCGTCCGGATAGACCGTTGAGGAGCACGAAGAGCCAGTCGCTCAGGCGAAGGATAAGGTCCATGGCTTCAGGCTTCTCCGGGGGCGGGCCGGCGGCGAAGCCGCTGGCGCATTTCGATGAGGATGTTGACGGCTTCCCGCTCGCCGCCCGGCGGCCTCCCGCTCGCCCACCACAGACCGACGAGGAAGAGCGGATAGGCGACGATTCCGATGGCGACTCCGCCGGTCAGGTCGATGATCGAGCTTCCGCTGTCGGGACCGAGCAGGCGAACGCTCGCCGCCATCGCCGCCGCGGCGGCGAAGGGCCTGAAGACATGGAGCGCGAGGGCGAAGGGATTCTGTTTCGAATAGCGGGCGATCACGGCAATCCCGGTCGCCAAAACGAGGAAGTTGGCGACGAAGGCGGCCAGGGCCACGGTCATGGCGTCGGGCCGGAACCAGGCCGCGCCGGCCACGATGACGATCAGGCAGAGCGCTCCGCTGCCCGACATATAGGCGGCGCGCTGAGCGAAGCCCGCCGCCTGAAGCGACGAGGCGATGACCTTGTAGACCGCGTAGAAAGCCGAATAGACGGCGACGATCCTGAGGAAGGGCGCCGCCGCCCCCCATTCCGCGCCGAGCAGCAGATGGATCGCGCTTTCGGAGGTCGCGGCGAGGCCGAATCCCATCGGCGCCGCGATCATCGCATAGACGCCGAGGATCTGCGCCGTCGTCAGCGGCGCCAGCGGCGCCTCGGTCCGGGCCACGGTGACGAAGGTCACCCGGTTGAGCGCGGTCGCGATCTCCTGGGTGAAAATTTCCGACAGGTCCTTCGACACCGAATAGAGGCCGATGATGTGGGGGCTCGCGAACCGGCCCATGACCAGCCGTTCGACCTGCATCTGCACCGTCTGGGTCACGGCATGGACGAAGATCCACAAGGAGGTGCCGAGAAGCTCCGCCCGGCGCTTGAGCGAGAAACGGGGCCGGAACGGGTGGGCGACATAGGTGGCGATTGAGAAGAAGCTGCTCTGGGCGACCATTCCGACGACCAGCGCCCAATAGTTTCTAAACCAGAAGGCGGCGCTGATCGTGACGACGAAGGCCGCCAGGCGCGAGCCGATCCGCATCCTGAGGTCGCGGCCGAAGGCGAGCTTCCGGTCGAACTCGACGACCCCGATGTTGGAGAGCCCAAGCACCAGGAAGCGGATGGAGAGCACCGCAAGCACCGCGGTGAGCGCCGGCTGGCCGTAGAGGCGCCCGACCAAAGGCGCCGTCGCCAGGGCCAGCAGGCCCATCGTGCCGTAGACGATGAGCTGGATCGTCCAGGCCGTGTCGAGATGCTCGCGATCCCATTCCTTGATCCGGAGCAGGGCCTGCCACAGGCCGACCGTGCCGAGCAGCTCGACCAGGGCCAGTGCGGCCACGGCCAGGCCCATGATCCCGAAATCCTCCGGGTGGAGGAGCCGGGCAAGGATGAAGACCGAGATGAGACCGATGAACCGCATCAGCCATTGCATCGTCACGGCAAGGACGGCGCTTCGATAGAGCGCGTTGCGCGAAGTGGGTTCGGTCGCCGGCATGGCTTCAGGCCGCCTGCCGGCAGGGCGTGCCGGGAACCGCCGCCGGCTCCTGCGGCAACGGCGCCAACCTGTCCTGCAGCGCGCCGGCGAGGCGGGTCAGCGCGGCCGCGATGGCGGGAAAGGCCTCCGGCCCGGCGCCCTCGATTCCGGGCAAGGTCACGACTTCCGCCCTGAAATCCGGCGACATTTGGCGAAGGCGCCATTCGGTGTCGTCGTCGAACAGGATCAGCGCATCGGCGCGCTCGAGATCGCCGGCCGACAAAGGCGTAGAGCCGTGGCCGGCGAGGTCGATTCCGAATTGCGCCGCGGCCGCAATGGTCGAGGAGGACGGGACGGCCGAGCGTTTCGGCACGTAGCCAACCGAGCTCAACTCCACCGGCAGCCCCGCCAGCCGAAGCCGAAGCAGCTGCTCGCCGAAGGCGCTTCGGCATATATTCTCGCGGCCGACCAGGCTCAGCCGAAGCGGCCGCCCAGCCGCCTTCTCCGAGAGTCGGCGAACGACATCCTCGAAGCGGGTCCGGTCCCGCCGCGCGAGGGCCGGGAAGCGCTTTCGAAAGGCCCGGCGGGCTCGGAAGGCCAGGGTCCGGCGCTCCTCGCGCCAAGGCTCGGGATCGTCCGCCGCCCAGCTGTCGGCGGTTCCTCGCGCAAGCGCCACCATGGCGGCCGTCGCCAGGCCGGCCGCGGCCGCGCTCAGCCGGCGCGATCCGCTCGACTCCTCGAAGCGGTCGACGACCCGGTTGAATTCGCCGGTAAGGTCCGCCTTGACGATTCCGGCGCGGTAGGCGCCTTCACCCTCGCGGCCGTGGACGGCGAGCTCCCACCAGAGGGCGGGGAAATCGGCGCCCGCCGCCACCGCCAGCGGCAGCGACCCCCAGAAACGGGGATTGACCTCCAGCAACACGTGACGGCCGGAGCCGCGGTCGACCCGGAACTCGAACATCGCCACGCCGTCGAGCCGGGCGGCCGCCGCCAGCGGTCGAGCGGCCGCGATCAAGGCGGGATCGGCGGGCTCGCTGACCCGCTTGGTGCTGGCGCCGGTCTCGGAGCTCTCGAACAGCCGGCGATGCTGATAGGCGAGCAGGATCCGGCCGTCATGGGCAAGCACCGACAGCCCGACTCCCACGCCGGGAAAGAAGCTTTCGGCGACGCAGCCGTCCCAGGCGCCGGAGCGCAATTGCCGGCTCAGCTCGGCTTCGTCGCGAACCACTCGGGCCGAGCGCTTCATCGCGATGTCGCCCAGAGCGTAGGAAGCGCGCGGCTTGAGCACGAGCGGCAGGCCGAGCGACGCCGCCAGCGCTTGCGGATCTTCGGCGCTGCCGAGAAGCCTGCCGCGGGCGACCGCGACTCCGTGGCTCTCGGCGAGAGCGCGGGTGTTGGCCTTGTCGCTGAAGATTTCGAGCGCCTCCTCGTTGGCGATCCCGATCCGCTCTCGGCCCAGCGCCTCGGCATGATGACGGAGCATGAACAGGCCGCTGTCGCTCGTCGGAACCACCTTGCGGAAGCCCTGCTCGTCGATCAGCCGGGCCAGCGCCGCTTCCCAGGCCATCGGATCGAGCGGGTAGGGCGGCAGCCGGTGAGCGGCGGCGATGTAGCGCGATTTGAGGGCCGGCGAGGAGAAATCGGACGGCGCCGCATGCACCTCCACGCCCCGCCGCCCGAGCGAGCGGGCAATGGCGAGGAAGGCGCGCAGGTCGTCGCCCAGCAGCAGCACGCGTTCCGGCATTTTCCTCACTTCGCCTCAGGACCTCGCCGGGGGCTATGCGCTTCAGGCCGTTCAGATATCCCTAACGAGCGCGGAAGAATCGCCGCTTTTTGAAGCCCCTCCCTGGAAGGGAGGGGTTGGGGGTGGGTAGGCGAGCGAAGCGAGACTTTTGCTGAGTCCGGTTTCGGCCGCCTTCGGCGGACCCACCCCCGGCCCCTCCCTTGCAGGGAGGGAGGCGAAGCCGTCGTCCGTCTTGCCCTTGGCGGCCGCCCGAGTCACACTCGGTCGATGCCTATCCCGGCCACCGCTCTCGCTTATGCCGCGCTCCGCCAGCTGCTCGATTTCGCGCTTCCGCCGCGTTGCCCCGGCTGCGGGGCGATTGTCGCCGAGCCGCACCGATTCTGCCTCGACTGCTGGCGCTCGCTCACCTTCCTAGGCGAGCCCTGCTGCTCGCGCTGCGGTCTGCCTTTCGAATTTGCCGGCGGCGGCGAAGCGGAATGCGGCCGCTGCCTCGCCGAGCCTCCGCCTTTCGACCGACTCCGGGCCGCGGTCGCTTATGGCGAGATTTCCCGGATGGTGGCGCTGAAGCTCAAATATAGCGGCCGCCTCGGGCTCGCCGAGACTCTCGCCCATTTCATGGTCCGTCACGTCCCTTGCGGGCCGGGGACCGAGGATGGCCTGCTCGTGCCGGTGCCGCTTCACCGCTGGCGGATCTGGAAGCGCGGCTACAATCAGGCCGCCCTGATCGCCTCGGCCCTTTCGCGCCGCACCGGCCTCCCTTTGGGTCTCGACGTCCTGACCCGGACCAGGGCCACCCCGCCTCTCAAGGGCCTTGGCCGCCGCGAGCGGGCGCTGGCCGTGCGCGGCGCCTTCGAGGCGCGGGCCCGACTCGACGGCCGCCATGTCCTGCTCGTCGACGACGTTTATACGAGCGGCGCCACCGCGGCCGCCTGCGCCCGGGTCTTGAAGCGCAGCGGAGCCGCCTCCGTCGACATATTGTGCTGGGCCCGCGTCGTCGCGGTCGATCCTTCGTGAACCTATCGCGGTGCGCTCCGTTCTCCTAAGGAACCGCACCCCAAATCAGGAGCTGACGATGGCCCGAGTCGAAATCTATACCAAATTCGGTTGTCCCTATTGCGCCCGGGCCAAGCAGTTGCTCGAGCAAAAGGGTGTCGAGTACGAGGAGTATGAGATCAATTCGACGCCCGGCAAGCGCGACGAGATGCTGGGACGAGCCAATGGCGGCACCACCGTCCCCCAGATTTTCATCGACGGAAACCATGTCGGCGGCTCGGACGACCTCGCCGAGCTCGAGCGCGGCGGCCGGCTCGATTCGATGCTCCAGGGGGCAGGCGCCGAAGGCTGAGACCGCGAGCGCGGCAAGGCTGCCGGGCAAGCGGTCCGGGCAACCGCCGCGGAGGGCCCTATGGAGTGCTTCGCGGGCGGTTGAAAGTCACGGTCACGAGGTCGAAGACCTGGGACGATCCGCTGATTGCGGAAACGCCCCGGCCGCCGGCCGACTCGCAGGTCAGATGCCCGCGGCCGGTCGCCAGCGCCGCCTCGACCGCCCGCAAAAGAGCGGCGAGGCCGTCCAGGTCGAGATGGATGAACAATTCCTCGCCGCCGCCGGGCGGACCGGGCTCTGGTCTCGGGGCCATTGCGCCTCCTTCACGCCGCACCTTGGGTACGACGGTCATTCGATCCCTTTGCCACAAGACGTCGCGCGATTTGCTTGCGGCAATTATGAGGGCTTCTTGGCGTGACCTTAGAATGTCGTGGCCTGCAAGCACAGCTTAAATATGCGGTTCGCGGCTGAACGGGCCGATTTGGGTTCGCAGCCGGTCTCGTTTATAAGGCAAAGCTCGCCCGCAGCTTCAAGGGAGCAAGACACTGGCCTGGGGTTACGCTTATTCGTCGCCTTCGCTGTCCGACCCCGGCGGGTCGAGCTCCATCGTCGCCGCGGTCGAGTGGCTTCAGGGCACCTTGCTCGGCACCGTCGCGACGACGGTGGCGGTGATCGGAGTCGCGGCGGTGGGGCTGATGATGCTGTTTGGGCGGATCGATCTGCGCCGGGGCGCGAGCGTGGTCGTCGGCTGCTTCATCCTGTTCGGAGCTTCGGGCATCGCGGCGGGGATCCGCTCCGTCGCCGGCAGCGATGGAGCGACGGCCGAGGTCGGCTTCGAACCGGAGCTTTGGATACCGCCTACAGCGCCGGCGCCGCCTCCGCCTCCGCCGCCCCCCGTCACTCCCTCGGATCCCTACGCGGGCGCGAGCGTCCCCACCCGCTGACGCTTCCGGTTGAGCCCCCGGCTTGACTTGAGCGCTCGCCGAGCCGCACCAAGGCGCCGATGACCCGCATCGCGCTCTATCAGGCCCGCACCGGCATCGACCCCGAGGCCAATGCCCGCGCCCTGGTCGACGCGGTCGAGCAAGCGGCGGCCGGCGGCGCGGCGGTGCTGTTCACTCCGGAAATGTCCGGCCTGCTCGATCGCGACCGGGCCCGGGCCGAGCGGCATCTGACGTCCGAGGCGGCCGACCCCGTACTCGCCGCCGTCCGCTCAGCGGCGGCCCGGGCCGGGATCTGGGTCCATATCGGCTCGCTCGCCATTCGCGACTCGGAGGAAGCCAGGCTGAGCAACCGCGCCTTTCTCGTCGACTCGGCGGGGGAGATCCGGGCCACCTACGACAAGCTTCATCTGTTCGACGTCGATCTCGCGACGGGCGAGAGCTGGCGCGAATCGGCGTCCTACGCGGCGGGCGGACGCGCCGTGGTGGCAGAGACCCCGGCCGGCCCGCTCGGTCTTTCCATCTGCTACGATCTTCGCTTCCCCGATCTCTATAGGGCGCTCACCGACGCGGGCGCCCGGCTGCTCACCGTTCCGGCCGCCTTCACGGTACCGACCGGCAAGGCGCACTGGCACGTGCTGATGCGGGCCCGGGCGATCGAGGCCGGGGCCTTCGTCGTCGCGGCCGCCCAGTCGGGCCGTCACGAGGACGGCCGCGAGACCTACGGCCATAGCCTCGTTGTCGGTCCGTGGGGCGACGTCCTGCTCGACATGGGGGAAGGGGAGGGCGTCGGCTTCGCCGAAATCGACTTGGCCGAGGTCGAGCGGGTCCGCGCCCGGCTGCCGGCGCTTCGCCATCGCCGCCTTATTCCCCCGGTGACCCGCGCCTTATGATCATCTTCGATCTCAGATGCGCGCCCGCGGGCCATGTCTTCGAGGCCTGGTTCGCCTCGTCCTCCGCCTTCGAAGAGCAGAAGGTGAAGGGCCTCGTCGCCTGTCCCCTTTGCGGATCGGCCGAAATCGCGAAAGCGCCGATGGCCCCGGCGGTCGGCGCCAAGGGCAATTCGGCTCCGGCCGCGGCGCCTCCCTCCAGTCCGCTCGCCGGCGCTCCGGACGAGGTGAAGACGATGCTCGCCGCCGCCGCCGCGCTTCAAAAGGCCATGCTCGCCGGCTCCGAAAGCGTCGGCAACCGCTTCGCGGCCGAGGCCCGAGCCATCCAGCTCGGCGAGGCCGACCCTCGCCCCATCCACGGCGAGGCGACCCGGGCCGAAGCCGAAAGCCTGATCGAGGACGGCGTTCCGGTCGCGCCTCTGCTCTTTCCGGTGGTGGCGCCGGGCGAGGAGAATTGACCGGCGGCTTCCCGAGCCCTAGTCCCTCGCCGAGGCGGCGCGGCCCCGTAGCTCAGCAGGATAGAGCATCAGATTCCTAATCTGAGGGCCACAGGTTCGAATCCTGTCGGGGTCACCACCGCCGCCGCGGAGCGTGAAAAGATGAACCAGCGCAGCGATTCGGCCGACGGCGATCCCGCCCGTTTTTCGCCCAAGGTCGAGGTCCCCGCCGACGTTCAGGAAGCGGTGCGCATCCTCATCCGCTGGGCCGGCGACGATCCCGACCGCGAGGGCCTGCTCGACACCCCGGCGCGGGTCGGGCGCGCCTGGAAGGAATATGCGCAAGGCTATGGCGAGGATCCCTCGATCCATCTCAGCCGGACCTTCGATGAGGTCGGCGGCTACGACGAGATCGTGCTTTTGAAGGACATACCCTTCCAGTCGCATTGCGAGCACCATCTGGCGCCGATCATCGGCAAGGCCTCGATCGCCTACCTGCCCGCCGATCGGGTCGTCGGAATCTCGAAGCTGGCCCGGGTCCTCCACGGCTTCGCCCGCCGCCTGCAGGTGCAGGAACGGCTGACCGCCCAGGTGGCCGACTGCGTCTGGGAGCATCTCAAGCCCCAGGGCGTCGCCGTCGTCATCGAGGCGAGCCACGCCTGCATGACCGCGCGCGGGGTCAACACGCCCGGCGTGATGATGACGACCAGCCGGATGATGGGCGTCTTCCGCGAGGACCAGCGCAGCCGCAGGGAAGTCCTGGCCCTGATGGGCTGCTGACGCGGCGAGCGCCCGCCGTATCCGGACCTTTTGCGGCAGGCAGGCCGTTGGAGGCCTGAACCACTCAAGGAGCCTCTCATGCAGGGTATGGACCAAATTCTCGGCGCCGGCGGAATCGACGCCGCGACGCTCGGCGCGCGCTTTGGACTTACCCCTGAGCAATCGACCGCGGCGCTCAGCTCGCTGCTTCCGGCCGTCGCCGGAGGCTTCCAGAAGCGCGCCGAGGCCGGGGACCTGGATCAGGTCCAGGCCGTCGCCGGCGCCAGCGCCGAGCCCGACACGGCTACCGGCAATCAGGTTCTCGGCCAGATTTTCGGATCAAAGGACGTCAGCCGGCAGGTCGCCGGCCATGCGGCCGGACAATCGGGCGTGGCGCCGGCCATCATGAAGGCGATGCTGCCGGTGGTCGCCGCCATGGTTGCCCAGCATTTCGCCAGATCGGGCGGGAGCGGGGGCGGCGGCCTCGGAGGGATGTTAGGCTCGTTGCTGGGCGGCGGGTCCGGCGGAGGCGCCTTCAATTTCCCGGGTTCGACAGGGGGCGGAAATCCGCTCGACGACATATTGGGAGGTCTGACCCGCGGCCGCTGACCTAGGCGGGATCGCCCTCGGAACAGCCGCTCCACCAGTCGGCGTAGGGCGTGTTCCTGGCCAGGAAGCGATTGTAATCCCGAGCGCCGTCATCCCACCAGACAGGTCCGCGTTCGCCGAGCCCTTCCTTGGCGGTCTGGACCGCGGCCCTGGCGCGCTTCAGCTCTGCTTGGTCCCGGCGCGCCAGTGCGAGACCGACGGCGCGCCGCGCCTTCATCAGATCATCGACCAGCCGCTCGCGCACGGCGGGCGCCAATCCCGGATTGGCGCTGCGCCAGAGCCGCCCTCGAACCACGATATAGCGGCCGTCGGGAGTGATGGGGGGAGCGGGCTTCGTCACGACGACGTTCTCGCGACCGCCCGGCTCTAGAGCACCGCCTCGAGCAGCGCCGTCCGAAGCCGTTCGATGCCCATGCCCTTTTCGGCCGAGGTGACGATGATTTCGGGATGCGCGGCCGCGTGCTTGCGCCCTTCCTCGGCCGTCGCCGCCTCGATCGATGCCAGCTCCGAGGCCTTCACCTTATCCGCCTTGGTGAGGACGAGGTGATAGCTCACCGCCGCCTCGTCGAGCATCTTCATCACGTCGAGGTCGATCTCCTTGAGGCCGTGGCGGGAGTCGACGAGGACGAGCGCGCGTTTGAGCACCTGGCGGCCGCGGAGATAGGAATTGATCAACTGGCGCCACACCTTGACCACATCCTTAGGCGCCTTGGCAAACCCGTAACCGGGCATGTCGACGAGCCGGAAGCGAAGCGGCTCGCCGACATCGAAGAAGTTCAGCTCCTGGGTCCGGCCCGGAGTGTTGGAGGTTCGGGCCAGGCCGTTCCGGTTGGTCAGGGCGTTGAGAAGGGAGGACTTGCCGACGTTGGAGCGGCCGGCGAAGGCCACTTCCGGAACGCCGGGATCGGGCAGGAACCTCAACCCCGGCGCGGATTTCAGGAAAGCGATCGGGCCCGAAAAGAGCTTTCGAGCGATCTCGTCGAGGTCGGGCCCGGGCTCGGTCACTTGGCCAGCTTGGGCGTTTCCGGCGCCGCCCTCATTCCGGGATAGCGACTGTACAGCCATTTCTGCTGAAGGATGGTGAGGCAGTTGTTGACCGTCCAGTAGAGCTGCAGCCCGGCCGCGAACGGCGCCATCACGAACATCAGCACCCAGGGCATGATCGCGAACATCTGGCGCTGCACCGGATCGGTCGCCGGCGGATTGAGCTTGAACTGAAGGAACATGCTGATTCCGAGCAGGATCGGAAGCACGCCCAAAGCGAGGAAATGGGGCGGGGTGAACGGCAGATAGCCGAACAGGTTGACCGGAGTCAGCGGGTCCGGCGCCGAGAGGTCCTTGATCCACAGCACGAACGGCTTGTGGCGCATCTCCACCGAAACCATCAAGGTCTTGTAGAGGGCGTAGAAGATCGGGATCTGGATCAGGATCGGCAGGCATCCCGCCATCGGGTTCACCTTTTCCTCCTGGTACAGCTTCAGCATCTCCTGCTGGAGGCGCGGCTTGTCCTCCTTGTGCCGTTCCTGGAGCGCCTTCATCTTCGGCTGGATGATCCGCATCGCGGCCATCGACTTGAACTGCTTCTGGGCGATGGGGAACATCAGGGTCCTAACGATCAGGGTCAGGCACATGATCGCGACGCCGAAATTGCCGATCTGGGCGTAGAGCCAGTTCAGGAGCGAGAAGATCGGAAGCATGAACCAGCGGAAATAGCCCCAGTCGATGGCGCGCTCGAGCGGGGTTCCGAGCTGCTCGGTATAGCGGTCGAGCAGTTTGATCTCCTTCGCCCCGGCGAAGAGGTGCGAGGCGTAGCGGGATTGGGATCCGCTGGGCGTGACGACCGGATCGGCGACCGCGTCGGCCTGGAAGCTGTCGCCCGCCTGCTTGTGGCGGAAGGTGGCGGCGACCGACGTCGCCTGGTCGGGGATGACGGCGGTCAGCCAGAAATGGTCGGTGAAGCCGATCCAGCCGCCCTTGCTGTTATATTGGCGCTCGCCGGCTTCGACGACGTCCTTGTAATTGTTGCTGTAGTCGGCGGCGCCGTTGAATACGCCCATCGGCCCGGCATGGGCCGTCCAGGGGTCGGGGTCCTTGGAGGCGCCGCTCCGGCTGAGCACCGAATAGGGCCGTGCCGCGAAGTCGCCGGGGCCGCGATTGACGATCCTCTGGTCGACCGAGAACAGATAGGAATCGTCGACCGCGAGGACGATCTGGAAGAGCTGGCCCTTGCCGTTGTCCCAGTTGAGCGTGACCGGGCTTCCCGGCGCCAGGCGTGTCGAGGTGGACGTCCAAACGGTGTCCGGACCGGGCACGCTCTGCGGCTGGCCGATCCAGCCAAGGCCGGCGAAATAGGCGCCCGGGCCGCCCTCCGGGGAGAGCAGGCGGACGGGCGGCGAGTTCTTCGCGACGCCCTCGCGATGGGTGGTGAGGACGAGATCGTCGATCCGGGCGCCCTTGAGGTTGATCGAGCCTGCCAGATGCGGGGTCTCGATCCGGATCCGCGGAGTCTCGCGCATCACCGACGCGCGGTCTCGAACGGCGATCGGGCGGTCGGCTGCGGGATCGGCCTTGGGCTGGGGGAGGGGGACCGTCTTGCCGTCCACCACCTTGGTCGCGGGCGGCGCGGCCGTGGGCATGAAGCGGTCGCTGAGAACGCTCCAGCCGATCAGGACCAGCGCCGAAAGGACGACCGCCAGGATCATGTTGCGATGATCGTTCAAAACCCTAATTCCCTCTCACGGTACTGGATCTGCGCCGGATCCCCCCCAGGGGTGGCATCGCAGTAGGCGTTTGGCGGCCAGCCAGGAGCCCCGCAGCGCCCCATAGCGCTGGAGCGCGGTGATTGCATAGGCCGAGCAGCTCGGCTGGAAGCGGCAGCTCGGCGGAAGCGCCCGCGAAGGTCCAAGCTGCCAGCCGCGGGCGATCCAGATAAAGAGCCTCGCGATCATCTCTTGAGCTTGGCCAGGGCCTTTTCGAGCTCCGCCCTCAACAGCGCGAAGTCCCGCTCGATCCCCCCCTGCCGGCCGATCAGCACATGGTCGGCGCCGGCCACGCCATCCAACGGAAGAAGCTCCCGCGCCAGGCTCCGGAACCGGCGCTTCATCCGGTTGCGGACGACCGCATTGCCGATCTTCTTGGTGACCGTGATCCCGAGCCGGATGGCGCGATCGCCGTCGTCGCGCGGCCGCACCAGCAGCACGAAGCCGGGCATGGGTGCGCGCCGGCCGCGATTGGCGGCCAGGAAGTCGGCTCGGCGGGTGAGAGAGCTCAGGCGGAGAGAGTCTTGCGGCCCCGCGCCCGGCGCGCGGCCAGAATCCTGCGGCCGCCGACGGTCGCCGTCCGGGCCCGGAAGCCGTGCCGGCGCTTGCGCACGAGATTGCTCGGCTGGAAGGTGCGCTTCATCGCTCGATCCTTGAATGCTTGAATTAAAAGGGCCGCCCTTCAGGGGACGGCCTTCGTCGGTGGTCCCGTTAGGCAAATCGCCCCCGGAAGTCAATTCCTGCCGAGCCTTGGCGACCTCCTGCCGCCGCTTCGCGCTTGGCCGCCTCAAGCCCCAGTCGGCCCAGTCGCCCTTCTTGGGATGCTTGCGCTTGAGCCGCACATAATGGCGCTTCGCCCGGGCGCTGTAGCGAAGCACCAGCGACAAGCCGGCCGCGAAGACGACGACTCCCCCTGGCCCCGGGATAGGCCCGACCAACGGGGTCAGGCCGATCAGAATGAATCCGACTACGACCAGCGCGCTCCGCACCGCCGGATAGTTCGTCAGGTGCCGCCAGTCGATCCTGCCCATGGCACCCATGTGGGAAAGCTGTGTTAGCCGCGCAAGACGCCTAAAGCGCCGTTTCCTCCAGCCTGCTGAAGGCGACCGCGCCGGTCGAGATCTGCATGCTGCGGTAGAGCCACGGGCTGGTGGGCCGCACCTCGTGTTTATCGAGGATCTCGGCCGTCACCGGGGCGAGCGCGTGGGCATTTTTGAGACCGGTCAGGTGGTTGACCGCTTCGCACGCATGCTCGGGCTTGGCCTGGTTGACCATGTAGAAGCTCATGATGTCATTATATTCGACGATCACCAATTGTCCGCTCATTCGTCCCTCCGTTCGGTCCGGCCCGGCCGCATCTTGTCGTTCGGCCTTATCGAAGGCCTCGTCAAATCGCGTCCGTAATAACTTCGGAAACCGTTGACTATTGCGCGCTAGTCCCCTGAAAAGGCGCGGGCGGAGGATTTGCATTCATGGTCGCGCATGTCGCCACGGTGGCGTACCTGGGGCTGGAGGCGCGCGCGGTCGAGGTGCAGGTGCAGATCTCCGCCGGCCTTCCCAAATTCCTCGTCGTCGGGCTTCCCGACAAGGCGGTGGCCGAGAGCCGGGAGCGGGTCCACGCCGCTCTGGCCGCGATCGGGCTGTCGCTTCCGCCCAAGCGGATCACGGTCAACCTCTCGCCCGCCGATCTCCCAAAGGAAGGCTCGCATTACGACCTTCCGATCGCGCTCGGAATGCTCGCCGCTTTGGGCGCGATCGATGCCGAGACCCTGGCCGGCTACGTCGCGGTCGGCGAGCTCGGGCTGGACGGCCGGATCCAGCCGTCGCCCGGAGTGCTCCTGGCGGCGATGAACGCGTCGGCGCGGAGCCTCGGCCTGGTCTGTCCGGCGGCGCAGGGTGCCGAAGCCGCCTGGGCCGGCGACGTCGAGATCGTCGCCGCGCCGGATCTCATCGCCCTTCTCAACCATTTCCGGGGCAGCGCGGTGCTGTCGCCGCCCGCCCCGGTCGAAGCCGAGCCGCCGGGCTTCGGGCCGGATCTGCGCCAGGTAAAGGGCCAGGAGACGGCCAAGCGCGCCCTCGAAATCTCCGCGGCCGGGGGACACAACCTGCTGATGGTCGGCCCGCCGGGGGCGGGCAAGTCGCTGCTCGCCGCCTGCCTTCCCGGAATCCTGCCGGACCTCACGCCCGCCGAGGCGCTCGAAGTGTCGATGATCGCCAGCGTCGCGGGCAGCCTTTCCGGCGGCCGCCTGATCCGCGCCCGGCCCTATCGGGCGCCGCACCACAGCGCCTCGATGGTGTCGCTGGTCGGCGGCGGCCTCCGGGTCCGCCCGGGCGAGGTGAGCCTCGCCCATCTCGGCATATTGTTCCTCGACGAGCTTCCCGAATTCCAGCGCTCGGCCCTCGATTCGCTTCGCCAGCCGCTCGAGACCGGAACGGTCAGCGTCGCACGGGCCAACGCCCATGTCACCTTTCCGGCCCGGGTCCAGCTGGTCGCGGCGATGAACCCGTGCCGCTGCGGCCATCTCGGCGATCCGGCGCTCGCCTGCTCGCGGGCGCCGCGCTGCGCCGCCGATTATCAGGCCCGGGTGTCGGGGCCGCTGCTCGACCGGATCGACCTTCATGTCGACGTCCAGGCGGTCGCCGCCGCCGACCTTGTCCTGCCGCCGCCGTCGGAAGGCTCCGCCGAAGTGGCTCGAAGAGTGGCCGAGGCCCGGGCCATCCAGACGAGGCGCTACGAGCGCCAGGGCATCCGAACCAACGCGGAGGTCGACGGCGAGCGACTGGAAGAGATCGCGAGGCCGGACGAACCCGGCCGTCGCCTCCTCGCCCAGGCGGCCGAGGCGATGCGCCTCTCGGCCCGCGGCTTCCACCGAGTGATGCGAGTGGCGCGAACCGTCGCCGATCTCGCGGCGAGCGACGAAGTGCGCCGAATCCACGTCGCCGAGGCGTTGAGCTACAGGCGGCAGGGGCCGAGGAATTGAAGATGCGGCCGCGTGCTGGCACGTCCGCGCAGACCGGGGCGAGGATTGCCGGTTGAATTTCTCGCGCATTTCGCAAAAACTGCCTGCGACCGCGATAATGCGGCAGGGGGGATCGTCATGAACTGGATGCTGTTGCCGCTGAAGCGCTACGCCGAGTTTTCGGGCCGTTCGCGGCGTACCGAATATTGGATGTTCCAGCTTTTCATGTTCCTAGTCTACTTGGCGATGATGGTGCTGATGATGGTGGTCGGCGGCGGCGCGCTGGTGATGGCGTCCGGCGGGGACCCGGCCTCGGCCCTCGCCGCCGGCGGCGCGATGATGCTGATCGCCGGCCTTTACTGCGTGTTTGCGCTGGCCATGTTCGTACCGTCGCTGGCGGTGTCCGTGCGCCGGCTTCACGACACCAATCGCACCGGCTGGTGGCTCCTCGCCCCGATGGCGGGCTATGTCGTGATGCTGGTCGGCGCCGGGCTGACCGCGGCCTCTCCCGACAATCCCGCGATCGGCGGGATATTGGCCGCGATCGGGGGCCTGTCGGCGCTCATCCTGGCCATCGTCCTGCTCGTCTTCATGTTCCTCGAAGGCACCCGCGGCCCGAACGATTACGGGCCCGATCCCAAAAGCGACGCGCTCGACCACGTCTTCGCCTGATCGCATCGCCGGGGCGCGGGCGGGCGGTTGCGGCCCGCCCTGCGCTTGGCCAGGGCCTGGACTCATGATCGGCAACGGCCATGCCCCGCCGCCCCGCCGCTTCGCGATCCTGGCCATTGCCGATCATGAGTACAGGCCCTAGGGCGGCTCGGCGTGCCCCCGTGGCGGAATTGGTAGACGCGCTCGACTCAAAATCGAGTTCCGCAAGGAGTGCCGGTTCGACTCCGGCCGGGGGCACCACCGCCGACGTCGGTCGGCAAGTCGGGAAGCTTCATGATCGAAGATCCGCTGGGCGCCATCGAATATGACGAGAAAGGGCAGGGGCCGACGATCGTCTTCGTCCCGGGCTCCTGCAGCACCGGCGCCGCGTGGCGGGCCGTCATCGCCGCGCTGCAAGGCGATTTCCGGACGATCACCACCAGTCTCCCGGGCTATGGAGGATCGGCCGAGCGGCGCAGCGAGACGGACGGCTCGATCGGACCTGTCGCGTCGGCGATCGAGGCCGTCGTCCGACGCGCGGGCACGGCCGTGCACCTCGTCGGCCATTCCTTCGGGGGCGAAGCCGGACTGGCGGTGGCGCTTCGAGGCCGGGTCCCGTTGGCAAGCCTCTCGATCCTGGAAGCCCCAGCGCCCGGCATCCTTCGCGCGTTCGGCCGGACCGGGCCTTTCGATCGGTTTCGCGCCATGACCGACACCTATTTCCACCATTTTCAGTCCGGCGATGCGGAGGCCATCGGCGCAATGATCGACTTTTACGGCGGCGCCGGCACCTGGGCCTCCTGGCCGGCCGCCGTCCGAATCTATGCGGCGCAGACCACGCCGACCAACATCCGCGACTGGAAGAGCGCCTATGCGCTCGAGTACAGCGCCGCCGCCCTCGCGGACCTCGATCTCCCCGTTCTCGTCGCCGTCGGCGAGCGCAGCCATCCCGCCGTGAGAGAGGCGAATTCGCTCATCGCCGAGGCGATCCCGGGCTCGACGTCGGCGACGATTGCAGGCGCGGCGCATTTCATGACCGCCACGCACCCCGTTGAAGTCGCAAGCCTGATCGTCCGGCTTGTTTCGGCGTCGATGCAGGCGGGATGACGCGCCCGCACCCCTGCCGTCGTTCCCGCTTGGGCGGGGCGACAGGTCGAGTGCCGACAGAGGGTAAGTTCACGAAGTTCATTGGGTGGGGCGCCTTTTTCGTGAACTTTCCCGCTCGAGCGCGACTGGCGGGCGTTCGATTATCTGTTCACGCTGTCAAAGAGCGGCAAGAACATAGCACGAACACGTCACATCGTCAAACGAGCAGAGCCTCACCATCCGGCGAGACGACAGAGAGGGTCGGTCAGGCGCCAGATCACGCCCCAGAACGCACCCGCGACGCTCCAGAGGGTCCATCCGTTCCAGCCGCTCTTCCCCGAGCGGCGGTAGCGGACGCCGCGCTGCGTTATCACCGTGAACAGGAAAATCAGCGAAGCTCCGGCAAGCGGCACCAGGATGTTCTCCAGCCCCGTGCCGCGAAGGGCGACCTCAATCGGCAGGAAGAGGATCAGGGCGGCCATGATCCCGGGCACGGCTCCGAACAGCGGCATGATCAGGACGAGCCCGGCATGCTGCTGACGGCTCAGGACGGCGAACGCCAGAAACGGACCGCAGAAGAGGCCGAGGCTGAGCAGGAGTCGGACGAGGATCAGGACCAGGACCGGGATCAAGGATTCGATTCCAGCACGTCCGCTCCGCCCTTCACTTGATCACATAGCCGAAGAGAAGGCTGAAGCTGGAATTGGCGGCCATCGCGCCTTTCGGGCGGATCCGGATGCGGTTGACGAGCGGATCGGCGCCCTGGCTGTCGGGCGTCGGCACGTAGGTCCAGGTCGCGCCGCCGTCGTTCGAGAAGTCGATGTCGTCGGCGGTGCTTGCCAGGCTGGTAAAGGTGTAAGTGAGGGCCGAGGCGGTGGCGCCGTTCGTGAAGCGAAGCGGTCCGCCGCTCGAGCCGGAAATGTTGCCGACATAGAGCGAGAGTTTGGCGGGGGTCGGATCGATGACGAGGATGCTGTCCGCGGTGGCCGCGAAGGCGTTGGGGTTGGCGACGGTTACCGTATAGGCGACCCGGGCGCCCGGGATCAGCTTCGGGTTGACGGCCCCGTTCAGGGGATCGGTGCTGGCCTGGCTCGCCTTCGAAAGGGTCAGCGCCGCCGGGGTGACCACATTGAACGCCGCGCTCACCGTCGGAGTCGTGGCGGTTCCGAAGACCGCCTTGGCGCTGTTGCTGTAGGTCCCGGCCGTCGAAGGCATTTGCACCGTGTAGATGAGCTTCACGCTGCCGCCGGCGGCGATCAGATAGGATTGGTCCTGGCGGCCGGTGAAGGTGAGGGCGCCGGTCGCGTTCGCGGCCGGGACGCTGCTCGAATTGGCGGCGGTGACGTTGCTCGCCGAATCCAGTGCCAGGAACTTCGCGCCGGCGGGCAGGGTGTCGACGAACTGCGAGATTCGGCTCGCATAAGCCGAAGGGTTGGTGACGGTGACCGTATATTTGACCGTCGCCGCCGACCCCGCGATCGCACTCGCTATGTCGGAGCTCTTGGTGATCGTGAACGGATTGGTGGCGCCAGGAAAGCTGATGCTGATGCTTCCCGAGCCGTCGTAATTGCCGGTATATTTGAGCGCGTTGCCTGACGTCATCGTCGCGTAGGGGCGGGCGGTCGTCGAGGCTCCGGCGCACTGATATTCGAAATAATAGCGAACGTTCGCGAAATAGCCGTTGCCGGACTGTTTCTGGGTCTGGCGGAAATAGATTTTATTGGTCGTGCCGACCGTGATCGGCGCGATGTTGCTGCCCCGGATTTCCGTGCCGACGAGGCGGAAGCAGATCGAGTCGAAGAGCTGGCTTCCCGACGGCTGGAGGATGAATTCGTCGCCGATGTCGGTTCCGCCGAAATCGAAGGAAGCGTCGAACCAGATCGTCTGCCCGACCACCGCTCCCGGGCCGAGCGTGGAGGAGAGGACGTTGCCGCCGGCATTGGCGCTGATCGAGCTGATCGTAGTCAGCGCCACGTTGCGCGACACCGAGGCCGCGCTCGAGGCGATGCCGATCGTCGACGTGACCGTCGAGGTGGCGCAGCCGTAGCGGACGTACCAATAGACCCCGGTGCTCTGCCCGGCGCCGAGCGCGCCGACCGCTTGCGAGGTGCCCTGGCCGAGCGCGAAATTGCCGGTCACGCCGCCGATCGTCGCGACGATGTTGGTGACCGTGGTCGCGCCGCTGTTGGTGATCAGGCCGCCGACATAGATGGCGCGTGGGCCGGAGGCGGCGCAATTGTTGCTGTCGATCGGCATCGACTGGACGTTCGTCGCCGCATCGCCGGTGCGCAGCTGAAAGGTCAGCTGGGCCTGGGCGGCCGAGGCGAAGCCCAAGGCGGCCACAAGGAAGGCAAAAAGGCGCACGAGCCGAATCGCCGTCCGGGCGACAGCTCTCGGGAGCCCCGCAGGATGCGAGCGCGCGCGTTCCAAATACGATCCCCTGCTCCCGGGCCGCGCCGAAGTGCAGCCCCCCGCCCGTCAGGTAGGAGAAAAGCGTTTAAGCGAAGTTAACCATCGTGGCCGCTCACTTCACCTTGATCCGATAGCTGATCGTGAAGCTTGGAGAGCCCGAGCCCGAAGCGCCGGCGAAGACTCCTTTCGGGCTCACCTTGATATGAGTCACGGCGCTGTCGTAGCCGCTCGCATCGGCCGCCGGCGTATAGCCGAAGCTGGCGCCGCCATTGTTCGAGAAAGCGAGGTCGTCGGTCGTGCTCGCCAGGCTCGAATAAGCATAAGTGAGCCCGCTCGACGGGGAGCCCTGGGCGAAGGCGACCGGCCCCGATCCGGTCGAGCCGAGATCGCCGACGAAGAGCGAGGCCTGCGCCGGCACCGACTGGACCACCGCCATCGAGTTGGAATCGGGATAGCCGGCGCTGGAGTTGCTGACGCTGAGCGAATAGACCAGCACCGCGCCCGGGATCGCCTTGGGATTGACCGTGCCGTTGCTCGGATCGGAGACGAGGGGGTGCGACAGCACCGTCGTCAGGCTCGGCGCCGGATCGGTGACCACCACCAGCTGCGGACGCTGGCCCACAATGGTCCATTCCCGGCTTGTGAACGTGGCGAGCGTGTTGCTTCCTGCCAGCCTGGTGAGGATCCCGTTATTGGCCGCGGTGCCGGCTCTCCACTGGGCGACGAGGGCGGTCACGTCGATGTCGTAATAGCGCCCGGTCGAAGCCGGAACGAAGCTTCCGACCGCGGTCGCGTTGAAGGCCACTCCCGCGCTGTTCGCCCAGGTCAGAGTGGCTTCCGACCAGGTCTGGGTGACCCGGTAGAGGCTGACCGTGCTGCTCTCGGCTCCGGTCACCCAGAGTCTCAGGGTCGCGCTCACCACTCGCTGGCCAGAAGGGATCGTCGCCAGGCTGAACTGGTAGAGGCTTCGATGCTCGCCGGTCGAATGCTGGCGCGTGCTGAGCGCCGTGCAGCTTCCGCAATTGTTGATGCCGCCGCCATTCTCGCGGACGTCGGTGTCCTGGCTCGGAGCCAAAGTGTAGGTCGCCGCGACGGCGGGCATTGCGAGCAGCAGAGCCCAGGCGCCGATCAGGATCCGGAGCAGCCCGTTCACCGCGCCCCCAGCCCCAGCGACTGCAAGGTCAGCTGGTCGAACTTGAAGCGCATCGTCACATAGGGGCCGCTGCGCGTGTAGCGGGCCTCCTCGAAGTCGCGGTCGTGGAAGCCGGCGAAGTTCCAGCCCACCGAAACCCAGCCGTTCTCGAACGGCGTGAAGCCGAGGCTTGGCCCGGCCGACCAGCCCAGGCTGTCGCCGCCGAGGCCCGAGCGGACGGTGGCGGCGATCCCGACGTCGATCGTGTCGCCGAGGTCGAAGCGGAAATCCCCTCCCACAACATTACTCCACCCTTTTATGTCTTCATTGCCGAACTTCTCGGACACATATCGCGAACCCCAGAAGAACGACAGCTCGGACCCGCCCGGAGCGGAGTAATTGACCGCCAGCGCGTTGACCGCACGGCGCGAGCGGGCGTCGCCGCTGATCGAGAGCGGGATCCCGATCGGGCCGGGCTGGCCGGCCACCGCGCCCGTGACCCGGTCCTCGCGGAGCTCCAGTTTCTCGAGCCACGTCCAGCGGCTGCCGGCCGGGCGGTGGGCCCAGCTCAACTGCGCGTTGACGGTCCGGGTCTCGGCGCCGTTCGCCCCCTTGGCGACGAACCCGTTGAAAGCGCCGCCGACGGCCTCGCCGTCGCCGATCTGGCGCAGGGCGGCGGCGGTGATTCCGTAGCGATCGCCCTGATCGCCGGCGCGATATTCGGCGCGGCCGGTGACGCTCCAGTCGCTGGCGCGATAGGTGGCGCCGGCGGTGAGGGCGGTGAAATCCTCGGTCAGGGTGCCCGCGCTTCCGCCGATGAAGCCGCCGCTGGCGACCGGGTGAAGCGGGTTGAGTACCCGGGCCGGATCGATCCCGCCCAGGGTCTTGTTGGCGTCGAGAGTGGCGTCGACGCTCCAATGCTTGTCGAGCACCAGCGACTGCGAAAGGCCGAAGGCGGCGAAGCTGCGCGGCCCATATTCGGCGACATCCTGGACGTTGCCGCTAAGCGCGATCCGGGCCCCCGCCCAGGGCTGGACGTCGAAGCCCAGGCGGGCGGTGCGGGCGTCGATCTTCTCCCCGTCGGCGAGCTCGTAGGCGCCGACCAGCTGGACGTCCTTCGACACGGCGTAGCGGGCGCTGAGCCGGTGGCGGGCCGGGAATTCGACGCTCTCGCTGTCGCCGATCGGGATCTCGGTCTGCCCGTCCAGCTCCAGCTTGTTGCCGAGCAGGCGCTTGGTGGCGCCGAGCTGGAGCAGGGTCGAGCGCGCCGTGCGGCCGTCGGCGAGACGGTCGTCGGCGAAGGTGAAGCCGGCGCGGGCGGCGAAATCCGGAGTGCGATATTCGACGAGCGTCCGGGCGGCGATCCGGCGGGCATCGCTGGCGAGATAATCCTCGTCCCACGCGCTCGCCGTCAGCGACCAGGTCTGGCCGAGGCGGACCCGCGCGTCGACTCCGAACTTGCGGGTGCCGTTCTCGGCGCCGCTGGTCTGCCCCAGGCCGAAGCCCGCCTGGCGCTCGCGCGCATAAGCGAGAAGGTCAACGGTGGAGCCGTGATGCTCGGCCTCGATCTGCCAGGCGGCGGCGGTCCCGGCCGAAGCCGCCGCCGAGCCGGCCTTAGCCTGGCTGTCGCTGACCGCGATCTCGGCGCGGATCTCGGTCGTCTCGGAGGGCCGATAGCGGACGTCGGCGCCGGCCAGGTTGGTCCGGACCTCGCCATTGCCGTCGCTGACCGCGGTGGCGGCGACCTGAACCTTCCGGTCCTTGCTTCTCCAGCTGGCGCGGCCGCCGGCATTCACGGTGCGGCTCGCGATCCCGTCGACCTCGTAATCGGCGACGATGAATTGCGGGTCGAGCGAGGAGCTTCGGCTGAGGATCGGCTCCTTGAAGCGCAAAATGCCCGCCGAATAGTCGATATCATAGTCGACGTAGCGCGAAAGCAGCCGGCGCTCGACGATCCGGTCGGAGCGCAGCCGGTCGCGAACCTCGATCCACACCCGTTCGGAATTGGCGAGGAGGTTGCGCGCGCCCAGCGCATAGGGGCCGCTGAGGCCGTTGCCCTGGAATTCGTCGTGGCGGTGGCGGTTCGGACTGTCGGCGGCGAAGGCCGTGGCCGAAACCCGGTCCGACCGATATTCGGCTTTGACGCCGTTGAAGGCGCGGACGTAGCGGGCGAGCTCGGGCTCGTCGATGCCGGTCTCGTAATCGCCGAACAAAGCGTAGAATTGCGGCCGCTCGAGCTTCAGATAGAGCTTGCGAACCGAAGCGGCGTCATAGCGCCGCTCGCTGCGGTCGGCGTAGACGGTGTAATAAGCGTCGGGATCGATGACTCCGCCGAAGCGGGTCTCCTCGTCCTTCTTGTCGCTGTCATAGGCCAGAGTCATCAGCCATTTGCCGCGGATCCTGCCCTTGGCGTACAAGGCGATGCGACCGTCGATCAGATCCTTGTCGTCGGCTTCGCCGAGTTTCTCGACCTTGCCCTGGAGCCGGTTGTAGCCGAGCGTGCCTTCGGCGAGGCCGACGATCGTCCACGGCCGCTGACCCGGGTCGAGCCAGCCCTCGATCCTCTGCTCGCGTTCCGCCTCGCCGTCGCGGAAGTTGAAGCGGAGGCTGATCGTGCCCGAGGCGGTGGTCGGCTCGAGCTCGATATAGGCGATGCCGTCCTCGCCCTGGACCCGCCAGAAGGGGCGGGCCCGTTCGAGGCCGGAAAGCTGCCGCGCCTGCTGGGCGTCGGCCTCGACGGCGGGGTAATAAGGAGCGGGCACCGCGAAGTCGCCGGTAAGGCCGTGGCGGACCGGCCGGCCCTCGCGGTCGGTGAGGCGGACGGCGAGCACCGGGCGAGTGACTCCGTCGGCGACGAGCAGCGATTGGTCGCGGAGCAATTCGGCCCGCATCGGGCTCGCGCCGTAGCGAACGATCCGGCTCAGGGTCTGGGCCAGGCTTCCGTCGGCATTGCGGATTTCGGCGCTGAGCTGGGACTGGCGGCCCTCGATCGGGATTCCGCGCCAAAGGCTGACGGCGACGGTGCCGGCGGCGTTCTTGCGGCTACCCTCGAAGGCGATCGGATCGACCGCCTTGCCGTCGGCGAGCAGCTTCACGGTTTGGCCCGGCAGATGCTTGATCGCGACCCGGACCATCGGGGCGCGCGGATTATGCTCGGGCTCGGGAAACAGCCAGGCGATGCCGGGCTCCTGGCCGGCCAGCCAGTCGCGCTCGGCCCCGGCGGCGGCGGGATCCGTCATCGGCACCGGCCTCGGCCGGGCGGCGGCGGTCCGGCTCGCCCGGGGGGCGACCGCGACGAGCTTGAAATCGACCCGCTTGAGGGCCCCGCCGCGCCCGTCGACGAAGCGCGAGAAGGTTCGGCCGGCGGAGCGGCTGCTTGGCGCGCAATCGCCGACGGCGCGATCGGCGGGAAGAGTCATGTCGTCGATCTGGACGACGTGGGTGCCGGGCAAGACGCTCTCGAAATGGTAGCGGCCGTCGCGGTCGGTGACCGCATAGCTGCCGTCCTCGATCATCACCCGGATTCCGGCCACGCCCGCCGCCTTGGCGGGATCGGCGGCGCAGCCGCCGTCGGTCACCCGTCCGAGGATCGTCATCCGCCCGCTAATACCCTCGCGCCGGATCCGGACCGCGGCATCGGCGAGGTTGCTGGCGACCCCGGCGGCGCTGATCGCCTGGACCTTGTTGACCGCGTCGCCCTCGGCGGCTTCGGATCTTACCTCGGTGGAATAGCTTATCTGGCGGCTGCCCCCGGCGGGCACGGTCGGAAGCGTGACCGTGAAGCTGAAGCCGTCGCCCGCGATTTCCGCGGTCGCCGGCTGATCGTCGACGCGCAGGCTGCGAGCCCGCAGGCGAAGCGCCGGCGGGAGGACGTCGGTGACCCGGACCGGGCCGGTGGCGAGCCGGGCGTCCGGGTTGCGGACCTGGACGGTAAAGGCGACGGCCTCGCCCGGCGCCGCGGTGGCGCGCGAGACCTGCTTGACGACCTCGAGGGGGGCCTTCGACGGTTCGACCGGAAGGCTCGCGGCGCGCACGACGAGGGCGGCGGTCGCCGCCGGGGTGCGGTGATCGGAGCCGAGGCTCTCGATGGTCAGCTGGTCGCCGGGCTGGACGCTGAGGCGGCAATTGTCGCCGGTCGGCGCCGGCGGAACCTGCACGGTCTGGATGAAGCCGGCGAACTTGCCGGAATCGGCGGCGGTCTCGAACACCGTCAGGACCTCGCTGTCGCCGCTCTGGGCGCGGACGACGACGTCGATCGTCTCCACCAGAGCGGGGTCGTGGTTGCGGCCGAAATCTTCGACGACGAACAGGAAGGGCTCGCCGGGGAGTATTTCGGTCACCGCCAGCAGCGAAGCGGGGTCGAGGGATTGGCCGCTCCAGCCAGGCGCCAGCGACGCCTGGGCGCCGCCGCCGCATTTCGGGGCGGTCACCGGCAACGTCGTCGCCGGCGAATCGGAAGCGAAGCGGTAAACCGCAAGCGACAAGGGAAATTCGATCGGGCCGACGGCAATGTCGACCCGGTTCGAAGTCTGGCTGATCTTGCCCGCCGCCATATCCCACTCGACCGTCGCGACGTTCGAGATCGTGCGATGACCCTGAGCGCCCGCGGCGAGCGCGGGCGCTGGAAAGGCGAGCCAGAGCGCCGTCAGCAGGGCGAGCAATATCGCCCCCGGAAGTGGAGTGGTGCGTCCCATCGGGAGGGAGGGGAGGGGGCTTCGTGTCGAGGACACGTTGCCGCTCCTCCCCTGGTTCCGCTTACTTAACGCTCACCCGGAAGACGAGCGTGCGCGTCACGCCGGCGGCGATGTCCGTCAGAGTGCCGCTGACGATGCCCGCCCCGTAGGAGCCGCCCGCGGTGCCGTCGGCGTTGCAGGTCGTTCCCGTCACGGTTCCGTTGAGCTTGATCCCGAACGCGGAATCGTAACTCGTTTCCGGCGGCAGGGCGTCGGAGATGTTGATTCCCGACGCCGTCGCGCTGCCGCTGCCATTGGCCACGGATATGCAATATTCGACCACCGCTCCCGGGATCATCTTGGGATTGGTGGTGCCGTTGAACGGATCGCTGACCACGCGGCTGGTCTTGGTCGCAACGAGCGACGCCGCCAGGATCGTGTAATCGTCTTCGGCGAAGTGGATGCCGTCGCGAGCGACGTTGTTGTTGGCGTTGGTGTCGGCAAACACGGTGTCGACCCCGGCCGTGTTGGCCCCGCTGGTCTGGGTCACCGTCGCGCCCAGCGTGCCCACCGCGGTCGCTTCCGAAGCGGTGGCGGTGAGCCGGACTCCGGCAACGTCGCCGGTGACGCGGCCGAGCGGAACGTCGGCGACGACGAACACCGTCCGGCTGGTATCCGCGGCGACCTGGTCGAGGAACGTGATCTCGAGATCGGTGCCGGGGTCGTAACCGCCGTTGGCGTTGGTATCGGCGTAAACCTTGACGCCCGTGACGTCGAATTTGTCGGTTCCGCCGTGGGCCGCGGTTCCGCCGCTCAGCTGGCTCGCGGCGACCGCGAAGTCGAGCGGGGCGTTCGAGGCGTTGCTGACGCTGAACGTCGTCACCGCGCCCGTCTGGCCGGGAGTGACGGTGGTCGTGGTGGTTCCGACTTCCGACACCGACAGGTTGACCTTGCGGTCGACCACGAAGGTGTCGCTGGCGGTCACCTGATTCTGATCGACCGTGCCGATCTTATAGTCGAGGGTGACGGTATTGGTGACGCTGGTACCCGCGGTCGTCCCGGCCGCGAAGGCGGGGGATGCCGCAACAGCCGTCGCCGCCAGCACGCTGGCGGAGGCGAGCAATCGCATGTTTCTGGTCATCTTGATGTCCAATCACGTTGTCAGTGGGCGCCGAAATCCCCCCGCCGGCGCCCATTACGGGTTACGAAAATTATTCGACGACGCCGTGGAAGCTGAGCTCCCCGCCGCTTCCGGCGGCGATCGGCTGGCGAAGCGACCAGCGGATGTGGGTGACGTCGGCCGGGACCGCGGGACGGCTGGTGCCGTCCGCCGCCACGACCTTGAGGGACGCGAGGCTGCCCCAGGTCTTGCCGCCGTCGACGGAGACCGATGCGCTCGAATCGTCGGTGCCGGTGAAGGCGACCGAGGCCGGAATCGGATTGGTGAGCGTGAAGCCGGTCGCCGGCTCGGATCCGCCGTTGCGATAGCGCAGGACGACGACGAGCCGGTCGCCCGGAGTGACCACGCCGGGTTCCTCGCGGACCGTGACGGGCTTGCCGTCCGGGCCGGGCTTGACCTTCTCGACCAGCACCTTGCTGGTCAGCGAGACGTTGTCGGCCGCGGAAGCGGCGACCGGGGCGAGAAGCGCGAAGAGCGCGAGCCAGATTTTCATGTGATTCATCCTTCTCAGTCGATCTTCACTTGGAATGTGATGGTCCGGGTGGCGCCGGCGGCGACGGTGCCGAGGCCGACGGTGATTGCGCTGCCGGTGAAGCTGCCCGCGTCGGCGTCGGCCGCGTCGGTCAGCGGCGCGCCCTCGAGGGTGAGGGAGCCGGCTTTGTAGGTCGTGCCCGCCGGCACCGAATCGCCGACCCGGAGGTTGGCGAGGCTGCCGGTGCCGCTGACGGTGGCGGCGAGCGTATAGGTAATGGTCGAGCCCGGAGCCGCGGCGGTTCCGCCGAAGGCGTCGGCGACGGTCGCGCTCTTGACGAACGCGACGCTTGCCCTGGCGACCTTGTAATAGCCGTCGTCTTCGGAATCCGCTCCGGTCGCTCCGACGACGGCGTCGCCGCCGCCCTGGCCCTTGCCGGCAAAGCTCGTGCCGGGTGCGCCCGAGCCGGTCTTGGCGACGGCGGTGAGGTCGATCCGGCCGCGCTGGCCGTCGCCGGCCCCGGCGGGGATGGTCGACAGGACGAAGACGGTGATCGACTGGTCCGGATCCAGCTGCGGGTCGTTGCTTCCGCTCGCATAGACGGTGTCGACCCCGGCGTCGTAGGCGCCGTTGCCGTTGCTATCGAGGACGATAGAGGTGACCGAGGGATCGAAATCGTCGCCGCCGCCATTGGCGAGGGTGCCGAGCGTGAAGCTCTCCGTGCCGTTGCCGCCGTTGGTGAGGGTGAACTTGAGACGCTGACCCGTGCCGCCGGCCGAAGCCGCCACGTCCGACGGATCGCTCCAGGCGACCGAGACGTCGAGCAGCTCGTCGACCTTGAGGGTGACGATGTTCGAATCGACCTTGGCCTCGCCGCCGCCCGGAAGATCGTAGGTGGCGGTGGCGACGTTGGTGATGTTGGTGCCGGCCGGGGTGCCCGCCGCAAGCGCCGGGCTCGCGCCAACGCACGCGAAGGC
This sequence comes from Sphingomonadales bacterium, assembly GCA_034668565.1. Classification (GTDB taxonomy): domain Bacteria; phylum Pseudomonadota; class Alphaproteobacteria; order Sphingomonadales; family Sphingomonadaceae; genus Allosphingosinicella. The sequence continues at coordinate 8,454 of JAXDPE010000003.1, read as the reverse complement.
CGCCGTCAAGGCGGTCAGCGCGGCATTTTTGCGGAACGCCGATGATTTGGCGCCCATAGCCTGATAACGCATTGCAGCTCCCCCGAGCTTTGGTCCGATTTGGAGCTAATGCGGGGGGAGGGGCTAAGAATGCGTTAACGGCCGATTAGGCAGTGCGGTTAAGGCGGACTCGAAGGGCGGCGGTAAGCAAGATGAACAAGCTGCAGGGCGACGAAGGCATCAGCGGAGCGACCCCGGTCGAGCTTCCCGACCCCACCTGGGAGCCGGAGGCGGTCGCCTTCCGCCGAGACCGGCTGCTCGCCGCCTTGACCCTGATCGCCGGCGCCGGGCTCGCCATCGCGCTTCCCTTCGCGCTGCGGTCGGGGGCCGAATTCTTCCTTCCGGTCACGGCCGCCTTGGTCATCGCCATCGCCCTGGTGCCGATGCTCGAATGGCTGGAGCGGCGGCGGGTGCCGTCGCCGCTGGCCGCCTTCACCTGCGTCCTCGTCCTCATCGCCATGGCCAATATCGCCGTCGCCTCGATCGTCCTGCCGGCGGCGGAATGGGTCAGGCTGTTGCCCGAGCGGATCCACCGGGTCCGGGACACGCTGTCGCCGCTGATGCAGGTCTATTCGGATCTCGAGCGGTTCATCAACAACATCGTAAAGGAGTTCGGAACCCACGCCGCGTCCACGCCGCGGACGGTGCAACTGGAGACTCCCAACTCGCTGCTCGACATCATCGCCACCTCGGCCCCGTTCGCCGCCATCCAGATGTTCTTCGCCCTCCTCGTCATCTTCTTCTTCCTCGCCGGCTGGACCGGGATGAGGCGGCGGACGATCACCGCGCGCTCAAGCTTCGACGGGGCGATGACGACCGCCCGGGCGATCCAGGAGGTGGTCGACGCCACTTCCACCTATCTCGGGACGATCACCATCGTGAACATCGCCATGGGCCTCGCGGTGTCGCTGATCCTCTATCTGCTCGACATGCCGACGCCGTTGATGTGGGGCGGGATCGTCGCGGTCCTCAACTACATACCCTATCTGGGCCCGATCGCCTCGGCCCTGCTGCTGTGCCTTGGCGGGTTGATGGCCTTCGCCGATCCCTGGTACGCCTTCCTTCCCGCAATCTGCTTCATCGGAGTCCATCTCGTCGAGGCGAACTTCATCACGCCCTTCTTCGTCGGCCGGCGCCTGACCATCAATCCCTTGCTCATCCTCGTCGCCCTGAGCTTCTGGGCCTGGGTGTGGGGGACGACCGGGGCGCTGCTGGCGGTGCCCCTGCTCATCATCATGAAGACGGTCCTCGACGCCGCCGGCAAGCCCGACATCGCCGGCTTCCTGTTCGAGGAGGGCACCCTGACCGGCCCGCACCCCGAGGAACATGCGGAGGCGGAGAAGGTGGCGGCGGGCACGAAGCTCTAGGCCGGTGCCATCCGTGCCTGCCCTCTCGCGGCGGGTCTGGCTGATTGATTCAACGCAACGAGGCAACGACGCAACGAGCGCGGAGCGCTCCAAATAAGCTGCGGACGAACCGCCGCCGTCGGAGGAGCCGTGAGGGTAGTCCGCTTCGCGGAATCGTTGCGTCGTTGCGTCGTTGCGTTCGAAAATGGGTTCGCACGGCGAATCCGCGGAATCACCGGGTCCACGGCGCACCGCTGGTTGACAGGGCAGGGGCCAGCGCATAGTTCGCCCCCTCCCACGCGGGTGTAGCTCAGTTGGTTAGAGCGCCGGCCTGTCACGCCGGAGGTCGCGGGTTCGAGCCCCGTCACTCGCGCCATTTCCCAATCTCAAGGCTTGGGACGGGTCTCCCTCATCGTCGCGAACACCGGAGCGACGCACAAAGCGACGATCGCGATCATGATGCCGGGCACTTCGTTGCGGCCCGTCGCCTCGATCAGCCTTTGGGCGAGCCACGGCGTCAGGCCGCCGAAGATCGCCGTCGCCAGCGTCGCCCCAAGGGCCAGCCCGCTGATCCGGCCCTCGCCGCTGAACTGCTCGGCCGTAGTCACGGCCCCGACCGCGCTCACCCCGCCCGCGACCAGGGCCAGGACGACGGCGCCCAGCAAGGCCTGCCCCGTCGATGCGCCCGCCATCAGCGAGAACAGGGTGATCGGAAGCAAGGCGCTCAAGGCCGCCAAAGCGAGCAGCACCGGCTTTCGCCCGACCCGGTCGGAAAGCAGGCCGATCGCCGGGGTCACCAGGATGACGGCGATCGCGGCAAGCGTGGACAGCCACAAGGATTGCGCTTCGCTCGCCGAGCCGACCGAGGTCAGGAAGGCCGGGACGTAGGTGATCCCGACATAGTAAGTGATCGATCCCAGAGCCGAGATCGCGAAGCCGCGAAGGACCCCCGAGCGCTGCTTCGCCAAAGCGTGCCGGATCGGACTGACCGGAATGCTTCCCTGCGCCCGCTGCCGCTCGAAATCCGGCGATTCGACCATGGTCGAACGCGCCAGAAGCACGGCTCCGGCGAGCCCCGCTCCGACCAGGAAGGGGATCCGCCAGCCCCAGGCCTCGAGCTCGGCGTTGGTGAGCGTGCTGACGGTCAGCGCCGCTACCGCCACGGCGAGCAGGGCCCCGATCTCGCTCGAAGCGGCGGCGAGCGAGGCGACTAGGCCGCGCCGGGCCTTCGGAGCGCTTTCCAGAAGATAGGCGACGACTCCGGTATATTCGCCGCCGACGGAGAAGCCCATCACGCAGCGCAGGAGGATGAGCAGCCAGGCGGCGAGCGGCCCGATCCGGGCCTGGGTGGGCAGCAAGGCGGTGGCCAGCATCGCCAGCGACATGATCGCCATCGACAGGAGCAGCATCGGCCGCCGTCCCCGCCGGTCGCCGATATGGCCGAAGACGATCGCGCCCACCGGCCGCATCAGGTAAGCGATCGCGAAGCCGCCGAGCGTCGCGACCAGCGATTCCGGCCCCGGCCCGAAGAAGACCCGGGCCAGCACCGTCGAGAAATAGAGGTACAAGGTGAAATCGTACCACTCGACCATCGTCGACAGCGCCGCCACCGCGATCGAGCGCCGGTGAAGCTTCGGCTCAGCTACGGTCATCGGGCCTCCGGGGAAAGCTATAGCGTCTCCGTTCGTGCCACGTCATGCCGAACTTGTTCAGCATCCGGCTTCAGGCCGCCGAGCCCGCCACCCCATCCCGAGTGAAGACCTGGGAGAGGTCGTCGGCCCAGTCTTCGCCCTGCTTGATCCGCCCTTTGCCGACCAGCCTGGCGCCGCCTTCGTCCGCCCTTATCGTGGCCGACTGGGAGAAATCGGGATCCTCGCGGAGCCAGCTGACCGTCCCTTCGCCGACGGTGACCTCGTAGATCCGCGAAACGCCGCGTTCGTCGAAATAGATCATGACGAAGCGGCCGGCGTCGGAGCTGCCGATGATGGCGACCCCGTCCGGAAATTGCGGGTGGTCGACCTCGGACCGCATGACGAGGAAGGCCCCGCCTTCGTGCCACGAAAAGGACGTTCGACCGTTCAGGCGTTCGCCCGGAACCATCGGATGGGTCCCGGCGGTCAGCCAGTCTCCGACCAGGAACTCGAGCGGCTTCAGCGCCGGGTTGGGGATCAGCGCCTTGGCGCCCGGGGAGGCGGCTTCGCTCATTTCGCGCTGCGCTCGGTGAACACCGCGAGTTGGGCGGCGAAGGCCCGCTGGTAGGCGGGCCGAGCCTCGCCGCGGGCGACATAGGCGGCGAGGTTCGGATATTCCTCGACCAAGCCTTCGCCCTCGAGCCGGCGAAGGACCATGACCATCATCAGGTCGCCGGCGCTGAACTCGCCGTCCAGCCAATCGCCCTCGCCGAGCCGTGCGGAAAGCTGGTCGAGACGGGTGCGGATCCGGTCCTGGACCATCGGCAGGCGCTCCTCGCTCCAGCGCTTGTCGCTCTCGAAGAGCCGGAAGAACTCGAGCTCGACGATCGGCGGTTCGACCGTGTTGAGCGCCGCCCACATCCAGGCGATCGCCCGAGCCCGGGCGTTGGGCTCCTTCGGAAGCAGGCCGGGATGGCGCTCGGCGACGTGGAGGATGATCGCCCCCGATTCGAACAGGACGAGATCGCCTTCCTCAAAGGTCGGGATCTGCCCGAAGGGGTGGCGGGCGAGATGCTCGGGCTCCTTCATCTCCTTGAACGAGACCAGCCGGACCTCATAAGGCAGTCCCACTTCCTCGAGCGCCCAGCGGACCCTCATGTCGCGGGCCAGCCCCTGACCTTCGTCGGGGGAAGATTCGAAGGCGGTGATCGTAATCGTCATCGTTCAGCTCCGTTCGGTGCCACCTGGAAACCAATCATAAAACCCGCGAAGCGGAATTTCTCCCTCCCTACGTTGTGCCTTCGTGCCTTTGTGCCTTCTCTCAAACCCGGAAAACCAGGCGGCTGACGCGCATGCGTGAACGCCGGACCGGGTGCAGGGCCGAGCCGGCCTGGTGCATCGCGAGCCTTCCCTCAAACCAGGTGCCGACTTTTTTTTGAGAGAAGGCACGAAGGCACAACGTAGGAAGGATTGAGCCGCTTCGCGGTCGATCTTTCACGCCCGCCATTTGCCCAGCTCCATCCACCTCAGCAGCGGCTTGAGCGGCAGGATCCAGACGAGTCCCGCTGCGACGAAGAACAGGGCCTTCAAGGGCCAGGGCAGGTCGGGCAGCGCTTCCGCCAGGGTCACCACGGCGAACCCCCAGACCGCGATCAGGAGGAGGAGCAGGAAGATGCCCGCCGGCTTGCGCCAGCTCGGCCTGGCGGGCTTTATCGGCATGAGATCCACTCCCTCGGCGTGGCGATGGCGTCGAGCGGGACATCCCAGGGGTCGGCGGGGATCGGGTCCGGGAGGATCTGATGCTCCCAGGCGAGGCCTATGGTGAAGACCCGGCCGCCCTCGCGAAGATGCGACAAGGCTCGATCGTAATGGCCCTTGCCGTGGCCGATCCGGCTGCCGGAGCGGTCCGCCGCGACGAGCGGGACGAGGACGACGTCCGGGGCGAGCGCTTCCGACTCGCTGGAGGGCTGGAGGACCCCCCAGGGGCTGGGCTCGACGGCGGGCGCTTCCCGGAACAGCATCCGGGCGTCGCGGTCGAGGAACCAGGGCAAAGCGGCCCGCTGGCCTTCGCCGAGCCGCTCGAAGATCGGATAAGGGCTGATCTCGTCCCGGAGCGGGTGGTAGCCGGCGACGATTCGGGCGGTGAGGAGCCGGGGAAGCACGGTTTCGGCTAGCTTGAGCTCGAGCTCGGCCCTGACCCCGGGCTCGAGCGAGGCCGCATAAGCGCGGCGCCGCGCCAGCGCCTCGCGGCGCAGCCCGGGCTTGTCGGAAGGGGAGGGTGACGGGACCACCATGGCCGTTTGCTTGAATATCCTCTGACGCGTCAACGTCAGGTGGGGGCCATATGTGCCGGACCAGGGCCCGACCAGGGATAGTCCCCTAGGATGCTTATCGCCCAGGGATGTTCTGAAGCGCGCACCGGGCAGTACCCGTCGCTTCTTATCTAGGAAGCCGCGGCGCTCCGCTCAAGCTGTTCCGCAAGGCTTTCGACCCGGCCGGCAAGGCGCTCGAGCGCATCGACGAGGGCCGGATCGATCTCGGCGGGCTCCGCCTTCGGCACGGGGGGCTGGCCCGCGCGGTACTCCTTGAGCTCGTCGGCCAGGAGCAGGGAGGCGAACAGCAATTGCCGGGCCTCGCTGAGGCTGCCGAGCGCGGCGGCGGCGTCGTGGGCCTTGGCGTCGACGATGGCGGCGACCGAGCGCAGATGCGCCTCCTCGCCGTCGCGGCAGGCGACCGAATATTTGCGCTGGGCGATCTCGACCTCGACGGACGCCATCAGCGGGCCTCCGCCGCTTCGATCAGGCCGTCGAGCTGGGCGAGGGCCTCGCAAACCCGGCCGCGAAGGGCCTCGTGCGCCGCCTTGAGCGCGCCGTCCGTCGGGGGGGCGGCCTCGGAGGCCCGGCTCGCCGCGCTTTCGATCCGAGCCAGAGCGCGCTCGATGCGGCCCACCGCCTGTTCAACCCTGTCCTGCCCCATCGTCGCTGCATAGCACGGCCTTTCGCGCTTTGAAAACCGCCGCGCTGCGGTTGACGGGCGCGCCGCCGCCGATAAAGGAGCGCTCTTGCCGGAGCGTCCTTCCGACTCTCCTCGCGCCCCGCTTGGGCGCCGCCGCCTGGGAAAGTGCATGGCCGCCGATCCGAGACTGCTCGCCAACGCCATAAGAGCGCTGTCGATGGACGCCGTCCAGGCCGCCAATTCGGGCCATCCGGGAATGCCGATGGGAATGGCGGACGTCGCCACCGTGCTTTTCACCGAATATCTCAAGCACGATCCCGCCGATCCGGCCTGGCACGACCGCGACCGCTTCGTCCTCTCGGCCGGCCACGGCTCGATGCTTCTCTACTCGCTCCTCCACTTGACCGGCTACGACCTGCCGCTGGAGCAGATCCGGCAGTTTCGCCAGCTCGGCTCGATGACGCCGGGTCACCCCGAGCGCGGCGACGCGCCGGGCGTCGAGGTCACCACGGGTCCGCTTGGGCAGGGCTTCGCCAACGGCGTCGGGATGGCGATCGCGGAGGCGTTCCTCGCCGCCCGCTACAACCGGCCCGGTCACGAGATCGTCAACCACTTCACCTACGGCATCGTCTCCGACGGCGACGTCATGGAAGGCGTCGCCATGGAGGCGGCGGCGATCGCCGGGCACTTGCGCCTCGGCAAGCTGATCTACCTCTACGACCAGAACCAGATCACCCTCGCCGGAACCGCCAACCTGTCGATGTCCGAAGACGTCGGAGCCCGGTTCGAGGCGATGGGTTGGCAGACGTTCGCGATCGACGGGATGGACACCGACGCCGTGCGGGAGGCGCTCGACGATGCCCGGTCCGATCTTTCGCGGCCGAGTCTGATTCTCGCCCGCACGCAGATCGGCTACGGCTCGCCCAAGAAGCAGAACACCTTCGGCGTCCACGGTTCCCCGCTCGGCCCCGACGAGGTCAGGGCGACCAAGGAGAACCTCGGCTGGCCACTCGAACCGGCCTTCTACCTGCCGGACGAGGCACTCAGCCACTTCCGCGAGGCACTCGACCGCGGTGCCGAGTTCGAGGCGGCCTGGCGGATGCGCTTCGAAAGCTATGCCGAGGCCTACCCGGAGCTCGCCGCCGAATTCATGCGGGCACAAGCCGGCGAGTTGCCGGAGGGGTGGGACGCCGACCTCCCGAGCTGGAAACCGGGCGATAAGCCGATCGCGACGCGCAAGGCGTCCGAAGCGGCGATCCAGGCCTTCTTCCCGAAGATCCCGACCTTCATCGGCGGCTCGGCCGACCTCAATCCCTCGACGAACACCGGGATGAAGGGGGCCGGCGACTTCGAGTCGCCGTCGCTCGCGCCGGACGGGAGTGTCCAGGGAGCACTCGGCGGCGGCTGGAGCTACGCCGGCCGCAACATCCACTTCGGCGTCCGGGAGCATGGGATGGGCAGCTCCGTCAACGGGATGGCCGCGCACGGCGGTGTCATCCCGTTCGGGGCGACCTTCCTCGTCTTCTCCGACTACATGCGCCCCGCCGTTCGCCTCTCAGCGCTCTCCCATCTCAAGTCGATCTGGGTCTGGACGCACGACAGCATCGCCGTCGGCGAGGACGGCCCGACCCACGAACCGGTCGAGCACGTCATGTCGCTCCGCCTGATCCCGAATCTCACCGTGATCCGGCCCGCCGACGCAAACGAGACCGTCGAGGCCTGGCGCGTCGCCCTGACCACCAAGAATCGGCCGACCGCGCTGATCCTCACCCGCCAGGACCTGGAGATCCTCGACCGCTCCGGCGCCCGGGGCGACGTTAGCAAGGGCGGCTACGTCCTGATCGACGCCGACGGCGACCCGGACATCGTCCTAATCGGCACCGGCTCCGAAGTCGCCCTCTGCGTCAAGACCCGCGAGGCACTCGCCGAGCACGGCATCAAGGCGCGCGTCGTCAGCCTCCCGAGCTGGGAGCTCTTTGACGCGCAAGGGGAAAGCTACACGTCCCAGGTGCTGGGTCCGGAGGGAACGCCGCGCCTCTCCGTTGAAGCCGGCGTGACGACAGGCTGGCAGAGGTACCTCGGCGCCAATGGTCGGACCGTTGGCATCGACCGCTACGGAGCGTCCGGTCCAGGCAGCAAAGTCCTCGCCCACTTCGGCTTCACCAAGGAGCACGTCACCGCCGAGGCACTCCGCCTCCTCGGCCGCGACGACCTGGCGAACGAGATCGAACCCGAGCCCGAAGGCGGCGAAACGGCCGGCGAAGAGGCCAAAGGCGGCGAGGGTCATTCTTAAAACGCGCCGCGAGCCGACGGCCGGTGTTTCCTCAGTGCTCCTATCGGCTATCGGCCATCGGCTTCCGGCTACCGGCTCAACAAGGAGGAACGTCATGGTTCACCCACGCGTTGCGGCCCTCACGGCACAGGGTCAGAGTATCTGGCAGGACGACATCAGCCGGGCGCAGCTGACGAGCGGGGCGCTACAG
>JAXDPE010000002.1:0-41512 GCA_034668565.1 Sphingomonadales bacterium | reverse complement strand
CCGTTCAGGGCCGATCCGAACAGGACCGGGACGACGAGATTCTCCTTCGTCTCGCGGGTGAGGTCGGCGAAGATGGTGGCCCGGTCGGGGACCTCATCCATCAGCAATTGCTCGAGCAGGGTATCGTCATGGTCGGCGAGCTGCTCCAGCATGTGGAATCGCGCCTGCTTCTCGCGCTCGGCGACGTCGCCGGGCAGGTCGATCTGCTCCGAGGGCTTGCCAGGGACGTAGTGGAAGGCCCGTTCCAGCGCGAGATCGACGAAGCCGGTGATCTTCTCGCCTTCGCGGATCGGGATCTGGCGGGCGACGAGGGGCGAAGCGCTCATCGGCTGCAGCGCCTCGAGCAGATTCTGGATGCTGCCGCGGGCCTGGTCGATCTTGTTGACGAAGATGAAGTGGGGAATGCCGAGCGTCTCGAGCTGCCGCAGCGTCGGCTCGGCGAGGATCGCCCGGTCGGGCTCCGGGTCGACGACGACGATGGCGAGGTCGGCGGCGGTCACCGCCAGCGCGCCGTCGGCGGCGAAGCCGACCGATCCGGGCGAATCGACCAAAGCGAAGCGGTCGCCGAGAAAATCGAAATGCATCAGATTGAGCTCGGTCGAGCCGCCGCGCGAGCGCGCCTCCGGGCTCGAATCGCCGACGCTGGTGCCGGCATCGACGCTGCCCTGGCGGTCGACCGCCCCGGCGGCGAAGAGCAAAGCCTCGGCGAGGCTCGTCTTTCCGGCCCCGCCCGGTCCAACCAAGGCGATCGTTCGGGTGCCTGTCGATCTTTCGGGCATGCGTTTCTCTCCCTGTGAAACAGAGTGCCTTCAAGGCGCGAGCCGCGTTGAAGCGCGTCCGCGCTCAATCCCGCCAGCGTTCCACCCTTTGACGGCGAATCGCAAGAGGGGAGGTGGGGCGGCCCCGCCTGGGCGAGCCCGACGACAAAGAGGGTTAACCGGCGGAACTGGCCCGCCCGATCGTAGGTTTAACCTGTGTTGCGAATGTATCCGCCGCTAGTACCGAGGGAGTGACACCCCATGCCCGTTTCGACGACGCTTCCCATCCTCGCCGGACTCTCGATCGTCGGCGCCGCGCTCGGGATCACGCTGGGGCGATCGGCCGCCGCCGATATTAATCCATCCTATTTCAGCAAGGCGGAGGATGAATTCCACGCCGACCTCGTCCCCTATCGCAATCCCGACTGGGCGCAGGTCCAGCAGACCGAATATCGGGCGGCGCAGCAGCCGGTGACCGTCGGCGAGCTCGGCACCGGCTGCCTCGGTTGCCGCGACTATCCGGTCGCTTACGTTCCGAGGCACGATCCGGCCGTCGACGGCTATGCCGAGGCCGATGCGGCGAGCGATCCGCAGCCAGCCCAGCTTGTCGTGGTCGAGACTCCGGCGCCGGGTCCGGCGCGCGAGCTGGTCCAGCGTTATTCCAGCTATGCGGTGAGCCAAAGCGAGACAGTGCCGGAGGTGACCCAGGCCGCCGCCCAGGCGCCGGCTGAAGCGCCCGCCGCCGAGCCGACCGGCCTCTAACCGTCATCCCGGCGAAATCCGGGACCCCGTCGACGCAAGGCGCCTCTCCGACCCGAGGCCCCGGCTTTCGGCGGGGTGACGGAAGCTTGCCGCAGCGCAGCATGTGGCTTACTTTGCCCCCATGACCTCCACCAACGAAATCCGCCGGTCCTTCCTCGACTATTTCGGCTCGCACGGACACCGGGTCGTGCCCTCGGCCCCGCTCGTTCCCCAGAACGATCCGACGCTGATGTTCGTCAACGCCGGGATGGTGCCGTTCAAGAACGTTTTCACCGGACTTGAGACCCGGCCTTATTCGACCGCCGCCTCCTCGCAGAAGTGCGTCCGCGCCGGCGGCAAGCATAACGATCTCGACAATGTCGGCTACACCGCCCGCCACCACACCTTCTTCGAGATGCTCGGCAATTTCTCCTTCGGGGATTATTTCAAGGATCAGGCGATCGCCCACGCCTGGACATTGCTGACGAAGGAATGGGGGATTTCTCCCGATCGGCTCACCGCCACCGTCTACCACACCGACGACGAAGCCTTCGACCTTTGGCGCAAGATCGCCGGCCTCCCGGAAAGCCGGATCATCCGGATCCCGACCAAGGACAATTTCTGGGCGATGGGCGACAGCGGGCCCTGCGGGCCCTGCTCCGAGATTTTCTACGACCACGGCGATCACATAGCGGGCGGCCCCCCGGGGTCGCCCGACGAGGACGGCGACCGCTTCGTCGAAATCTGGAACCTCGTCTTCATGCAGTACGAGCAGGAGGACAATGAGATCGTCCGCGATCTGCCGAGGCCGTCGATCGACACCGGCATGGGCCTCGAGCGGATCGCCGCGGTCCTCCAGGGCGTCCACGAAAATTACGAGACGGATACCTTCAAGGCCTTGATCGCGGCCTCGAGCGACCTGACCGGAACCGACGCTTCGGGCGAGCGCAAGGCCAGCCACCGGGTCATCGCCGACCATCTGCGCGCTTCGGGCTTCCTGATTTCGGACGGAGTGCTTCCAGCCAATGAGGGCCGGGGCTACGTGCTTCGCCGGATCATGCGCCGGGCGATGCGCCACGCCCACATATTGGGCGCCGCCGAGCCGCTCATGCACCGCCTCGTCCCAGCCCTGGTCGCCGAGATGGGCGCCGCCTATCCCGAGCTGGTCCGCGCCCAGCCGTTGATCGAGGAGACATTGAAGCTCGAGGAGACCCGCTTCCGCCAGACCCTCGCCAACGGCCTCAGGCTGCTCGACGAGGCGACGGGCGCGATGGCGCCCGGCGAGACGCTGGCCGGCGCGGTCGCGTTCAAGCTCTACGACACGTTCGGCTTCCCCTACGATCTCACCGAGGACGCGCTTCGGGCCCAGGGCTTCGGAGTCGACCGCTCCGGCTTCGACACCGCCATGGCCGAGCAGAAGGCCCAGGCCCGCGCCGCCTGGAAAGGCTCCGGGCAGAAGGCGTCCGAGGATGTCTGGTTCGACATCGCCGAAGAGCAGGGCTCGACCGAGTTCACCGGCTATTCCGGCCACGAAGGCGAGGGCCAGGTGATCGCGATCCTCAAGGACGGAGCGCGGGTGGAGCGCGCGGCCGCCGGCGACGAAGTCGTCATCCTCACCAACCAGACGCCCTTCTATGGCGAGAGCGGCGGCCAGATGGGCGACGCTGGCACGATCTCCAACGCGTCGCTTCACGCCGTCGTCACCGACACGTCGAAGCCGCTCGGCCGCCTCCATGCGCATCATGCCCGGATCGAGCGCGGCGAAGTGGCGCTCCATGACACCGTCCATCTCGCCGTCGATGCCGAGCGGCGCGGCCGGGTGCGCGCCAATCACAGCGCCACCCATCTCCTCCACGCCGCGCTCCGCCACCGGCTCGGCGGCCACGTCACCCAGAAAGGAAGCCTGGTCGCGCCCGACCGCTTTCGCTTCGATTTCTCCCACCCCAAGGCGCTTACCGGCGAGGACATCGCCGCGGTCGAAGCCGAGGTGAACCGCCACATCCGCGAGAACGACCCTGTCACCACCCGCCTGATGAGCCCCGACGAGGCGATCGAGGCCGGGGCCATGGCCCTGTTCGGCGAGAAATATGGCGACGAGGTCCGGGTCCTGTCGATGGGCCGCGGCTCGGACGCGAGCTATTCGGTCGAGCTCTGCGGCGGCACCCACGTCGAGGCGCTGGGCGACATCCAGCTCCTGAAGATCGTGTCCGAAAGCGCCGTCGCCGCCGGAGTCCGCCGGATCGAGGCCCTCACCGGCGAGGCGGCCCGCCTGTGGCTGACCGAGCGGGAGGCGCGCCTGCGCGAGACGGCGGCCGCGCTCAAGGCCTCGCCCGAGGAGGTGCCGGCCCGGGTCGCCGCCCTGATCGACGACCGCCGCCGGCTCGAGCGCGAGCTCGCCGAGGCGAAGAAGGCGCTGGCGATGGGCGGCGGCTCGAAGTCCGAGGCGCAGGGCCCCGAGCAAATCGGCGGCATCGACTTCATCGGCCAGGTCATCGACGGCCTCGACCCCAAGGGCCTTCGCGGCCTCGTCGACGAAGCCAAGCGCCGCGTCGGCTCGGGCGTGGTGACTTTGGTCGCGGTCAATGACGGCCGGGCGACGGTGGCCGTGGGCGTGACCGACGACCTCACCGGCCGCCGAAGCGCCGTCGACCTCGTCCGCAAGGCGGTCGAGGCGATCGGCGGCCAGGGCGGGGGAGGGCGCCCCGACATGGCCCAGGGCGGTGGTCCGGACGGAGCGAAGGCGGCGGAGGCGCTCGAAGCGGTCAAGGCTGCGCTCGGCGAGACAGTCGCGGCCTAACCGAAACCGTTCTCCCCGAGCGAAGTCGAGGGGCCCTTTCGAGCGAAGCCGAGAAGTTTCCCGGGCCTGCCCTCGGCTTCGCTCGGGAGGGTGTCTCGACTTCGCTCGACACGAACGGGTTAAGCGGCGGCGTCCTTCGCCTCGACAGCCGGCGGCTCGAGCCCAAAGACGCTCCGCCCGCCATAGCTATGCGAAAGCCGCCGCTCCTCGGCGATCACGGCTTCGAAGGACGGCCCGCCGACATGCGCCTCGAGCCGCCGCGCCTGTTCGTCCAGCCGGCGGATAGCGCCGAGCTTTTCGTCCTGGCCGAGCTTCGCCTGCTCGACCGCCGCCTTCAGCACCCCGATCGTCTTGTCATAGACCTTGATCGGCACCGGGAACGGATGCCGGTCCTTGCCGCCATGGGCGAGCGAGAAGCGCGCCGGGTCGGCAAAGCGCGACGAAGCGCCGTGGATCACCTCGGCGACCATGGCCAGCGAGCGCACCGTGCGGGCGCCGACTCCCGGGACGAGCAGAAGTTCGGCGAAATCCTTGGGCCCGGCCTCGGCCGCGGCGGCGAGGGTGCCGTGAAGCCGGCGGAGGATGACGTCGTCGGCCCGGACGTCGTGATGGTCGGGAAGCGACAGATGGGGCAGCAAGGGTTCGGCCGCAGGCGCCGGAGCGCCCCTCTCCACCGCCGCCGCTTCCCGCGCCAGCCGGTCCGGCCCGAGCTCGGCGAGCAATTCGAGCTGGACCTGGCGCGATGCCGCGGCGCGCCGGTCGGCGAGGTTGAGTACTTCGCCCTGGCGCCGCCCTTCGATCGCGGCATGCGGCGAATCGACGAAGCTGGTCAGGCCTTCCGACAGCCAGTGATAGCGCCGCGCCGTCCGCTTCTCGCCGTTCATGCCCTGCTGGACCACCGCCCATTTGCCCTCGTCGGTGACGAAGAAGCCGTGCAGATAAAGGTCGAACCCGTCCTGGAGCGCGGCGCTGTCGACCTTGGCAACGAGCCGGCTCGACCGCGCCAGCGCGCGCCCGTCGAACCCGGCCCGGTCGCCGGCCTCTGCCAGCTCCGCCGGAGTCGCCCGCGAATGGCGCCCGCGGCCGCCACAGACCCTGATGCCGAGCTCGCCGGCGCGCGGATTGAGACCGCGTTTGAGAGCCCCGATGACGCTGGTCGTGATCCCCGACGAATGCCAGTCCATCCCCATTACCGTCCCGAACGACTGGAACCAGAAAGGGTGGGCGAGCCGGGCGAGGAAGGCGTCGCGGCCTTCCTGATGGACGATCGCCTCGGCCATCACGGTACCGAGCCGGGTCATCCGCTCGCCGAGCCAGGCCGGCACCCGGCCGCCGTGGAGGGGCAGGTCGGCGGAGCCGGAGCGTTTGGCCATGAGGGAACTCCAAGGAACGTAGGAGGAACGATAGCAGCGCCGCTTACCGCCGTCATCCCCGCGAAAGCGGGGATCCCGCTGTTTTCACACCATCCCGGAACAGGAAGAAGCGGGATTCCCGCATTCGCGGGAATGACGGGTCACTTCGCCTTTGCCCTGTCCCTCAGCCGCCGCCGCTCCAGCTTCGGCTCCTGGTCCATGTCGCCAAGCTCCATGATCTCCTTCCTGAGCTCGGCCCGCTTCTCGTGGATGGAGGCGATGACCGGTCCCATCGCGATCCCGAGATCGACCAGCACCGCCTCCGAAAGCTGGAGCGAGGATTCGAGCGTCTCGGGCACCGCGTCGGTCGCTCCGGCGCGGTAGAGCTCGGCGGCGTGGGCCGCGTCGCGAGCCCGGGCGACGATGGTGAGGCCGGGGCACCAGGCGCGGACCTTCTTGGTCACCCTGACGCTCAGCACGGGATCGTCCATGGTGAGGACGAGGGCTGTGGCGTGGCCGAGGTTCAGCCGGTCCATGAGCTCGGCCCGGGCGACGTCGCCATAGACGATCGCGATCCCCTCCTTTCGGCAGGCGGCGACGGTGTCGATGCTCGAATCGACGGCGACGTAGCGCCGGCCATGGGCGGTCAGCATCTCCGCGACGAGCCGCCCGACCCGGCCGAAGCCGATGATCACGACCCGGCTCTTGTCGCCGTCGCCGATGGCGGCCGATTCATCCTCGGTCGAAATGTCCACCCGCCGGGCCGCGACCTGGCCGAGCTTGGCGAGGAGGGGGGTGATGGTCAGCCCGATGGCGGTGACGATCTGCCAGAAGGCCGCGGTCTCGGCGCTGATCAGCTGCGCCGCCGCCGCGGTCGCCAGGACGATCAAGGTGGTTTCGGACGGCGAGGCCATGATCAGCCCCGCTTCGGCGGCGACCGCCCGGCGGGCGCCGTTCAGGCGGAGCAACAGCCCGGTGACCAGCGCCTTGAGCAGGACGACCCCGGCCACCGCCGCGACGATCGCTTCCCAATTGGCCGCGACCACCCTCAGGTCGACGCTCATCCCGACCGTGATCAGGAAGATGCCGAGCGCCAGGCCTCGGAACGGCGCGGTGATGACCTCGACCTCGCTTCGATAGTCGGTCTCGGCGATCAGGATCCCGGCCAGCAGGGCGCCCATCAGCGGCGACAGGCCGGCGGCGGTGGTGGCGAGGCTTGCGACGATGACGACCATCAGGCTTGCGGCGAGGAACAGCTCCGGGCTCTTGGTCCGGGCGGCCTGGGCGAAGAGGCGCGGCAACAGCAGCCTGCCCAGGACGAGCATCCCGGCGACGACGGCGGCGCCGATCGCCAGCGTCTTCATCAGGCCGTCCAGGCCGTTGGCCTCCGCATAAGGCGCCATCGCGCCCAGGGCGAAGATTATGGGGACGATCGCCAGATCCTCGAACAAGAGCATCGCCAGCGCCGACCGGCCGACCGGGCTCGTCGTCCCGACCAGCGGCAGCACCAGGGCGGTCGACGACAAAGCCAGCGCGAGCCCGAGCGCGACCGATCCGCTGAGGCTCTCGCCGAACAGGCTCACCGCCAGGCCGAGCAGAAGGGCGCAGACGATCAGCTCCGCGGCGCCGACTCCGAACACCAGCCGCCGCATCGTCCACAGCCGCCGGAAGCTCAGCTCAAGCCCGATCGCGAAGAGCAGGAGGATGATCCCGAACTCGGCGAACGGCTCGACCGCCTCCGGGTTGGAGATGGTGACATAGTTGAGCCAGGGCATCCTCGCCGCCATCGCTCCAAGACCGGCCGGGCCGACCAGCAGCCCGACCAGGATGAAGCCTATGACGGGGCTGATCCGGAACCGGGCGAAGGCGGGGATGACCACCCCGGCGGCGCCGAGGATGACCAAGGCGTCGCTGAAGCCCGAAGTCTGGAAATTGCCGTGCATCTTGCCTTTATGCAGCATTGGGCGCCATTGTCAGCCATGGCCGGGGGGCAGGACAATCTCGTCATCGTCGGCGGCGGCCCCGCCGGAATGGTCGCGGGCCTGCTCTTCGCCCGGGCCGGCGTCCCCGTCACGGTCCTCGAAAAGCACGGCGACTTCCTCCGCGATTTCCGGGGCGACACCGTCCATCCTTCGACGCTTCGGATATTCTCGGAGCTCGGCCTCCTCGACCGCCTGCTCGAACGGCCGCACGACAAGGTTCACGACATCCAGGGGCTGGTCGGCGGCCGCCGGATCGCCATCGCCGATTTCTCCCATTTCGATCCGCGCTGGAACTTCATCGCGATGATGCCGCAATGGGACTTCCTCGATTTCGTCGCCGACGAAGCGAGGCGCTATCCGCACTTCACCCTGCTCCAGGATGCCGAGGCGACGGACCTGATGGTGGAGGAGGGCAGGGTCGCCGGGGTGCGCTATTCGGCCGGAGGAGAGGAGCGTACCCTTCGGGCCCGGCTCACCGTCGCCGCCGACGGCCGAAGCTCGCGGATCCGGCAATCGGCCGGCCTTGCGGTCCGCGACCTCGGGGCCCCGATGGACGTCTTCTGGTTCCGGGTGCCGCGCGAGCGCGCTCCGCGCAACGAGACCACCGGCGTCTTCGCCTCGGGACGGATCATGGCGCTGATCGACCGCGGCGATTACTGGCAGTGCGCCTACGTCTTTCCCAAAGGCATGGAGGACGAAATTCGGGCCCGGGGGATCGAGCCGTTCCGGGCCGAGGTCGCCGGCCTGGCGCCGGCCCTTCGCGACCGGATCGGTGCCGTCGGATCATGGGACGACGTCAAGCTTCTCTCGGTGTCGCTGGACCGGCTCGAGCAATGGCACCGCCCGGGCCTTCTCGTCATCGGCGACGCCGCCCACGCCATGACCCCGATAGGCGGAGTCGGGATCAACGTCGCCGTCCAGGACGCGGTCGCGGCGGCGAACGCGCTCGCCGGGCCGATGGCCGCCGGCGAGGGCGTCGATCCATTGCTCGCCCGGGTCCAGAAAAGGCGCCTCCCCGCCGTCCGACTTATCCAGGGCTTCCAGAAGGTCGCCCAGGACCGGATCATCAGCCGCCTGCTGATCCGCCAGGGCGGCGACTTCGAGCCGCCCCTGGCGCTGCGCTGGCTCGACCGCTTCCCGGTCCTGCGCCGAATCCCCGCCGCTTTCATCGGCTTCGGCTACAAGGCCGAGCATGTGCGGTCGCCCGTAGCCCGTCATCCCGGCGAAAGCCGGGACCTCGGGGAGACCCGCCGAGACTTCTCGTCCTGAGGTCCCGGCTTGCGCCGGGATGACGATTATTGGGCCGCCATCGCCTTTTCCAGGTTGGCCCGGATCGCCTCGAAGAACTGCTCCGTCGTCATCCAGCTCTGCTCCGGCCCGATGAGGATGGCGAGATCCTTGGTCATCTGCCCTCCCTCGACCGTCTCGACGCAGACCCGCTCGAGGGTCTCGGCGAAGCGGGTCACTTCGGGCGTGTCGTCGAACTTGCCGCGATACTTCAAGCCGCCCGTCCAGGCGAAGATCGAGGCGAGCGGATTGGTTGAGGTGGCCTTGCCCTGCTGGTGCATCCGATAGTGGCGGGTGACGGTGCCGTGGGCCGCTTCCGCTTCGACGATCTTGCCGTCGGGGGTCATCAGGATGGAGGTCATCAGGCCCAGCGAGCCGAAGCCCTGGGCGACCATGTCGGACTGGACGTCGCCATCGTAATTCTTGCAGGCCCAGACGAACTTGCCGCTCCACTTGAGGGCGGAAGCGACCAGGTCGTCGATCAGGCGATGCTGATATTCGGTGCCCGCTTCCGCGAACTTCGCCTTGAATTCGCTGTCGAAAACCTCCTGGAAGATGTCCTTGAAGCGGCCGTCATAGGCTTTGAGGATGGTGTTCTTGGTCGACAGGTAGACCGGCCAGCCGCGCTCCAGGCCGAAATTCAGGCAGGCCCGCGCGAAGTCGCGGATCGAATCGTCGAGATTGTACATGCCCATGGCGACGCCCGGGGAGGGGAAGTCGAACACCTCGTGCTCGATCTCCTGGCCGTCCTCGCCCGTCCACTTGATGGTGAGCTTGCCCGGACCGGGGACCCTGAAATCGGTCGCCTTATACTGGTCGCCGAAGGCGTGGCGGCCGACGACGATCGGGTCGGTCCAGCCCGGGACCAGCCGCGGCACGTTCTCGATCACGATCGGCTCGCGGAAGACGACCCCGCCCAAGATGTTGCGGATGGTGCCGTTGGGCGACTTCCACATCTTCTTGAGGCCGAACTCCTCGACCCTCGCCTCGTCCGGAGTGATCGTCGCGCATTTGACTCCGACCCCATGGGTCTTGATCGCCTCGGCCGATTCCACCGTGACCTTGTCGTCGGTGGCGTCGCGATTCTCCATCCCGAGATCGAAATAGAGCAGTTCGACGTCGAGATAGGGGAGGATCAGCCGCTCGCGGATCCATTGCCAGATGATGCGGGTCATCTCGTCCCCGTCCAGCTCGACGACGGGGTTCTTCACCTTGATCTTGGCCATCCGGCTCGCGCTTTCTTTCAGTGTCGTGGTCGCGCGCGGCTCTAAGCGGGGAAGGGGCGCTAATCAACCGACCCGTCGTCCGGGGCGAAGGAGCGCCGTCGCCGCGCAGTTGTATCCCCGGCCGCCGCCGCCTAAAGGCCCATCATGACCTCCCTCGAAAAGCCGGACCTGGTCACGACCAACGTGCGCTACCGGATGCCGAGCGTGCATCCGGAAGGCCGCAAGTTCGTCGTCATCGCCGCCGCCATCACCCTTTTCTTCTGGGTGGTGATGGAGTGGGAGATTCTCGGCTGGCTCTGCGCCGGCCTCACCTTGTGGACCGCCGCCTTCTTCCGCGATCCGATCCGGACCACGCCCAAGGGCGAGGGACTGATCGTCGCTCCCGCCGACGGCCTGGTGACGATGATCGCGACCGTTCCGGCGCCCGCCGAGCTCGCCGGCGAGGACGGCCTTTCACCGGGACCCTGCATGCGGGTCTCGATCTTCATGTCGGTGTTCGACGTCCACATCAACCGCTCGCCCATAGCCGGCGAGATCAAGCGGGTCGTCTACATCGCCGGCAAGTTCCTCAACGCCGATCTCGACAAGGCGAGCGAGGAGAATGAACGCAACCATTTCCTGGTCGAAGGCCGCGACGGGCTGAGGATCGGCTTCACCCAGATCGCCGGGCTCGTCGCCCGCCGAATCGTGCCCTGGGTCAAAGCGGGCGAGCAGGTGGCCGCCGGGCAGCGGGTCGGCCTCATCCGCTTCGGAAGCCGGGTCGACGTCTATCTCCCGGCCGGCACCTCGTCGCAGGTGCTTCTCGGCCAGCGCACCATCGCCGGCGAGACGATCATCGCCCGGGCCGGGGTCTCCGAGGCCCTGGAGGGCGTCGCCCAGTGAGGAGGCTCCGGTGAACGGGCCGAATCGAGCGGACCGCCGGCCTCGGCGGGGGATCCCGCTCCGGACGATCGTCCCCAATGCCGTGACCGCGCTGGCCTTGTGCTCCGGCCTGTTCGGGATCCGCTTCGGGATCGGCGGCGAGTGGGACAAAGCGGTGGCGGCGGTGGTCATCGCCGCCATCCTCGACGGCCTCGACGGTCGGATCGCCAGATTGCTCCACGGCCAGAGCCGCTTTGGCGCCGAGCTCGATTCGCTGTCCGACGTGACCGCTTTCGGAGTCGCGCCCGCGATCATCCTCTATCTGTGGGTGCTTCAGCCGCTCGCCGGGCCCGGCCCCGATTTCGAGCGCTGGACCCGCTACGGCTGGCTCTTCGCTTTGGCCTATGCGGTGTGCGCGGCGCTTCGGCTCGCCCGCTTCAACGCCAATATCGATTCGGTCGAGCAGCCGCACAAATCGGCGGGCTTCCTGACCGGAGTGCCGGCGCCGGCCGGAGCGGGGCTCGTCTTGCTGCCGGTCTATTTGTGGGAATGGACCGGCCAGCCGATCTTCCGCGAGACCTGGCTTGCGGCGCCCTGGGCGGCTTTGGTCGGGTTCCTGATGATCTCGAACCTGGCCACCTTCTCATGGGGTTCGCTTCGGCTTCGAAGCCATGTCAGGCTCGGCGCGCTGGTAGTGATCGCCCTGGTGTTCGCGGCCCTTATCTCAGCGCCGTTTCCCACTCTCAGCGTCGCCGCCTTGCTCTACGCGGTGATGATTCCGTTCAGCATTGCGAGCTATTCGAAGGTCAAGCGGCAGCGTGGCGTCGAACCGATCCGGCCGGAGCCGCCGCTCGAGGCGTAACGGCGCCCAGCTCGCCGCGAAGGGCGGCGGCTATTTCAGGCCAATGCAGCCGCACCGTCACGTGGATCGCCACCAGAGCGGCGAGCAAAGCGAGGGTGAAGAAGAGCGCCGCAGCCAGGTAAATCACAGCCTTATCCCCTTACTTATCCACAATCGCTCAACGCGCGATATGGAACTTTGATCCGTCTCAGTTCCTTACGGCGCTGAAATAACATCATGTTCGCCATACGTTCGCGTGTCAAGCGATTAGAACAAAAGTGCACCACCGAGCGCGCCGTGCCCGTCATGCTGAACTTGTTTCAGCATCCAGGTGGGGCCGCGCGGGCGGAGAACTGGACCCTGCACAAGTTCGGGGGTGACGGGGGGGGAGCTGGTCGTGATACGCACATGCGCCGGCCAGACATCTGCCTGACGTCATGGCCCCAAAGAAAAAGCCCCAGCCCTTGCGGGCCGGGGCTCTGCGGTGTCGGCGGGGGAGGGGGGAGGGTGCCGATCACCGCGGGGGGGGTACAGGCAGAACGTCCTCCCCGCCCTCGGGTTCCAAAAAATTTGAAATTGGATAAAGAATTGATGCGAAGGGGAATTTAGCCCGCCGTCGGCGCCGAGCCGCGGTCCGGTCGCGCGCTTCTCAGACGATCGAGCCGATCTTCTCGCCGTCGCGCCAGACGTCGCAGATCGGGCAATCGTCGTCGTCCTGCACCCGAGCGACCGCCTGGCGGTCGTCGTTCGCCAATATGTCCTTACGCTTCACGACCGCACCGCCCACCTTGGCGAGCTTGTTGACTCGATAATGCCGCATTCCCCGCCTCCCGCTGGCGAACAATTGCCGCAAGTGGATGACGGGTGCAAGAGGTGAGAAGCGGCTTTTGCGCCCTCTAGGACTTATGCGGTTCCGGCTGGGCCGGCATCGGCTGCGGGGCGGCTCCGGGTGTGATGACTCCGTTGGAACGGGGATCGTCGTCGGTGCTGAGGATGCCCCATGCCAGCGCCGCCAGCAGCGCAGCCACGATCGCGGCGATGATGAAGCAGCCGCGCTTATTGTCCTTAGCGTCTTTCGTCATCTCGTCGCTTTGCCTTCCGCTCGTCCGGGAAGCGCTGAACGGACGGGAACGGCTTGGGTTTCGAGGCTCGGCCGGCAAAGCGCCGGTCGGGGCTTGAACCTTTGCGCTTATGCTCCGATGTGTATCGCACGCCACAACCCAGAGCAGGATTCCTCCCCACATGGACCATATCGACATCGTCAACGGCCTCGTTCCGATCGTGATCGAGCAGTCGAACCGCGGCGAGCGCAGCTTCGACATCTATTCGCGGCTGCTGCGCGAGCGGATCGTGTTCGTGACCGGGGGAGTCGAGGACCATATGGCCACGCTGATCACCGCGCAGCTCCTTTATCTGGAGAGCGAGAATCCGAAGAAGGACATCTTCATGTACATCAACTCGCCGGGCGGGGTGGTGACGGCCGGAATGGCTATCCACGACACGATGCAATATATCCGTCCGCGCGTCGGCACGGTGTGCATGGGCCAGGCCGCCTCGATGGGCGCCTTCCTGCTCTGCGCCGGCGAGCCCGGAATGCGGGTTGCCCTGACCAACGCGCGGATCATGGTCCACCAGCCCTCCGGCGGCGCCCAGGGCCAGGCCACCGACATCGAGATCCAGGCCAAGGAGATCCTTCGCATCCGCCATCGGATGAACGAGCTGATGGCCAAATATACCGGCCAGTCGGTCGAGGCGATCGAGACCGCGGTCGAGCGCGACAAGTTCTTTGGCGCCGACGAAGCCAAGGCGTTCGGGCTGGTCGACGAGGTGTTCGACAAGAGGCCGGCGCCGGGCGAGGGCGACTCGACCCATCAGGCGGAGGCGGCTTAGGCCTTGCACAGGAAGGGGCTGCCGCTCTCCTTGCGACGGAAGAGGAGTGCGAATGGGTCTCGCTGACGAATCCGCCCCGCACGATCCGATCGCGGGCGTCATGACCGCCGTCGTAACTCAGAATCAGGATCCCGACGGTCTCGGGCGGGTCAAGCTGCGGCTGGCCGCAGCCGGGGAAGGGGACGAGACGGATTGGGCGCGGATCGTGGCACCGGTGGCCGGCGCGGCGCGCGGGACCTTCTTCCTGCCCGAGGTCGGCGATGAAGTCCTCGTCGCCTTCGATCATGGCGACATCCGCTTCCCTTATGTGCTGGGCGCCTTGTGGAGCCGGTTCAATAGGCCGCCCAAGGTTGACGATGACGGCAGGAACACCAGATCGACCGGCGACTGAACTTGGCGAGATGATGTCGTATTCCCGCGCGAGCCACGGGCCGCGACCGCCATGTCGCCCTTGCCGCGGCGCGGGGGGATCGCCACATTGACGCAAGCGGGGGAAGCCTTTGACAAAGCCGGGCGTTCCCGCCGTCCCGACGTTAATCAATAAGCCATTGTGGTCATGCGATAGTGCGGGCTAGGATGGCTCTACAGGCAGAGGGCGCCACCCGAAGCGCCCGATAGGATCAGAATGACGAAGCTAAGCGGCAGCGACTCCAAGAGCACCCTTTACTGCTCCTTCTGCGGGAAATCGCAGCACGAGGTGAGGAAGCTCATCGCCGGACCGACCGTGTTCATCTGCGACGAATGCGTCGAGCTGTGCAACGACATCATCCGCGAGGAGACCAAATCCTCGCTGGTGAAGACCCGCGACGGGGTGCCGACCCCGCTCGAAATCTGCAAGCATCTCGACGATTACGTGATCGGCCAGAGCCACGCCAAGCGCGTCCTCTCCGTCGCCGTCCACAACCACTACAAGCGCCTCGCCCACGGCTCCAAGGGCGGCGAGGTCGAGCTTTCCAAATCGAACATCCTGCTCGTCGGCCCGACCGGCTGCGGCAAGACCTTGCTCGCCCAGACCCTGGCGCGGCTGCTCGACGTGCCTTTCACCATGGCCGATGCGACGACTTTGACCGAGGCCGGCTATGTCGGCGAGGACGTCGAGAACATCATCCTCAAATTGCTCCAGGCCTCCGACTACAATGTCGAGCGCGCGCAACGCGGGATCGTCTATATCGACGAGATCGACAAGATCAGCCGCAAGTCGGACAATCCCTCGATCACCCGCGACGTGTCGGGCGAGGGCGTCCAGCAGGCGCTTCTCAAGCTGATGGAAGGCACCACCGCCTCGGTGCCGCCGCAGGGCGGGCGCAAGCATCCGCAGCAGGAATTCCTTCAGGTCGACACGACCAACATCCTCTTCATCTGCGGCGGCGCCTTCGCCGGCCTCGAGAAGATCATCGCCGACCGCCTGCAGGGCAAGTCGATCGGCTTCGGCGCCTATGTCGCCGCGCCCGAGGAGCGCCGCACCGGCGAGATCCTGCGTCAGGGCGAGCCCGACGATCTGCTCAAGTTCGGCCTCATCCCCGAATTCGTCGGCCGCCTGCCGGTGATCGCGACCCTGGAGGATCTCGACGAGGTCGCCCTGGTCAAGATTCTCAAGGAGCCGAAGAACGCGCTTATCAAGCAATATGCCAAATTGTTCGACATGGAGGACGTGAAGCTCAGCTTCACCGAGGAGGCGTTGGTCTCCGTTGCCAAGAAGGCGATCGAGCGCAAGACCGGCGCTCGCGGGCTGAGGTCCATCCTCGAGAACATCCTCCTCGATACCATGTTCGATCTGCCCTCGATGGACGGCGTCGACGAGGTCATGATCGACAAGGACGTGGTCGAGGGCCGCAAGGATCCGATCCGCGTCTACGCCGAGAAGAAGGGCGAAAGCGCCGCCTGAGGCGCGCAAACTCTGCCCGTCATAGCGAGGAGCGAAGCGACGCGGCAATCCAGCTGCGGCGTTTCCGGCAAGCTCAGGACTGGATTGCTTCGCTCCGCTCGCAATGACGAACCTTGCGGGACGCCTATTCCGCCCGGACGTTCGCGACCTTGTAGAGGAACACCTCGTCCTGCGTGAGGCAGCGGCGGGTCGAGCCGTCGCCGCCCTGCTCCTTGACCGCCTTCTGGCGGTACATGATGTCGGTGAGCAGCTTGCGCGATACGCCCATCCGGATCAGGAAATCGTTGTCCTCGCTGGCGAGCATCGCCGAATCCTGCTCGATGTCGCCGATCAGTCCGACGGTGCTCTCGGTGCCCCGCAGGACCTCCGCCTCGATCGCGCCGCGGTCGCTGGTATGCGTGAACATGTGAACGACGAACAATCCGCCCGGATCGACGATCCGGCCGCGCCCGCCCATGAAGACGAAGTTGCAGGCGCTGAAGCAGGCCCAGCCTTCGGGGATTCGGGTGAAGGCGAGCGACTGGCGGATCAGCTTGCCGGCCTCGGTTCCGGCGCGCGCGTCGCCGCCCGGCGAGCGGAGCCAGATCTGGTCGATCGGGTCATATTTCTTGAGCGCCGCCGAGAGCCGGGCGGGAAGGCCGCTGTCGATAGCGCCTTCGGCAAGCAATATGCGAAGCCCGTCCTCCTGGTGGAGGCTCAGCTGCATCGTCTTGAAGGCGGAGACGTTGAGGTCCTTGGGGCAGGTCGGATTGGCCGGATCGGCCGCCGCCTGCGCCAGCGACGAAGACATGAGCGCCGCGAGGGCGAGACCAAAGGCGCCCCTCCGCACCGCCTCAGGCCGCGAGCACGTAATTGCCGCCGCCGGGCTTGCGGCACATCTTCTTGTCGACCGTCGTCTCCTCGCCGTCGACGATGACGACGTCGGTGATCAGCATGCAGCTGCCGCCGTCGGCCGACGCCCTCTGAGCCCTCGCGGTCGACGAGCCCTTCACGCCGGGCCTCGTGTCGCTCTCCCAAGTCGAGGTGGTTCCGACGCCGCCGCGAACGGCCGTGTCGGTGGCGCTCGCCGCCTTGACCTGCTCCTTGCAGTCGAGCTTCCTGATGATCGCGTCGGTGAGAAGCGAGCCGACCGGAAGCGCGAGCATCCCGATTCCGGCGCCGCCCCAGCCGCCCAGGGCGCTGCTGGCGATGCCGCCGGCGATGGCGCCGAACATTCCGCCGCTTTTCTTCTTCTTGACCTGGCACCTGGTGGTTTCGGCCGCATTGTCCTGCTTCTTCTTCGCGTAAGCGGCTGTCGGCTGCGCCGAGAGGAGCAGGAGCGGAATGCACGCGAACAGAAACCGAGACATGATGAATACTCCGGATGTGCCTGAATAGCCTGTCTAAAGGTCGCTAAGCAGCTCCTGTGGCGGCTTCATGCCGTGGGCCTGGAACGCGTGTTTCAATTGTCGCAGCCCTAACCCTTTGGCACGCCTGCCATAGTAGGGGAGGGGTCGGACAGGGTCAATCGAGGCCTGAAGGGCGCTCAGGGAGTGAGGCCGGAGTTGCGCATTTCCGCGTCGACGTCGAAATCGTAGCGCCGGGCCGCGGCGAGGTCGCGCTCCCCCGCCTCGCGATCTCCCTTACGCAGCAGGGCGATGCCCCGGCCGAACAGCGGGCGGGACGCGCGCGGCTCGAGCGCCAGCGCCGCGCTGTAGTCGGCGACGGCGCCGTCCCACTGGCCGAGGCGCAGATTCAGCAGGCCGCGCGCACTGAACGCCTCTATCTCGCCCGGATCGAACCGGATCGCATCGTCGCAATCCTTCCGCGCCTGCGGGAGCTCTATCGATCCTTCCGCGCGGACCCGGCAGCGCAGCGCCAGATAGGTGACGCTGCCGGGAAATCGACGAAGCTGGGCGTCGGCCACGGCGACGGCCGCTTTGTAGTCGCGCAGCAGCAGAAGAAGCGAAACCTTCTGCCGCAAAAGCTCCCGGTCGGGATCGTCGATCGCCTTCAGCTTGGTGTCGAGCAGCGCGAGCGACTCCCGCCACGTCGCCATCGCCTCGTCCTTGCGGCCGAGCCGGCTGAGCAATTCGCCGCGGCCGCCCAGTGCCGTGACCCGGTCGCTCGAAAGCTTGAGCAGCCGGTCGTGAGCGGCAAGGGCCGCCTCGCCCTCGCCCAGCATGATGTGGAGCTTCGCCTTTTGCCACAATATACCTTCGTTCTCGGGTTCAAGGGCGAGGATCAGGTCGGCATCGGTCAGAGCTTCGCGAAACTTGCCGAGCTGCACATAGGCGGCGAGGCGACGGCCGATCGTGAATGTCTCCTCCGGAGCAAGCTGGATCGAGCGGGTCAGGGCCGCGACCGCCTCGGCCGGCTGGCCGCGGGTGAGATGGAGCAGGCCGAGCCCCTGATGGACGACGAAATCATCGTCGCTGAGTTCGAGGGCCCGGCGCAGCGAGGTTTCGGCTTCGTCGAGCCGGTCGAGATCGATGAGCGCAACGCCCCGGTCCGCATGTGCCCGGGCGAAGGACGGGCTGAGTTCGATCGCCTTGTCGAAATCGGCGAGCGCCGATTTGACACTGCCATCCCCCATCAACCGGTAGCCGCGATCGACATATTCGGACGCGTCGCGCGGGATTTCGGCGCGTACCGCCGCACGCTCGGCCTCGCTCATCTCATAATCCGGCGGGGCGATCAGGTAGGCCTTGCTCTCGTTGAGTCGGGCGAGCGTCGCCAGGGCCGCTTTCGTCTCGGCGACGGGCAGCTCCCGGGCCAGCCGGCGGAAGGTGGAGACGGCGACGGCCTTGCCGCCCTCGATCCTCGCCGCCTGCGTTATCCGGCTCGCCGCCACCGTCTCCTCGATGGTCTTGGCATCGAGGGTGAAGCCGGCGCCGCCACGCGGCAGCACGACCGTTTCCTCAAGCCTCAGATAGACCGGGAAGGGGAGCAGGAAAGGCGCTTCCGCGGCCGGCCCCGGGCTTCGCTCGAAACCCGGCGACCATTGGACGACGCTGTGATCGAACTGGAAGCGGCGGGCTCGGGATCCGGGGCTCGCCCGCCAGTCCATCCGGGTCTTCCCGGCGAAGCCGATATGCATGTCCCCGGTGGAATCGTCGCTGCGCACCGACTTGAGCTCGAGTTCGCTGTTGGGCAGGGCCGGCACCTGGTTCTTGAGGGTCTCGCTCAGCGCCGCTTCACCCTGCGCGCCGAGGGCGGTGCGCCACGCGGTCGCCGTGTCGCCGCGGAAAACGACCTCGACCGTGAAGGGCACCAGCTGGTCGAATCCCTTGGACGCATCGTAGCGGATCGCGACGTCGCTCAGCGCTTCGGCCGGCGCGATCAGCGGCACCGCTTCGAGATCGGCGCCGCCGGCGCGGATCGGCAGCCCGAAATAGTAAGGGGAGGAGAGCAAGGCGTCGAGGCTCAGGTCGCCGGTGCGGGTGCCGTCGAGCCAGTAGGTGCGCCCGCCGATCCGGGCGCGCACGATGACATGGTCGAACAGGCGCATCATCGGCAGCCGCCCGCCCAGCGAATCGCCGTGGGCATTGCTGACGAGCACCGGCTCCGCCTCGATGCCGAGGCCGGCCAGGAGCGCGAGGAGGGTGACGGTCTTACCCTTGCAGTCGCCGAAGCGGCGCTTCCACGTCTCGTCCGCGGTTGCCGGCACGTAGCCGCCCTCGCCCATGGTGAGCGCGAAATAGCGGATCTTTTCCTGGACGAGGCGAAGCGCCGCCATCGCCCTCGCCTTGGGATCGGCGCTTGCCGCGGCGATGCGCTCGATCTCGGACTTGAGCGGCGAGGCCGGGGCGAGCGCCTGCGCCTTGGCGTAGAGGGGCGCCATTACTCCTGAGATCTCGCCCCAGCCGGCATAGGACGAGATCTCCAGGGAGGCGGGCATTGCAAAGCGCGGCGGCGCGTCTTCGGGTGGCTTGGGCCCCTGCGCATTCTCAAGCTCGAGTACCAGCTCGTTGATCCCGTCCTTCTTGCGCAGGCGCGGCTTGCCCATGGCGTCGGTCGCCCGCCAGCGCATCGGCACGCCGTCCTCCCAGGTTTCCCGGAACCTCAGGTGCCGGGCGGGGAGGCCGGGAGCGAGACTCAGCAGGTTCTCGGCTCCCGGAGTCGAGGCCGTCGGCTTGACCCGCAGAGTCCAGGAGACGTTGACGATGTCGCCGACGGTCAGGCCCTCGGGCTGAAGGACGGCGGTGAGGGTGCCGTCGAGGACCGCCCCTTCGAGATTGTTCTCCCGTCTCAGCACGGTGAAGCCCTGCTCCCCGGGGAGCAGGTCGATGACCTTGCCGGCGCGGACGATCTGGACCTTGTGGACGACAAGCTCGCTGATCCCGGGTTGCCAGGAAAATTCGAGATTGCCGGTTCCGGCCAGCCCCTGCGGGGTCTGGACAAGCGTGGCATATTCGAAGAAATAGTCGCGTGTGCCGTCCTTGCCGTAGCGGCTCTGGCCGTTGATGAGTAGGATCTGGACCGGCCGATCCTTCAGCGCCGGGTCGGGTGCCGGGATCGCCATCGGACCGACCCAGGACGCCGGCGGCGCAATGGCCGGCTTGTCCTGCGCCCGGGCCGGAGCCGTCCACAGGACGAGCGCGGTGATGAACGCGATGATGGCCCGCATCAGTCCCCCTTTTCCAACGGCCGCTACTTCAGCCGGATTGGATCGTGCGTTCAAGGGTTTGTTGGATCAGGCCGGGGGTTGGCGCGCATTGATGCCAGGCGCCGCTTTCCCATATAGGCTGTGAGAAGGCCGCGATGGCCGAGCTTGGAGTTTCGATGACCCAAAACTATCCCGTCCTGCCCCTTCGCGACATCGTCGTCTTCCCGCAGATGATCGTGCCGCTCTTCGTCGGCCGCGACAAATCGGTCGCCGCGCTCGAAAGCGCGATGGCGGCGGACAAGCAGATTTTCCTCGTCTCCCAGCTCGATCCCGCCGAGGACGATCCCGACCGCGACGCGCTCTACGACATGGGCGTGGTCGCCACCGTGCTCCAGCTCCTGAAGCTTCCGGACGGCACCGTCCGGGTGCTGGTCGAGGGCCAGCAGCGCGCCAATCTCGTCTCGATGGGAATGGAGGGCGAGCATCTCGTTGCCGAGGTCGAGGCGATCGAGGGCGACGAGCCCGAGGGTTCCGAAGTCGCCGCGCTGATGCGCTCGGTCGTCGAGCAGTTCGAGAATTATTCCAAGTTGAACCGCAAGCTGCCGGCCGAGACGGCGGTGCAGCTCGCCCAGATCGACGAAGCCTCGAAGCTGGCTGATTCGGTCGCCGCCAACATCAACATCAAGGTGTCGGACAAGCAGGCCCTGCTCGCCGAGCTGAACCCGGTTCGCCGCCTCGAAATGGTGTTCGCCTTCATGGAGGGCGAGCTCGGGGTGCTCCAGGTGGAGAAAAGGATCCGGAGCCGCGTCAAGCGCCAGATGGAGAAGACCCAGCGCGAATATTATCTCAACGAGCAGCTCAAGGCGATCCAGCGCGAGCTTGGCAATGAAGGCGAGGAAGGGGAGGGCGACGAGCTTGCCGAGCTGACCCGCAAGATCGCCAAGACCAAGCTTTCGAAGGAGGCGCGCGGCAAGGCGACCCAGGAGCTCAAGAAGCTCAAGGCGATGGCGCCGATGTCGGCCGAGGCCACCGTCAGCCGCAACTATCTCGACGTCCTGCTCGGCCTGCCCTGGGGCAAGAAGTCCAAGGTCAAGAAGGACATCGCCGAGGCCCAGGAGATCCTCGACGAGGATCATTACGGGCTCGAGTTGGTCAAGGACCGGATCGTCGAATATCTCGCCGTCCAGGCCCGGACCAATAAGCTGAAGGGCCCGATCCTGTGCCTCGTCGGCCCTCCCGGCGTCGGCAAGACCTCGCTCGGCCGTTCGATCGCCCGCGCCACCGGCCGTGAGTTCGTTCGCCAGTCATTGGGCGGCGTGCGCGACGAGGCCGAGATCCGCGGCCACCGCCGCACCTATATCGGCTCGCTGCCCGGCAAGATCATCTCCAACCTGAAGAAAGCGGGAAGCTCCAACCCGCTCTTCCTGCTCGACGAGATCGACAAGCTCGGCCAGGATTTCCGGGGCGACCCGGCCTCGGCTTTGCTCGAGGTGCTGGACCCGGAGCAGAACAGCCGCTTCCAGGACCATTATCTGGAGATCGACTACGACCTCTCCGACGTCATGTTCGTCACCACCGCCAACACGATGGACATGCCCCAGCCCCTGCTCGACCGGATGGAGATCATCCGGCTCGAAGGCTATACGGAGGACGAGAAGGTCGAGATCGCGACCCGCCATCTCATCCCCAAGCAGATCGAATCGCACGGCCTCAAGGAGGGCGAGCTGGTCTTCGCCAAGGACGGCCTGCGAAGCCTCATCCAGCATTATACCCGCGAAGCGGGCGTCCGGACGCTGGAGCGTGAGATCGCCAAGGTGGCCCGCAAGGCGCTTCGCCGGATCCTCGAGGGCAAGACCGAGCGGGTCGAGCTGAGGGCGGAGAATATCGGCGAATATTCCGGAGTCCGCCGCTTTCGCCACGGCATGGGCGAGGAGGAGGATCAGATCGGCGCCGTCACCGGCTTGGCCTGGACCGAGGTCGGCGGCGAGCTCCTGACCATCGAGGCCGTGACCGTGCCCGGCAAGGGCCAGATCAAGTGGACCGGCAAGCTCGGCGACGTCATGCAGGAGTCGATCCAGGCCGCGTTCGCCTTCGTCAAGGCGCGGAGCCCGAGCTACGGAGTCAAGCCGAGCCTGTTCGGGCGCAAGGACATCCACGTCCATCTTCCCGAGGGCGCGACTCCCAAGGACGGCCCTTCCGCCGGCGTCGGAATGGTCACCGCGATCATCTCGACCCTGACCGGGATCCCGGTCCGGCGCGACGTCGCCATGACCGGCGAGGTCACTCTTCGGGGGCGTGTGCTTCCGATCGGCGGGCTCAAGGAGAAATTGCTCGCGGCCCAGCGCGGGGGCATCAAGAAGGTGCTGATCCCGGCCGAGAACGAGAAGGACCTGGTCGAGATCCCGGCGACGATCACCGGCGGGCTCGAGATCGTCCCCGTCAGCCATGTCGACGAAGTCCTCGCCCACGCTTTGGCGACTCCGGTCGCTCCGATCGACTGGACGGAGGCCGACGATCTGGCCGCCGTCCCGGCGCCGGAGCTGGCGACGGCTCCGGACGACGTCGGGGGTCCCTCGATCCGGCACTGAGGTTTTAATTCCTCCCCTGCATTTGCAGGGGAGGGGGACCATGCGAAGCATGGTGGAGGGGCCTTACGGACTCCGAAGAACCCTCCACCGCGCTTCGCGCGGTCCCCCTCCCCGCGAAATCGCGGGGAGGAACAGTAGCGCATCCTGCGCCGCATCAACGAATTTGGACCAAGTCGGGGCGATTTTCCCACGGAAAGTCGCGCTTTCCTTTTGACTCCCTCTCCGCTCCTGCCGTTAGATGGAGGGAAGCGCGCGTACGGCGACTCAAACGGAAAAAAGGGGGTTCGGGCGAGATGAACAAGCAGGAGCTTATCGGGGCCGTAGCCGATGCGACCGGCCTCAGCCGCGGCGATTCCACGCGGGCGGTCGAGGGCGTGTTCGACACGATCCAGAATGCCCTGAAGCGCGGCGACGAGGTCAGGCTGGTCGGCTTCGGCACCTTCTCCTGCTCCAAGCGCAAGGCCTCCACCGGCCGCAACCCCCGCACCGGCGAGCCGATGCAGATCAAGGAATCGACCCAGCCCAAGTTCAAGGCCGGCAAGGTGCTGAAGGACAGCGTCGGACGGTAACACTCCGTTCCCCGGCAAAGGCCGGGGCCCAGTTTTGCCGTCGGTGCCGCTGGACCCCGGCTTTCGCCGGGGAACGCTCTGGACAGGCTTTCCACCGCTCACTAAGTGCCGGCTCCGGCGTGGGCGCGTAGCTCAGTGGTAGAGCACACCCTTCACACGGGTGGGGTCGTAGGTTCAATCCCTACCGCGCCCACCACGCCTTGCCCTTTTCCCATTGCGAGCGAAGCGAAGCAATCCAGGCTGAGCAGGTGCCAAGCGCCGCAGCTGGATTGCCGCGTCGCTGCGCTCCTCGCAATGACGGTTCTACTGCCCCTCGAGCGGCTGATGCTCGCCGCGCCCGGTCACGCCGAGCGCTACCTTCACCCGTTCCACCACCTCCTCGCTTGGAGCTTCCGGAAGCTCCTCGCCTGGGGCAAGCGCGTCGTCCGGGATCCCGGGCCCTGTGCCCGCGATGGTTTCGTTGCGCGGCCGGTCGTTGGGGCCGGTGCTGATCTTCGCCTTGTCGTCCATGCTTAATCTCCTCGCTCGTGCTAATGACGGTGCCGCGAGGAGGTTCCGAGAGATGAGCGAAGCGACCGACGCGATCCTGGAGCAGCTTCGGGCTTTCGGTCTCGCTTATCCGGGCGCCCATTCGAAGGCGCCCTGGCCCGAGCATGACGATCTCGCCGTCAACGACAAGACCTTCGCCTATCTGCCGGTCCGCCGGCAGCCGTTCAGCCTCTCCGTCAAGCTTGCCTACACCGGCGAGGTCGCGCTCGATCTGCCTTATGCCAGGCCGACCGCTTACGGTCTCGGCAGAGCGGGCTGGGTCAGCTTCACGCCACCCGAAACGGACCTGCCGACGCTCGAGCAGCTCAAGGACTGGATCGACGAGAGCTACCGGGCCCAGGCCCCAAAGAGGCTGGTGAAAGAACTGGATTCGCGCTGACCGTCATTGCGAGCGAAGCGCGGCAATCCAGCGCGGCGGCCGCGGCCTCTGGATTGCTTCGTTGCTACGCTCCTCGCAATGACGACTGGCCTATCGCCTCCGCGACGATCTCATACGACCTCAGCCGCGCCCCGTGATCGTATATCTGCGACGTGATCATCAGCTCGTCCGCGCCGGTCCGCTCCACGAACGCCTCGATCGCCGCCCTGACCGTCGCGCCGTCCCCGATCGCCGAGCAGGTCAGGACCTGGTCGAGCATCGCCCGCGCCTGCGGTGGAAGCGTTTCCTCATATCCCGGCAAAGGCGGCGGCAGCTTGCCCGGATGGCCGGTGCGCAGGTTGACGAACGCCTGCTGCACCGAGGTGGCGAGAAGCTCCGCTTCCTCGGCCGTCGCTGCGGCGAAGGCGTTGAAGCCGAGCATCACATAAGGGCGATCGAGCTGCGCCGAGGGCTGGAACCGCTCGCGATAGACCCGGATCGCTTCCATCATCTGTCCCGGCGCAAAATGAGAGGCGAAGGCATAAGGCAGGCCGAGCATCGCCGCCAGCTGGGCCCCGAACAGGCTCGATCCCAGTATCCAGATCGGGACGGCGAGGCCCTCGCCCGGAACGGCGCGGACGCCGCCGCCTTCCCGGCCTTCGAAATAGCCCATCAGCTCGACGACATCCTGCGGAAACTGGTTCTCGTCCGAAGCCAGGTTTCGGCGCAGCGCGAAAGCCGCGGCGCGGTCGGTGCCGGGCGCCCGGCCGAGGCCGAGATCGACTCGGCCCGGGAAGAGCGATTCGAGGGTTCCGAACTGCTCTGCGATGACCAGGGGCGCATGATTTGGAAGCATCACCCCGCCGGCGCCAATTCGGATCGTGGAGGTGCCGGCGCCGACGAACGCGAGCGCGACCGACGTCGCCGCGCTGGCGATGCCCGGCATCGAATGATGCTCCGCCATCCAGAAGCGGCGATAGCCGAGCCGCTCGGCCGCCAAAGCGAGCTCGAGCGAGTTGCGAAGTGCTTGGCCGGCGTCGGAGCCTTCGGGAACTGGAGCGAGGTCGAGGACGGAAAGGGGAATCATGGAGCGCATATGGGGACGCCGTCATCCCGGCGAAAGCCGGGACCTCGTCGGGTGAAGGGCACCGCGTCCAGTCCGCTCTGAGGTCCCGGCTTTCGCCGGGATGACGGGTGCCCCCACAGAGGCTAGGGGCGTGAGCCATGCTTCAGCGGAACCCCGAAACCCGCCGCCTCTGGCGCGAAGAGATTCGCGCGACGGTGGCGCTCGCCTGGCCGCTCGTCCTCACCAACGTGTCGCAATCGCTGATCCAGTCGACCGACGTGCTTCTGCTCGGCTGGGCGGGCTCGCGCGTGCTCGCTGCCGCGACGCTCGGGATCAACCTCTATTACGCTTTCTTCATCTTCGGCATCGGCCTCGTCATCGCCGCCTCGCCGATGGTGGCGAGGGAGCTCGGTGCCCGCCGCAACAGCGTCCGCGACGTCCGCCGGACGGTGAGGCAGACGATGTGGTCGGCGGTGGCGATGGTGATTCCGGTCTGGCTCGTCCTTTGGCACACGCGCGCCATCCTCGTCGCCATCGGCCAGGATCCGCAGCTCGCCGCGGCGGCCGAAAGCTTCGTCAGGGCGCTGATGTGGGGAATGCTTCCGGCTTTGTGGTATCTGGTGCTGCGCTCGTTCGTCGCCGCGCTCGAGAAGCCGGCCTGGTCGCTCGTCGTCGGCATCGCCGCCGTCGTTCTCAACGCCTTCCTGAATTACGCGCTGATCTTCGGCCGGTTCGGCTTTCCCGAGCTCGGGCTGCGCGGCGCCGGGATCGGAAGCACCTGCGCCAACAGCTTCATGTTCCTGGCGATGGCGCTGGTCGTCGTCGTCCACCCGCGTTTCCGCCGCTACCGCCTGTTCGGCCGCTTCTGGGTGGCCGATTGGGAGCGCTTCCGGGAGGTCTGGCGGCTCGGCTTTCCGATCGCGGTGACGCTCGCGCTCGAGATCACCATTTTCAACGCCGCGGTCTTCTTGATGGGCCTGATCGGCCCGGCCTCGCTTGCGGCCCACGCGGTCGCCCTCCAGATCGCCGCTTTCTCCTTCATGGTCCCGCTCGGCCTCAGCCAGGCGGTGACGGTGCGAGTCGGCCTGGCCTTCGGGCGCCGCGACCGGGAGGGGATTGCGCGCGCCGGCTGGACGGCCTTCGTCCTCGGCGTTTCTTTCATGGCACTGATGGCGATCGTCATGCTGGCCATGCCCCACCGCCTGGTCGAGCTGTTCCTGGATCCGGTCGATCCCGCCAACGCGCCGGTCATCGCGCTGGCCGTGTCCTTCCTGTTCCTCGCCGCGCTCTTCCAGGTTTTCGACGGGGCTCAATCGGTGGGGGCGGGAATGCTCAGGGGCCTTCACGACACCAAGGTCCCGATGGCCTTCGCCGCGTTCAGCTATTGGGGCGTGGGCCTGCTGACGGCGGTCGGTCTCGCCTTCGGCCTCGGCTGGGAGGGGGTCGGGATCTGGACCGGGCTGGCGCTCGGCCTAGCGGCGGCCGCCGGGCTGATGCTGCTGCGCTGGGTGCGCCGGGAAAGGCTCGGCCTCCTCGATTGGTGACGCGCGCCTTGACGCTCGGGCTCGACCGCTCCTATGTGCCCGCCGCACCTCAGGGCGCGCAGTGGCGATCGTAGCTCAGTTGGTTAGAGCACCGGTTTGTGGTACCGGGGGTCGCGGGTTCAAGCCCCGTCGATCGCCCCACCTGCGCCCGTATTTTTCGGGATCTGTAAATGCAATCGCCGTGGGAATTCCCCGATTTCGACGACCATGAGGCCGTCCACTTCGTCACCGACCGGGCCAGCGGCCTTCGCGCCGTCATCGTCGTCCATTCGACCTTCCTCGGCCCCGCCGGGGGCGGAGTCCGCTTCTGGCATTATGCGCAGCCGGGCGAGGCGGTCCGCGACGCCCTTCGCCTGTCGAGGGGCATGAGCTTCAAGAACGCCATGGCCGGCCTCCCGCTCGGCGGCGGCAAGGCCGTGATCCTCGCCGACGAGGGCCGCACCAAGACGCCCGAGATGCTCGCCGCCTACGGCCGGGCCGTCGAGGGCCTGGGCGGGCGCTACGTCACCGCCGAGGACGTCGGGATGAGCGTCGCGGACATGGTCGCTCTGTCGAAGGAGACTCGCCATGTCGCCGGGCTTCCGGTCGCGCAAGGCGATGTCGGCGGGGATCCCGGGCCGCACACCAGCTACGGCGTTTTCCTGGGCGTCAAGGCGGCCGTGAAGCGGGCGCTTGGCAAGGACAGCCTCGCCGGGGTCCATGTCGCGATCCAGGGCGCGGGCAGCGTCGCCTCGGGCCTCGCCCGGCGGGCGGCGGCGGAAGGCGCGCGCGTCACCCTGGCCGACCTCGACCGCGCCCGGGCCGACGCTCTGGCGAGCGAAGTGGGCGGCGAGGCGGTCGCTCCCGAGGCGATCATGACCCTCGAAGCGGACGTGCTCAGCCCCAACGCGCTTGGAGCGATCCTTACCGCGGATTCGATCGCCGAATTGAGGGTGCCGGTCGTCGCCGGCGGCGCCAACAACCAGCTCGCCACCCCCGCCGACGGCCAGCTCATCCACCAGCGCGGAATCCTCTACGCCCCCGACTACGTCATCAACGCCGGCGGGATCATCAACGTCTCGACCGAATATCTGAAGGATGGCGACCAGGAAACGGTCCGTGCCCGGATCGAAGGCATCCCGGTCCGGCTCGAGCAGATCTGGAGCGAAAGCGCCGCCACCGGCCGCAACCCGGCCGAGGTCGCCGACGCCATGGCGATGCGCCTGATCGGGCGTTAGAGCACTGCAGGCTCCCGCGCCGCCTCGCGGCCGAGCCGGTGCTCGCGATAGAGCGTGTAGAGCCCGCTGCCGACGATGATCGCGGCGCCGAGCCACGTCGTCGAGGCCGGACGGTCGGCGAAGACCAGCCAGCCGAGCAGCACCGCCCACAGCAATTGCATATAATCGAACGGCACCACCGCCGGCACCGGCGCGAAGCGAAGCGAGGCGGTCAGGCAGATCTGGCTGAAGCCGCCGACCGTTCCGAGCGCGAGCAGCAGCAGCCATGTCGCGCAATCGTGCGCCTGGGCGAAGAACGGCATGGCCAGCCCGGTGGCGGCCATCGACAGCAGGCTGAACCACAGCACCGTCGTCTGGGTGCCTTCCGTCCTGCCCACCTGCCGGATCGTGATCGTGACGATGCCGGAGCCGAAGGCGGCGAGGCCGGCCAGGACCAGCCCGAGCGTGGGCAGATGACGGCCTTCGGGCCGCATCACCACCAGCACGCCGACGAAGCCGAGGATGACGGCGGTCCAGCGGTGCCGGCCGACCGATTCGCCAAGGATCAGTGCCGAAAGCGCGACCGAGAAGAGCGGCGCCGCGAAGCCGATCGTCGTCGTCTCGGCGAGCGGCAGCAGCGCCAGCGCGCTGAAGCTGAGGATAAGGGTGGTCAGGCCGGCCGCCGCACGCCACGTATGCGCCAGCGGCCGCCGGGTCCGCCAGGCGCCGAAATTGCCGCTGGCGGCGATCCACAGCAGCAGTGGCGGAAGCCCGAAGGCGAAGCGGTAGAAAGCGAGCTCCACCGTGGCGACCCCGGCCTCGTGGCCGAGCTTCACCAGCATCGCCATGAACGCGAAGCAGGTCGCGGCGGCCAGGCGAAGCGCGATGCCGACGAGCCGGTTCTGCTGGGGGCGGTCGGAAGCCATAGTCCCGTCATTGCGAGCAGCGAAGCGACGAAGCAATCCGGCGTTATCCGTTGCACAGCCTGGCGGCGCCTCCAGCCCCTCCACTGGAGTCCGGCGAAGGGCAGGGCGCCCGCGGCCGGCGCTTTGACTTGTTCTACTTTTGTGCTATATTTCGCCAATGGCTGCTTCGGTCGTCCTCTTTCGCTATTCGACCCCTTTTCCGGCGCTCGTCGCGCGGCGAAGGTCACGATCCGGCGCTCGACACCATGAACTTCGTGAACTTCGCTTGTGGGAACGCCGCCGGTTTCCGCCAAGTTCAGGGTGACGGCTCGCGGCCCGCTCGGCTACATACGCCCCGGGCAATGCACATATTCGCGAATCCGACACGCTTTCTGCGGCTGGCGCGGCCGCTTACCGCCTGGCTCGGCTGGAGCGGGGCGCTGCTCATCGCCGTCGGTCTCGGCGCGGGGCTGTTCGTTGCCCCGCCCGATTATCTCCAGGGCGACAGCGTCAGGATTATCTACGTCCACGTCCCGGCCGCCTGGCTCGGCATGGCGGGCTGGGCCGGAATTGCCTTGGCGAGCCTCATGCAAATGGTCTGGCGCCACCCGCTCGCCGCCGTCGCGGGCCGGGCGCTGGCCGTGCCGGGGGCGGTTTTCACCTTCATCTGCCTGGCCACCGGCTCCCTGTGGGGGCGCCCGACCTGGGGCACCTGGTGGGAATGGGACGGCCGCATGACCTCGATGCTGGTCCTACTCTTCCTCTACGTCGGCTTCATCGCCTTGGCCGACGCCGAGCGGGAGCGGGGCGGGGAGGGGCGCCTCGCCGCCATCTTCGGCCTGGTCGGAGCGGTCAATCTGCCGATCATCCATTATTCGGTCCTCTGGTGGCGGACCCTTCATCAGGGCCAGAGCATCGGCCTCGGCCGCTCGAGCATCGCGGGCTCGATGCTGTGGCCTTTGTTCGTCTCGGCCGCGGGCTTCACCCTCCTGTTCGCGGCGATCGTCCTGATGCGGATGAGGACCGCGCTCGCGCAGCAGAAGGTCGAGGCGCGGCTGCGCCGGATGGCGGCATGAGCCACTGGCCGTTCATCGCCGGCGCCTACGCCATCGCCGTCATTGGAACGCTCGGCCTGACCAGCCTGAGCCTGGCCGCCATGCGCCGGGCCGAACGCGCCGTCGACGCCTTGAAGGGCGATCGGTGAAGGCGAAGAACCAGCGCCTGGTCCTGCTCGTCGTCGCCCTCGCCGCGATCCTCGGCGCGGTCCTGCTCGCCATGTCGGCGTTGAAGGACCAGGCGGCCTATTTCTACACGCCCGGCGACGTCGCCCGGGAGGGTCCGCCCGTCGGCCGAGCGGTCCGCATTGGCGGGATGGTGAAGGCCGGCTCGCTCAGGCGCGAGCCCGACGGAGTCACGATCCATTTCACGGTCAAGGACGAGACTCCGCATATCATCCCCGTCCGTTTCACCGGAATCGTGCCGGACCTGTTCAAGGAGAATAGCGGGGTCGTCGCCGAAGGCCGGTTCGAGGCCGGCGGGCTGTTCGTCGCCGACAACATCCTCGCCAAGCATGACGAAA
The DNA here is from genome assembly GCA_034668565.1 of Sphingomonadales bacterium. GTDB lineage: Bacteria > Pseudomonadota > Alphaproteobacteria > Sphingomonadales > Sphingomonadaceae > Allosphingosinicella. The sequence continues at coordinate 10,950 of JAXDPE010000002.1, read as the reverse complement.
ACTACAAGCCGCCTCAGCTCGACCCGGCCAAGGGCGAGCATAAGAGCGAGAGCCTGAAATGATCGCCGAAGCGGGCCTCGCGGCTTTGTGGCTGGCGGCGGCGCTGTCGCTGCTCCAGCTGGCGATGGGGATTGCCGCGCTTCTCAATTCCTCCCCGGCATTTGCCGGGGAGGGGGACCATGCGAAGCATGGTGGAGGGGCTCTTTCAGACTCCGAAGAACCCCTCCACCACCCTTCGGGCGGTCCCCCTGCCCCGGAAATCCGCGGGAGGAATTACGCCTCCGCGATCCGCCCCATCGCCATCGTCCAGGCCGTCCTCGTCGGCCTCGCCTTCCTCGCCCTCATCCAGCTCTTCCTGCGCACCGACCTTTCCGTGAAGCTGGTCGCGGCGAACAGCCACAGCCTCAAGCCCTGGCTTTACAAATTCGCCGGCGCCTGGGGGAATCACGAAGGCTCGATGCTGCTGTGGGTGACGGTCCTCGCTTTGGCCGGCGCCGCGGTAGCCCTCTTCGAGCGGCGCCTTCCCGAGCGAACCCTTATCGCCACCCTGGCGGCCCAGGCCGCCATCGGGCTCGGATTCTACGCTTTCCTTCTTTTCTCCTCGAACCCGTTCGAGCGGCTCTTCCCGGTCCCGGTCGAGGGCAACGGCCTCAACCCCTTGCTCCAGGATCCCGGCCTCGCCTTCCACCCGCCGACCCTTTATTTCGGCTATGTCGGGATCTCGATCGCTTTCTCCTTCGCGGTCGGCGCCCTGGTCACCCGCGACGTCGGCCCGGCCTTCGCCCGGGCGATGCGGCCGTGGGTGCTCGGCGCCTGGATCTTCCTCACGCTCGGGATCACGGCGGGCTCCTACTGGGCCTATTACGAACTGGGCTGGGGCGGCTGGTGGTTCTGGGATCCCGTCGAGAACGCCTCGCTCATGCCCTGGCTCGCGGCGACGGCCCTGCTCCATTCGGTGACGGTCCTCGCCACCCGCGACGGCCTTAGGGCCTGGACGGTGATGCTCGCCGTCGTCGCTTTCTCGATGTCGATGGTCGGCACCTTCCTCGTCCGCTCGGGCATCCTCACCAGCGTCCACAGCTTCGCCGTCGACCCGCGGCGCGGCGCCTTCATCCTCATCCTTCTCGCGCTCTACATCGGCGGCGCGCTGACCTTGTTCGGCCTTCGGGTCGGCACCGTGAAGGAAGGCTCCACCTTCGAGCCGGTCAGCCGCGAAGGCGCCCTTGTCGTCAACAACCTGCTCCTGTGCATCGTGCTGGCGCTCGTCTTCATGGGCACGATCTACCCGCTCGCCACCGAGGCGCTCGGGGTCAAGGTCTCGATCGGAGCACCCTATTTCAATCTCGTCACCGGCCCGTTCGCTCTGCTTCTGGTCGTGGTCATGGCGGTCGGTCCCCTGATGCGCTGGCGACGCGACCGGCTGCGCGAGGTCGCCCGGCGCGTCGCCCTTCCGATCCTGTTCACCGCGCTGGTTCTGCTGATCGTCGTCCTGCTCGCCCCGGGCATGGGGATACTCCCGCTCCTCGGGCTGGTTCTGGCCCTCGGGGTGGGAACGGCCAGCGTCGCGCCCTTGTGGAGGCGCAACCTGCGGCGTACCCCGCTCTTCACCTACGGAATGGTCGTCTCCCACCTCGGCATCGCCGTCGCGCTCGCCGGAATGGCCAGCGAAAGCGCCTTCAACAAGGAGACTTTGGTGGCCGCCCGGGTCGGCGAGCGGGTATCGGTCGGGCCGTACAGCCTGAGCTTCGACTCGGTCGAGCCGATCGCCGGTCCCAACTGGACCGCGGTCGAGGCGAAGCTGACCGTCCGCCGCGGCGCGAGCGCGCCTTTCGTCCTTCGGCCGCAGGCTCGGATGTTCAGCGCCCCGCCGACGGAGACCAGCGAAGCCGCCATCGCCACCCGTTTCGACGGCCAGCTCTATACCGTGGTCGGCAAGCCCGACGGCGGCGGTCGCTGGCAGCTGCGCCTCTGGTGGAAGCCTTTCGTGACCCTGATCTGGCTCGGCGGCGCGATGGTCGCGTTCGGCGGCTTCCTCGCACTGGTCGGCCGCGTCCGCCGCGCTCGGCGCTCCTCCCGGCAGGAAGCTTTCGAATGAGGAAGCTGCTCCTCTGGCTTCCGCTGGCGGTGTTCCTGGTCTTCGTGATCACGGTCGCGATCGGCCTTCGCAAGCCGCCCGACACCGAGATCCGCTCGACGATGATCGGCAAGCTCATGCCCGACTTCGCGCTCCGGCCCGCGGTCGCCAATCACCCGCCGCTCACAGCCCAGGATTTGCGCTCCGGCAAACCGCGCCTGGTCAACGTCTTCGCCAGCTGGTGCGTGCCCTGCAAGGCTGAAGCGCCTCAGCTGATGGCCTTGAAGCGGCGCGGGGTGCCGATCGACGGAGTCGCCATTCGCGACCGAAGCGAGGACGTCGCCGCGTTCCTTGCCGAATATGGCGACCCGTTCGAGCGGATCGGCGCCGATCCCGCCAGCCGGGTCCAGTTCGCTTTGGGTTCCTCCGGTGTCCCCGAAACCTTCGTCGTCGACGGCAAGGGCGTCATCCGCCACCAGCATATCGGCGACATCCGGCCGGAGAATGTCGACGAGATCGTCGCTGCGTACGAGGCGGCGCGATGAGCGCGGGCCCGTCATTGCGAGGAGCGAAGCGACGAAGCAATCCAGCGGGCGTCGGAAGCCGCTCTGGATTGCTTCGCTTCGCTCGCAATGACGGCCTTGCCGTAATCGCGCTGACACTCGCCGCCCCGGCCTTCGCCCAATCCGCGCTCCCCCCCTCGCGCTACGCCTACAGCCAGCTCGAAAATCCCCGCCAGGAGGCGCAGGCCAAGGCGCTGATGGAGACCCTGCGCTGCCTCGTCTGCCAGGGCCAGTCGATCGCCGACAGTGACGCCGACATGGCCGGCGACATGCGCGCCTTGGTCCGCGAGCGAATCGCGGCGGGCGAGAAGCCCGAGGCGATTAGAAGCTGGCTGATCGACCGCTACGGCGCCTGGGTAAGCTATAGGCCGACCGTCGAGCCGATCACCTGGCCGCTCTGGGCGGCGCCGCTGGTTCTGGTCGCGCTCGGCCTCTTCCTCGCCCGCGGCCGCTTCCGGCGGAAGGCGCGCTGATGGGCCTGCTGATCCTCGTCCTGCTCGCCGCCGCGGCGGCTTTCGGAATATGGCGATTCGGGCGCCTCGACCGCGCCGGCCTCCAGTTCGTCGCCTCGGCCCTGCTCCTGGGCTGCGCCGGCTATGCCTGGCAGGGAAGCCCCGGTCTCGGGGGAAGCCCCAAGCGGCCGCCCGAGACTCAGGACCTGCCCGACACCGCCTTCGCCGGCATGCGCAAGGACATGCTCGGCCGCTTCGACACCGCCGACCGCTGGCTGACCATCGCCGAAGGCTTTCAGCGCCGCGGCGACACCCGCGGCGCGGCGGGGGTGATCCGCTCGGCGCTTCGCGAGCATCCCGACAACGCGATATTGTGGGTCGGCTACGGCAATGCCCTGGTCGTCCATTCCGGCGGGCTGATGAGCCCCGCGGCCCAGCTCGCTTTCGAGCGCGCCGCCGCGCTCGCGCCCGACCATCCGGCTCCGCGCTTCTTCTTCGGTCTCGCACTCGCCCAGTCCGGCCGGCTCGACGAAGCGCAGAAGATCTGGAGCGACCTCGTCGCCAAGGCCCCTCCCGACGCACCCTGGCGTGCACAGGTGGAGGAGCAGCTCCGGGCGCTGGAGCAGGCGAGGGCAGGGGGCAACTGACGTCGCCCCGGCGAAAGCCGGGGCCTCAGGGAGAACCACCGCGACTCCGGGTCCCGAGGTCCCGGCTTTCGCCGGAATAACGGGATCAATGATCGATGCCGCGTCCCGTCTCGTGCTGAAGCTCGTCGATCCGCTTCGAGGCTTCGGCCTTGCTGAGCTCGGGATCGAATTCCTCGCCGGCTTCCTGGCTGAGCGTCTTGAGATAGGAGGCCTGCGGTCCGGTCATCGATTCGTCGCCGGTCACCCAATCCTCCGGATCCTTCTCGGGAGCGGGCTGCGGATTCTGGTTGGTCGCCATGGGTCGTCCTTTGGTTGAGCTTTCGCAACCAACGGCGATGTTCCAAACTTGTTCCCGTTATCGCTAAGCCGCCTCGAACGGGAGCCCGAGCGCCTCGGCCACGGCCTGGTGCCGGATCTTGCCGGCCGAGACGTTGAGTCCGTTGGCCAGATGAGGATCGGCTTTCATCGCGGCTTCAGCCCCTTGGCTCGCCAACTTGAGAACGAACGGCAGGGTCGCATTGTTGAGCGCGAAGGCCGAGGTGCGGGCGACGGCGCCCGGCATGTTGGCCACGCAATAATGGATGACTCCGTCGATCTCGTAGACCGGGTTGTCGTGGGTGGTCGCCCTCGAAGTCTCGAAGCAGCCGCCCTGGTCGATCGAGATGTCGACCAGCACGGAGCCCCGCTTCATGGTCTTGAGCATGTCGCGGGTGACCAGCTTCGGCGCGGCGGCGCCGGGCACGAGGACCGCGCCGATCACCAGCTCGGCCTTGGTCACGGCCTTGGCGATGGTCGCCCGCGAGGCGTAAGCGGTCTTGATCTGGCTTCCGAAGAACATGTCGAGCTCGGCCAGCCGGGCGTTGGAGATGTCGTAGATGGTGACGTCGGCGCGCATCCCGACCGCCATCTGGGCGGCATTGACCCCCGAAACGCCGCCGCCGAGGATGGCGACCTTGGCCGGAGCGACCCCCGGGACGCCGCCGAGCAGGACCCCGCGGCCGCCCTGCTCCTTCTCCAGATAATGGGCGCCGACCTGGATCGACATACGGCCCGCGACCTCGCTCATCGGCTTCAGGAGGGGCAGCGAGCGATCCGGTGCGGTCACCGTCTCATAGGCGATGCAGGTCGCGCCCGATTCGATCAGGCCCCTGGCCTGGTCGGGGTCGGGGGCGAGGTGGAGATAGGTGAACAGCAAATGCCTCGGCTCGAGGAGCGCGATCTCCTGCGGCTGCGGCTCCTTCACCTTCACGATCATGTCGGCCTGGGCGAAGGTCGACGCGGCGTCCGGAGCGATGGTCGCGCCCACGTCGATATAATCCTGGTCGTCGAAGTCGATGCCGAGGCCGGCCCGGGTCTCGACGATCACCTCGTGGCCGGCGCTGACCAGCTCGGCGACCGAGGCCGGGGTCAGGCCGACCCGATATTCATGGTTCTTGATCTCTTTGGGGACGCCGACGCGCATTTCCGACTCCTGGCAGCAAGGGTTGCCGCGCCTATAGCGGTGCCGTCCGGCTTTGTCGCCGTTGCGAAGGCGCCCATCGTCATGCTAGAGGCCGCCGCCTTTCCCCAATGACGGACACCCCCATCGCCTCCGATTCCACCGCGGCCCCCGCGCTCGCGTCCCCCCCACTCGCGGGCGACGCGCGCGGCCGATCGCAGGCGCGGCTCGCTCTGGGCGCGATCGGCGTCGTCTTCGGCGATATCGGCACGAGCCCGATCTACGCCTTCCGCGAGGCCTTTACCGGCCATCACGAGCTTCCGCCGAGCGCGGTCAATGTCTTCGGGGTCTTGAGCCTGATCTTCTGGGCCATGATCATCGTGGTGACCTTGAAATACGTCGCCATCATGATCCGCGCGGACAACAAGGGGGAAGGGGGCAGCCTCGCCTTGCTCGCCCTGATCTCGCGCAAGGCCGGCGGCAAGGCGCGGTGGAGCGGCGGCATCGTCCTTCTCGGGGTCTTCGCCTGCGCGCTTTTCTACGGCGATTCGATGGTCACTCCGGCGATCTCGGTCCTCGCCTCGGTAGAGGGCCTGGCGATCTTCGATCCGCGCCTGGCGCCGGCGGTGATGCCGCTCGCGGCCGGGATCATCGTCGCTTTGTTCGTCGGCCGAAAAGGGGGGACGGCCCGGCTGGGGCGGTGGTTCGGACCGGTCATCACTTTGTATCTGCTGACCATCGGGCTGCTCGGGGCGCTCGCCATCGCCCGCAACCCGGCGATCGTGACGGCCCTCGACCCGCGCCACGCCTTCGCCTTCTTCGCCGCCCAACCCTGGCTCGCCTTCCTGGCGCTCGGCTCGGTGGTGCTTGCGGTGACCGGCGCCGAGGCCCTCTACGCGGAGATGGGCCGATTCGGCCGGCGGCCGATCCGCTTCGGCTGGTTCTTCTTCGTCCTGCCGGCCCTGATGCTGAATTATCTGGGGCAGGGGGCCCTCGTTCTCTCCGATCCGGCGGCGGCCGCCAGCCCCTTCTTCAGCCTTGCCCCGCCCGGCTTCGAGCTGCCTCTGGTCCTCCTGACCATCCTGGCCGCGACGATCGCCACCCAGGCCGTGGTGACCGGCGCCTTCTCGGTTACCCAGCAGGCGATCCAGCTCGGCTTCGTGCCGAGGCTCAGGATCGAGCACACCACGGAGCATCGCGAAATCTACATCCCCGTCGTCAACTGGACGTTGATGGCGGCCGCGCTCGTCCTCGTCGTCACCTTCCGAAGCTCGTCGGAGCTCGCCTCGGCCTACGGGGTGGCCGTAACCGGCGCGATGCTGATCGACACCTGCCTGCTCGCCGCCCTGATTTCGTCGATATGGGCCTGGAAGCCGTGGCGAGGCGTGCCTTTGCTCATCCTCTTCCTGGTCGTCGACCTCGGCTTCTTCGCCGCGACCCTGACCAAGGTCCCGGACGGCGGCTGGTTCCCGCTGCTGGTCGGGGTCGTCGCCTTCGTCCTCCTCACCACCTGGGCGAAGGGACGCCAGCTGATGCGCGCCAACCTGGCCGATTCGGCGATGCCGACCGAGATCTTCATCAAGTCCGCCGCGGGCAGCGTCGTCCGGGTGCCGGGCACCGCAGTCTTCCTCACCACCTCGGATCAGGGCGTGCCGCCGTCCCTGCTCCACAATCTCAAGCACAATCGCTGCCTTCACGAACGGGTGATGCTGCTCACCGTGGTCATCGAGGACATGCCCTATGTCGAGGCCCACCGGCGCTGCGACCTCACCGATCTCGGCGAGGGCTTCTTCCGGCTGATCCTCCGCTTCGGCTTCATGGAGGACAGCGACCTGCCGGCCGCCCTCGGCACGGTGAGCTGCGGCCGCGATATCCGGATGATGGAGACCAGCTTCTTCCTTTCGCGGCAGACCCTGATCGCGTCCCGCAAGCCGGGCATGGCGATTTGGCGCGAGCATCTCTTCTCCTGGATGCTCCGCAACGCCGAGAGCGCGATGGAATTCTTCAGGCTCCCGCCCAACCGGGTGGTCGAGCTCGGCAGCCAGGTGGAAATCTGAGCGAGCCCTCTGCCCCTCTCATCGTCACCGCCCTGTTCGGCGACGGCGACAATGGCTGGCTCCAGGAGCTTCGGCGGGCGCATTATCCGCCGGAACGCAACCGGGTGCCCGCCCACCTCACCCTGTTCCATCATCTGCCGCCGGGCGTTCAGGCGGAAGTCGGCCGTCGCCTCGCCGCTTATGCCGCGACGGCCGCGCCCGAGGCCGCGATTGCGGGGGTCATAGACCTTGGCGGGGGCACGGCTCTTCGAGTCGAGAGCGACGGCCTGGAGGACATTCGCTACGACCTGGCGCTCGCCCTGCGCGGCCTTTTGACCCCGCAGGACATGGCGCCGTGGCGGCCGCACGTCACCGTCCAGAACAAGGTCGAGCCCAAAGAGGCGAAGGCGCTCCAGATGCGTCTTCGCGCCGAATTCGAGCGCCGGCCACTGGCGATCAAGGGCCTCGCGCTGTGGCGCTATCTCGACGGCCCGTGGGAGCCGGTAAAGAGCTGGACCTTCCGCGGCTGACCGTCACCCGGCGAAAGCCGGGACCTGGTACCGGAAAAGGCACGGGGGGGTCTCCCCGGGATCCCGGCTTTCGCCGGGATGACGTGGTTATCAGTCCAGCTGCCCGACCCCGTCGCAGCTATAGTCGAACGCCGCCAGGCCGGCCTCGAGGTGCGAAGCGAGGAGGGGCATGTCCATCAGCTCGTCGATCCGGCTCTCGGGATCCTCGTCATTGGCTTCGGCGCAGGCATCGTCCCATTCGCTGACGTCGTAGGTGCCGCGCCCGACCCAGGCGAGCGCCAGAGTTTCGGCGAGCTGGTCGTCCGCTAGATCGTCGAGGATCGCTCGAAGCTCCTCCTCGACTCCGCTGTTGAGTTCGTCCTCGAGAACCGAAAGCGCCTCGCCGCCCTCGTCGTCGAAATCGTCGACATTGTCGGCATCCTCGTCCGGATCCTGGGCGGGCACCTGCGCCTCGTTCTCCTTCGCGCGGATGATGATCCTGCACAGGGTCTCAAGAGGGGTGAGCAGTTCCATGGTCTTGTCTCCAGTCGGCCCGCAAACGACAGGAGGGGCTGGCGGGTTCCAGACCCGAAACGGCGGGGGGCAGCCTTGAAAACGCCCGCCGGCCGCTCCAGTTGACCGCCTGCGCGCCCCTTCCTATAGCGCGCCACGCCCGGCCCCGTGCCGGAGCCCCGTTGGGGCGGAGTAGCTCAGCTGGTTAGAGCAGCGGAATCATAATCCGCGTGTCGGGGGTTCAAGTCCCTCCTCCGCTACCATTTCCTGATTTTGGATAGTTTAGGCTCGGCCGGTCCTTGCGCCGCATTTCAGGCCCGATTAGCCTCGCGCTGGCGGACGGCGGGTTCCGGGCGGGCAGGGATTTTCAGGGGCATGACGATCTATAATGGCGACAATTCGCCGAACGACTTCGTTGGCGGAGCCGAAGCCGACACCGCTTACGGCAATGGCGGCAACGACGTCCTTGCCGGCGGCGGCGGGTCGGACACGCTCGATGGCGGCGCCGACAATGACGATCTCTACAGTGCCGACAAGTCGCCCCAGTTCAACATACCCTGGTTCGACAATCCGTTCACGGCGCCGCTGCTCGATACCGGCAGCGAGGTCGACACTCTGTCCGGAGGCGCCGGCGACGATCGGCTGTTTGCCGGCTATGGCGACAATGTCGACGGCGGCGCCGATGCTTCGCACGGCGACCTCCTGTTCATCAGCTTCCTGGGCGGCTCGGCCGGGGTCGTTGTCGATTTTCACCTCGCCAGCCAGGTCGTTGGCGGAGGGACGATCCAGAATGTCGAGAACGTCGCCTGGCTGCAGGGGACCGATTATGCCGACGATATCGATGTCGGCTTCGCCACCAACGTCTACCCGGAATTCGGCGTCGTCTACGGAATGGGCGGCGACGATCGCCTGGTGGCGGGAGCCAATACCGTTCGCCTCGACGGGGGCGAGGGCAATGACGTCCTCGACGGACGGGCCGGAAGCTATCTGCTTCAGACCCTCGACGGCGGCCCCGGCGACGACATTCTCTACGCCCGGTCGAGCGGCACCCGGGCGCGGGGCGGCGACGGCAACGACACGATCTACGCGACGGGCCTCACCAGCGGCGGCGCCGGCGACGACGTCATCGTCCTTCAGCTCGGCTATTTCGGAGCGATGGTGAGCGGCGATGAGGGCAATGACGACATCACCGGCCTTTCCGACACGGCCAATTATCTCGCCGGCGGCGGCGGCGCGGATATCGTGCGCGGCGGCGACCGCAACGATATGCTGTCGTCCGGGGATTTCGGCCAGTCGAGCTTATCGGGCCTCGACATCGGCCTGGAGCATGACGTCCTCACCGCCGGAGCCGGCGACGACGTGGTTTGGATCGGCTATGGCGACGATGTCGACGGCGGGACCGGCACCGACAACCTCTGGCTGATCCTGGCCGGCGCCCCGGCCGGCGTCGTTTTGGACACGAGCGTCATCGTCTCGGGCCAGCCGCTGGTCCTCGGCGGCGGCACGATCCGGAATTTCGAGACGATCGAATATCTGCAGGGTTCGAGCTTCGCCGATACCCTGACGATCGCGGCTCAGGCCATTACGATCCTGGTCCTCGCCGGCGACGGCGACGACGTCATCACGTCCGGTGCGAGCAGGATCGATCTCTATGGCGGGGCCGGCGACGATCTTTTCTACAGCGGGTCCGGCGCCGATCTGTTCAACGGCGGCGCGGGATCGGATACGGTCGACTACGGAAGCGCGACCGCGGGCATCGTCGTCACATTCGTTTCGGATGGCAATAGCCACGCCGAACCCGGCGGGGACGTCTTGATTTACGTCGAGAACGTGGTCGGAACGGGCTTCGCGGATACCCTGACCGGCAACGAGCTCGCCAACTTCCTGGGCGGGGCCGGCGGCGACGACATCTTGACTGGGAATGCCGGCGACGACGTGCTCGACGGCGGCGCCGGCGCCGACACGATGCGCGGCGGAATTGGCAACGACATTTACAAGGTCGACAATTCCGGCGACCTGGTCGAGGAAAATGCGGGCGCCGGGATCGATGAGATCCGCACCTCGCTCGCGGCCTACAGCCTGGTCGCCCTTCCCAATGTCGAGAATCTCACCGCCGCGTCGGACATCGCGCACGACCTGCGCGGCAATAGCGGCGCCAACGTCGTCACCGGCGGCGGCGGGGCGGATCTGCTTCGGCTCTACGACGGCGGCAACGACACGGTGCTTGCGGGCACCGGCAACGACAATATCTTCTTCGGGGCGGCCCTGACGGCGGCCGACATCGTCAACGGCGGCGAAGGCACCGACACGCTCGTCCTTCAAGGATCCTACGGTTCGCTGACCCTGACCTCGAACATCACCCAGATCGAGAACATCTCGTTGCTGGGCGGCGGCAACACCAATTTCGGGGATCCCGGCACCAACCTCTACGATTATGTCCTGACCACCAACGACGCGAACTTCGCGGCCGGGGTCCAGGCGCGGATCAACGGCGCGGCCTTGCTCGTGGGCGAGGATTTCACCTTCAACGGATCGGCGGAGACCGACGCCAAGTTCGTCGTCTACGGCGGCAAGGGCCAGGACACTTTGACCGGCGGCTTCGGCGCCGACATCTTCATCTTCGCCGAGGATCGTTTCTCCCCGGGCGACACGGTGAACGGCGGTCCGGGCGGCTATGACGGCATCTTCTTCCGCGGCAATTACACGATCGACTTCAAC
>JAXDPE010000001.1:0-29570 GCA_034668565.1 Sphingomonadales bacterium | reverse complement strand
GGTGCTGACCGGAAGGGGGGGCGCAGCGGGCAGAATCTTCTGCCTGAGGATGGTCGGCACCAGCGCCTTGCCGCTGCCGATCCGCGCCGCCATCACCGCGAGCTGGAGCGGGTTCACCAGCACGTTGCCCTGGCCGATCGACATGTTGATCGTGTCGTAGGCCTGCCACTTGCGCTTGTACTTGCGCTCCATCCACTCCGGGTCGGGGACCGTCCCGAAGCGCTGGGTCGGCACCGGCAGGTCGAATTTCTGGCCGAGCCCGAGCCGCCGGGCCATCGAGGCGATGACCTCGGCGCCCGCCTGAAGGCTGGTATGGTAGAAATAGATGTCGCAGCTGCGTTCGACGGCGGCGTGCATGTCGACCGAGCCGTGGACGGTGTCGCAGTGGAAGATGTGGTTGCCGACCCGGTAGCCGCCGGTGCAGGTCACATGCTTGTTCGGATCGATCCCGGCCTCGAGGAAGGCGAGCGACATCAAAGGCTTGATCGTCGATCCGGACGGGTAGAGGCCTTGGAAGACCTTGTTGATCATCGGGTGCCGCTCGTCCTCGGCCATCATGTCCCAGTCCTTGTGACTGATGCCGTCGGAGAAGTTGTTGGGATCGTAGGCCGGCATTGACGGCATGGCGAGAATCTCGCCGCTGCGGCAGTCGAGCACGACGATCGCGCCCGAATTGTCGCCGAGCCGCCGGGCCGCATAGCTGTGCAGGCCGATGTCGAGGGTCAGCTGGAGGGGCGGGCCGGCCTGGTCGGGCACGGTCGAAAGGTTGCGGACCAGCCGCCCGTGCGCGGTCACCTCGATCCGCTGCGCGCCCGGGCGTCCTCGAAGCCTCTGCTCCATCGTCTTTTCGAGCTCGTCCTTGCCGACCTTGAAGCCCGGCGTGATCAGCAGCGGGTTCTTGTCCTCGGCCTGGTAATCCTCCCGGCTAGGCGTGCCGACATAGCCGGTGAGGTGGGCGACCGCGGCGCCTTCCGGATAATAACGGGAGAAGGAGCGGAGCGGGGACACGCCCGGAAGCTCGGGCAGGCGCACCGTGACGGCGGCATATTTCTCGAACGGCAAATTCTCGGCGACCGGCACAGGCTGATAGCCGGCCGCCCGGCCCAATTCCTCCCGGATGCGCTCGACCTCGTCGGGCGGCAAATCGAGCAGCCGGGTCAGCTCCGCGATGATCCGGTCCGGCTCCTTCAGCCGGTCGGGGATGAGATCGACCCGGAAGTCGCTCCGGTTGATCGCGATCGGCTGGCCGTAACGGTCGACGATCCAGCCGCGCCGGGGCGGCATCAGCCGAAGCTGGACCCGGTTGCTCTCCGAAAGCAATTTGTAATGCTCGTTCTCGGCGATGGAGAGCCAGGCCATCCGGGCGCCGAGGCCGGTCGCCATCAGCGCCTGAGCGCCTCCAAGCACCAGGGCACGGCGGGTGAAGGTATAGACCTGGCTGTTCTCGGTGATGACCGGGCGCCCGCGCTTCCTCATCGCGACAGCCGCCACCGGTCGAGGCCGATCACCAGCCGGGCCACCAGCGGGTAGGCGAAGACCGACAAAGCGAGCTGCGGCACGAGCACGGAATAGGGCACGATGCTTCCCATCAATCTGGCGACATACCATCCCGCGCTGGCGTAAAGGAGGATCGCGCCCGCCGCGAACAGCCAGTCCGTCCAGTAATCGCGCCAGCCGACCCGGCTGTCGACCAGATCCAGCAGAAGGAAGGTCGCGGTCCACAGCGCCATGGACTGGCCGATCGGATGCCCGGCGACGAGATCGTTGAACAGGCCGAGGGGGAGGGCGATGTGCGCCTGCCACATTTCCGGCCTCAACAGCCGCCAGGCGAGTAGCATCAAAAAGGCGAAATCGGGCACCAAAGGGGCGTTGGCAACGAATGGCAGAAGGCCGAGCAGCGCCGCGCCGAGCGTGGTCAGGATCGGCACCCACTGGCGCCGGAAGCCCAGCAAAGCGACGTCCCGGCTCGATCCGGCGATCCGGCTCATTGCGCCGCCCCCCGAAGCGCATTTTCGGATTCCTCCGACAGCGGCACGTCGGCGAGCGGCTCATAGACGTTGAGCACCACCGCATATTCGGCCGTGGACGGATCGGCGAGCGGCTTGGCGACGGTCCGGTCGCCCTGGACCTGGACCACCACCGCGACCGGAATGTCGGGCGGATAGACCCCGCCCACGCCCGAGGTGACGAGCACGTCCCCGCGCCGGAACGGGTTGCGGCCGACTTCCAGGGTCTTGAGGTCGATGGTTCCGTCGCCATGGCCGCTGGCGATGGCGGGCGTGCCGTCGCGCACCAGCCGGACGGGAACGCTGCTGGCGCCGTCGCTGACGAGAAGCACCCGGCTTCCCCAGCGCCCGGCCTCGATCACCCGGCCGACGAGGCCGTCGGCGGCGCGCACCGGCTGGCCCGGGCGGACCCCGGCGGAGGCTCCGGCCGAGAGGGTCGCGAGGCGGCGCACCGAGGCGAAGGAGGAGCCGACGATCCGGGTCACCGCCACTTCGTTCTCGACCTGGGCGGTGAGCTTGAGCAAGGCCTTCAGCCGGTTGTTCTCGAGCTCGGTGATCCGGGCCTGGATCAGCCGCCGGCGGGTATCCGCCAGCCGCCGCTTCAATTCGGCGTTCTGGGAGCCGGCCTCGACGTAATTGCCGACCGAAGCGCCGATCCCGCCGAAGAATCGGACCACGGAGCGGCCGCCGCTCGACACCGGGCTGGTGACGTCGAGGGCGACGCCCTTGAGCGCGTTGAAACCGGTCGGATCGACAATGGCAATGACGACCAGCAGCCCGGCGAACAGCATTCCGCCGACCGCCATCACATAGGACAGGAACAGCCCGTATTGAGCCCGGCGCGAAAATCCGGGGCGACGGGTCGACGGCGGCGCCACCTATGTGCCTCCCGGTGCCGGCGCTCAGGCGGTGAGCAGGACGCCGCGGAAGATTTCCTCCTCGAGCGCCCGGCCGGTGCCGATGGCGACGCAGGTCAGGGGATCGTCGGCGACGGTGACGGGCAAGCCCGTTTCGTCGCGCAACACCTCGTCCAGGCCCTGCAGGAGGGCGCCGCCGCCGGTCAGGACGATGCCCTGGTCGACGATGTCGGCGGCGAGCTCGGGAGCGGTGTTCTCGAGCGCGATCCTGACGCCCTCGACGATCGTGTTCACCGGCTCCGACAGCGCCTCGGCGATCTGGCGCTGGTTGATCGTGATCTCCTTGGGCACGCCGTTGACGAGGTCGCGGCCCTTGATGTGGACCGAGAGGCCGTCGCTCGGATTGCCGTGCTCGTCCGTCGGCGGCTTGGCGATCCCGACCTGCTTCTTGATCCGCTCGGCGGTCGCCTCGCCGATCAGGAGGTTGTGGTTACGCCGGACGTAGGAGGAGATCGCCTCGTCCATCTTGTCGCCGCCGACCCGGACCGAAGTCGTGTAGGCAAGGCCGCGGAGCGAGAGCACGGCGACCTCGGTGGTGCCGCCGCCGATGTCGACGACCATCGATCCGATCGGCTCGGTGACCGGCATGTCGGCGCCGATCGCGGCCGCCATCGGCTCCTCGATCAACCACACCTGGCTTGCGCCGGCGTTGGAGGCTGCGTCGCGGATGGCGCGCCGCTCGACCGAGGTGGAGCCAGAGGGAACGCAGATCACGATCTCGGGCCAGCGCGGGAAGCGGCGCTTGCCGTGGACCTTCTGAATGAAGTGCTTGATCATCTGCTCGGCGACGTCGATGTCGGCGATTACCCCGTCCCTCAGCGGGCGGATGGCTTCGATCTGGTCGGGGGTCTTGCCCATCATCATCTTGGCGTCGTCGCCGACCGCCTTCACGCGCTTCACCCCGTTGATCGTTTCGATCGCGACCACCGAGGGCTCGTTCAGCACGACTCCGCGGCCTCGGACGTACACCACCGTGTTGGCGGTACCGAGATCGATCGCCATGTCGTGGGATGGGAATTTGAAGAAACGCATGAATGACATTGAGGTGGTCCGCTTCTTTCAAAACGCCGCCGCGGCATGATGCCCGGCGCGCTCGCCTTTCTCTATAGGATGGCCCCCCGCCTTGTTCCACAAATGAGTTAACAAGCCTCGCGGGACGGCCCGGCTTGGTCTAGACCGCCGACCGATGTCAATACGCCGCCTTCCCGAGCATCTCGTCAACCGCATCGCCGCGGGCGAAGTGGTGGAAAGACCGGCCAGCGCGTTGAAGGAGCTGGTGGAAAACGCGATCGACGCCGGCGCGGCGCGCATCGCGATCTCGCTCGGCGGCGGCGGGACGGCCAGGATCGAGGTCGCCGACGACGGTTGCGGCATGAGCCCCGCCGACATGGCTTTGGCCCTCGAGCGCCACGCCACCTCGAAGCTCCCCGGCGAGGAGATCCAGGCGGTGACGACCCTGGGCTTCCGGGGCGAGGCCTTGCCCTCCATCGCCAGCGTCGCCCGGCTGACGGTCGAGAGCCGGGTGCGCGGCGCCGACGGCTGGTCGAGGATCGTCGACAATGGCGGGCTCGAAGGGACTTCGCCGGCCGCCCTCCCGCCCGGCACCCGGATCCGGGTCGAGCAATTGTTCGCCCGGGTCCCCGCCCGCCGCAAGTTCCTGCGCTCGGAACGGTCCGAATATGCCGCCTGCCTCGACGTCGTCAAAAGGCTGGCCATGGCCCGGCCCGACATCGGCTTCAGCCTCGAGCATGAGGGCCGCCGGACCCTCGTCGTCCAGCCCGGCGAGGATCGCCCGGCCCGAGTCGCGGCCCTGACCGACCGCGCCCTCCACGAGAACAGCGTCGCCGTCGACTACGCCCGGGGGCCGGCCCGCCTGGGCGGGGTGGCGGGCCTTCCGACCTTCAACCGCGGCGTCGCCGACCACCAATTCCTCTTCGTCAACGGCCGGCCGGTCAAGGACCGGCTCCTGATCGGTGCCGTCCGGGCCGCCTACCAGGACCTGCTCGCCCGCGACCGCCACCCCGTCGTCGCCCTGTTCATCGACCTCCCCGGCGACGAGGTCGACGTCAACGTCCACCCGGCCAAGACCGAAGTCCGCTTCCGCGACCCCGCCGGGATAAGGGGCCTGATCGTCGGCGGGCTCAGGCATGCGCTGGACGGGGCGGGTTTCAGAAGCGTCCAAAGGGCCGCGGCGGACGTGCCGTGGCAGACGGGTCCCAGTCATTCCCCCGAAAGCGCGAATCCCGCTTCTTCCTACTTATGGACCCGGCACCAAAGCGGGACCCCCGCGTTCGCGGGGGTGACGGGGGGCGTTCGGGAAGAGCGAAGCGACTTCCTCCCCGCCGCCCGCGGCGAATCCGCTTTCGCACCGCCGCCCCAGGCCCACCGCTTCCCCCTGGGCGTCGCCCGAGGCCAGGTCGCCGCCACCTATATCGTCGCCGAGGCGGAGGACGGCCTCGTCCTAGTCGACCAGCATGCCGCCCACGAACGGCTGGTCCTCGAGCGGATGCGCCGCGCGATGGCCGACGGCGCCGTCGCCCGCCAGGCCCTGCTCCTCCCGGAGGTCGTCGAGCTGGACGAGCCCGCCTGCGACCGGCTCGAGGGCCGAATTGCGGAGCTCACCGAGATGGGCCTGGAGCTCGAGCGCTTCGGAGCCCGGGCGATGCTGGTCCGGGCGACCCCCGCGATCCTCGGCAACGGCGACGTCCACGGTCTCGTCACCGACCTCGCCGACGAGCTCGCCGCCTTCGACGACGCCTTGGCCCTCAAGGAAAAGCTCGACCATGTCGCCGCGACCATGGCCTGCCACGGCTCGGTCCGCGCCGGCCGGATCCTCTCCGTCGCCGAGATGAACGCCCTCCTGCGCGAAATGGAGGTCACCCCCCGCTCGGGGCAATGCAACCACGGCCGCCCGACCTGGGTAAAGCTCGCCCACGGCGACATCGAGAAACTGTTCGGGCGGAAATAGTGGCCGGGCCGGACGCGGGCATAACCGATCCTCGGGCGAGCCGCCCCGGCCTCGGCCGCAGGCTCGCCGGTCGTGCGGTGTTGCTGCTTATCCTGTCCCTGCTCGCGGGGTGGATTGTCCTCGGCTTTCTGCCGGACGGGATTCGGGTGTCCGGGCCGGCCCCTCGCGAGGGGCTGCTCCACGTCTGGGACGACGGCAAGGGCACCATGAGCTTCACGACCACCGAACGGCTTCGGGACAACGAAGCCTTGCGTGCGAAGGGCCAGTATAAGAGCGAGCTTATCTGCGTCGATGCGCCGCCCGACCAGCTTCGTCGGATCGAGGAGGCGCTCAAAAGCGTGCCTCGGGGCGGTGGCGGCGGACGGTCTTTGTGGGTGCGCATGGTCGCGGAGCGCCGCTTGGGCGTCTGGCCCTGCGGCCGCCGTTACGGCGGGCGGAACGGTAAGCGCACGCTCGACCAGCTGTTTCGAATCGTCTCGATCGTCCAGATCCGGCCGCTCGGCTGCGACAGCATGACCTTCGAGATGAACCACCTCCGCTGCCCGGAGCCCGATCGACCGAGACCCCAGGTCGTCGTCCGACCGGAGCTTGTCGAACCACCGGCCCCGGCGGTTCAACAAGCTCCGGTCGCCCGGCAAGCCCCGGTCGCCCGGCGAAGTCGGGTCTTCATAGACGACGCCAGGGGGCAACTTTATCCCGAGGCCGCGCTCAAAGCGCATAAGCAAGGCAAGACGGTCGTGCGGCTGCTTGCCGATTCGCGCAATTCGGTTCTGTCCTGCGACATCGTCCAATCGAGCGGCGACGCCTCGCTCGACTCGGCTACCTGCGACCTGTTCCGAAAGCGCCCGCAGCTGATCTCAAAAGGCGGCCGGACGCAAGGCTATGCGAACGGCGTCCGCGAGGTCCGTCAAACCATCATCTGGCGCTTGCCGCCCGGCGGCTGAGCGCCGCGGGCAAATCGCTTCGGCTGCAGCGGGAAGCGGACATCAATCGGAAGGGGACATGTACCGGTACGTGTCCCCAGACGCGCCGACGTTCGAAAAAAAAAGCTCAGGCCCCGGCCGCCAGCTTGGCTTCGATCCGCCGGTGCCAGATCAGGCAGACGGCCGCCGCCAAAGTGAGCGGGCCGAGCTCGATCCACCAGAACAGCATCGGGTTTCCGGCCAGGCAGGTCAGGTAGAGGAGGATGATCCGGGTGTTGGCGCTGAGCAGGTTCATCGCCTTGAGCGGGGGCACGGCGCGCTCGCCATAGGCGGCCGCTAGCGCGCGACGGTCGGGGGCGGCGGCGAGGGCCCGG
This sequence comes from Sphingomonadales bacterium, assembly GCA_034668565.1. Classification (GTDB taxonomy): domain Bacteria; phylum Pseudomonadota; class Alphaproteobacteria; order Sphingomonadales; family Sphingomonadaceae; genus Allosphingosinicella. The sequence goes on along the minus strand of JAXDPE010000001.1, from coordinate 22,382 downwards.
TCGAAGCGGGCGGCGACCCGGTCGAGCGAGCCGGCGACCCGGTCGTAGAGGCGCGCCAGCCTGTAGGGGGAAGGGGGCCCCGCCTCGCCGCCGGGATCGCCGCGCAGCCGGCGGTGGTAACGGATCCGCTCGCCCTCGAAGAGGGTCGACTGAACGCCGTGGACGAGGCCCGCGATCGTCCCGGTGATCCAGGCTTCGGGCGTGTCGATCGCCGCTCCCAGGGCCAGATAGAGCAAGAGGAAGATGCCGTGATCGACGGCGCCGTCGAGGAAGCGGCCGAACGCGCTCGCGGTGCCGGTGGCCCGGGCGACCATCCCGTCCAGGCCGTCGAAGACCAGCCAGCCGATGGTGAGTAAGAAGCCCAAAGTGGCGAGCGCCGGCTGGCGCCAGCCGAGATAGGCCGCGGCCGCCGCGATGCCGATCGCCAGGCCCGTCAGCGACACCGCGTTGGCGGGGATCCGCGCCTTCAGCGCCAGCGGCAGAAGCATCCGTGCGGTGAGGTGGACCACCCAGATATTAGTCGGATCGTCGATCCGCCGGTCGCGCGAACCGTCGGGAGGCGCCAGCCAAGCGGGCCGTGGACGGGCCTCCATCAATTGAGCGTCGGCGCCTCGCCGGCGTCGTACCAGTCGGTTCGGCGGGGCAGGCGGGGATTGAGGTACAGGGCCGGCAGCTTCACCATCAGCAAGGTGCGATGGACGAGGAAGTCCGCCGTCTTTTCCCGCCGGGTCGGCCTGCCGCCGTCATTCTCCTCGAGCCAGGCCTGGTAGGGCAGCCAGTGGCTCGGCTCGTCCCGCTCGATCACCTTGAAGATTTTCACCAGCCTCTTGTCCCGGGTCATCAGCGGCGAGTTGAGCAATATATCGACCTGGCGCATCCCGCGCATCTCGGTGAGCATGACGACCCGGCACAATTTCGCGAACAGATCGGGGCTGGAGATGATCTCGTCGGTGTCGAGATCGTCGATCCCGCAGCCGAAGGTGAGCCGGATGAGCCGGTCGATATGCCCGCAGGTCCGGTCGACCGAATAAGGCATCTGCCCCAGATCCTCGAAATAGCGGCGGAACATGAGATAATGCTGACGCTCGTCGCGGCGATGCTTCTCGATCGCGGCGATGAAGGTCCGGGCCCCGGGATGGCGGCCGCGGACGGCCTCGAGAACCCGGTCGATGCTCGTATAGCCGCGATGCTCGTTATAGATGTAGACGGACGCCAGAATGTCCAGATAGCGGCGGTGCGAGGCTGCAAGCATGTGGAATCGTTAGGCCCAGACCCCGATTCGGGTCAATCGTGGCCCTTATACCGTGTTTCGTCGGCGCGCTCACGGCGAGAAGATGGGCTCGGCCTCGATCACCTTTCCATTCCGGTCGAGCTGAAGGACGTAATAAACGGGCCGGATCGGCGCGAAGGCCGAGGAATAGCCGAGCTCGCTCGAACAATCCGCCCTCGGCAGATAGGGGACATGGCCCGCGCAGCCGCCTTTCCAGTCCGGACGCCCGAGCACGCCCTGCGCGGCTTCGCGGTCCATCCCGAGCCTAATCTGGGTGAATCGGTCGGGAAGCCGGCGGTCGTGCCAAACCCCCAGATCGCATAAACGAGACCGGCACCGACCGCGGCGGCGAACGCGATTTCGAGCCAGCGGCGCCGGGGGCTGCGCTCAGCCATCGCCGCGCCGTGCCGCCAGCGCCCTTAGCCGACGGGCGACCTGCTCGATCGGGTGGGCCGCCGCCTGCGCCCGGCTCGCCTTGAGACGGGGATAGCCGGCCTCCGCATCGGCGATCAGCTCCTTGACGAAGCCGCCGCCGCGGACCTCGCGAAGGATCCGGCGCATCTCGGTTCGGGTGTCGGCGGTGACGATCCGCGCGCCGCCCTTGAGGGCGCCGAGCTCGGCGGTGTTGGAGATCGCCTCGCGCATCCCGGCAATGCCGCGCTCGTAGATGAGATCGGCTATCAGCTTCACTTCTGTAAGACACTCGAAATAAGCGATTTCAGGCGAGAAACCGGCGTCGACCAAAGTCTCGAATCCGGCGTGGATCAGTTCCGGGATGGCGCCCCACAGGACGGCCTGTTCGTTGAACAGATCGGCCTCGCATTCCTCGGCGAAGCTGGTCCTGAGGATCCCCGCGCGGCCGCTGCCGATCGCGGCGGCGTAGGATAAAGCCAGCGCCTCGGCCCCTCCGCTCGGGTCCTGGTGGACCGCGAACAGGGCGACGAGGCCGCCGCCCTGCTCATATTCGCGCCTCAGCGCGGTCCCCGGGCCCTTCGGCGCGACCAGCACCACGTCGAGGTCGGGCCTGGGCTCGATCAGGCCGAAGCGGATGCTGAGGCCGTGGGCGAAGACCAGGGCCGATCCCTCGGCGAGGTTGGGCTCCATCTCTTCGGCATAGAGGCGGCCGTGGAGCTCGTCGGCCGCGAGGATCACGACGACGTCGGCCTTCGCGCTGGCCTGGGCCGCCGTCATGACGTCAAACCTGTCCGCCGAGGCCCGGGCCCGGCTGGCCGAGCCCTCCGCAAGCCCGACGATGACGCAGGCCCGGCTGTCGCGAAGGTTGAGAGCCTGCGCCCGGCCCTGGTTGCCGTAGCCGATGACGGCGACCCGCCGACCCCGGATCAGCTCGAGATCGGCATCCTCATCGCGATAGACGTGCATGAAGATCGGCTAGGGCATTTGTCAGCCCGCCGCAATCGAGGGGCTGGGCGAAGCGCGGCCACTCCGTCGGCGGCTGGCGGGAGAACCAGGTATATTGCCGCTTCGCATATTGGCGGGTCGCGGTTCGGCCCGCGGCAAGCGCTTCCTCGCGGCTGAGCTCCCCCCTCAGGAAGGCCGCGATCTGCCGCACCCCGATCGCCCGCATCGCCGGAAGCATCGGGTTCAATCCTCGATCGAGAAGTAAGCGAACCTCCTCAAGACCTTCATCCGACATCATTTCTTCGAAACGCCGGTCGCATCGCTCATGGAGCCAGTCGCGCGGCGGCAGGAGCAGGAGCGGGACCAGGTCGACCTCGGCGGCGATTCCGCCCGACCGCTCTTTCTGCCACTCGGCGAGGGGGCGGCCGGTCGAGCGCACCACTTCCAGCGCCCGCGCCACCCGGGTCGAATCCGATGCCCTGAGGCGGGCCGCCGCGGCCGGATCCTCGACCTCCAGAGCTGCATAATTATGCAGGACGGTGAATGAGCGGACCGCCGCCCGGATGGCCGGGTCGATCTCGGGCACCGGCGCGATCCCGTCGAGCAGGGTCCGGATGTAGAGGCCGGTGCCCCCGACCAGCACCGGCAGCCGCTTCGCCTCTCGCGCCTCGGCGATCGCGGCTTTGGCATCGGCGGCCCATTCCGCGGCCGAGCAGGGCTGGGCCGGGTCGCGATAGCCGTAGAGCCGGTGCGGCGCCTGGGCCTCGTCCGCGGCCGTCGGCCGGGCCGAGATTATGCGCAAATCCGCATAAACCTGTGCGCTGTCGGCGTTGATCACGGTTCCTCCGAGGGCTTGCGCGAGGGCGAGCGCCAGCGCCGACTTGCCGCTGGCGGTCGGCCCCGCGATAAGCGCCAGCCGCAGTTTCGAAGAAGAAGCCATGTTCATCGCCACCCTGATAGCAAAGGATCGCCTGGCCGACGGAGATATTTCGGCCGCGGCAGACGCCCTCGCCGCCGCTGGCATCGCCCCTTACGGCCGGAGCTGGATCGAGGAGGAAAAGGCCTGCGACCTGCTCTTCTCGGCGGCGCCGGGGCCCGCCCGGGCCGCCCTCGAAGGACTTCTGGGCGGCATCGACGTCGTCGTCCAGGGCGAGGCTTCGAGGCGACGCCGGCTGCTCGTCGCCGACATGGATTCGACGATGATCTCGGTGGAATGCATCGACGAGCTCGCCGATTATGCCGGACTCAAGGCCGAGGTGGCGGCGGTGACCGAGCGGGCGATGAAGGGCGAGATCGGCTTCGAGGCCGCGCTCGCCGAGCGTGTCGCCCTGCTCGCCGGGCTCGAGGAGTCCGCGATCGACCGCTGCCGCTCGGAGCGGGTCCGCCTCACGCCCGGGGCTCTGGCCCTGCTTCGGACCATGAAGCGGGAAGGGGCCTTCACCGTCCTCGTCTCCGGCGGCTTCACCCGTTTCGCCGATCCCGTCGGCGCCGAGCTGGGCTTCGACCGGGTCGTCGCCAACCGGCTGGGTGTCGTCGCTGGACGGCTGGACGGAACGGTTGCGGAGCCGGTGCTCGGCGCCGAGGGCAAGAGGCTCGCGTTGCTCGATGCCGCCGCCGAGCGCGGCCTCGCCCTCGATTCGACGCTAGCGGTCGGCGACGGGGCCAACGACATCCCGATGCTGAAGGAAGCGGGCCTGGGAATCGCCTACCACGCCAAGCCCGCAGCCGCGGCGGCGGCGGACTGCGCCATCCTCCACAACGACCTCACCGCCTTGCTCTACGCCCAGGGCTGGGCGCGAAGCGAATGGGAGCAATAACAACTCCTTAGAAATTGGTGTCTGACACCGAATTAGCTGGGGCGGCTCATGTCCGCGGCGATCGCGGCGAGGGCGAAGGCGACCGAGGCTTCCGAGCACAGGAAGGCGAGCTCGACTCCATCGGGAGCGAGCGAGCGGATCGTCGCCTCGATCGTCCCGGCTTCGGGATGGCGAAGCTCCACCCGGTCGCCGAGAGCGGGCCGGGCGTTGGTCTCGAGGAAGGCGCCGCTCGCCGAGATCGTTCGCAAGGCGGCGGGCGCGGGGGCTCCGGCGATCAGGATGCACATCCGCCGCCGGCGCCAGCGCGACGCCATCCGGCTTGCGCTCCCGATCCGTCCGACTGCCGCCATGCTCGTGTCCCCCATGAGAGGACGATCATAGCGGCCGACGCACGAAAATTCGGTTAAGGCGCGACCGGGAAGCAGGCCGAGCCGGCGGCCCTGGCCGCGGCGCAGACCCGGTCGGCGGCGGCCCGGCTGGCGAGCGGGCCGGCCTGCAGCCGGGTCACCGCGCCCGCCGCGACATAATTGGGCTGGAGCCCGGCGCCCAGCCGGCCGCGAAGCCCGGCCCAGGCGCGCTGGGCGCCGCCGGCGCTTCCGAACGCGCCCAGCTGGACCCGCCAGCGGCCGCCCGCCGCGGCGGCTTGCGCGGGAGCCGGAGCCGGACGTCGGTGCGCCGGACCGGTCGCCTTGACCGGCGCCGGGCGCGGAGCCGCGACGGCGGCGGACGGGAAGAGGTTGGTCTTCATCCCGCCCGGGCCGGTGGCCCGGCTCATATTCTGGGCCAGGAGCACGCCCTGGCGGCGCTGCTCGACCGGAATCAAGCGCTCCATCGACTTCAAATTGTCGGCGGCCGGGGGCACCTTGCCGTCGGCGGCCAGAAGCGTCAGCGCATAAGCGCGCGGCCAGTCCTTGGCGATGAGGTCGCCATTGAACAATTCGGTGCCCAATATGTATTGCGCGCGCGGATCGCCGAGCTCGACCGCCTTGCGAATCCAGGGCAGCGCCTCCTGGCGGCGGCCGCTATTGTAGAGGAGCAGTCCGACATTGACCTGCGCCTGCTCGTGCCCTTGGCGCGCCGCCTTCTGGTACCAGCTTTGCGCCGTCGCCGCATTGGCAGGAACTCCGCGGCCCAGCTTATAGGCCTGGCCGAGATCGAACTGGGCGTCGGCATCGCCCGCTTCGGCGAGCGGCCGCCACTGGGCGATCGCGCCGGCATAGTCGCCGCGATTCCACAGATCGTACCCGACCTTGACTCCGGATGGGGCCGCGAGGGCGCCGGCGCCGGCGCCGAGCAGGAAGAGCGAGGCCGCCGAACAGGCTGCGAGCAGTGGCCGACCGGAAAAATTCATATTCTATCTCCCGCGCGGGAAAGGGTTTCATCGGCCGTGGCGCTAACCGAAAATCCTTAATTCGCCCTTAGCACAAAGCGCGCCCGAGACGGCAGGCCGTCCCTGCAAAAAGCCGCCGACGCGTCGTTCGCGTTAACCGGATTTTAGCCAAGTGGAGCGCAAATGAAGGTCAAGGATCGCGAGCCTGAGGGGAAAACATGCGCGTTTTGGCACTATCGTCGCAGAAGGGGGGATCAGGCAAGACCACCTTGTCCGGCCATCTCGCCGTCCAGGCGGAAAGGGCGGGCGCAGGCCCGGTCTGCCTGATCGACATCGATCCGCAGGGATCGCTCGCCGACTGGTGGAACGAGCGCGAGGCCGAGATGCCCGCCTTCGCCCAGACCACGGTCGCAAGGCTCCAGGCGGATTTGGAGATCCTGCGCCAGCAGGGCTTCAAGCTCGCCGTCATCGACACGCCGCCGGCGATCACCATGGCCATCCAGAGCGTCATCCAGGTCGCCGAGCTGATCCTCATTCCGACGAGGCCGAGCCCGCACGACCTTCGCGCCGTCGGCGCCACCGTCGATCTGTGCGAGCGCGCCGGCAAGCCGCTCATCTTCGTCGTCAACGCGGCGACTCCCAAGGCCCGGATCACCTACGAGGCCGCCGTCGCCCTCTCGCAGCACGGCACCGTCGCCCCGGTCACGCTTCATCACCGCACCGACTACGCCGCCTCGATGATCGACGGCCGGACGGTGATGGAGGTCGATCCCAACAGCAAATCCGCCAAAGAGGTGGTCGAGCTGTGGGACTATGTCGCCGACCGGCTCGAGAAGAATTTCCGGCGCACCGTCTTTTCGGCGCCCCAGGGTTTTGCCGCCGCCCATCCCTCCAGCGCTCGACCCGCCGGGGGCTTCGGCCGCCGCGTGGTCGGCCAGTAAGGGGTGCGCACCATGGCCGAGACCAAGCCTTTCGCGTCCCTCTCCTCAGGCCTCCTCGCCCGCAAGGGAGCCGCCAAGCCGGCCATGCGCCCGCAGGGGTTCGGAAGCTTCGGCTCCAGCCTCGAGGATCTGGGCTGGAACGACATGGGCCACGGCCCGGCGTCGCTCCACGACATTCACGAGAACCATGAAGTGCCCGAGCATGTGCCGAGCTCGATCGAGGCGCTGACCCCGGCGCCCGGCGGTCGCGCCCATAGCGAGCCGCCGGCGGTGGTCGAACAGCGTCGCGAGCTGGAAGCCCGGATGACCCCGGTCGAGCCGGAGCCCCAGTCCGCTCCAGAGCCGGAAGAGGCGTTCGATGCGCCGGAAGCCGAAGCGGCTTTGGAGCTGGAAATCGAAGCTCAGCCCGAGCCCCAGCCGGAGCCCGAGGCGCCCGCCGAGACGCGGGTCGTCAAGCTTCGCAGCGCCCGCGCCGTCCCGACCCGGGCCGCGCCCGCGGTCCGGGCCAAGGCGGCCTTCACCCTGCGTCTCGATCCCGAGCGGCATCTGAAACTGCGTCTCGCCTGCGCCCTGTCGCGCCGTTCGGCGCAGCAGCTGGTCACCGAGGCGCTCGATGATTTCCTCGAATCGCTGCCCGAGCTTGAGGCCCTTTCCGGCCAGATCCCCGGCCAGTCGAATCAGCGTTGAGCGGAGTGAGTAGGATGAACAAGAGCGTCGCACTGAAGTTCGCGGTCTCCGCTTTGGCGATCGGCACCACCATGGTCGCCTGCGGGCCCGCGGGGTCGCGAATCGCTTCGGCCTCTTCGAAGGCGCCCAAATCCGGGCAGGCGGCGTCCGCTCTCTACGCCAAGGCGCAGGAAGCGGTCCGCAAGGGCGACTTCAAGGAAGGCCTCGGCTTCGCAGAACGCGCCGTCGAGCTCAGCCCCCGCGACGTCGGCTATCGGATGATCCTGGCCGATCTCTATCTGAAGAACGGCCGCTTCCAGTCCGCCGAATCCACGTTCGCCGACGTCCAGCACCTCGATCCGGGCAATGCGCGCGCCGCGTTCAGCATCGCTCTGGCCCGCATCGCGCTCGGCCGCCCGGCCGGCGCCGTCGCGGAGCTCGACCGGCTCGCCGAGACCGCCTCTCCGGCCGATATCGGCCTCGCTTACGCGCTCGCCGGCGAGCCTCGCCGGGCAATCGAATTGCTCGAGCCGGCCGCCCGGGCGCCCGGCGCCACCGCCCGCACCCGCCAGAATCTCGCTCTGTCCTACGCCCTCGCCGGCGATTGGGAGAAAGCGCGGGTCACCGCCGCCCAGGATCTGTCGCCGGCCGATCTCGCGCCGCGCCTCCAGTCATGGGCGGCGCTCGCCCAGCCCGGCGGCGGAGCGGCCCAGGTCGCGGCTTTGCTCGGAGTCACACCGGCCGCGGATTCGGGGCAGCCCGTTCGGCTCGCTCTGGCGCCCGCTCAGCCGGCCGACACCGCGCTCGCCGCGGCCGGACCGCTGCCCGAGCCGGCGCCCGAAACCGTGGCCGCGACCGCGCCCGCCCTCGCCGAGGCGGATGTCGCGCCCGAGCCCGTCCCCGCGCAAGCCGAGCCCGTCCCCGAACCGGTCCGGATGGCGACCGCCGACCTCCCGCAATGGGTCAGCGAGCGCGCCGCCGCCGAGGCCGCCGCGCCCGCGCCGGTCGAGGAGACTCGTCCGCTTTATGCCGACGCGGTCCAGGCGCTCGTCACTCCGCAGCCCTCGGTGATCGCCCCGACCCGTTCGATCGAACCCTCGGCGCCCCGCTTCGAGGCTCGGCGCCCGGCCGCCCACGCCGGTCAGGCCGGCACCGGCCGCTTCGCCGTCCAGCTCGGCGCCTATTCCTCCGCTTCGTCGGTGGAACGGGCCTGGGCGCAGATGCTCAAGCGCTTCGGCTTCGCCGATCTCACGCCGCTCAGCACCACCGTCGCGGTCCCCGGTCGAGGCACCTTCCATCGCCTTTCGGTGGCGGGCTTCGCCAGCCGCGAGGCGGCGGGCCGGACCTGCCGGTCGATCCAGGCCAAGGGCGGCGCCTGCTTCGTGCGCACCGTCGCCGGCGACGCCCCGGTCCGCTGGGCCAGCCGCTACCGGACCAGTCGCCAGGGCTGATCCAGGAATTCGGTTCCTGAGAAATTCGGTGTCTAACACCGAATTAAGGCACCGAGCGAATTCAAGGACTTATAATTCGGTGTCTGACACCGAATTAAGGCACCGGAATATCGGCACCGAGCGAATTCAAGGACTTATAATTCGGTGTCTGACACCGAATAACGGCGGTCCCTTGTGAGGACGTCGAGGACCGCCATCCTCACTGCCACGCCCATCTCGACCTGCTCGCGGATCGCCGAGCGGGTCGGGTGGTCGGCGACCTCGGAATCGATCTCGACGCCCCGGTTCATCGGGCCTGGATGCATGACCAGCGCGTCAGGCGCGGCGCGCTCGAGCCGCTCCATCGTCAGCCCGTAAAGCGCGTGGAAATCGGCGAGGCTGCCCGAGACGCTCTCCGCCATCCGCTCGCTCTGGATCCTCAGCATCATCACCACGTCGGCGCCGGCGATGCCTTCGTCGAAATCGGTGAAGGCGGGAAAGCCGCCGGCCTCGGCCGGGAGCAGGGAAGGGGGCCCGACCAGCCTCACCTTGGCGCCGAGCCTCGGGAGCAGCTTCAAATTGGATCCGGCCACGCGGCTGTGACGGATGTCGCCGCAGATCGCCACTTCGAGCCCTTCGATCCGTCCCTTGCGCCGCCGCAGTGTGAGCGCGTCGAGCAGGGCCTGGGTGGGATGCTCACTGGTGCCGTCGCCGCCGTTGATCACCGGGCAGCGGACCACCTCCGCCACCTGGTGCGGAGCCCCGGTCTCGGCGTGGCGGACGACCAACACGTCGGGGCGCATGGCGTCGAGGGTGAGGGCGGTGTCGACCAGGCTCTCGCCCTTGCGGACGCTCGATCCGCCCGGGTGGAAGTTCGCGACCTGGGCGCCGAGCCTCTTGCCGGCCACTTCGAACGAGAACAAAGTCCTGGTCGAATTTTCGAAAAACAGGTTGAATTGGGTGAGGCCAGCCAGCCGCTGGTCGGCCCGTCGCGCGCCCCGGTTGAACTCGACCCAGAGCTCGGCCTCGTCGAGCAGGAAATTTATGTCCTCCGCCGAGAGCGGATCAATGCCGAGCAGGTGGCGGTGGGGGAAGGGCATGGCCGGGCGATAGAGAGGCGGGTGCGAGGCGGCAAGAGTCCATCGGCCGTCTCGGGCCGCCCCGCGGGGACGGAGCGCCGCACCCGGGCAGCCCTCGAAATTCGGTGTCAGACACCGATTTATAAGTCATTGAGATCGCTTGCATCGCTCGACGCGCCGGAACGAAATCCGGTGTCAGACACCGAATTATAAGTCATTGAGATGGCTTGCATCTCTCGACGCGCCGGAATGTCGATCCCGCCGATCCCGCCCGCTACGCGGGCCGTGCCGCGGGCCATCCGGCGAAGCCCGGGGCGCCCTCCCGATGCCGCCGTCCAGGCTCAGGCCCCGATTTTCGGCGGCCGGCCGCGGCGCGGACGCAGTCCTTCGCGCAGCGGGGCGAAGCGGCGAGCGAAGCTTGGGCTGCCGAGCGGGCGGCCGCTGCGCTCGCGCTCCCGAATGGCGGCCACCAAGCGATCGTCAAGCGGCGCTTCGATCACCTGGCGCCAGTCGGGCCATCGCTCCAGCAGCGGCGCGGCGTCGGTCAGTGCGTCTCCGCCTCCCCCCAGATGGGCTCGCGCGCTCGACCAGGGCCAGTCCTCCGCCCGTGCCGCCAGCCCCGCCCGTACCGGGTTCAGCTCCACGTAGCGGGCGCAGGCGAGCAGATAGGGCTCATCCATCACGAACGAAGCGAACCGCGCCTGCCAGAGATGGCCGACCCGGCCCTCGCGCGCGTTGATCGCCCGCGTATAGCGGCCCTGGGTCCGACGCATCACCGCGCCGAGACCGCTTTCGAGCGAGGGCACCAGGATCAGATGGACGTGGTTCGGCATCAGGCACCAGGCCCAGACCGACGTCCCGGTGCCTTCGCAGGCGGCGGCGAGATATTTGCGGTAGAGCCGGTAGTCGCCCTCGCTGAAAAAGGTTCGCTGCTTGTTGTTGCCCCGGTGCGTCAGGTGGTGGGGCACGGTGGGGACGACGAGGCGGGCGCTCCGGGGCATCCCTCCAGACTAATCGATTCCGTTCGATCGGCAATGGGGAAACATCGGATATCGCACAGTCGTTGCGGTCGCCCTCCAAAGAAAATCGGTGTCAGACACCGATTTATAAGTGCCTGAAATTGCTCGGCCGATCGGGCGGACACAGAATATAAGCCATTGAAATCGCTTGCACCTCTCGACACGGCGGAATGAAATTCGGTGTCAGACACCGAATTATAAGCCATTGAGATCGCTTGCACCTCTCAACGGCGGCCGGCCGCTGCGAGCCCAACCGGCCGCTTGCTACCGGTCGCCGCCGGGCGCGGGCGGAGCGGGGCCGTCCAGGCAGGCCTCGACCATCCCGGCCTCGGCGAGCCGGCACGCCTGCTCCCTCTTGGCCTGGCCTTCCGGAAGCCCGAGCGACTGCAGGCCTACCGCGACATAGCAGGCGCGCTTGCTCGCGTCCTCGGCCACGGCGCGGCAATAGGGAATGCCCTCGGCGGGGTTCGCGTTCATGTTGACGATCGATTTGACGACCCCTTCGTGGCAGGCCGGCCGGAACGCCGGCTCGGCGAGGTCGCACAGCCGGACGGCCTCCGCATGGTCCTTGAGCGCGATCGTGCTGACGTCGCGGCCGAGGCTGAGGAAGCAGGTGGCGCGGGCTTTTTCGGGGGCCCGCCCGCATTCGATCGCCGCCCCGGCGACGTCATGGCCGTTCTGTTGAAGCATCGCCGAGGTCTGGATCGTGTAGCAGGCGATCAGATATTTCTCGTCCAGCCTCGAGCAGGGGTAATGGAGGTCCGCGGGATCGAGCGCCCGGAACGGCTTGGCCGGCGCGGCCCCGGCGCTCAAATCGACGGGTGGGGCATGATGGTCGTGCTGCGCGGAGCCGCCCATCCCCATCGACCCGTGCTCATCGGCGGTCGAAATGGAGCCGGGATCCTCCGCGTGGACGAGGCTTTCCATGAACGCGCCGGCGTAGCACATCTCCCGTTCCGGCTCGCGGCTGAGCAAGTCGCAGGAGAGCAGCGCCTGGGGAAGGTCGTGGCTGCGGAGGATTGTGAGCCCGTGGCCGAGCCCGTGCGTGCATTGGAAGAGCAGATCCGCGCGCGTCCCCCGATAGCCGCCGCACAGCGCGTCGACGCTCGCGGTCGAGATCCCGCCGCCGTCCCGCTGGGCGGCGATGAAATAGGATTGGATGACGCCGTGATAGCAGCCCGATTCGAAGGCCGGCGTGCAGGCTGCGAACACCCGCCCCACCTCGGCAGGGGATTTGAGCGCCGAAATGCCGATCCGGTGGGCGTAGAAATGCCCTTGGCGCAGGGCGTCGGAGTCGAGCGCCGCGAGCCGGTCGAGCAGCTGGAGCGCCGCCGCCGGGCCGCCGCTCGCCAGCCGCTCGTCGAGCGCCGCCGAATAGCAATCCCGCTTGGCCGCGAAGTCGAGCGGGCGGCATCGCTTGACGACGGCGAGGGCCGGGTCCTGCGCCGGCCTTGCCGCCTGGCCGTGGGCCGCGGCGGAAAGGCAGAGCGAGCCGAGAGCCGCCAGGGCCGCGGCAAGAAAATTGCGGAAATATCCTGGCACCAAGGGCATTCCTGTCTTCCCGGCAGACGAAGCCGATGGCTGCCAGCAAAGCCGGAGAGGGGCAAGGGGCGGCGGCTCGGGCGCGCGTGGACCGCCGCCGCAAGCGAATTTGGGATTCGACCCGGCAACGCCTAGCATGACTAGGCGTTTTCCTCTTGTTCTCATGGAACGGATGGCGTACATCGCCAACAATCGCGTTGAATGGGCGGCGCAGAGGCAATAGGGGATGCGGGCCATGGCGGCTTCACTCAAGGTGGTGGGAAACTCGGACAATATGGACAAGGCAAAGGCCCTCGAGGCCGCGCTGGCGCAGATCGACCGCGCTTTCGGTAAAGGCTCGGCGATGAAGCTGGGCTCGCGCGAGGCGGTCGAGATCGAGACCATCTCGACCGGGTCCCTCGGGCTCGACATCGCGCTCGGGATCGGCGGCCTGCCGCGCGGCCGGGTGATCGAGGTCTACGGGCCGGAGAGTTCAGGCAAGACCACGCTCGCCCTCCACGTCATCGCCGAGGCCCAGAAGGCCGGAGGCACCGCCGCCTTCGTCGACGCCGAGCATGCCCTGGATCCCGTCTACGCCCGCAAGCTCGGGGTCGACGTCGACGAGCTGATCGTCTCCCAGCCCGACACCGGCGAGCAGGCGCTCGAGATCACCGACACCCTCGTCCGCTCGAACGCGGTCGACGTCCTCGTCGTCGATTCGGTCGCCGCGCTGGTGCCGCGGGCCGAGATCGAGGGCGAGATGGGCGACAGCCATGTCGGCCTCCAGGCGCGCCTGATGTCGCAGTCGCTGAGGAAGCTCACCGGCTCCATCTCCAAGTCCAAATGCCTGGTCATCTTCATCAACCAGCTTCGGATGAAGATCGGCGTCATGTACGGCAATCCCGAGACGACGACCGGGGGCAACGCCCTAAAATTCTACGCCTCGGTCCGGCTCGACATCCGCCGCACCGGCCAGATCAAGGACCGCGACGACATCGTCGGCAACACGACGCGCGTCAAAGTCGTCAAGAACAAGGTGGCGCCGCCGTTCAAGCAGGTCGAGTTCGACATCATGTACGGTGAGGGCATCTCCAAGGTCGGCGAGATCCTCGACCTCGGCGTCAAGGCGGGAATCGTCGAGAAGTCCGGCGCCTGGTTCAGCTACGATTCGATCCGGATCGGCCAGGGCCGCGAAAATTCGAAGACCTATCTCAAGGAGAATCCCGAGGTCGCCGAACGCCTCGAGCGCGCCATCCGCGGCAAGACCGACGAGGTCGCCGAGGCCCTGATGACCGGCCCGACGGCAGACGACGACATTTAGTTCGCGACTGGACGTCGTGAACTTCATGAACTTCGTCCGGATCCGGACAGGCGGCGTTACATCCCGCGGGGCACCTCGACGGCCGGCGGCCCTGGATTTTTTGAGAGAAGGCGCAAAGGCGCGACGTAGAAAAAGGGACTCTCTACGTGGCGCCTTTGCGTCGTCTCCTTAAAAAATTGGTTCCGAGGGCGCCGGCGGCAGGCGCAAGCGTTTGTCCAACAGCCTGACCCCGAGCAGGCTTCGGGCAGAAGGAAGATTGTTCGCACAAAGGACACAAAGGGCACAAAGAGTCCGCGCGGCGGCTTAGTCCTCCACCGCTCCGAAAGGACCGTGAGGCCGACGTAAGCGGGGCCCCTTCGTGACCTTTGTGGTCTTTGTGCGAATCAAATCGGGCCTTCGGCCGCGGCGCGGCGCCGGTCGCTCAGTCACCGCCTCCGACTCACCCCTGCCCGAACAATCGCCCTCGCTCCGTCGCCAGCAGGATGAGCAAGGCGATCGTGCCGAAGGCCGCGAACGCCCCCACCATCGGCACGAGGCTGCCGTCGAAGCTCTGGCCGACGAGGAGGCCGAGCAGGGCGCCGCCGACGGTTCCGATCGTCCCCTGGACCGACGAGGCGGTGCCGGCGACATGGCCCAGCGGCTGCATCGCCAGAGCCCCGAAATTGGCCGAGGCGAGGCCGAAGCAGGCCATGGTCAGGCCCTGCATGAAGATGAAAAGCCACAGTCCCTCGCCGCTCGTCAGGACGATCGCCAGATGGACGATGGCCGAAGCGGTGAACAGAGCGAGGCCGGTATGGGCGACGCGGCGCGTCCCGACCCGCTCGACGATCCTCGAGTTCAGCCAGGAGGTGAAGGCCATCGGCAGCGCGACTCCGGCGAAGGTCGCCGCGATCAGCTGGGGCTGGCGGAAGATGTCGAAGACGATCTGCTGGATCGAATTGATATAGCCCATCAGGCTCGCCATCATCAGCGTGAAGGCGAAGGTGTAGCCCAGCGACTGGCGGTTGCTCAAAGTCTGCCAGGCGCCGTTCCAGATCGTCTTCGCGTCGAGCGGCCGGCGATATTCGGGGTGGAGGGTCTCGGGAAGCCGGACCAGGCTCCAGGCCAGCATGATCGCCGCGCCCAAAGCGAGGCCGAAGAAGATCGCGCGCCACGACGCCACCATCAAGGTTAGCTGGCCGAACAGCGGCGCGAGCATCGGGACGAGCAGGAAGACCAGGAAGGCCAGCGACATGATCCTCGCCATGCGCGGGCCCTCGAAGCGGTCGCGGACGATCGAGACGACCAGCACCCGGGTCGAGGCCGCCGCCCCGCCCTGGGCCATCCGGGCGGCGAGGAGAAGGTGGAAGCTCGGCGCGGCCCAGCAGGCGAGCGCGCAGGCGACGTAGAGGACGAGGCTCACTCCGAGCACCGGCTTGCGCCCGAAGCGGTCGGACAGCGGCCCGTAGAGTATCTGGGTGAAGCCGAAGCCGAGCACGTAGAGCGAGACGACCAGCTGCCGGCTGTTGGCGTCGGCGACCCCCAGCGCGGCCCCAATCGCCGGAAGCGCCGGAACCATCGAATCGATGGCGAGCGCGTTCAGCGACATCAGGCCGGCCATCAGGACGACGAACTCCCGGAAGCCCGGGCGAGCGTCGGCGAGGTTTGGGCGGGGCGGCTGCAGCATGTTCGTCCTTCGGGGTGGAACGCGCATAGACGATGGCGGGCCGATCCGGTTCCAGAAAAATGGCCCGCCGAGGGTTCGCAGGTCAGTCGATCTGGACAAGCCCGGCCCGCCGCTTCACACGCGGGGCATGAACGGATCCCGCGGGGAAATCGGAACGCCCGAGCTTCGGCTGATCGGCGCGCCTACCGACCGCCATTCCTCGTTTCTTCGCGGGCCGGCGCTCGCGCCGCCGCTGATCCGGGCCGCGCTCCATTCCGACCATGGCAACATGGCGGCGGAATCCGGAGTCGAGATCGGGCTCGACGTCCGCCTCTCCGATGCGGGCGACCTGGCGCTGGCGGAGGCGGACGGCGACCACGGCCTGATCGCCGCCGCCGTCGGCGAAGCACTCGCCGCCGGCGCCGTCCCGCTCGTCCTCGGCGGCGATCATTCAATCAGCTGGCCGGCGATGGAGGCGGTCGCCGAGGCCCTCGGCCCCGTCGACATCCTCCATTTCGACGCCCATCCGGACCTCTACGACGATTTCGAGGGCAACCCGAGCTCGCACGCCTCGCCTTTCGCCCGGATCATGGAGCGCGGCCTGGCCCGCCGGCTCGTCCAGGTCGGGATCCGGACGTTGAACCGCCATTGCCGCGAGCAGGCCGAGCGGTTCGGGGTCGAGATCGTCGAAATGCGCGACTTCACGCCCGAGGCCGTGCCCCAGCCCGCCGGTCCGCTCTATATCAGCATCGACCTGGACGGCTTCGATCCCGCTTTCGCCCCCGGCGTGTCGCATCAGGAGCCGGGCGGCCTCGGCGTCCGCGACGTCCTCGCGGTGCTGGACCGGGTCCGAGCGCCCATCGCCGGCGCCGACATCGTCGAATATAACCCCGCCCGCGACGTCAACGGGGTGACGGCCGTGCTCGCCGCCAAGCTCGTCAGGGAGATCGCCGCCCTTTGCCACAGGAACAATCGATGATCGTCGTCCACCATCTCGAGAACAGCCGTTCGCAGCGGATCCTCTGGCTGCTCGAAGAGCTCGCTCTGCCCTACGAGGTGCGCCGCTACGAGCGCGACAAAAAGACGATGCTCGCTCCGCCCGAGCTGAAGCGGGTCCATCCGCTCGGCAAGTCCCCGCTGATCGAGGATGAGGGCAGGGTGATCGCCGAAACCGGCGCCATCGTCGAATATCTGGTCGACAAGGCGGACGGCCGGCTCGGGCCGCCGGCGAAGCGGGAGGAGCGGCTTCGCTACCGCCATTTCCTTCATTATGCCGAAGGCTCGATGATGCCGCCCTTGCTGGCGATGCTCGTCGTCAACCGCCTCGGATTGCTCGGCCGGTCGGCGCGGGCGCCGATCCACAGGATGCTCGGCCAGCATCTCGACTGGCTCGAGACCGAGCTCGCCGGCCGGCCCTGGTTCGCCGGCGACGCCTTCACCGCCGCGGACGTCATGATGAGCTTCCCGCTCGAAGCCTCGCGCCACCGCGCCGGGCTGGACGAATCCCGGCCGAGCCTGATCGACTGGCTCGAGCGGATTCACGCCCGCCCCGCTTACGGAGCGGCGCTGAGGAAGGGAGGCGCTTATGCTTATGCCTGAGATCGGCCGCCGCGGCTTCGCCTTGGGCGCCCTCGCGGTCGGCGTCGCGCTCGCCGCCCGTCCTTCGGCGCTGCTCGCGGCCGCCGAGCCGGCGCTGAAGCCGATGACCGGCGACGCCGCTCCGATCGGTCGGGCCGAGCGCCTTCAGCGCCTGGAGAAAGCGCGGCAGCTGATGCGGCGCTACGGTTTCGGCTCGATCCTGGTCGAGCCCGGCGCCTCGCTCGATTATTTCACCGGAGTGCAATGGCACCGAAGCGAGCGCCTCACCGCCGCCCTCATCCCGGTCGACGGCGATCCGATCCTGTTCACGCCGTTCTTCGAGGAGCCTTCGGTGCGCGAGACGCTCGCGGTCCCGGCCGAGGTGCGAACCTGGGTCGAGGATGAGGATCCGCTGAGGCTGGTCGCGGCGGCGCTTCGCGACCGCAAGCTGGCGGCGCGTCCGGTCGGGATCGAGGAGACGGTGCGTTTCTTCGCGGTCGACGGCCTGCGCAAGGCGCTGCCCGGAGTCGATATCCGCAATGCCGCTGCGGTGACTCGCGGCTGCCGGATGATCAAGTCGCCCGCCGAGCTCGCTCTGATGCAGAAGGCGACGGACGTCACCATCGCCGCCTATCGCCACACTTACCCCCGTATCGAAAAGGGCATGACCCCCGCCGACATCGCCGCGATCATGGACGGCGCCACCGTCGCGCTCGGCGGCACTCCCGAATTCGCTCTCATCCTGCTCGGCGAGGCGAGCGCCTATCCGCACGGCAGCGGCAAGCCCCAGCAGGTTCGCAAGGGCGAGGTGGTGCTGATGGACTGCGGCTGCACCGTCCACGGCTATCAGTCCGACATCTCGCGAAGCTTCGTCTTCGGCGAGGCCAGCGCGGAGCAGCGCAAGGTCTGGAGCCAGATGCGCCGGGGCCAGGACATCGCCTTCGCCGCGGCCCGTCTCGGCCGCCCGGCCGGGAGCGTCGACGACGCGGTGCGCTCTTATTACGAGAGCCTCGGCTACGGCCCCGGCTACAAGCTCCCCGGCACCTCCCACCGCACCGGCCACGGCATCGGACTGGAGGGCCATGAGCCGGTCAATTTCGTCCACGGCGAGGCGACGTCGCTGGAGCCGGGAATGTGCTTCTCGAACGAGCCGGGGATTTATCTGCCGGGCAAGTTCGGGATCCGGCTGGAAGACTGCCTATACATGACAGCGACCGGCCCGCGCTGGTTCTCGATCCCGCCGCCGAGCATCGACCGGCCGTTCGGCTAGCAGGAGAATTCCTCCCCGCTTTTGCGGGGGAGTGGGACCGCGCGAAGCGCGGTGGAGGGGGTCTTCGAAGTCAGCAAGAACCCCTCCACCAGGCTTCGCCTGGTCCCCCTCCCCGACAAATGTCGGGGAGGAATTCTAGAACCTCTCCTCGCCCGGCCGCGGCGGAGCGATGTGGGCTGGGGCGTGGGGGGGCTCGACGTCCGCCGGCTCGGCCGGGTCGAGCTGGCCTTCCCATTTGGCCACCACCGTCGCCGCCACCGCATTGCCGACGACGTTGGTCGCCGATCGGCCCATGTCGAGGAAATGGTCGACGGCGAGGATCATCAGGATGCCCGCTTCCGGGATCTTGAACTGGGACAAGGTGGCGGTGATCACGACGAGGCTTGCGCGGGGCACTCCGGCGACGCCCTTCGAGGTGATCATCAACGTCAGGAGCATCGCGATCTCCTGGGTCAGGCTCAGGTCGATGCCATAGGCCTGGGCGATGAAGATCGACGCGAAGGTCATGTACATCATCGAGCCGTCGAGGTTGAACGAATAGCCCAAGGGAAGCACGAAGCTGGCGATCCGCGGCGGCACCCCGAAGCGGTCGAGCGCCTCCAGGGTGCGGGGGAAGGCGGCCTCCGACGAGGCGGTCGAGAAAGCGAGCACGATCGGATCGCGGATGTAGCGCACCAGCAGCCGGGTCCGCTTGCCGACGATCAGGAAGCAGATTCCGATCAGTAGCGCCCACAGGATGGCGAGCCCGGTGTAGAAGCTGCCCATGAAATAGCCGTAGGTCGCGAGGATCGACGGCCCGCGCTCGGCGATGCTGGCCGTGACGGCGGCGAAGACGGCGACCGGGGCGAAGCGCATCACATAGTCGGTGACCTGGAGGATCACCTTGACCAAAGCCTCGAGCGCCCGGACCAGCGGCCGCGCCGCCTCGCCGACCGCGGTGATCGCGACCCCGAGGAAAAGCGAGAAGACGACGATCTGGAGGATGTCGTTCTCCGCCATCGCCTTCACCATCGACTGCGGGAAGATGTGGGCGATGAACTTGGCGAGATCGAAGGCGGACCGGTCGACCCCGCTGGCCGCGTCGGCGGGCGGGATAGCGAGGGCCAGGCCGACTCCGGGCTCGAGCGCGTTGACCAGGATGAGGCCGAGGCTAAGCGAGACGAGGCTTGCGCAGACGAACCAGCCGAACGCCTTCAGTCCGACCCGGCCCAGCGCCGACGTGTCGCCCATATGGGCGATTCCGACGACCATGGTCGACAGGACCAGGGGCGCGATGATCATCTTGATGAGGTTGAGGAAGACGGTGGTCAGGATGGAGAAATAGCCGGCGATCGTCTTCAGCCGCTCCGCCGACTCCGGCGAGCCGTCGTCGACCGACGCGTTGATCGCCCAGCCGACGGCGATCCCGAGCACGAGGCCGGCGAGGATGTAATAGGTCAGGCGTCTGGCCACAAAGCGCTCCTCGGCTGCGTCAGGCGCCTAGGAAGGCGATTGCGGGGCCGGGGTCAAGCCACACTCACCGTCATTGCGAGGAGCGAAGCGACGAAGCAATCCAGCGGGCGTCGAAGGCCGCACTGGATTGCTTCGCTCCGCTCGCGATGACGGCCTGTCCTCAAGCCGGCTCGAGCACCTTCTGGACCACATCCTCGGCAAGCTTGCCGTTGAGCTCGGAGAGATGGTCGAACTCGGATTCGTAGCTGGCCAGGCCCTGGCTCACCGACCGCAATTCGGCGTCGAGCCCCTGGAGCTCGGCTTCCGGGACAAGGGCCTCGACGACATCCCAGCGCGACCAGCCGGGGCGGCTGTCCATGCCGAGCATCTGCCCGCGCCGGCTGGCGATCGCGGAGGTTACCCGGGAAGTGGCGTAGGAGGGGGTCACCACTTTGACCTTGTGCACCGGCTCCAGCAGATGCGGCTGCGCCTGCGCCAGGGCCTCGCTCATCCCGATCCGCCCCGCGGTCCGGAAGGCGAGCTCGGAGCTGTCGACCGTGTGATAGCTGCCGTCGACGAGGGTTACAGCGACGTCGACCACCGGGAAGCCGAGCGGGCCCTTGCCGAGAGCGTCCCGAACGCCTTGCTCGACGGCGGGGATATATTGGCGCGGCACGGTGCCGCCGTGGATCTTCTCGTCGAACTTGAAGCCTTCGCCGCGGCCGAGGGGCCTGATCTCGATGACGACGTCGCCGAACTGGCCGTGGCCGCCCGACTGCTTCTTGTGGCGCCCGCGCTGCGTCACCGGCCTGCGGATCGATTCCTTGTAGCCGACGACCGGCGGATGCGCGTCCACGGCGACCCCGTAGCGGCGCTTGAGCCGGGCCAGGGTGACCTTGAGATGCTCGTCGCTGATGCCCTTCAGGCGGGTCTCATGGAGCGCCTCGTCCTGCTCCCAGTCGAGCGAGGGATCCTCCTCGACCAGCTTGTGGAGCGCGGTCGACAGGCGGACGTCGTCCTTGCGGTCGCTGGTGGCGATGGCGAGCGCATAGTTGGAGGAAGGCAAAGCCAGTTCCGGCTTCCTGCCGCCCGCGCCCAGCCACTCGCCGCAATTGACCCCCTCGGCCTTGGCGATGGCGACGACGTCGCCGACCGCCGCCTTGCCGAGCTTTGACGGCTTCTCGCCCTGCATCGCGAACAGGGTCCCGACCCGAACCGTCTCGCCGCCGCTGCTCTTGAGCTCGGCGCCTTCGCTGAGCGGCCCGCCGAACACCCGGGCCAGCGCCAGCCGGCCCATATTGCCGCCGTGCGAGACCTTGAACACGAAGGCGCAGCCGCCCTCCGCGCCGAGGCGCGCGGCCGCCGCCTCCGGGGCCGGCGCGTCGTGGCGAAGCGCCTTCATCAGCCGCCGCACCCCGAAGCCGTTCAGCGCCGATCCGAACAGCACCGGCACGACGAGATTCTCCTTCGTCTCGCGGGCGATGTCGGCGAAGATCGTGGCCTGGTCCGGCGCCTCGTCCATCAGCAATTGCTCGAGCAAGGCATCGTCATGGTCGGCGAGCTGTTCGAGCATATGGAAGCGGTCGCCCTTCTCGCGGTCGGCGAGCTCGGCGGGGATGTCGATCTGCTCGGAAGGCTTGCCGGGCCGGTATTTGAACGCGCGCTCGAGCGCGAGGTCGACGAAGCCGGTGACCTTTTCTCCTTCACGGATCGGGATCTGGCGGGCGACGAGGGGCGACGAGCTCATCGGCTGAAGCGCTTCGAGCAGGTTGCGGATCCCGCCCCGGGCCTGGTCGATCTTGTTGACGAAAATGAGGTGGGGAATGCCCAGCGACTCGAGCTGCCTCAAAGCCGGCTCGGCGAGGATGGCCCGGTCGGTGTCGGGATCGACCACGACGATGGCGAGATCGGCGGCGGCGACGGCCAGCGCCCCGTCGGCGCTGAAGCCGACCGAGCCCGGCGAGTCGAGGATCGCGAAGCGGTCGCCGAGGAATTGGAAGTGCATCAGGTTCAATTCGGTCGAGCCGGCGCGCTGCCGCGCCTCCGGGCTCGAATCGCCGACGCTGGTGCCGGCGTCGACGCTGCCCTGGCGGTCGACCGCGCCGGCGGCGAAGAGCAGGGCCTCGGCGAGGCTGGTCTTTCCCGCTCCCCCGGGTCCAACGAGGGCGATCGTCCTGGTGCCTACCGGTCTGTCGGGCATGCGTCTCTCCTTGCCGTTCCAAGGCGCGAGCCGCGTTGAAGCGCGTCCGCGCTCAATCCGGCCAGCGTTCCACCCTTTGGCGCCGAATCGCAAGAGGGGAGGTGACCAGGGATGGGACGGGGGGCGGGAACAGCCCGGCGCGGTCGCGGGTTTAGTCGGAGCAAGGGAGGGGAGGGCCGAGTGAGGAGTATCAGAATGCCCGTTTCGACGACGCTCCCGATCATGGCCGGCCTCTCGATCCTCGGCGCAGCGCTTGGGATAACGCTCGGCAAATCCGCCATCGCCGAGATCAATCCCGCATATTTCAACGAGGCGGAAGACGAGTTCCACGCCGACCTCGTTCCCTATCAAGGCCCCGACTGGGCGCAGGCCCAGCAGGCCGAATATCGCGCCGCCCAGCAGCCGGTGATCGTCGGCGAGCTCGGCAGCGGCTGCGTCGGTTGCCGCGACTATCCTGTCGCCTATGTCCCGCGCCACGATCCCGCCGTCGACCTTTATGCCGACG